>NZ_BAAJNQ010000004.1:0-580883 GCF_054558365.1 Rhizobium sp. No.120
TTCGATTGGTGCGGCGTCTCTCTGCCTTGCGGGACGGGCGAAGCAAGCATGCCGGTCGGCTTCCTGCTGTCGGCTCCCAAGAACCATGATGAGCGGTTGTTGGGTGCAGCATTGGCGCTGGAGGAGATCGTCGCCGGCTAGAGTACCCAGGAAAAGTGCGCAGTGGTTCTGCCGGAATTGCGAGACAACAAAGGGATTGAGTGGTTCTGAGCTTCCTTGAAGAGCTGAACCACTCTATCGCGATTCCGACGTCGCCGTTCGATGGTGCGCTGCAGTCGAACGCTTGCCTGAAATGCTCGATCGCCTCGGCCCATCTTCAAGCGAGATAAGGGCCGATGCATTCGGCCACGGACGCCACGTCCTCGGCCCGCATGCCCGCAACATTGATTCTTCCGGAATCCGGCATGTAGATGCCGTGTTCGGCCCGGAGCTTCAGGACGTTTTCGGGAGAGATCGGCAGCAGGGAGAACATGCCTTCCTGGGCGCTCATCTGGGCGAGCTGCGGAAGAAATCGACCAAAGGCCTCTCCGGCCGCACGGCGGATTTCCGTTATTGGGGTCAGAACAAGATTAGTGCGAAATCGTACGCCAAGCGAATTTGTCCATATTTTCAGCAGTTTGCCGTCTGTGCTGAATAGAAAGTTTTAGGGGGAATATTGTTTAGGAACCCATTTTTAGAACGAGAACCGATCTCAAGCATCACTTTCTCGGCTAAACGTACGATTTCGCACTAATCTTGTTCTGACCCCTTTAACAACAGGGTGCGCGGGTTCTGATCCGTTCAAGAGCAAGGGATGGTCGATAGTGTGTGCACGCTCCAACGAGGTATTTGCTCTGTGTAGATCCGCCGCTTCAGGATGACTGTCTCTCGCGGATCGCTCGGAGCTGCGCCAAGAATGCTGTCGCAGTTTCCGTTGCTCGGATGCATCCGACGGAATGACATCCAATCCGTGGGCAGGGTGGTTCATCGTTTGCAGGGCAAGCCGGCTGATTTGACTGATCAACATGGGCGCGGGATCTTGCCCGCGCCCGGTTCGGCATTCGCGCAATTAGCTCCATGCGTGCAGCGGCGGCTTTTCGCCGTTCAGGAAGTACTTGCCGAGGATGGCGTATTTCCAGCGCACGGGGTCGTGCAGCGTATGGGTGCGTGCATTGCGCCAGTGTCGATCGAGATTGTGTTCGGCGAGCGTCGAGCGGGTCCCGGCCAGCTCGAACAGCTTGTTGGTGGCGGCGATTGCGATCTCGGTTGAGAGGATCTTTGCTTCGGCGGTTACGATCTGTGCCTCGGCCACGGTGTCCTTGGTCGGGTCCGCCACCGCGCGATCGATGGCATAGCCGGCCTTTTCCAAGAGCGCCTGCGCCGCATGGAGGCGTAAGGTCAAATCGCCGACGGCCTGGATCGTATAGGGATCGTCGGAGGCACGCTCGAGCCCGCTGTCCACCCAGGCGCGGCTCTTCGTGCGCACGAAGTCGATGGTTTCGTCGATCGCGGCTTGCGCAATGCCGGTATCGACCGCTACCTGGATGATCTGGAAAATAGCGCCGTCCGCGGTCGGCTTGTCGTAACCCTTGTAGCCTGGCACCAGATGGGTCTTGGGCACCTTGACGTTGTCGATGATCACCGTGCCTGAAAGCGTCGTGCGCTGACCGAAGCTCGACCAGTCGTCGATGACGGTGAGCCCTGGCGCGCCACGATCTGCAATCGCGTACCAGGCACGACCCTCGTCATCGAGTGCGACGATCGGCACCAGATGGGCAAGGAGCGCGCCAGAGGAATAGAACTTCTGCCCCTTGACGATCACATGGTCGCCGGCGTCGGTAAACTTGGTCTCGAAGTCGACAGCGCGCTTGGAGCCGAATTCCGAGAAGGCATTGCCGAAACGCGTGCCCTTCAGCACCTCGTCGAACAGCAGCTTCTGCTGCGCTTCGTCGGAAACCGTGCGGATTGCGGCGACGACGCCCAGGTGATTTTGCGCAACCTGGCCGATGGAGGAATCGGCGGCTGAGATGATCTCGATCACCTTGGCGAGCGTGGCGTAGGAAACTTCAGGTCCACCGAATTTTTTCGGCACGTTGATCGACCATAACCCGCTTTGGGAAAAGGCGTCGAGCTCGGCGGCTGGCCAAATCCGTTCCCGGTCGCGCTTGGCAGAGTCCGTGATGAATTCCGCCGCCAGCTTCTTGGCGACGGCGATGGCCTCGGCGTCGTTTTGGATGATATGGGCGGGCTCCGCCGGTCTTGCGATGGGTGGAACTGCCTTGGCGGCATTACTGGTCTTCACTTGCGAAATTGTCATGTGGAACTCTCCTCTTCAGATGTAATGGTTTAGGGATTGGCTGCCGGGAGTGTGGATATGACGTGGCCGCCAGTTGCGGCCTTACGGCCGAGATAGAGGTCCTGCACCTCCTTGCGCTGGCGCAGATCGGCGGCTGTCCCGTCAATGGCGGTGACACCGTGTTCGAGGATCGTTGCGCGGTCGGCATATTTGAGCGCGATGGCGGAGTTCTGCTCTGCCACGAGAATGGAGAGCCCTTCCTCTTCATTCAGGCGCCGCAGTGTCCGAAAAATGTCCTGGACGACAAGCGGTGCCAGACCCATGGAAGGCTCGTCGAGCACGAGCAAGCGCGGGCGCGACATCAGCGCGCGGCCGATCGCCGTCATTTGCTGTTCCCCGCCGGAGGTCAGTCCGGAGGTGGTGCGGCGCTTCTCCCTGAGCCGCGGGAACCAGCCGTAGATTTTTTCAAGATCGGTTGTGATTTCAGAGCGCGTCGCGCTGCGGCCAAGCCCGCCGGAGATCAGGTTCTCCTCCACGGTCAATGTCCGGAAGCAGTGGCGGCCCTCCAGCACCTGTACGAGCCCGGCGCGAACAAGTGTCGCTGGGCTTGCCGTCGTCACGTCGATTGCGCCGAAGCGGATGCGGCCCGCGACGATCTGGCCGCGTTCGGCCGGCAAAAGGTTGGAAATGGCTTTGAGCGTCGTCGTCTTGCCCGCACCATTGGCGCCGAGCAGGGCGACGATCTCGCCACGCTTGACGGTGAGACTCACCTCGCTCAGCGCCCTGATTGTGTGATTGTAGGTTGCCTTCACGCCTTCGACATTGAGCAGGATATCCGCATCGGCCATATGATTTTCCTTGGATCTGTCGCAGACCAGACCGGACCCGGCGACGGCAGGCGTGCCGCCACTGGGTCCGGTTTGCCGCCAATCAGTTGATGGCGGCCTCTGCATCCTGGGAGGTGCGCAGCTTGATGCCCTTTTCCTTGGCATAGGCCTCGGAGGACTTTTCGATGATGGGACGCAGCAGAGCCCAATCCGGTGCGATCCAGTCGGAAACCACCTTCCACTTCTTGCCGTCCCATTGCTGGAAGGTCACGTAGCCGTTGCCCTCATGGTTGTCCCAGGTGACATTGATGGAGTGGAACAGGTCCTTGGCGCCCAGCGCCTCGACGCGAGCCGGGTCGAGCTGCAGATGTTCGAAGCCCCAGCGCACTTCATCACCGGTCAGCGTTCGCTTACCGAATTTCGCCTGTGCGGTGCGGATCGCCTCGACGTTCAGAATGCCGTTGACGATGCCGAGATTGTGGTAGACCGAACCGATGCGGCTTTTGTCTTCGAGATTGCCCTTGCCCTGGTCGTAGAGCGTCTTGACGATCTCCTTGACGACCGGATACTCGGCGCCGGAAGCCTGCGTGGTGATCGCAGTGTAGCCCTTTGCGGCTTCGCCAGCGGGAATAACGTCTTCCTCGGAATTCGACCAGACATTGCCGATGATGTGATCGACCGGATAACCGACCTTGACGGCGGTCTTCAGGGCGACGGGATTCATCACGCCCCAGCCGCGCAAGACGACATAGTCCGGCTTCGCACGGCGGATGGTCAGCCATTGCGACTGCTGCTCGTTGCCGGGATGGGGAACTTCGATCTGCTGCAGGTCGAAGCCGTATTTCTTCGACAGCAGTTCGTAGATAGGGATGGTTTCCTTGCCATAGGGCGAACCGTGGTAGAGGACCACGATCTTCTTGCCCTTGAGACTGTCGAGGCCGCCGAGCTTGGAGGCAATGTAGTTCACGATGCCGGAGGTTTCGCTGTAGGGGTTGAGCAGCAGCGGGAACACGTAAGGGAAGACGCGGCCATCGGTGGAATCGGTGCGGCCGTGATTGATCGTGATCAGCGGCACCTTATCCTGGGTGATGCGGTCGATCATGGCATAGGCGATGCCGACGGAAAGCGGATTCCACGCTGCCGCGTTGGGATGGCCCTTCTGGCGTTCGTAGCATTCCACGCCGCGTTCGACCTCATACTGGGTTTCGCACTCGTCCCAGGTCAGCTTGACGCCGTTCACACCGCCGTCGCGCGTGTTGATCAGGTTCAGGTAATCGATGAAGCCGCCGAAGAAGCCGGTGCCGCCGGCCGCGTAG
The DNA here is from genome assembly GCF_054558365.1 of Rhizobium sp. No.120. Classification (NCBI taxonomy): domain Bacteria; kingdom Pseudomonadati; phylum Pseudomonadota; class Alphaproteobacteria; order Hyphomicrobiales; family Rhizobiaceae; genus Rhizobium; species Rhizobium sp. No.120. The sequence goes on from NZ_BAAJNQ010000004.1 coordinate 4,419, forward strand.
GGGCCGACACGATAGCTTTGCAGCGGAAAATACTGCTCGTCGGCATGTGCGGCGGGAAGCGCCACCGAGAAGGCGATCCCGGCGGCGAGCGCCGCGATCTTGAGTTTGCTGAAGATTGTCATTTCTGGATACACTCCGGGTGATGGCCGGCGAGATGACCGACCTGCATGGATCGAAAATGGATTTCTTGCTCTTGGGAGCATGTGCTCCGGGTTCAGTTCAGCGCCGTGTCAGAGCGCTGCCGATTCGTCTTGCATTTCTGTCCCAGAGGGCGACGAGGCCGTCCGGTTCGAGAATGAGAAACAGGATGATCAGGCTGCCGAGCACGATGCGCTGGCTCATGTCGAGCACGCCGGAATCAAAGATGTCGCCGAGAAAGAAGGCTCCCAATCGCGACAGGACGAGTGGAAACACCACGATTAGCCCCGCTCCCAGAAAGGCGCCGCGAATGGAGGCAAGGCCACCGATGATGATGATGAAGAGCACCTGAAACGAGCGATCGAGATTGAAACCCGCCGGTTCCACGGTGCGCAGATAGGTAAAGGCCCAGAGCACGCCGGCAACGCCGATGATGAAGGAGGAGATCGCAAAGGCGAGCAGCTTGGTCTTCAGGACCGGCACGCCGATGATGCGGGCAGCCGTCTCGTTGTCACGAACCGCGATGAAATTCCGTCCTGTCTGGGACGATACGAGCCGCAGCGCCAGAAAGGTCAGCACGGTGACGACCGTGAGCGCGAAAAGATAGCGGCCGATCGCGCCGTCGAAGGTGAGGCCGCCGATGCGAAGCGGCGGCGCGTCGATCACGCCGGAGGCGGAGTCGTTGGAAAACCAGCTGAACTTGGTCAGTCCCCATTGCACGAAAAATTGTGCCGCGAGCGTCGAGACCGCAAGGTAGAAGCCCTTGAGCCTCAGGCTCGGCAGGCCGAAGAGGATGCCGATCGCCGCCGCCGACAGGCCCGCGAGCACGATGCTTGCGATCAGCGGCAGTCCCTCGACCCGCAGATTGAAATTATAGGCACCGAAGGCGCCGACCGCCATGAAGGCGGCGCTGCCCAGCGAGACCTGTCCGGCATAACCGGTCAGGATATTCAAGCCGACGCCGGCAAGGCTGAGCGCCAGGAACGGCAGCAGGATCGCTTCGAAGAGATAGCTGGTGCCGACGAACGGGACAACGAGATAGGCCACGGCAAGGAGCGCTGCCGGCGCAATCCAGCGCGGAAGCGTCTGGGGGCCGCCGGCAATGTCGTGTGTCATGGAGGCCATGGTTCAGACCCTTTCGACGAGCTTCTGGCCAAACAGGCCGGAGGGGCGGATGAGCAGAAAGGCGAGCGCCACGACATAGGCAAACCAGCTTTCGATCCCGCCGCCGAAGTAATCGCCGAGATAGACCTCGGCGAGCTTCTCGCTTGCTCCGATGAGCAGGCCGCCGACGATGGCCCCGGCAACGGAGTCGAAGCCGCCCAGCACCAGGACCGGTAGCGCTTTCAGGACGACCAGCGACAGCGAGAACTGGACGCCGAGCCGAGCCCCCCAGAGGAGCCCCGCCACCAGCGCCACCAGACCGGCGGTCGCCCAGATCGTGGCCCAGATCCAGGGCAGGCGCAGGCCGACGGCAAGTGCGGCGAACTGATCGTCGGCGACGGCGCGGAAGGCGAGACCGACGCGGGTATAGCGGAAAAAGATCGACAGGAGCGCCACCATGATGGCCGCCACCGCCGCGGCGAAGATGTCGAACTGGCTGATGAGCACGCCACCGACGTCGAAGGGAACATCCTCGATGCCGAGGTCAAGGCCGTGCACCTGCGTTCCCCAGATCAGCTGCGCGGCGCCCTCGATGACATAGGAGAGGCCAAGCGTCGCCATGAACAGCGTGATGGGCGGCTTATTGGTGAGCGGCCGCAACACGACACGTTCGATGGCGACGCCGATGATGACCATCAGCGCGAAGGTGAGCACGAGCGCAAGCGCAAAGGGCACGCCTTTCTCGACCAGGCTGACAAAGGTAAGCGCCGCGAACAGCAGGAGTGCCCCTTGAGAGAAATTGAGCACGCCGGAGGTCTTGTAGATCAGAACGAAGCCGATCGCGACGAGCGAATACATGACGCCAGACAGCAGACCGCCGACAAGCACCTCTATGAAGAAAAGCCAATCGAACTCCGCCATCAGATTCCCGCTCCGTCTTCATTTTCCGTTGCGACGCCCAGATAGGCATCGATGACGCGCTGATCGGCCTGCACCTCTTCCGGCGTGCCGTCGGCAATCTTGCGGCCATAGTCGAGCACGGCGACCCGATCCGACAGTTCCATCACGAGGCCGATGTCGTGCTCGATCAGAATGATCGTGGTGCCATGGGCTTTCCGGGTTGCCTGCACGAAGCCGGCCATTTCCTGCTTTTCGGTCACGGTCATGCCGGCCATCGGCTCGTCCAGAAGCAGGATATCCGGTTCCGCGACAAGGGCTCGCGCGAGTTCCACTCGTTTCTGCAGGCCATAGGGCAGGGTGCCGGCAAGACGGTCGGCGACATCGTCAAGATGAAGGAAAGAAAGGATCTGCCGAGCGCGCTCGCGGGCATCTGCTGCCTCCCGACGCGCAGTGCCGATGCGTGCGATCTGACCGATGAAGTTCGAGCGGACAGTATGGGCTCGACCGGAGATGACATTATCGAGGACGCTCAGGCCCTTGAAAAGCGCAAGGTTCTGAAAGGTCCGGGCAATGCCGAGGTGTGCGAGCTTTTCCGTGGGGACATTGCGATAGCGCTTTTCGCCGATCCGGACATGGCCCCGATCCGGCCGATAGACGCCGCAAATGACGTTGACGAGCGAACTCTTTCCGGCGCCGTTCGGTCCGATAATGGCGCGGATCTCGCCGCGCTCAACACTGAGGTCGACATCGGCGAGAGCCGAGACGCCGCCAAAGGAAAGGCTGACGTCATCAAGCCCAAGCAGAACCTCTGCAGAAGCAATCGCCGCGTTGGCAACTGAATCCGCTTGAGCTGCAATTTCGATCCGACCGCCTTGAAGTCCCGGCAAAGGAGGGGATGTTTCGTACCCCTCGAGCGCATAGGTCATCGCCTGTATGTCCTTCCCTCTCACTGTGCCTCACAGCGTTCGTTGGCTGACGAGGCACAGGTTCCCGTCGGAGCTGTGAAGGCTCCGTTCTATTTCGCTGATTGCGGGGCCACGAATGCAGCCCGCTTCTTTCCGGATGCCTATTCCGCTGCGACTTGTTGCGCGGCCTGCGACGCTTCCAGTTCTCGCACCAGCGGAATGACGTGCTTGCCGAAATATTCGACCTCTTCCTGGAAATGCAGGAAGCCAAGGAGGATCAGATCGGCGCCTGCCTGCTTCAGGGCGACGACGCGCTCGGCGACCTGCCGTGGCGTGCCGATCAGGTTGGAGCGGAACCCGTCATTGTACTGGACGAGGTCCTCGAAGGAGGATTTCGCCCAGTTGCCTTCGCCTTCCGGCGAGGCTTTGCCGGCATTCTTCACCTCATGCCCGAAGGCATTGACCGCCTCGGGATTGGCCTTCTCGATGATCTCGGCGAGAACCGCCTTGGCTTCCTCTTCCGTCTCGCGCACGATCGCGAAGGCGTTGACGCCGATCCGCACCGAATGGCCATTCTCCCTGGCCTTGGACTGGATATCGTCGACCTGCTTGCGGATTTCGGCCGGCGTGTTGCCGTTGGTGAAATACCAGTCGGACACGCGTGCCGCCATGTCACGCGCCGCCCGCGACGAGCCGCCCTGGAAGATTTCCGGCTGCGGATCGATCGGCTTCGGCTTCAGCGAATAATTGTTGAAGCGATAGAAATCGCCGCGGAAGGTGAAATTGTCTTCGGTCCAGATGCCGCGCAGCGCCCGGATGAACTCCTCCGAGCGGCGATAGCGCTCGTCGTGATCGAGCCAGTGCTCGCCGATGGCCGCGAACTCGCCGCGGAACCAGCCGCTGACGATGTTGACGGCGACGCGGCCATTGGTCAGGTGGTTGATGGTGGCGATCTGCTTGGCCGCAATCGCCGGGTTCCACGGACCGGGCAAGATCGCCGCAATGACCTTCAAGCTGGTTGTCGATTCCAGCAAGGCATGGCTGAAGGAGACGGATTCATGCTGGAACTCGGCGCCGTAGCCCGCCGTGAAGCGGATCTGGCTGAGTGCATATTCGAAACCGCTCGCCTCGGCGATCTGCGCGAGCTTTCTGTTGTAGTCGATCGTCCAGCTCGTACGCTGCTCTATATTCGAGATGACAAGGCCACCCGAGACGTTTGGCACCCAATAGGCGAATTTTACGGCTTCGTTATTTGCATGCGACATTATGGTATTCCTCCTGATAGAATGGGCCGCATCTGTGCGGAATTCAGGCAATAGCTCGCGCGAGATGTGATTTGCGGTCGCTACTGTGCCTTGCAGACGGCGAGAAAGTACGGAGTTCTTCGATGGCTCGTCCGATGCGCTGGTGAATGACCGGGTTTACCAGGGCGTATTCGGTGAAATCCGACTCGAGCGCGTAAACTGAAGTCGGGAGCGTCAAAGCGCCAAAGAAGCCGAAAAGTGGCCGAAGCTGATGTTCGATCATCAAGCCGTGAAGCGGCGTACCACCTGTAGCCGCGAGAATGACGCTCTTTCCGGTGAGCGCCCGATAGTCGACGAGATCAAACAAATGTTTGAGCGCCCCCGTGTAGGATGCCCGATAGACTGGCGAGGCGACCACCAGCACATCGGCCGCTTCCACACGCTCGATGATGGCGCGTCCATCCGCATCGAGTTGGTCTGCTCGAAGAGCCCGGAACAGGATTGGCGCTGCTTCAACGAGATCCAGCCTGCTGACGTCAGCACCAAAATGGGTTTCGATCCCATCTGTGATGACGTCGACGAGACTTGTTGTTCGTGAAGGGCGCCGAACGGCGCCAGAAATACCGAGCACAATCATGCAAAACCCCTCAAATTATATTGATAATACTCTATAGATTTTATGTATTATCGAACAAACCTATCCCAAAATTTCCCGATTTTGAGGAAAAGATGATCTAACAATGCCATCTGATGGGACCGAACGACTTGCTGACTACCCTCCCAGAACAAGCGACGGGAGCGCAGCAGTAGCCGGACAGCGTCTCGGAAAGCTTTACTGCGAAGCAGGCCCCTCACGCCAATTATAGATCGCTATGCACATGCTTGAGGCACCGCGGAATGAATGCTAGCCAGAATTCAGCAGCGGGTAAGCGGATCCACGATTTTGGGTTCGAGGGTTCGACTACTCTCAAGAGCGGGGATCTCGACAGCGATGCTATACTATTTTCGAGAAAATAGTATAATGAGGATCAAGGTGAGTGGCGACCGGTATTGGGGGAGTTGAGGCGTCGCAGTGCCTACTGGGTAAAGCAGCCAGCTTGCTTACAGGTTGCACCTATACTAGATTTGCGAAAACGATATAAAGGCCGCCGTGATTAAGCAGATTGATCTCATGTTCCGCACCATGGTCGCGGAGCTCCAGCAACGGGCATTTGATGATGATTGGGCGGAAGACTTCCCCCCATCGGGCAGATTCGTGCCGGTGGCAGTCGATGGTCGGCGTTATTGGTATTTCGACCAACCCGATGGTGAGGGTGGGCAGAAGCGCCGGTACGTCGGGCCTGCCGACGATCCCTTGATTTCGGAACGGGTCGAAACCTTCAAGGGTGAGAAGTCTGACTATAAGGCCCGCCGCAAGTACGTTTCCACGCTAACGCGCGAAGCCGGTTTGATTGCCGCTGATCGCTTTACCGGCGATATCGTACAGGCGCTTGCCAAGGCCGGTCTCTTCCGGCTGCGGGGTGTTCTCATCGGCACTGTCGCTTTTCAATGCTACTCGGCATATCTTGGCATCCGTCTGCCTTCGGCGGCGATCCTAACAGGTGATGCAGACCTGGCCCAGGATTTCGCGATCTCCGCCGAGGTGGCGGATTCGCTGCCGCCGATCCTCGATCTCCTGAAAGGGCTTGATCCGACGTTCCGCGCAGTGCCGCATATCAGCGGCAGCTCTCGATCTCATGCCTTTCGTAATCAAACAGGTTACAGGGTGGAGTTCATGACGACAAACAGGGGAGCCGAAGAATATTCCGACAAACCCGCCAACATGCCCGCTCTCGGCGGCGCGTCAGCCGAACCGCTGAGATTCATGGATTTCTTGATCCGCGATCCCGTTCGTTCGATCTTGCTACATGGTGCCGGTATCTCAGTTGTTATCCCTGATCCTTGCAGGTACGCGGTGCACAAGCTTATCATTGCCGGCCGCCGCCAGAATGACGCCGGTGGCCAGGCCAAACGGGATAAAGACCTTAGACAGGCAGGAATACTATTCGACGCCCTGCCGGTCACGGGCCATGGACCATCACTGGCTGACGCTTTGGAAGAGGCATGGGATCGCGGGCCTGCTTGGAAGCTGGCGATCTCGGAAGCGGCCGAAACCATGCACAAGGAGTATTGGGACGCTATCAATCGAATGGTTGGCACTCTCAAGAGATAAAGGTTAGGCCTGCTCGAAAAGGCGGACTCTATGACAACGCTCATTCGCATCAGGTTGCGCTGAGCCTAAGCTTTGTCTGGCTCAGCTATCCGTGCCGCTTCGCAGAGCTACTTCAAAATCTTGGCGGCCAATGCTGCCTTGTCCTGCGGAAGAAAGCGACCATAGTGCTGTCGCACGACATCAGGTGTACTTACGCGTGAGAAGCGTGCAGGTCGCCAGTTCGTATCCCTTCACATCAGCGGATCCGATTTTACCGACTGTGGATGGGTCTTTGAAAAGTGGCCCTACAGCCAAGTGCGGAACGACTGCTCTGCGCCTTTATTTCAGTCACCAAGCTCGGGTCGACATGATTTCAAAGCCTGCCGTCCCGACGACAGAGACGAGCCGTTGCACCGCTCCCCTTGCGTTTCCGGCTTCCGTGAATTAAATGTAGTTACGTAACCACAAATATCGAGATCACGAACTTTGGAGCTTACCATGACCGTCACCATGCTTTCAGGCCGTGAACTCAATCAGGATCTTGGGCGCGCGAAGCGGGCCGCGCAGGAAGGGCCTGTGATCATCACTGACAGGGGACGCCCCGCGCACGTCCTCTTGTCGTTCGATGAGTACAAGCGGCTTACCGGCAAAATGCGGACTCTCGGTGATATGCTGGCAGCGCCAGGTGCGGATGACGTTGATTTGCCGCTCCCGCAGCGTACTGAATATGCCAGGCCGGTTGACCTGTCCTGATGCTGTTGCTCGATACCAACGTCGTGTCCGAGCTCCGCAAGGTCGCGAGCGGCAAGGCCGACCCCAATGTCGTGGTCTGGAACGAAACAGTCGATCCGGCCGAATGCTTTATTTCATCCGTGGTTCTGCACGAGCTAGAGATTGGCGTCCGGCTGGTCGAACATAATGACGCAGTCGCAGGCAAGGTGCTGCGCGGCTGGCTGGAAAATATCGTCCTCACGGCATTCTCCGGCCGCATTCTGCCGCTGGACGAGGCGTCGGCCGTTCAGGCAGCGAAATGGCATGTTCCCAATCCCAAGCCGATCAATGACGCCTACATTGCTGCGGTAGCCTTCACCCGGCGCATGATACTAGTTACGCGGAACGTTAAGGATTTCGATGGCATGGGGGTGATGCTCATGAATCCGTGGGATATGCCCGCGTAACAGTTGAGATTCCAGACAAGGAGTATGTCGCGGCCCAAGGGCGTTGCATTGGCCGAAATGGGCGGATCAAAGTCAAGGTAGATGAGAATGGAAGCGTTCACGTCGGCGGTGCCAGAAAGACTGGTATCGACGGAACGCTAAATTATTGATCTACCTTCCATCTCAAGGCTGACGTTGAGCCGATCCAAATAGCATGATGTGCGGTTCTGATCCCTTCAAGAACACAGGCTAGTTGGTGGGGCGCGTGACGACCACTAAGGTGCTGTGTTGTGGCTTTTGTTTTTTGGGACTGAAATCGACGCTTACTCGGGCTACCATCTGAGCACCAGACTTCAGGCTGCCCACAGCGAGCTTCGACAAGGGGGACGAGCGCCGTTCCGTTCCTTCGGCAAAATGCATCTGCCGCGAACGCAATATCTACTCAGGATCACCCGTGACGAAAGCCGGCCGGGGAGGTTCAGTGGCAGGATCGGAGGCGAAGGATTGGATCAAGCGGACATCTTTTCTGCTCTCCGATTCAGCGTGTCGAAAAGCGTGGTGATATCAGCTTCGTTGATCGCGTCACCGACATACCAGCTCAGAGTATCGTAGAAGCCCAGGAAAGAGCCGTTGAGCTTTTCGAGGATAGCCATCGCTTCATTGCCGGAGATGCGAAGCTTTTTCGTCAATAATTCTGTCAGAGCAGGTATCGCCTGTTCATTCGCGAAGACCAGCGCTGGCGGCGAAAGCGCGGAAAGGGCTGCCGGGGGGAAGCGCTCGGAATGGCATGCGAGTCGGCTTTCGAGGCGGATATCGCGCGAGGAAGCCGCCGCCTCGATGATGAAAGCTTCTGCATCGAGCACCCATACGCCGCGTGCGGTATCGAAATATTGGAAATCGCGCGCTGAAAGTGTCAAGGTCACAGCCTTGGCTTCGCCCGGTTGAAGCTCGACCTTGGTAAACGCCTTGAGTTCCCGGATCGGCCGCCGGGTGCCGGGCCTTATCGGACGGACGTAGAGTTGGATGATTTCCTTGCCAGCCACTTCGCCGGTGTTGCGGATGGTGACGCTTACCTTGCAGCCCATCGAGGGGCCGATTTCCTGCCTGTCAAGTGTCATGGCCTCGTAAGAGAAACGCGTGTAGCTTAGGCCGTGGCCGAAGGGGAACAGGGGCGTTACTGCCTTGAGATCATAGAAGCGATAGCCGACGAAAATTCCTTCGCTGTAGACATGCCGGCCGTTTTCGCCGGGATAAGTGTGCCAACCAGGAATGTCCTCGATGCGGACGGGCATCGTCGTGGTCAGCTTGCCGCAAGGGTTCTGTTCGCCGAACATCACGCGGGCAATGGCTTCGCCGCCGCCCTGGCCAGGATAAAAGCAAGCCAGCACAGCCTGGGCGGCATCCAGCCATGGCATTTCGACTGCATCCGGCGTCGTTAGAACGACGATTACTTTCCGGCCGGCCTCGGTGAGCCTGCGGATCAGGCTGTCGTGGCCGGCGGCCAGTTTTAAGGTGTCGCGATCATTACCTTCACCGTTGCGCGACTTCTCGTTCTCGCTGAAGACGATCACAACGTCCGCTGTCATTGCAGCATCAAGAACGGCTTGCGTTTCACTCTCCATTGGAGAACTTTGAGCTGTCGGGAAAGGCACATGGCGTACCTTGAGATGTCCTCCCGCACGTGCTTTGATCCGTTCAAAGGGGATATCAATACGATAGGGATTGGTCGTCGCTGACCCCGATCCCTGGATCGTCGGGACCAAGGCACCATCGCCAACCACGAGTAACTCGCTGGTAGCAGCCGCATCGAGCGGCAGTGTCTGCTGTTCGTTGCGCAGCAACACGATGGACTCAGCTGCGATCTGTTGGGCGAGGGCGTGGTGGCGATCCAGATCGACAGGGGCCGCGGGCAGCCTCTCGGCGTGACAGCGGCGGACGAGGCCGATAACCCGCTCACAAGCCCGATCGAGTATGTCGTCGGCGACCTTGCCTTCTTCGATAGCCAACAGAAGCCGTGCCTTGCGGGGTTTGCTTTCCGGCATGTCGAGGTCCGTGCCGGCTTTAAGCGATGCGGTCCGATCCTTGATGGCGTGCCAGTCAGACAGGACAAGCCCGTCATATCCCCATTCATCCCTCAGGATGTGTTTGAGCAACCAGTGGTTTTCCGCTGCTTGAACACCGTTCACGGGATTATACGCGCTCATCACGGTCCAGGGCGGGCTCTTTCGGATCGCCCGCTCGAAGCCGGCGAGATAGATCTCCCGCAGGGCCCGCTCATCCACATCGGAACTGGTCGTCGTTCGCTCGATTTCCGAGTTGTTGCAGGCAAAATGCTTCAGCGAGGCACCGATACCGTTGTCCTGCAGGCCGGAAATCAGAGCGGCGGCGAGATCGCCGTTGATGACTGGATCCTCCGAGTAATATTCATAGGCCCGGCCCGCGAGCGGCGTCCGCCGTGTGTTGATACCTGGTCCGAGCAGGACATGGATTCCCAGGCTGCGGCATTCGAGAGCAAGAGCTTCGCCCATGCGATACAGCAGCTCCCCATCCCAGGAACAGCCGACGAGATTGCCGTTCGGAAAGCAAGTGGCGGGTCGCGTCGTGCCGAACATGCCGCCTCTATCGTCGGCCTGTTGGTTAATCAGGTCGAGGAATGCGGCGAGGCCTTCTTCATCGCCGGTGCCGGCATCTATCTGGTTTGTCGAGTAGCGCACGCCGTAGGTGCCATCCGTCATCAGAATCGCGTCGATCCCCAGCCTTTCGATCGCGGCTGTTCTCCAGAGGCCTTGGCCGCTGACGAGAGCGACTTTCTCATTCGTCGTCATGGAGGCGACCAGCGATCGGATTTCCCCATCGTCCGCTCCGGGCATGGTGTGTCTTCCTCCGTCTGAGTGAATGGGCGCGGATCGCATGTGGTGCCGTCAACAGATCTTCTGGAGCAGTTCCATCAGCATCATGCGCTCGGCAGCTGTCAGCGGCCCCAGGGTCTCTTGCGAAATCTCCAGCGCGATGGAGAGATTACGATCTACAGCGGCCTCGCCTTCGTCGGTCAGTGTCAAGACCAGGCGTCGTGCATCTGCGGGGTCGGGCGCGGTGTGCACCAAGCCACGCTTGACGAGGCGGTCGACGACCCCTTTGATCGTCGCCATGTCCATTGCGGTTTCCCGACCGAGATTACCTTGTGAACAAGGCTGTAGATCCTTGAGCTTGACCAGTGCGGCCCATTGGGTCGTTGTGAGTTTCTCCGCCATCAGGCCGGCGAAGATCGAGACGTGGCGTTGGTTCGCCTGGCGCAGGAAAAAGCCGATCTGCTCGCCCAGTGCATATTGGGTGTGGTTCGGTTTTGCTGCCATATCTGCACCCTTCGCTCCCCGGGCCTTGTCCTTGAGTGGAATATCCATCTTGTCTCTCAGCCGGGCTTTCTGCCGCCGAACCGGGCTATCCAAATCAACGTCATGCAGTCCACAAACCCAGAATGGCTTCAGTTGTCAAAATTTCAATCTGCTCCGAAAACCTCGGTGCCAGACGCGTCAGTACCATCTCATGTGCCATCATGTCGCCGCTCGCCAGAGCGTCGCTGGCGAGGATCACCCTGTAGCCGAGATCGACCGCGTCCAGTACACTCGCATACACGCAGACATCAGTCTCGACACCGGCGAACACAAGCGTATCGACGCCTTCGCTATCAAGACGATCGATAAAGCCGGGTGCTCCGAAGATCGAAAAGGTTTCCTTGTCGACGATTGACCCCTGCTGCGCGAGCGCAGCCAGCGGTGCAACGAGATCCAGCATCACCGGATCGAGTTCGTCCAGAGTTACCGTTTTCCAGCGCCGATAATAGGCTTGCCATCGGCCTTTCGCCTCCTCGGGACGTTGCGCGACGATGAAGCGGGCAAAGACCGTCCTTTCAGGCCGGGCCTCGGCAAGCCGCTGCACATTCGGCACGATGCCTGCGAGGGCTGGCGTAAACCAGGGTGTTTCCTCGGCGAAGAGCCGTTGCATGTCGATGACGACATGCAATGTGTTATGGGACAACGGCACCCTCGTCATCGTCAATCCATAACGCAGACGGTGTGTTCCGGCGACCAGTTCAGCGTCACGCTGTCACCTTCCTTGAGGACGGTGCCGTCTCGGTTCTGAACGAAGAGCTTCAGTGGCAGACCGTCTTTGGTCTCCAGAAGATAGGAGAGCACCGGTCCGGCGTAGATGACCGTGGTGATCCGCGCCGCGAGGCTGTTGCCTTCGGCATTTCCCGCCGAGATCGACATCTTCTCCGGGCGCACCGCGAGCGTCACTTTCGTGCTGTTGGCAGGCAGAGGGCTTGCGCTGCGCACCGTCGTGCCGTCGGAAAGCCGCACCGCACCGTTCTCGACGGTGCCGACAAGGAAGTTGGAATCGCCCAGAAATTCTGCGGCGAAACGCGTCAGCGGCTTCTCGTAGACAGTCTCGGGGGCGCCCATCTGCACGATACGGCCCTTGTCGAGAATGGCCACCTTGTCGGACAGCGTCAGAGCTTCTTCCTGATCGTGGGTAACGAAGATCGTCGTCAGACCACTCTCGCGCTGGATCCGCAGCAGTTCGACCTGCATCTCCTGCCGCAGCCTACGGTCGAGCGCGGACAGCGGCTCGTCAAGCAGCAGCACGCTCGGCTTGATGACAATGGCGCGCGCCAGCGCTACACGCTGCTGCTGGCCGCCCGAAAGCTGCTTTGGCATCCGGTTGCCAAAGCCCGGCAGGCGAACCATTTCGAGAGCACGATCGACTTCTTTGCGCGCGGCGGCACCCTTGATCCCGCGTCGCTCGAGGCCGAAGGCGACGTTCTGAGCAATCGTCATGTGCGGGAACAGCGCATAGGACTGGAACATCATGCCGATGTTGCGGCCCCATACGGGTATGTTGGTGACATCCCTGCTGCCGATGGTCACAACACCCAGATCGGGCTTGATGAAGCCTGCGATGATGCGCAGGAGCGTCGTCTTGCCGGAGCCTGAAGGCCCCAGAAGGCTGGTGAACGAGCCCTCTGGGAATTCGGTGGTGATATCGGCCAGAACCGGCGTGGTGCCGTAGGTCTTGGCGACGGAATTGACGTTAACGTTTGTCACGGGTGTCTCCGGGCTTGGCGAAGCGCGCGAAAATCAGGATCACGGTCATCGAGCCGAGCAGAAGTACGGTCGATATGGCGTTGATTTCAGGGGTGAAGCCCTTGCGGATCGAGGAGTAGATCTGAACCGGCAGCGTGGTGAAGCCGGGCGTTGCGAGGAAATAGGAAATCACGAACTGGTCGAGCGAGACCGCGAAGGCAAACAGGGCGGCGCCCAGGATGCTGGGGTAAAGCAGCGGCAGGGTGACGGAGAAGAACGCATGGACAGGGGTGGATCCCAGGCTCATGGCTGCCTCTTCGAGATCGGCCCGGATTGTCCGGAAGCCGGTTCCCACCACCAGGACCACATAGGGGATGGCGAGAGCAACGTGACCGATGATGATCGCGTGCATGCCGCGGCCGATACCGGTCCAGTAGAAGAAGATCAGCATCGCCGTGCCGGTGATCAGCCACGGAATGGCAATCGGCGGAAGCAGCATGATCTGCAGGAAGCTCTTGCCGCGGAACGTACCGCGCGACAGGGCAACGGATGCCATGGTGCCAAGTGTGGTTGCGATAACAGCCGTAATGACGGCGATGATGATGCTGTTCATGCCCGCGGTGAGAAGAATGCTGTTGTTCCAGAGCGCCTCGTACCAGCGGGTCGAGAAGCTGAAAGGCAATTCGTAGAGCGGCGAAGCGTTGAAGCCCATCGCCATCATCACGAGGATCGGCGTGTAGAGGAAGACCAGTACGGCGATCAGATAGAAACGACCAAGCGATGTCATTCGGTGTTCCCTCTTTTAAGCTGCCGTGCCGCGGCGCAGGACGCCGGAGAACGTGCCGAAGATTGCAAGCACGACGGCAAGCAGCGTGAAGGACAGCGAGGCGCCGAGCGGCCAGTTGAAGGCTTGCGTGAACTGGTCCTCGATGACGGTGCCCATGGTGACGCCGACGCGACCGCCCAGAATTCGTGGTTCCATGAAGGACCCGATGACCGGGATGAAGGTCAATACGGCACCTGAGATGAGGCCGGGCGCAGCCATTGGCACGAGAATCTTGAAGAGAATTGTCCACCACCGCGCACCAAGGCTGGCGGCCGCTTCGATGATCGCGTCATCGATCGTAACCAGCGCGATATAACAGGTGAGGATCATGTAAGGCAGATAACCATGTACCAGGCCGACAACGACTGCATAGCGCGTATAGAGGAAGCCGATCGATCCGGCATCCGGTAAGACCATGTGGAAGATGGTGTCGAGGAAACCGTTTTCGCGCAGCACCATTGTCCATGAGAAGATGCGGACAAGGCCGTTCGTCCAGAATGGCAGCAGGATGAGGATGAGCAGCATCTCACGCGTCTTGCCGAAGGTGGAACGAGCAAGCGCAACGGCTGCCAGGAAGCCGAGCACGGCGCAGGCAAAAGTCGTCCAGAAGCCGATTAGCAGCGACGTCACGGCAATGCCAAGCAGATAAGGTTGGTCGATGAAGGCACGATACTGCTTCAGGGTAAAGACGATCGGCGCCTTGCCCATTGGGGTTGCCGCCATGAAGCTGAAGACCAACATGGTCAGCAGCGGGAGAAAGACGGCAAGCGTCAGCCAGCCGTAGGTTGGCATCAGCAGTGCCGTCGTCGACACCCAGGACGGCAGGGGACGCCGCACGCGCGGACCCGAAGGTCCGCGCTCTGACGCCGATGTCAGATTGTCATTCTGCATAGAAGGCTTTCACTTCCTGCCACAGGTTGTTGAAGGCTTCACGACGGTCGTCCGGCAGAGCCGACATGATGCCCATGGTCTTCAGGTATTCCGGCTTGTGAACCTGGCGGCTCAGGTCGTCAGCCGGAAGCGTTGCAAGTGCCGCGGAGTTGGACGATGCCGGTGCACCGACCTTGGTGGCCCATTCGACATAGAAGGTTGGGTCGATCAGCCAGTTTGCGAAGGCCAGTGCGCCCTCGGCGTTGGGAGCCGACGCCGGAATGCCGAGACCATCGACCCAGCCGATGCCGCCTTCCTTGGGAACCACGAAATCGACAGGTAGCTTCGCATTGCGCTTTGAACGGACCGAGCCGCCCGACCAGAAGAGCGAAAGGTCGAATTCCTTGGCTGCAAAGGACTTGTTCCATTGGTCTTCCGTCGACCACAGTAGCTTGACGTTCGGCTTGATGGACTTCAACGCGTCGCGGATGGCACCGAGATCCTTCGGGTTATTCATGTCCTGACCGGTCATCAGGGCACCGGCGGCAACGCAGATAATCGCATCGTCGTCCATGGCAACGCGGCCCTTGTAGGCGGGATCCGCCAGAACCTTGTAGCTGTCTGGAACAGGCATGCCGTCGCGGATAGCGAGCGAAGTCATGCCCCAGACCCATGGCACCGCATAGCCCTTGCCTTCCTTCAGGAAGTTGGCGTTGGAGCGCAGATTTGCGTCGATCGTGGCAGCGTTCGGAACCTTGCTGAAATCAATCGGCTGCAGGAGGTCTTCTGCGGTTGCCTGCGCGCAGCGCGCGGCGTTGAGAACGACGAGATCATAGGCGCCCGGGTTGGTGCGCAGCTTGGTCAGCATTTCCGACTCGGAGCTGTAGTAGTCGTGGACGACCTGGATACCGGTCTTCTCGGCAAAGGCCTTGATCGACCAGGCTTCGTCAGTGCCGTAACCCTGCCAGTTTAGAACCGTGATCTTGCCGGCGGAAAAGGCTATGCGCGGCATGGCCGAGAAGGCAGCGCCGGCAATGACCGCTCCGGACATCAGCTTCAGCGTGTTGCGTCTTGTGATTTCAGTCATTTGGAACCCCTCTTGAAAATCCACTCTTGTCAACGGCCGCGGCGGAACTGGCGACCTCAGGCTTCACGCAAATAATCGGCAGTCCGCCTATTAAAAAGCGCGCCATATGATTTGTATGCAAACTAAATTGACGTGAGGCTGACGACTGGTCACACCCAATTGGAACGCACAGGTTCTCCCAGCGCCTTTCGGCGCAGTGTTAAATCCTAGCTATTCTATCAGGCATTGTCGTTATGAAGTTGCTATCGCGAGTGTGTCGCTCCCGATAGACAAATCCGTTCAACCCTCATGCTCTTCCGGCATTCTTTTTATTTGTATGCAAAGTAATATGGCTGATCGACGCCTGTCAAGTTCCATGAGGCGCCAATACCATTCACACTGTCAAAAAATAGACATCCAATTTCCGGCCGTGCGCGGCTCTTGCGATTTCGAGACGCGCGCCATCGGTACTCGCCTCAAACCGAGCATCCTGGCCATCGAGACGTACTGCCATGATGCGGTCTGGCTCGACATTCGGAAGGGCAATAAACCCGTCGCTGCCCGTTGGAGCGATGGTGCAGGAGAAACGCGCATCGGTGAAGGCGATCTGCTTGAATGATGCTTGCAGGTTCGTCTTCAGCGCAGTGCGGCCGTCCAGGCTCATTTCCAGCAGGCCATCGGCGATCGAGACCGAAAGCATTCCTGAAGGTGAAAGCATCGGCCCGACGGAAAGGTCAGTGCCGGCATTGCGAAGGGTCCAGCCGCTCCACGGGTCGAAGTCGATGATCTCACCGACAGCCATCAGCGGCAGCATGGCGGCCCAGATGTAGAAGGGATCCGTATCGCCCTGGTCCATCGCTTCGCCCGTCGTGGCGTTATAGTTCTCCGCCGCGATCCGGTCTTTGCTCCAGGACTTCATGAAGAGCTCGTAGCTCTGCCGCGCGAGCTTGCTTGCCTCCGCTGCAAAGCCATAGCGGCGCAGGCCGAGCCAGACCATGTAGTTGACGTTTGGCCATATGCGGCCACGCCAGTAGACATTGTCGGCAAAAGCGGGATCGTCACGCGTCGCGTTCGGCAGGACGTAGTCCCCGCCGAAGGTGGTTTCGTCGCTGAGGTGATGGAGTAATTTCTCAGCCTGCTCGGGCGTGGCTGCGCCACATAGCAGTGGATAGAAGCTGGTCGGCGAAAGCGACCGCACAAAGCCGCCCTGGCGCTGCCGGTTGGCAAAGATGTTGCGGCTTTCGTCCCACAGGTTTTCCGAGATTAACTTGCGGCAGCGTTCGGCGATGGCCGCGAATTCGCGGGCATCATCATCCTTGCCGAGAACCTCGGCCATCTTCGACAGCATCTCGGCATCAAGCGCCGCCGCACAATTCAGCCCGAGATCGAATGTCGACAGGGTGCGCGTGATGGGATCGTAGACGGCTTCGTCATGAGTGGCTGAATTATCCATGCCTGTTTCGTTGCGCGCGGCAAAGTGTGTGCCCTTGTAGAGGCCTTCGCCGACATCCGATGTGCCGCAGGACAGCAGGCCGAAAGCGTCGGGATCGCGGTTTTCGCGCCACCAACGCTGATTGCGGGCCAGCGCATCATAGCTTGCCGCCAGAAGCGAACGCTCGCCGGTGCGCTGATAAAGCTGCCAGGCAACGAGCGCGCCGTTTGGATGCTGGCTGCGGTCCACCCAGGCATCATTCGAGGTGACGATGCAGGCGATATTGCCCTGGGGGGTGGCGCTTGCCATCGCCGTTGCCATATTCTCGCGGGCGAGATCAGCGTCGAAGACACCGGCCAGCAGAGCGGCAAACAGCTGGTCATTGTACCAGACGGCGAATTTGCCAAGATTCCAGATGCGCGTCACAGCCGTATAGGGCCGGGAGTTGGTCTGATCCCAGATCGTGTTCCAGGCGACGACGTCGCGGATCGCGTCCAGGGATCCTTCGTAGGTACCATTATGGGCGGTGGGAGCGGTGCTCGGGTTGTCGGCCGCAAGGCAGGTCTGTGCCTTGAGAATCGCAAGTTCGGCGCTGTCTGCCACCGCGGCGGCATAGGCTCCCTGGCGCATCATTTCCAGATTGAAGCGGAGGGCGATCACTGGCGCCTCGTTTTTCCGGCTCGCAGTGTAGAAATATCCATTCGCCTCGAAATCGGCGCGCAGGTCATCGATCGTGTCATGGCCAGTCACATGCACCGGCGCCTCCGCCGTGGCGACGGCCACGAAGCGCGTGCCGATCTTGACGAGCGTGACGTTGCGACCAGCCTCGTGCGTGACCATCTCTCCGCTGTCAGCCGAAATCGCCAGGGTCAGCCAAAAGCGTAGTCCCCATTCACCACTCGCCTTGCCCTCCCAGCTTCCGCGAACCGCGAAGGGATCGGATTTCTCGGTTCTGAAGGCAATGGTGGTTCCGCTATGCTCCGTTTCCAGTTCGATCAGCGATCCGTCGATGGCATGGTGACCAAGCCGCACCGTGTCGCGTCGTGGCTCGATGGCCGATGTCGTGCGGCTGCGCGTGGAATAGAGAACGGTTGTGATGCGCACGCCGAGCGGCAGGAACACCATTTCCGCCGGTCTGTCAGACCAGCTGTTCCAGGCGCGCATCAGGGGAACGGTAGAATGTTTCAGCATGGTACTTGTTCCGGTCTGTTTTGCAGCGGTATGAGCAGGGGCGTGGCTGTCAGCCCGCTCTTGTCCGGGCCGCTGCCGAGATAGGGTGTGTTGTCGTAATAGCGGTTTGCCGCCGTGTTGGCGACGTGAAGCTCAAGTTCATGGCTGCCGACGGCAAGGCGGCCGAGGGCAAAGCGATAGGGCCGCCAGCCACGGCGTCCCACTTCGGTTCCATTGATATAAGCAGTGACCGCCGTATGAGCGGTTGGCAGTTCCAGCATCCAATCGGCGTCGGCTTCCGTTGTGAAGGAAAGCCGGTAGATGCCCGTACCGCTGAAGGCCGGAAAGCCTTGCTCTTCCCAGCCACTGTCAACGGAGATGGGCGCGAAAGCCTGATCTTTGCCGGGCGCGAATGTCCAGCCTTCCGCCAAGGTGATGAGCTGGCTTCGGTCAAGCGCCGGTCGGCTCGATAGTATGCTTGCCGCGACTGCCGCCTGTTCGTTCTGACGGAGACGGATGCAGCGAACTTCGTGCGGTTCCAACTCTACGGTCAGCTTGCGAACGGCGGCGAAGGCTTCGACAGACCCGTGTTCCGCGTCCCATATCGCATAATCGAAGCCATCTCCGAGTAGGATGTCAAAGCTGATATCATCTGCGCCATCGTTGAAAACGACAATCCTCCACCAGCCGTTAACATCATGACCGATCCATTGCCACGGCCTTTGGCCCGAAGTCTGCGGTCCATCGAGCGTCAGGGTCGACAGGAGGGCAGACACCATTTCGGCATTGGGCATCGCTGTGGTATGCGAGGTGACGCCAACCGAGCCGGAGGTTCTCTCGCCCGTGCAAACCGTGGAGACGGTTTCGCCCGAAGACCAGATCCGACCGCCGGTCTTCGTGAAAGCATCGAGCTTTTGAATCGTAACAGCCGTTTGCAGTACCGTCACCGAAGGCAGCACCACCGCGTCGAACGCGAGACCGGATGTAAGCAGACGTCCATCTTCTATAGCCGCGTTTGCGATATCCGCCTCGCTCACGAACATGAAATCGCAGCCCTGTGCCAGCAGCTGCTCGCACCAGGCGCCGATATGGGTGGCATGGCCATGGCGAGGCCCTTCCGCAAAGGCAGTGTAGAGAGGATAGAGAATAGCAATCGGCGCTCGCGGCTTCGCGGGTTCGATAAAGGCGGAAACGCGTGCGATCTCCTCGGCGAAGAGGTCGTGATAGGGCCACCACGGCTCGAAGTTGATGCCGGGCGCGAAGTCGAAGCGCGGATTGGTGAAGGGCGTCGGGTCGTTGTCGAGTCCATCGGTCTGGTAGACGCCGTGCCAGAGGAATTGCCGTGTGCCAAGGCAGGCAAGTCGGATCGCCTGGGCGCGCGATGCCTCCAGCGTCACCTCCCATTGGCCGGCAGCGCGCACTTCGGTGCGTTCGGCGCTGAAATAGGTCTCGACGACGCAGCGGCTGCGTCCGTTCGAGCGAGCGACGGAATCACCCATCTTGGGAGCCAACTGTGGCGTGTGATTGTTTGCGTCCACGGCCGTTTCGTGCCTGATGGCGTCGATGCCGAAGAAGTCCACCGCCGGCGCGACGCGCGGATCGATGCTTGTGAAGCCGCCATTGGGTGCCCATGAGCTGACATGAGGAAGGATCTCATGCCCCGTGAGGACGATCCCTTTTCCTTCCGCCCAACCCCTGAGCGTGCCGAAGAATGCCTCGTTCATCAGGGTGGAATAGGCTGCATGAAACAACGCACGCAGTCGCAAGGTTTCCGAACCAACGTTGCGCACCACCGCGAGAAGAGCGACGGCGAACGGCACGCCCGTCTTGGACAGGACACAGTCTTTCAGCGCAGGCGCAAACAGCAGGCTGTTGCCGAGATTTCCCGCCATCTGGTCCCAGCGATAGAAGCCGGGGGCCGGCTGATCGTAGAATACAGATCCAACGGGATCGGGCACGCGCTTGCCAAGCGCTGTGACGATGGGTTCGAGGCCAACGTCGATGAAACGCTGGGCTGCCTCCGACAGCAGGTAGTTGATGATCCGTGATGTCGCCGAGCGCGCGCTTATGAAGACCGTCAGCGTCCAGCCGAATGCGACCGCGCCATCATAGGAATAGCTGCAGGATGCATGATCAGAACCTGTGATGCCGACCTGCGATGCCACGTCGACGATCTGATCATACGCCTCAATTGGGCCGGAGGGATGCAGCACTACTGCCTCGACAGTCCATTCACACCATTCGATGCGCCCGCCTTCATATTGCCAAGCAATGATGTCGGCGCCCATCTTCAGTGTGAATGCCGGATGGATCCTGCTTATCGTGCCCTGCGTATCTGCCGAAGACGACCAGAACAGGTGCCGCTCGCGCAGTTCGTCACGCCCTTCGACAGCCCTGCCACCGGCATGGCCGCTGATCCAGTTATAGTCGTCATAAATGCCAAGCCTGAGCCCGAGTTGAGCCGCGATGTCGGCGGCCAGGCTGTAGGCTGACAGATAGTGCGGTGACAGGTACTGCTCGCGCGGCAGGGCGAGCCGCGCCTGGATAAGGATGGTCCCGATGCCCTTCGCCTGGAAATCGGCAAGCTGTGTCCGGCAGGTCGCCTCATCGGGAATGCTATGCCAGAACCAGTAGGCCGAAGGCCGAAATGCGGCAGTCGGGCGCTCAAAGAGAGGCCGACTTTCCATATCTGCAATGGCCGCTGTTTCAGGCAATGTGTGTTCCTCAATGTGCGGTGGCGGCAACGCGTTGCAATGCCGCCGATGCGTCGCTCCAGGCCGGCTTGTCCGGCGCGAAACGGGCACGCAGGTAGTTGGCGAGATCCTTCAGCTGCGTCTCGTTCAGCGTATCGCGGAATGCCGGCATGGACATGACTTCCGGCGCTTCGCGGCCGGTGGTTTCCGCAAGGATAGCCGGGGCTTCGACACCCCCGAGGATCGCCTGGATGAGATTATCGGGCGTATCTGCATGCAGATTGCTGTTCAGCGCCAGCGATGAGAGGACTGTGTTGCCGGCATGGCAGCTGGCGCAGGCGCCATTGAAGATGCGCTCGCCCTTGGGCGAAACCAGTCCCGCACTAACCTTTGCCGCCTCGCTGGCAGCAATCGCTGCCTGGCTCTGGGCCACGGCCTTCGAAGGGGTGCTGCCCTTATTCAGGCTGGCCAGATAATTTGCCATGGCGCGGATGTCCGAGTCCGGCAATGGCTGCATGGCCTCCACCACATGCGCCATCGGACCGGCGGCGCTGCCGTGGTCGCGCGAATGGCCCGTGCGCAGGTAGTCGTAGAAGGCATCTTCGGTCCAGCCAACCGGGCCCTTGGCCATCGCGTTGAGCGCGGGCGCCGCCCAGCCATCGGCAAAGCCGCCCGAGAGATGGGCGCGTCCGGTCTTTTCAGCACCCAGTGCATTACGTTCCGTGTGACAGGCGGAACAGTGGCCGAGCGTCTCGACAAGATAGGCGCCCCTGTTCCAGGTGGCGTTGCGCGTCTGGTCGTAGGTCATGGGCGCCGACTTCAGGAACAGCGCATTCCACCCTGCCATCATCATGCGGATGCTGTAGGGAAACTTCAGTTTTGTCTCCGGCGCCTTTTCGGCTACTGCCGTTTGCGTCATCATGTAGGCGTAGAGCGCCTGCAGGTCCGCATCTTCAGCGCCAGCGAACGATGTATAGGGATGCGCCGGATAGAGGTGGTGGCCATCGCGGCTGACCCCTTCACGCATGGCTCGCTCGAAAGCGGTGTAGGACCAGGCGCCGATGCCGTTTTTCACGTCCGGCGTGATATTGGTGGCATAGATCGTGCCGAATGCCGTGTCGAAGCGCCGGCCGCCGGCGAAGGGCGTGCCGTCATTGCCGACATGGCAGACATTGCAGGCGCCCGCCGCAGCGGCCAGGCGGCCGCGCTCGATCGTCGCTGCGCTGTAGACATTCACGTCCGGCCGCTCGATCGTGGCGATCGCCGGCCGCCATGGAGATGCCATCGTAACAAGCCCTGAAATTGCGGCCGCGACGCCGGCAGCCGAGATGCCGATATTCCACCACCGCTTCCTTTTCGCGGGCGGTGCCGGAGGCGGCGTGGATGTATCGCCCTTCAGCGCCGCCAGCACCATTTCCGGCGTCAGCGGCAGTTCGCGGAAGCGTATGCCGGTTGCATCATAGACCGCATTGGCGATGGCCGATGCGCTCGGGACGGAAGCGGATTCACCGACGCCGAGCGGCGGCTCGTCCTGCCTTGGAACCATCAGAACGTCGATATCGGGCAATTCGGGGAAGGTGATGAGCGGATAGCCGCCCCATTCCTTCGAGGTGACGGCGGTGGAGGAAAACTCGACGCGCTCCTTCAGTACCCGGCTGGTGGACTGGATGACGTTGCCGTGGATCTGATGCCGCACGCCGTCGGGATTGATCATCATCCCGGAATCCTGTGCGCAGGTCACCTTCGTTACGGCGATCTCGCCGGTCTTGGTGTTGACGGCGACATCGGCCACCCAAGCGGCCCAAGCGGCAGCCTTACCCGGAAACGGCCCGTGGATATAGACGGCATAGGCGAAGCCGCGGCCGTAAAGCAGGTCGCCTTCGCCGCCAAGCGTGCCCCATTTCGTGTGGGGCACCCAGTTCGCCCGCTCCGCCAGGGCGTGCACCAGGTCCACGGCGCGGGGATCGTGAAGGTATCGCAGCCGGTATTCGATCGGATCGACGCCGGCCGCGGCCGCCAGCTCGTCAATATAGCATTCATGCGCGAAGGTGTTCGGCATCGCGGAAACACCGCGGAACCAAGAGGCGCGGGCAATCGGCGGCATGTCGTGGACGGTGACCCGGAGATTGCCATAGGCATAGGGCGGGATCGCCGTGCGGTCGCCCATCTGCACCACGTCGGACACCGGCGGGACCTTGCCGGTCAGGATCAGCGATAATGTCGGTGCGAGATTGGACGGATAGCGCGTCTCGAAATCATAGGCCGAAGGACCGCCCTCAAGATCGAGGCCGCCGCGCACGTCGATGATCTGGGCGGCGCCCTTGGGCTCCCAGGCATGCTCCTGCTCCCGCGTGAGCTGCACGCGCACCGGCGCGCGCACGGCGCGCGACAGAAGCGCAGCATCGGCTGTCACATCATCGGCGCAGTTGCGGCCATAGCAGCCGGCGGCTTCCAGGCGCTCCACGAGAATCATGTCCTCAGGCATGTCGAGAAGGAGTGCCAAGTCGCGACGCATGGGGAAGGGGTTCTGCGTGCCCGACCAGACGGTCAGCCCGGTCTCGTTGTAATCGGCCACGGCGCAGGACGGCCCGATCGAGCCGTGCATCTGATAGGGCCAGACATAGGTGCGGTTCATCGGCGCGGCACTGCCGGCGAGCGCCATCTCGACATTGCCGCGATCGATCAGCTTGCGCGGCGTGGCGGGATTGGCACGCAGCGCCATCTCCGGCGCATTCAGATCCGGCCGCTGCGGAGGTTCTCGCCACAAGACCTTCAGCGCCTTTGCAGCTTCGATGGCGATTTCCTCGCGCGTTGCGACAACGCCAACGAAATCACCGATGGCTACGACGCCGACAACACCATCGATATGGGCGATCGACCCTTCATCGATGGATATAAGGCTGTTGCCGACGTTCTCGCCGTGATCAAAGCCGGCATAGAGCGGCCGGATGACCCTGCCATGCAACATACCCGGCACGCGCACGTCATGCACATACGTCCATTGACCGGTTGCCTTGGCCGGGATGTCGACGCGCGGTCGCGAAGAGCCGACGATGCGGTAAGCAGACGCGGGCTTCAGCTCCGCACTGGCGTCGATCGACAGGCGCACATGCTCTCCCGCGACGAGTTCGCCGAAGGTGAAGCTCCAGTTCGCTCCGTTGCCGGCGCGGATGACGCCGTCTTCAAGGACGAGGTGCTCGACCGCGGTGCCCTTCAGGGCGGCGGCCTTTGCCATGAGGTGGTGACGCGCCGTGGCGGCCGCCTGCCGGAGTGGCACGGCGGTGATCTGGATCGTCTCGCTGGCGATGGTGGCGCCCTGGTTGGGGGCTGCGGAAGTCGCGCCCAACACCATTTCCACATGCTCGAAAGGAACATGCAGTTCCTCGGCGACGATCTGCGCCAGCGATGTACGGATGCCGGTTCCAAGATCGACATGCCCGTTGAATGCCTTGACGCGACCGTCACTATCGATGGCGATGTAGAGCTCGGCTGCATCGCCCAGCGATGCATCGGAGACGATCAGTAGGATGTCCGATGTGGCGAGGTAGGTAGCCTTCGGCGTTTCGCGGTGGATGCTCATGGCGAAACCTCGATCCTGTCTTCCGTTCCCGAGCCGGCGGACTTTTCAGCCTTCGTATAGGCGATGGCGCGGCGTGCTGCGGCAAGTATTTCCATATGCGTGCCACAGCGGCAGAGATGATGCCGGAGCGCCGCGCGAATATCGCTCTCGTCAGGCTCCGCCTTGGCTGCCAGCAGGCCGACGATGGCGATGATCATGCCGTTCAGACAGTAGCCGCACTGCGCTGCGGCCTCTTCGATGAAGGCGCGCTGGACGATATGCAGATGGCCGGGCTTTCCCAGGCCTTCAAGCGTCGTGACCTTGCGGTCGCCGATTGCCTTCAGCGGCACGCTGCACGAGCGCACGGGCCGGCCGTCGACAAGGACCGCACAGGCCCCGCATTCGCCGAGGCCGCACCCGTACTTCGGTCCGTTGAGGCAGAGATCGTTTCTGAGGATGTAAAGGAGTGGCGTTGCGCCGCCGGCTTCGATGTCGCTGACAGTGCCGTTGACATTCAAGCTGAAAGAGGCAGCCTCTTTCAAAAGCCTCGCTCCACTGCGCGGTCACCGGCCAAAGTGAGGCCGCCGATACTCAAATACGCCATTATGCTGAAGGCCTCTTGCTGATGCCTGCAATTCATAATGACGCGATTGCAGATCACGTCATGCATTTGCTGTTCCTTGCTCATTTATAAAGCGTATGCACTTTATATGACCGTTTCTCCATGCGCATGCATGTGCCGGCAATAGCGACGATAATCATATTTCTCGGAAAAGCCAGAAGGAATTTTTGCAAAAGTGCAAATGCTGTACTTGCTATTTATAGCGTATGCGCTACAAAATTTGTCATGCTTCCAATTCCAGTTTACGCGTCTAGGTGACGCGAGAAGGGTCGGCCATGTCCAGCAGCAAGGAAAGAATCGCGATTATTGGCGCCGGCCTCGGCGGCGCCGTGGCCGGGGCGCTGCTCCAGCATGCCGGCTTCGACGTGAATGTCTATGAACAGGCGCCGAGCTTTTCGCGGCTGGGTGCCGGCATCCATATGGGGCCGAATGTCATCAAGATCTTTGAGCGCATCGGCGTTGCGGAAAAAGTTGTCAGCATCAGCAGCACGCCCAGCCACTGGTTCAGCCGTGATGGCATCAGTGGCGACTATCGGTCCCGTATTCCGCTCGAAGGTTACGGCGCGACCTACTGCACCGTGCACCGCGGTGATCTTCAGGGTATCCAGTGTGATGCGCTGCAGCCGGGAACGCTGCATTTCGGCAAGAAGCTGACCCGTATCGATGACAACGGCACCGATGTTCTCATTGAGTTCGAAGACGGCACGTCTGTGAGGGCGGATATCGTGATCGGCGCCGACGGCATCAATTCACGCGTCCGCGAAACGCTGCTGGGTGCGGAGAAGCCAAACTACAGCGGCTGGGTGGGCCATCGTGCGCTAATTTCGTCCGACAAGCTGCGGAAATACAACCTGACCTTCGAAGATTGCGTCAAGTGGTGGGGTCCGGACCGCCACATGATGGTGTACTACACGACGGCCCGTCGCGATGAATATTACTACGTCACCGGCGTACCTCATCCGGCCTGGGAATTCGATACCGCATTCGTACCCAGCAGTCGCGAGGAAATGGCCTCCGAGTTCGAGGGTTATCATCCCATCATCCAGGCGTTGATCGAAAGCACGGACGAGGTCACCAAGTGGCCACTGTTCAATCGCAACCCGCTGCCTCTTTGGAGTAGCGGCCGACTTGTCCTGCTGGGCGATGCCTGCCATCCGATGAAGCCGCACATGGCGCAGGGTGCGGCCATGGCCATCGAAGATGCCGCCATGTTGACGCGCTGCCTCCAGGAGACCGGGGTCAACGATTTCGCCACCGCATTCGGCCTTTACGAAGCCAATCGCCGTGATCGCGCAACCCGCGTGCAGAGCGTTTCCAACGCGAACACCTTCCTGCTCGATCAGGAAGATCCATCATGGGTCTACGGCTATGACGTCTATGCCGAACCGCTGCGCTCGGAGAATGCAGCATGAGCAGCCGGTTCCTCCATGGTGCGAACGTCTTCGCCAACGGCATCCGCCAGCACTATCTGCGCTATGGCGGCAAGGGGCCGGTGGTCATTCTGGTTCCTGGCATAACATCGCCGGCAATCACCTGGGGTTTCGTTGCCGAAAGCCTGTCGCTGCGCCATGACGTTTACGTTCTTGACGTCCGCGGCCGTGGTCTTTCGTCGACGGGCCCAGACCTCGACTACGGCCTCGATGCGATGGCCGATGATGTGATCGACTTCGCCAGCGAGCTTGGACTGAGACAGCCCGCAATTCTTGGCCATTCCATGGGTGCGCGCATCGCGATGCGGGCGTCCAACCGCGCGCCCGGTTCCTTCAGCCGTCTGGGGCTGATCGATCCGCCGGTTTCCGGTCCCGGACGTCGCCCGTATCCGAGTAAGCTGCCGTGGTATACGGATTCGATCGCACTGGCCGAGAAGGGAATGGATGCCGAGGCGATGAGGGCGTTCTGCCCGACCTGGACCGAAGAGCAATTGCAGCTGCGCGCCGAATGGCTCCATACCTGCTATGCGCCTGGGATCGTCAAGGCGTTCAACGATTTCCACGACATCGACATCTTGCCTGATTTCGCCACCCTGACCGTTCCTGCGATGCTGATGGTCGCGGGCCGCGGCGGCGTGATCCAGGCAGCCGACGAAGAAGAGATCAAGGGTCTCAATCCCGCGCTGCAGATCGTCCGCGTGCCAGACGCCGGTCACATGATCCCGTGGGATGACTTCGACGGCTTCTTCCTGGCGCTCGGCGACTTCCTGTCCCGCTGATTGTGGTGGCGGAGTGTTTTTGCTTCGCCGCTTGCCTGTTTTTGCCTTCCATGCAGCAAAGGATTTCATCCGTGCAGAAATATTACCGTATCGGCCAGATCGTTCCGAGTTCCAACACCACGATGGAAACCGAAATTCCGGCCATGCTGACCGCCCGCCAGTCCATCCGGCCCGAGCGCTTCACGTTCCATTCAAGCCGCATGCGGATGAAGAAGGTCGTCAAGGAAGAGCTGGCGGCGATGGATGCGGAATCGGACCGCTGCGCCGTCGAGCTTTCGGATGCCCGCGTCGATGTGCTGGGTTATGCCTGCCTTGTCGCCATCATGGCGATGGGGCTCGGTTATCACCGCCAGTCGGAAAAGCGCCTAACGGGGCGCACGCAGGAAAACAGCGCGAACATTCCAGTCGTTACCAGCGCAGGTGCTCTGATCGAGGGCCTAAAGGTGATGAATGCAAGGAAGATTGCCGTCGTTGCGCCCTATATGAAGCCGCTCACGGAGCTCGTGGTCGATTATATCCGCGAAGAGGGCTTCGAGGTCATGGACTGGCGCGCGCTGGAAATCCCCGACAATCTCGATGTCGCCCGACACGACCCGGAAAATCTTCCGGCCATCGTCCAGACGCTAGATCTTAGCGATGTCGATGTGATTGTCCTTTCGGCCTGCGTCCAGATGCCTTCGCTGCCTGTTATTGCGAAGGTCGAAGCCATGACCGGCAAGCCTGTGCTGACCGCCGCTGTTGCCACGACCTATTGCATGCTGAAATCGCTCGGGTTGGAAGTCGTTGTGCCGGGCGCCGGCGCGCTTCTGTCCGGCGCCTACTAAGGGAGACGACAATGCAAACCGCCGAAGCCAATTATCAGGGTGTCTGGGGCAACCGCATCGGCTTCGGCCAGCGGCCAGCGCTCGTCGTCATCGATTTTCTCAAGGCGTACACGATCGAAGGAGCGCCGCTCTATGCACCCGGCGTCGTCGAGGCGGTGGCACAAACACCGGCGCTCATCGCCTCCGCCCGGGCTTCAGGCATCCCCGTGATCCACACACGCATTCTCTATCTTGCGGAAAACTGCGCCGATGGCGGCATGTGGGTCAAGAAATCGCCAGTCATGAAGGCCATGGTCGAAGGCAATGTGCTGGCCGAATTCTGCGAGGGCGTGGAGCCGGAGGCGGGCGAGCTTGTCATCGTCAAACAATATGCCAGCGCCTTTTTTGGTACCAGCCTTGCTTCCCACCTGCATGCGCAGGGCATTGATACCGTCATCATGGCAGGATGCTCGACGAGCGGCTGCATCCGCGCCAGCGCGGTCGATGCCGTGCAACATGGGTTTCGGGCCATTGTCGTGCGTGATTGCGTCGGCGATCGCCATCCGGATCCGCACAATGCCAATCTTTTCGACATCGATAGCAAGTATGGCGACGTCGTTTCACGGGAGGAGGCGATTACCGAAATCGCCAAAGTCAAGCCCAACAGTCCGTAACCGCAAGAGCAGCTGAGCCTTCAACCAACAAGGGGAACGAGCATGGATCAATTTAGCTTCACGGAAATCTGCCTGCATCAGCTGAAGATGTCGGGCGTCCACGAGGGCGAAAAGCTTATCGTCCTGACACAGGGTAACGAGCGGCTGGACTATGCTGACGCCTTCATGGCGGCGGGCCTGCGTCTCGGCGCCAAGATGTATCACATGCGTTTGCCGCCCGTGCCGCCGGCGGGTGCATGGGCGGTCGGCCAAACGGGCCTCGCCTCCATGCCGGAAGCTGTTGAAGCTCTCAAGGCCGCCGACATGCTGATCGACTGCATCTTCCTGCTCTTCAGCCCGGAGCAGATGGCGATCCAGGCAGCCGGAACGCGCATTCTGACTGCTGTCGAACCGCCGGAAGTTCTCGCCCGCATGCTGCCGACGAAGGAACTGCGTGAGCGCGTCGAGTTCGCTGGTGAACTGCTCTCCAAGGCAAAGGTCATGCGGATCACCTCGCCACACGGTACCGACGTCATCTATAAGCTCAACACCTATCCTGCCATCACCGAATATGCATGCACCGACGAGCCGGGCCGCTGGGACCACTGGCCGTCCGGCTTCGTCTTCACCGGCGGTGACGATGATGGCGTCGATGGCACAATCGTCGTTGCACCGGGCGATATCCTGCTGCCGCAGAACATCTACGTTCGCGACCCGATCACCTACACGATCGAAAAGGGCTGGATCACCGACATCAGAGGCGGGCTCGATGCAGACCTGGTCAAGTCCTACATGGAAGGCTTCAACGATCCGCGCGGCATGGGCATGAGCCATGTCGGCTGGGGCCTCAACCAGAACGCCAAGTGGCATCGCATGGTGCCGGGAGAGTTCCCGGGCGGAATGGGCATGGAAGCTCGCTCTTTCTACGGCAACGTCATGTTCTCCACCGGCCCGAACAACGAGCTCGGCGGCCCGAACGACACTGCCTGCCATCTGGATATTCCGATGCGCGGTTGTTCGCTGTTCCTGGATGATGAGCCGATGGTGCTCAATGGCAATGTCGCCGTGAAGGAAATGCAGGCAAAGTTCAGCTGATAGAGGCGCCGGGTTTCCGGCATATTCAGTCAATCCTAACGTTCCGGTCGCGCGACCGGAACGGATGAGTTCGTGCGTCAATTCACTGGCGCCAAGGTGGCGAAGATCACCGCTTCGACCGTAATCCCAAACAAAATGGAACGAGGGGTAACATGCAGACTCCAATCACCGTGGAACAAGGTATCAGGACGGCCGGCGTCGGCAGCTTCCAGAAGCGTCTGTTTATCATTTTCGGGCTTGTCTGGGCCGCTGATGCCATGCAAGTGTTGGCAATCGGCTTCACCGCGCCTTCAATCGCCGCAAGCTTCGGCATCACCGTTCCACAGGCACTCCAGACCGGTACGTTTTTCTTTCTCGGCATGCTCATCGGCGCGTTCACTTTTGGTCGCCTTGCCGACCGGATCGGCCGTCGGCCGGTGTTGTTCATCGCAATCATTCTCGATGCGATCTGTGGTGTGGCGTCGGCTTTTGCCCCTGATCTCAACTGGCTGCTCGTCGCGCGCTTCGTGACAGGTCTCGGTGTGGGTGGAACGCTTCCGGTTGACTATGCCATGATGGCCGAGTTTCTTCCGTCGGACCGACGCGGTCGCTGGCTCGTGCTGCTCGAAGGCTTCTGGGCTGTCGGAACTGTGGCACTGGCGCTTCTCGCACTGGTCGCCGGTTCGCAGGGCGGAGAGCCCTGGCGCACGATCTTCTTCGTGACCGGTTTGCCGGCGCTTGTCGGTGTTGTCCTGCGCTTTTACGTGCCGGAGTCACCACTCTATCTCAACCAACAGGGAAAATCGGAAGAGGCGCGCAAGGTTCTTCAGCGTGTCGCCGCCGCCAACGGCAACGTCGTCGAGATCGCACCGCTGACGCCGCAGGCGCCACAGCGCAAGTCGATTGCCGCGCTGCTGTCACCGGAGCTTCGGCGCCGGACAATCTTCCTGATGCTGGCATGGATGCTGATCTCGGTTTCCTACTATGGCGTATTTGTCTACCTGCCGGTACGGCTGGCAGGAGAAGGCTTCGGCTTCATGCGCGGTCAGTTGTTTCTCCTCGTGCTGGCGATCGCCCAGCTTCCGGGCTACGCGCTGGCGGCTTACGGCGTCGAGAAATGGGGACGCAAGCCGACCCTGATCGGTTTCCTGATCCTGAGCGCCATCGGCACATTAGGGTATGGGCTGGGCCAGTCGGTCGAGATCGTCATCTCCGCAACGCTGCTGCTCAGCTTTGCGCTGCTCGGCACCTGGGGCGCGATCTACGCCTTCACGCCGGAAATCTATCCGACGACGCTTCGCGCCAGTGGCATGGGCTTGTCCGGGTCCGTCGCCCGTTTCGGCGGGCTTCTGGCGCCGTCTATTGTCGCGCCGGTCATGACCTCGAATTTTGGACTGGCGCTCGGTGTTATCTCCGGTCTTCTGTTGCTTGCGGCAGTCAGCGTAGCCTTCATCAATGCTGAATCCAGGAACATGGCTCTGGAATAAAAACAGCAGCCCCCGTGGTCGGCCCCATGCCGTTCGCGGGGATTCCTCAGGAAGCGATCGCTCATCCGCCTCTCCTGCGTGTCACGGTGCGATTCGGCCCGCTTGCGATTTGTTGGATTTTGGAGGATTAGAAGCGTCAATAGGAGCGGACGACGCGAGCATGGTAGACGATAGCGACATCGGAGAGGCGGACCCGCGGGCGGGCTATCAGGTGACCGAGCAGGTTGGACATCTGTTGCGCAAGGCCTATCAGCGGCATCTAGCGATTTTCCAGGAAAATGCCAGCGATCCTGACCTGACCTCCGTGCAGTTTGTCACCCTTTGTACGCTTCACGACCGTGGCCCGAGTTCGCAGGCTGAGCTGGTGAAGGCAACCTCGGTTGATCAGGCAACTATTCGCGGCATCGTGGAGCGTCTCAAGGCGCGTGGTCTCATCAATCTCTCCAAGGATGCAGCCGATGGCCGCAAGGTTATCATCTCGCTGCTGGCGAAGGGAGAAGCAGTCCTGCGCTCCATGTATCCAAACGCGCATATCATTAGCGAAAAGACGATGGGACGGCTTAACCCTGCCGAACGGGTCGCGCTACTGTTCCTGTTGAAAAAGATCACGGAAGATGAACCGAGCGAGGAATGAGATGCCGCCATGTCGTATCGCCAGCAACGAGATGATAACCAACAGCTCATGTCGGCGATCTCGTTGTAACCGGTGGCAAGCTGGTTCAAGGGGCGGCGTTGCGCAATCATCGATCACCTTTCGCAGATCATGCCACAGCAGAGGCGAAGCCCTTTCATCGCAGCCAGTTCGACAGAAATCGCGTTTCAGAATCTAGCGTGATTTCTAACGCTGCGCATGGCGAATTTGTATTGCGCGAAGGGGCCAATCGATATTGCCCTCGGGCACTTGCGGTCGGGTTGGCTCTGTTCAACAACGGCCTCAGCGTCGAATGTTAAGCTTTTCGGCCATAAAGAAGGGTCACGCCATATGACGCCCTCTGCGTGTTGGACCGCATCAGGTAGCGAGTTGGAGCCGCCTTTCAGAACCCATTGATGTGTTTGAACGATGCGCCATAGGTCCGCATCGATTTCATTTCTGAGCCTAAGCTGGGGATAAATATCAATAGATAACAATAGTTGATAATTTCGTACTCCTGGCCCATATTTAGAACAGGAGGGAATTGCCATGGCAAGTTTCGCACTCAATGAACACTACGAGCGCTTTATCAAAAAGCAGCTTGAATCCGGTCGCTATAATAACGCAAGTGAAGTTGTGCGCGCGGGCCTGAGATTACTAGAAGATCAGGAAGACGCCCGCGAACGCTGGCTGACTCGGGAAATCCCGAGCCGCTATGCAGATCTGAAGCGCGACCCGTCCACCGGCGTGACTCTGGATGAGGCTTTTGACCAGTTGGAAGCTGAGCATCGGGCCCAACTGGCGAAAGCCAAGTAGAGTATGAAATATAAAATTGTCCTACATAAGCAGGCGCAGGCTGAGCTGCGTGACCTGTACCGGGATCTCGCCGGCGTTGAGAGGGCTGGACCTACGCTTGCTTGGAGCTATGTCAACGGCATCCGGCAATTTATCGAGGAGCTTGCGACGTTTCCCAAACGCGGCACCGTGAGAGACAACCTCATCCCCGGTCTTCGGATTATTGGTTATCGTCGGAGCGTGAGTATCGCCTTTGTTGTCGAGGAGACCGAGGTGCTGGTGTTGGGAATCTTCTATGCTGGACGGGACATCACGACCGAGATCCTCGAGGAACGCCTATAGGCAATTTGTCCCACTACTCGGGCGGAAGGAGAGTGCGAGGTGAGGCAAAGGACGTTTCTCACTCTGGTACTGGTGGTCGAGTAGGCAGAGCTGCAAAAACTTAGCCGCACCTGTCGTGAGCGCGTAATGGCAAGTTCTGCCGGCAGAGCCTTGTTTACGATCTCACGATTGGAGAAGCAGCAATGACGCAGGTTCGTCTGGCGAAATATCTCGCACGCTTCGACTTCCGATTTGAGGACGCTAAACAGCGGTGACGACAGTAGGTTCCGCGGTGTCTCTTTCCAAAGTGTCGAAAGAATTGGTTTTAGGTCGCTCTGACAAAAACCTAACCTTCTCAAAGAAGCCCGAGTTTATGGGTTGTTTCAAACGCCGGGCCGACGGTTCTTATCCCATCAAGAGCACCGACTGTGAGACCCGACCCGCTATCCAATCGCGATATTCCAAAGCTCCCTGTTCAAGGGTGATCAAGTTATCCAAGCCTATTGAATGGATAGGGCAGGCCGTAGCGTTCGCGCATCGTTTTTTCCTCGTAAGCTGTTCTGTAGACACCACGGTCCTGCAGGATAGGAATGACGTTGGTGACGAATTCCTCGATATCGTCGGGTGCGCGTGGCGGCTGCAACGTGTAGCCATCCACTGTCCCATCGGCCCAGAGATCTATGATGGCGTCGGCAACCTCTTCCGGTGTGCCGAGTACCAGGCGATGGTGGCCTTCGGAACGCCGTACCGCCTGGCGTGTGGTGAGTTGCTCGTGGGACAGAAGGTCCGATAGACCGAGCCCCATGCCGACGGCCTGGATACGGTTTGGATCGGGGATAAAACGTTCCGGATCGAGAACGGCATCCGGATCGAAACCATCGGGATTGATGCCGTTATCCTTGATGAAGCGGGAAATCAGCCCATCCTCGGACCCGGTACCGCTAAAGAGTTCATGCTTGCGCAGGGCTTCCTCGCGGTTCTTTCCCAGAATGGCCACCAGACCAGGGACAATCCGGATTGCGGAAGGGTCGCGGCCTAAAGCGATGGCCCGATCCCTCACCTTTCTGCCAAAAGCCTGGCCAGCCGGTCGGGAGAGAATATTGCAGTAGATGATCTCGCCATGGCGGGCTGCGAGATCGATGCCGCCCTCGGAAGCGCCCGCTTGAGCGATCACTGGATGTCCCTGCGGCCCGACGGGCACGTTCAGCGGACCTTGCACGGTAAAATAATCGCCGGAATGATCGATCGCATGCGCGCTTGCCGCGTCCCAGAAGCGATTTTCGGGGATATCACCTTCGCGTGCCGGATCCCAGCTCGACCACAGCCGCTTGGCGACATCGAGGAATTCGGACGCCTTTGCATAGCGTTCGCTGCGCGGCGGCAAGGGTTCGGCGCCGAAATTTGCGGCGACATTCGGATTGAAGGAGGACACGATGTTGATGATCATGCGCCCACCCGAAATGATATCAGCGGACTGTGTGCGTCTGGCAAGATTATAGGGCGAATTGTAGGTGGATGACATAGTGGCGACAAAGCCGATATCAGGCACTTGCGCCGCCAGCGCGGTGCACAGGATCAGCGGGTCGATCGTATGGAAGGGGCGTCCGTTCGGATCGGTCATCAAGGCGGGGTGGTCGGAGAAGAAGACGGCATCGAACAGCCCTTTATGTGCAAGCTCCGTCAGTCTGCGGTAGTAGTCGGGATTGTTGATGTCGTGGCGGTCGCCGGTGCGGTAGCGCCAGGCATTGGCAAGATAACCTGTCGTGTTGATGCCGACATTGAGATGGAGCTGACGTTTGGTGGCGGTCATGCGGATGCGCCTTTTGTTCTGTGAGGGCGATGCACGCTAGTTTGCACAATCAATTCCCCATAGTATTTATAGACTAATATTGAGCAGCTCCGGAAAAATTGTTTCTATCGATCGCAAGCCGAGTGGGAGCTTGCATCATTCTGTGCTGCAAATGGGCGATTTTCCGGGTGCGGGAAGGATTGCTTTCGCAGCGCGCTAGAAAAACTGACTTTGGATCTCTCGGTTTCGTAACGATCATTTTCGCGATGGGTCATCTGGCCTTTAACGCCAATTTCGGAGCGCGCAAATGTCGATCAATCGCCGTCACTTCAACCAATTGCTGCTCTTAGGTGGCGCAGGTCTTGCCTTGGGAGGCATTCCGTCAGGGGCAAGCGCCGCGGAAACGCCGGTGAGCGGCGGCACCCTGAACTGGGCCTATTACCCCGATCCGACGGCGCTGATCGCGATCAACACCTCCTCTGGCACAGGACAGGCGATCGGACCGAAGATTAACGAGGGATTGCTCGATTTCGATTACGATCTCAATCCGAAGCCACTTCTGGCGACGTCATGGTCGGCAAGCGACGATGGTCTGCGCTACACCTTCGCGCTTCGCAAGGGCGTTAAGTGGCACGATGGCAAGGACTTCACCTCCGAGGATGTCAAGTTCACCATCTTTCGCCTGAAGGAAGCACATCCGCGCGGGCGCATCACCTTTCAGAATGTGACGTCGGTCGAAACGCCCGATCCGCTGACGGCCGTTATCGTTCTGTCCAAGCCGGCTCCCTATCTGATCTCCGCGCTCGGCAGTTCGGAATCGCCGATCGTGCCGAAGCATGTCTACGAGACCTTCAAGCCGACCGAGCAGCCAACCCTCGCCCAGACGATCGGCACCGGTCCCTTCATCCTCAAGGAATGGGTGCCTGGCAGCCATCTGATCTTCGACCGTAACCCGAATTATTGGGACGCTCCGAAACCCTATCTCGACCGCGTCGTCCTGCGCGTCATCCTCGATCCGGCGGCAAGGGCCGCGGCTCTGGAGACGGGAGAAATCGATATCGGCGCGAATCCCGTGCCGCTATCCGATATCGAGCGCCTGAAGTCCAATGCGAACCTCGTCGTCGATACCACGACCTATGCCTATTCCGGGCCGCAGCAGCAGCTGTTCTTCAATTATGAAAACGAGATTCTCAAGAAGAAGGATGTGCGGCTGGCGATCGCCCATGCGATCGACCTACAGAAGCTCGTGGACATCGCCCTATTCGGTTATGCGCAGGTCTCACCGAGCCCGATCAGCACAGCCTTGCCGAAATGGTATGATCCGAGCATCAAGGCGCGCGTGCCCGATCCCAAGCTTGCCAACAAGCTGCTCGACGATGCCGGCTATCCGCGCAGTGCCAACGGCACGCGATTCAAGCTGCGGCTTGCCTATAATTCCTTTCTCCAGCCCTCCTATGCCGACTTCATCAAGCAGTCGCTGGCCGCGGTCGGCATTGATGCCGAGATCCTCAAGCTCGATCTCGCCAACTTCCTGAAGACGGTCTACACGGATCGCGCTTGGGATCGCTATAGTCTACACCGTAATTTTCCCGATTCCATTGGGTCATTTCCAGAGATTGGTACAGGGCAACCGCAACGGATAGGGCAAGCAAAACGAGATTACGAAGCGTATAGCCTTCACGAAAGGCGGCAAAGCGTGCAATAGCAAATTGCGCCGGTGTCCGTCCTTCGGCTGAGTAGGCGATGACGAAACCGCTTATCACGAAGAACATTTGCACGACGAGATATCCGTATTTCAACACTGGTATCCAGCCTGGAAGGGCCATCTCGGTAAGACCAAGTGTTTTGCCTCGGAACCCGAAATGAAAGAGCGCCACCGCAAGTGCTGCCAGGAACCTGAGCTCATCGAGTACGCCGATCCGCTCGCCGGGAGTGACATGCTGCACCTGCGTCATAGCGATGTCCAAGTCATTCAGCGAGCCTCGCAGTAAATACAACCCTAAGCTTCATCCGCTTTACACTCAACCGAAAGTCGGAACAAGAAGCTCGCTATCCAAGAGCGTCAATGCATGACGTCCGAGAGCATAGTTTTCGTCTTGGACAAATGCCGCCTGCATGGACTCCGCAGGCGGCACTTTCCAGGCTCGACTTGGATCTGCGTGAGAACCTCAGACGGATTTTTGGTCGAGAAACGCCACAACCTCTTCGTTGAACGCCTGCGCAAACTCGATATTGGAGAAGTGCACGGAAGGAAAGGTTTTCAGCCTCGCTCCGGGGATCGTGCTGGCGATTGCTTCCCCCATGGCATGCGATGTTACGGTGTCGAACTCGCCGGCGATCACGAGCGTCGGGCTCTGGATGAGGGCGCTGGTGCGGCGCATGTCGGCGTCGCGTACGGCGGCAAACAGGCCGGCAAGGCCCTGGCGCGATATGCCCAGTAACATCTCCCGGAACCGGCGAACGACTGGCCCGTTCGCCGCGATCATCGCCTTCGGAAACCAGTTGCCGAGGAAGGTCTCGGCGGCGTCCCTCATGTCCGGCGCGGCAAGCGTTGCCGCGATCGACCTGTCGAAGTTTTCCGCCGGGCCGAGGTAGGAAGAGGTATTGCTGAGGATCAGGCGGTCGATCCGTTCCGGTGCGTGGATGGCAAGCCATTGGCCCACCCAGCCGCCCAGTGACAGGCCGAGAAAATGCGCTCTCTCGATCCCGAGCCAGTCCATCAATTCCAGCACGTCGCGGCCGAGCCGCCCGTCCGAGTAAGCGCCGGCTGGCACGTCCGAACCGCCATGACCGCGGTAATCATAGCGGATGACCCGAAAGTGCTCGGCGAATTCGGGAATCTGGAGGTCCCACATATGCAGGGTTGTCGCGATGGAATTGGCAAGGATAAGTGCCGGGCGGTCGTCCCGCCCATCGATCCTGTAGGCGATCCGAACGCCATCGCCGGTGGTGAAGAATGACAAGGCGGCCGGCTCTTCGGGATTGAGCGTGGCGAGTTCTGCGGAATGAATCGTCATCGATATGGTCCTTCTCTTGCGGTTGGCGCCTGCCGCATTGCCGCGGACTCTGGTTCCGGAAAGTGGGGGCGCGGGTCGAGAACGGTTGGACGCTAATTCGCCCTTTCTTCGGAAAAAATTGAAAAGATTGGAAAGACATTGTAAATAAAATC
Organism: Rhizobium sp. No.120; assembly: GCF_054558365.1. Lineage (NCBI taxonomy): Bacteria > Pseudomonadati > Pseudomonadota > Alphaproteobacteria > Hyphomicrobiales > Rhizobiaceae > Rhizobium > Rhizobium sp. No.120. Next base: position 42,308 of record NZ_BAAJNQ010000004.1, read on the forward strand.
TACAATGCAGCCATTCACACTTCAGGAAATCCAAAGCTTCGACGCGGTGGTCCGCGAGGGCGGCTTTCAAGCCGCAGCCTCCGCGTTGAATCGATCGCATACGGCCGTGTTTGCGGCGATCGCCAAGCTCGAGGCCAATCTCGGTGTCGCCCTCCTCGATCGCAGCGGCTATCGCGTCGGTCTCACAGAAGCCGGTCGCTCCTTTCATCGCAAGGCGCAGGCCCTGCTCGGCGAAATGGAAGAGCTGAAGGTACATGCCCATCAGCTCACAATGGGAGAGGAGACGCATCTTCGCGTGATCCTTGGCGACACCTACCCATTGCACGATGGCCTGCAATTGCTCAGCGGCTTCTTCACCGGCTGTCCGAACACGCGGCTCGATTTGCATTTCGAGACGATCGGCGGTCCATCCGAGCGGCTTTTCGAAGACGAAGCCGACCTGATCCTCCATTGGATCGACAAATCCGATCCGCGCCTCGAATGGATCGAGCTTGGCACGAGTTCCTTCGTGCCGGTGGTTGCTCCGGCCTTCCTGCCATTCGCACCCTCGCGATTGATCACTCCCGAACAAATGCGTGGGTTGACCCAATGCATCATCCGAGACACGGCGCGCGGTATTGCAAAGCCCAGTTTCTACCTGGTCGAGGGTGCGCCGCAATGCACGGTTGCCGATCACGCGATGAAGAAAGAGATCGTCCTTCGCGGCATGGCCTGGGGGCATTTGCCCCGTTTCATGATCGAGGAGGAGTTGCGTGACGGGCGGTTAATCTCCATTGCGGGACAGCATTTCCCGGGCATGGATATAGACCTTGTGGCAGCACGCCGCCGCGACCGACCGCACGGACCCGTCGCCAATCGGCTTTGGGATTACATCCAAACGCATCCCCGATTTGCGGATAAAGCGCTTTCCGCCTAGTGGTGCCGCCTAGGACCGCGGGTTCCAATTCCATCGACTGCAAATTATCCCTTCGCCATGATCAGCGGCCGAAATACGCCAGTGATAATGGGCCTCGACTTCATCGCCGACATGGGCAGAATGAGCAGGAAGGGTCTTCAATCGAAAGATTTACGGCCGGCCTATTGCAAGGCTAGGGCAGCATTGAATGGGATCCATTGGGTATTTTACCGGAGATGAAACATGTTCACTCACGTCATGATCGGCAGCAACGATTTGGAACGAGCCAGAAGCTTCTACGACGCCACGTTCGCTGCATTGGGAGGCAATCCCGGCGAGATGGATGATCGAGGAAGGCTGGTCTATATCCACGAGGGTGGTCGACTGATGATCACGAAACCGATCGATGGCAAGCCCGCGACCGCGGCTAACGGCGGGACTATCGGTATAGCCGCCGCAAGCCCCGACCATGTTCTTGCGTGGCATGCCGCCGGTACCGCGCATGGCGGCATGGCGATCGAGAGCCCGCCTACGGAGCGTCCAAACGGGTCATTCGTCGCCTATCTTCGCGATCCTGACGGAAATAAACTGACCGCTCGGACTCAGCCGACAAGATGAAATAGGCGTCAATCGGTGCGTGGTGGACAGCTGTGGGAATGTCGTTTCTCTTGGCGGCATATTCGAGCACTGCTGGACGATCAAACGACGCGACCCTAAAAGAGGTCAAGCCGGTCTTTGAAGGGAGGAAGCATGAAACGCATTGAGATGAAGGTGAGCGGCGGCTGCCAGTGTGGTGCCGTGCGCTATCACGCAAGCGCCATGCTTGATAATTCGCATCTCTGCCACTGTCGTATGTGCCAGAAAGCCTCCGGCAATATCTTTGCCGCGCTCGTCGCCGCGCCCGATGATGCGCTCACCTGGACGCGCGGCAAGCCGAGCGTCTGGAAGAGTTCCGAGCTTGTCGAGCGTGGCTTCTGTGCCAATTGCGGTACGCCATTGTTCTTCCATCACCTCGAAAACGGCCGCACCAACCTGATGATCGGTTCGCTGGACGATCCGCACGCCTTCCCGCCGCATGCCAATACCTGCACCGAGAACATGGTTAGATGGTTCAATACGATCACGAGTATAGAAAATACCGGTGCGACCGAAAATAACGGCGCCGATTGGGCTGCGGCGATCAAGACGAGCAACAATCAGCACCCCGACCACGACACCACCTCATGGGCGGTAAGGGAGCCCGACGACTGAGCTCTATTCAGACGGCTGCCCATTACTTTCTGCCGTTAGGGACAGGCAGGAAACATGGTGCCATATCGGCATGCGGAAGCCTGCGATACACTATTGCCTGTTCCGCATCGCCATGAAGGCCTAGCCTATGCAGCGAAATTGCCCCTTTTCGCTGACACAATGCTCAGCGTTTACCGATCGACGGACTGAACACCATGAGGCTCAGGATCTCGAAGAGCACTTGAGCTCCAGCATGGGCCGTGTTGGTCGTCGCGTCATATTGGGGAGCAACCTCGACGACGTCGCCACCGACCAGATTGATGCCTTTCAGCCCGCGTATTAGCTCAAGGACCTCACGTGTAGTTAATCCGCCGACTTCCGGTGTACCCGTGCCGGGGGCAAAACTGGGATCGAGGCTATCGATGTCGAAGGAGAGATAGGTCGGGCCATCACCGACGACGGATTTGGCTTTGGCGACGATAGCAGCAATTCCCATCGTGCTTAGGTCTTCCGCATGGATTGCCGTCATTCCCGACTTATACGAGAATTCCCACAAATATTCCGCCGAACCACGGATACCGATCTGGATCGTCCTTGTGGGATCGAGCACGCCATCCAGCACGGCGTTGCGAAACGGTCCGCCGTGATGAAACTTCGTCTGATCGAAGGCACCGCTGGTGTCGCAGTGCGCATCGATATGGATGAGGCCCACCGGTTCCTTCCGGCCGACAGCCTTCAAGATCGGATGCGTGATGGAGTGGTCACCCCCGACCGAGAGGGGCACGACACCGGCATCGACAATCTGGCCGATCCGCTTTTCGATGTCATCGTGACTGAGCTCCAACCGGTAGCGGCTTTGAAACGGCACGTCGCCAATGTCGGCGACGCGAAGATCGAAGATCGGCGCCGTTCCCAGAACGTGGTTGTAAGGGCCGATCCTCTCAATGGCGCGAAGGGCACGCGGCCCGAAGCGGGAGCCGGGGCGATTGGTGACGCCGAGATCCATCGGAATTCCCGTTATGGCGACCTGGAGATTGCCGAAATCGGGCTCGTCGGCTGCGACCTGCATGTAGGGCGCGCTGAGGAAAGTCGGCACACCGGCATATGGTGCCAGTCTCGTGCCGCTCTTGGAGATGATCTTCTCCGCGACTTTGCGAAACTTCTCATCGAATATCTCGCCGCCTTTGCTATCTGCAAATTCCGCGCGCAGCTCTTCGAGCCGCATCTTGTCCCACACCATGCGCATGCGTCTCCACTTGAGATCCGTATCACTCAACAAAGAGGTTGAGAAAGTAATTGGTATCGTTGTAGCAATCGGTATCAAAGAGAAATCGATATGACCGCTGCAAAATCCAATTCGCTCGTTGCCCGCCTCTCCCCTCCACCCATTCCTTCCGTCGTTGCCTGGGGTCGCGAATACAAGGGATTGAAGGGACCACTCATCGATCTGTCCCAGGCCGTGCCGGGCTATCCCGCACATCCTGAAATGCTGCGCCTTCTCGGCGAGACGGCTGTACAACAGGCGATGACGGGATACGGGCCGATCGAGGGCGAGCCTTTGTTGCGGCACGCCTATGCCGCGCATGTCGCGGAACTCTACGGCGCCGACATCTCTGCCGGCAATATCCATATCACGGCCGGCTGTAATCAGGCGTTCATGTGCACGGCGATTGCGCTTGCAGGCACAGGCGATACCGTAGCGCTCACCAATCCTTTCTATTTCAATCACGACACGACGCTGTCGATGCTAGGGATCGGGCGGTTGCTGGTCGACTGCGATCCTGCAACCGGCTTTCTTCCCGATCTCGGCTCTGCCGAAGCGGCACTTGCAGCCGGCGCGAAGATGCTTGCCGTCGTTACGCCCAACAATCCTACCGGAGCAGTCTATCCGCCCGAGCTGCTTCACGAGCTTTTCAGGCTGTGCCGAAAATATGCCGCCTGGTTGGTCGTTGATGAAACCTATCGCGATTTTCTCGCCGAAGGTTACGGCCGGCCGCACGCCCTGCTGTCGGAGCCGGGCTGGGAGGATACGCTCGTTCTCCTCTACAGCTTTTCGAAATCTTTCTGCATTCCCGGTCATCGCTTGGGTGCAATCACGGCGGGACCCAAGCTCATCGCGGAGATCGCGAAGGTCATGGACAATATGCAGATCTGCGCCCCGCGTTCGGCTCAGGTCGCCGTCGCATCAGCTCTGCCTGTCCTGGCCGATTGGCGGGCCGGCAATCGGCTGGAAATCGCGCGCCGCGCCGATGCCTTGAGACTGGCGTTTTCCGGGCTGGCGGGCTGGGAGATTAAAGCGATCGGCGCCTATTTCGCCTTCGTTCGCCATCCTTTCGAGGATCGATCGTCGTCCGCGGTTGCCGAAGAACTTGCGAGCGAACGCGGTGTCGTCTGCATACCCGGCGCATATTTCGGGGAGGGGCAGGAGCGGTACCTTAGATTTGCCTTTGCCAATGTCGATATTGCTTCGATCAGGTTATTGCCGGATCGGCTACGCTAGAGCGTGATGCCGAAAAGTGTAGGCGGTTTTCGGACGACATCACGCTCTACTTCTTTGATTCTAGAGCGGATTCAGATTTTAGGTCGACTCGACCTAAAATCATCCGGCTCTAGACAGCGCTCATTAATAGCGGCCGGAAGGTCACGATAGCCGCCTTGCCAGTAGAGCAGTGGTCCGATGCCTTGCCGGATTTCCATCGCATGGATATGCCCGATCAGAATGGCATGGGAGTGATGATGGAATGCGGTTTCGAGCTTGCAATCGAGGACCGTCAGGGCATTTTCAAGTGCGGCAGCGCCTGTCCTGAGGCTATACCACCCGGCACCCGCGTAGCGATCGACGCCCTTGCGTCCGTCGATACCTGAAAAGGATTGCGCGACGTGCTGCTGATCGGCCGCAAGCACGTTGACGCAAAAACAGCCGTACCGCTGCAATGCAGGCCAGGAAGAAGAGGCCCTGTTGACGCTGACGATAACGGAAGGCGGATCCGCCGAAAATGAGGAAACCGATGTCGCGGTGAAGCCGGTGCGGTCTCGGCCGTCGCCTATCGTGATCACGCTGACCGCACCGGCCAGATGACGCATCGATAGCCTGAATTCCGCATTGCTGATCAGAGCCTCGTCGATCATCGGAGCGGCCCTCAATTCTTGGCAAAGCGGTTTGCCGGCGTGGAAATGCCGAGGTTTTCGCGAAGGGTCCGGCCCTCATATTCCTCGCGGAACAGCCCGCGGCGGCGAAGCTCCGGCAGGACGAGCCGCACGAAATCGTCGAGGCTGGATGGTAAGGTCGGAAACATCAGGATAAAGCCATCGGCGGCGCGTGTTTCGAACCATTCCTCCATGTAGTCGGCGATTTGGGTCGGCGTGCCCGTTATACCATTCCCAGTGTGTTTCTCGGCATAGTGCCGGATCAGTTCGCCGACCGTGTGGCCGCTCTTGACGAAATCGACCAGCTCATCGAACAGGGCGCGCGACCCCTTCGGAGCCGCCGGCAGCCGCTCCATCGGAAAAGGCGCATCGAGAGCCACCCCACGCAGGTCCGCCTCCAGGAATTCGGAGAGCATCAACCGCCCGACATCGGGATGCATCTTGTCGATCAGATAGTCGACTTTTGCCTTCGCCTCGGCTTCGGTTTCGCCGACGTTCATGACGATGCCGGGCATGATTTTCAGGTCTTCCCGATCACGGCCATAGGCCGCCATCCGGCTTTTGACGTTCTCATAGAAGGACCGGTTCCGCTCGATGTTCGATGCGAGGCTGAAGACGATCTCGGCCGTGCGTGCCGCCATATCCATTCCGGGTTCGGAACCGCCCGCCTGGGCGATGACAGGACGGCCTTGCGGCGTTCGCGCGATATTAAGGGGGCCGCGAACCTGAAAGTGCTTGCCCTTGTGATTGAGCGTGTGGTGCTTGTCCTTGTCATAGTAGACGCCGGATTCGCGATCGAGAAGGAGTGCGCCTTCCTCGAAACTGTCCCAAAGGCCGAAGACGACGTCGACGAACTCGTTGCCGCGCTCATAGCGCAGCGCGTGGGGATCCAGCCCCTCGCGATTGAAGTTGTAGCCGGTTTCGTCATGGTCTGACGTGACGACATTCCAGCAGGCGCGGCCCTTGCTCAGATGGTCGATCGAGGCAAACAGACGGGCTACGTTGTACGGTTCATAGTAGCTCGTCGAGACCGTTGCCACGAGTCCGAGATCGTTGGTAGTGACCGCCAGCGCCGAGAGCAGCGAGAGAGGTTCGAAGCGGTTCATCTTTGTGGGAATGCGGGCAAGCGCATTCGCATCGCCGGCGGCAGCTGCCGGAGAATCGGCCATGAACATGAAATCGAATTTGGCCGCCTCGGATCGTTTGGCCACATCGAGCAGATGTGCGAAGTCGTTGGCGCCGTTGACGTCGCTTGCCGGATGCAGCCAGGAGGCCGGATGAAAGCCGAACGTATAGACGAAAGTTCCGAGTTTCATCTTGTCGGTCCGCGCCATCGAACTCTCCCGTCATGTCGATCACGCCGTTCCGTTGACGGCGAATGCGCAAATTATCGCCAGGCGCAAAATTTCATCAATATCGCGCAGCTGAGTTCCGTTTTAGTTTTTCTAAAATGTTGGTGCGGGCGCCGATACCAGACCCTGCTGGCGGGAAATAGTGATAAGCCAATCGCGGAACTGGCGTCCGTGTGGTTTTTCCAAGGCCGCCCTATCCCAGGCGAGAAAGTAGCTTTCGCGCAAGGGAATGCGTATGTCGACGGGAATGACGAGCGTCTGCGCCTCGAGTTCATCCGCAATCATCGACATCTGCGCGAGAACCACGCCGCGCTTATTAACGGCAGCATCAATTGCGCTGCTCGATAGGGTGAAGGAGAGGCCGGCGGCGGTTTCTTTGAGCGCCGCTCCCGTCTTCGCGGCGAATTCAAGCCAACTTGGATAGGGCGTGAAATGCCTCTCCCATTCGACATGCAGGAGCGGATATTGAAGAAGTTGCGCCACAGAAGGGGCCTTGCCCTTGATCAAGGCTGGGGAGCAGGCCGGAACCACCCAATCGCGGAACAGCTCGCTATAGTGTTCATGCTGCAGTACGTCCGATCCATAGCTGATGCGGAAATCGATGTCGTCGAAGCCCATGCGCGGTTCCTTGTCGCGCCCGACGATCCGGATATGTGCGTTTGGATGAAGGGCCTGCCAATCGAAGATCCGGCGCCCGATCCATTTGTTGACGACGGAAGATAGCGCGCTGAGGACAAGGGCATTCTCGTTGCGCGCTCGTTCCAGGACCTGTTCGGCAAGTGCGAATTGTTCGAAACCCTTCGATATTTCGTGATGATAGAGCCGACCCCATTGGGTGAGTTCCACCGTCCGACCATTACGCTCGAGCAAGGTGACACCGAGAAAGCTCTCGATCTTGCGGATCTGCTGACTGATCGCTCCGGGCGAAACCTTCAGTTCCAATGCTGCGGCGTTCACGCTGCCGCAACGGCCGACGGCTTCGAAAGCCTGCAAGGCCTTGAGCGGAACTGCCCTGCTGATCCGCTTCTCGTTCAAGGGTCGTCTCCCTGCGACGGTTGATCGGTGACAGCTCTCTCATTCGGATAAAAGTCGCCGGCAAACTGGAAGCGATCGCCGGGATGGATGAACTCGACATAGGTGACCGTGCGACTGCTCTGCCATGTCTGACGGATGAGCGTCAGACAGGCTTCGCCGCGCTCGGTTTCGAGCAGGCGCGCCGTCGCGGCATCGGCCGAGACGGCACGAATAACATGCCGGGCCTTCGACCAGGGCACCATGTCCAGCAACCATTTGCCGGGTGGGACCGAGACGAAACTCTCGATTCTTGCTGATGGCACCAGATCCAGCATGATGATGCGTCGCTCCAGCGCATTCGCCTTGCCGTCGACCGCATGCAGGCAGTGGAGTCGCAGAATTTCCGCTCCTACGGTTTCGCCGAGCCGCATTGCTGTGGCAGGATCGAGCCTCTCGACTTTGCGCATCAGGATCGTGTGATTATGTGCGTGCCCCGCTAGTTCCGCTTCTGTGGAAATGTCTTGGATATCCATGACTGTGCGGTCGATCTGCCGCGAGGCGACGAAGGAGCCGAGCTTGCGGCGGCGTATGATCATGCCGCGCTCGGCCAGGGTCGAAAGCGCCTTGTTCACCGTCATCCGGGAGCAGCGATACTCTTTCAGTAGCTCATGCTCGACGGGTATTCGGTGCCCCGGCGGCCAGATGCCGCTCATGATCCTGCTTTCTATATCCTTCAGAATTCTCTGATGAATTGGGACCAATGCTCGCCTTGCTCCGGCAATAAATTCAGTGTCCGTGGAAACCGCTTCTGCCGGATATCTCGACATCGTGCGGCACAAATCTTGCGTCTATTGTGTTTTGCATTTGACAGTGTAGGCCAGTCTGTATCTATTTGTATAGACAAAAGCGGATCATAGAAATCCGCTTGACGGGACAAGGTTTGGGGAACATGGACCTTCCAACGGAAGGCCAAAAACTGGAGAGAAAAACATGAGGAAAAATTCGCTTCTGAAGGGGCTGGTGGGCGCCGCACTTTTGTTTGGTGCAACGATCTCGGCGCATGCGGCTGACACGCTAGCGGCTGTCAAGGCCGCCGGCACCCTGAAGGTCGGCACCGAGACGGCGTTCGCCCCATTCGATTTCATCGATGCAGGCAAACATGTCGGCTTGAACGTCGACCTCTTCGACGAGATCGGCAAGCAACTGGGTGTGAAGATCGAATGGGTCACCCTGCCATGGGATGGCGTTTTCCCGGCGCTTGAAGCCGGCAAGTTCGACGTCGTTGCCGGCCCGGCGACGATCACCAAGAAGCGCATGGAGCGCTATCGCTTCACGCCGCCTTTGGCCGAAGCAACCATCGCGATCCTAAAGAAGGCGGGTGACAAGACGATCAGCAAGCCGGAAGACATCGCCGGCAAGAAGATCGGCGTCGGCAAGGCGACGGCGCAGCTCGATCAGCTCAAGGAATTTTCTGACACCCTGCCGACGAAAGCCGATATCCGCGAATATCCGGCCTTTACCGAATCCTACGCTGATCTCGCGGCCGGCCGTATCGCCGGCGTCGCCAACTCGTTGCCGAATATCGCATTCGTCGCCAAACAGCGTGAAGGCACGTTCGAAGTCGTGCTGCCGCCCTTCGGCAAGAAGTCCTATTTCGGCTTCATCGGCCTGAAGGATGCCGATCACGCATCGCTGATGGACGCTATCGATGCAGCCATGTTGAAGATCAAGGCTGACGGCCGCATGGCGACGCTGCAGAAGAAGTGGTTCGGCGCAAGCTTCGACACGCCTGACGCCGTCAAGGACCCGGCATTCTGATCAGCCCTCCGAAATCGGCCGTGCCCGCTTTGTTGTCGGGCACGGCTGATGAGCGAGATCCCAGCTTCCTGGTCACCACGCGGGCGAATACTTAACAATGTCCATCGAGCTCTTTGGATTGCTTGTGCAGGCATCCATCTACACGGTGACGATCAGCTTTGTGTCGATCTTTATCGGTTTTGCAATTGCGATCCTGATTTCGGGAATGTTGCTGACGGGGCGTAGCCTTTTCGTGCGACCTGCCCAGTTTTTCATCAGCTTTTTTCGCGGCGTGCCGCTGCTGGTGCAGTTGCTGCTGATCTACAATCTGCTTCCGGCTATCGGCCTCAACGTGCCGAGCATCGTTGCCGCCATCATCGGCCTGTCGCTCTGCACGGCCGCCTACCAGGCAGAGAATCTGCGCGGCGGCTTTGCCAGCGTGCCGGTGGGCTTGGTGGAGTCGGCTGAGATGGTTGGCCTGACGCCGCGCCAGATCTTCCGCCGCATTAAGGTTCCGATCGCGCTGCGCCTGACCTTCCCAGCTCTTGTCAACGAGGCGATCCTTATTTTGAAGGCATCGTCGCTCGTCTCCGTTGTCGGCATCGTCGAACTTACCCGTATGGCCCAGGATCTTGCCGGCAGCACCTTTCTGCCACTGCAGATCTTTGCCTCAGCCGGCCTCATCTATCTGATGATCAATTGGGTGGTCGCGCTTGCCGGCGGCCTGATCGAAAGCAGATTGCCGGGGGTAGCGCGATGACCTTCGACATCAACGTCCTCATCGGCCAGTGGCCTGCTATCCTCAGCGGCGCCGGCGTCACGATCATGATCTGGATTATCGGCACCATTGCCGCAGCCGTTATCGGCTTCCTGATGGCGGTCGCCCGGCAATATGGCGGCGTGGTCATCGACAAGGTGCTGGGTGCCATCGTGGCGGTGCTGCGTGGCACGCCATTTCTTATCCAGATCTTCCTCGTCTATTACGGCGGCCCTTTCGTCGGCCTCGAGCTCGATCCCGTACCGGCAGGACTGATCGGCATTTCGATCTATGGCGCGGCCTATTTCAGCGAAATCTTCCGTTCCGGATTTCGGGCCGTGCCGAAAGGCCATATCGAGGCCGGCGAATGCGTCGGCTTGACGCGCGGGCAGATCATCAAGCGCATTCTCCTGCCGGAGATGACGATGCTGGTGCTGCCGCCCTGCGTGAACATGACCGTCATCCTGATGAAGGAGACAGCAGTCCTCTCCATCATCACGGTGCCGGAATTGACGGCGACGCTGAGCGCGATCGGATCGCAGCAATATGCCTTCGTCGAGGCGCTTTCAGCCCTGGCGCTCTTCTACTGGGTGCTCGTCGAAGTCACCGGCTGGCTTGGCAACCTTGCCGAAACGAAACTTTCCAGATTCAGGTTTTTCAACGCATGAGCGTCCCCGCTATCGAAGTCAGGAATCTCGTCAAGACATTCGGAGAGACCACGGTCCTTCACGGCATCGATCTTGCCATCGAGCCGGGGCAGGTCTCCTGCCTCATCGGTCCATCCGGTTCCGGCAAGAGCACACTTTTGCGCTGCATGGCTTTCCTTGAAGAGGCGACGCGCGGGACGATCTCCATCAACGGCGAAGTCCTTGGCTTTGCCGAGGATTCTCAGGGGCGCCGCGAACGTATCTCGGCAGCGACCAATCGCTCGATCCGCGCTCAGATCGGCATGGTGTTCCAGCAATTCAATCTTTGGCCACATATGACAGCGCTCGGCAATGTCAGCGAGGCATTGAAGACGGTTCACAAGATGAGCCGAAAGCAGGCCGAGGATGCGGCTATGGTGCAACTCGTCAAGGTCGGGCTCGAGGCTAGAGCAGGACACTATCCATCACAGCTTTCGGGTGGCCAGCAGCAACGCGTTGCGATCGCCCGCGCCCTCGCTTTGAAGCCGAAGATCATGCTGTTCGATGAGCCGACCTCTTCGCTCGATCCGGAACTGACCGGCGAGGTCTTGAACGTCATGCGCGACTTGGCCGCCGAGGGCATGACGATGGTGGTCGTTTCGCACGAAATAGGTTTCGCCGCGACCGTCGGCCAGCAGATCATCTTTCTCGATCATGGTAAGGTGCTGTTCAGCGGGCCGCCTCAGGAGGTCTTCAAGAAGCCGAGAAATCCTCGCCTCGAGCAATTCCTCGATACCTATCTCGACCGTGGTGCGTCGATGTTGCTCTGATGTCGATGTGCTGACCGGAGTGAGTGCAATCATCTTGTATGACGACACTCATTCGTCGGCGTTATCCCTTCGGCATCGGTGAATCCGCCCAGTACAAAGTATTTTACTGGTCTCCGAGGCTGCTTTGCTGCGAGCGAGGCAGCTCATGGCTGCCAATTGCCTGGGTTCTTGCGGTCAGGCCATGAAGAATGATCTGCGATACCCGTAGGAGGATCTTTCTCATCACGTATCTCCCTCACGCCGTGGTATTCGCGGCGCGAATGAAATTTCGCCAGCCGCCAAATTCGGTGATGTCTCTAGCGCCAGCTACGGCATGGCTCTCGCAGAGGAATCCGGAAACATGGCTGCCATCCTCAAGCAGGATCTTTCCGATCCCCAGCGGCGCAGGGATATTCTGGACGAAGTGGGCGAATGCAGCAGGCGGTAACGCCCATATCTCGATTTCGATACCGTTGCCGGCAAAGCTCGGGTCGCGCATTAATCCCGGCTTGGGTGGCACTGTTCCGGAAAGGGCGAAAAGCCGATAGCTGCCATCCGTCCGTCCCGTCGTCATCCTGTAGCCGCCTTTTCCGGTGAGCTCATGATTGAGCGGCATACCAGTCAGATGGGCGCCGACAACGACGATCGGAACCATATCAGCGGCTTCAGGTGTCACATGGCTTTTGTCCGGCAATGCCACCGTGCGGTCCTTGCCCATGCCGCTTTTCGCTGCTCGATGCATGGCATCAGCGAAAGGCGCCAACGCATCGTCGGTAAAGGCAGGCCCGACGAGCATCACACCGGCAGGCAGATGGCCGTCGGTATCGAAGCCTGCGGGTATGGCAATTGCCGCGCAATCAAGCAGATTGGCGAAATTGGTATAACGGCCGAAATGGCTGTTCCTGACAATCGGATCGGCCTGCATTTCCTCGACGGTATAGGTCGTGGGCGATGTCGGCAGCATCAGGAAATCGACCTTCTCCCACTCTACCTTCGTCTTTTGCCGCAAAGCCTCCAGCCTGTACCTGCCTTCGAAGGCCGCAACCGCGTCATACCCTTTCGCCCCTTCGATGATCGTTCTGACTGTCGGATCGAAATCGTCGGCATTGCTTGCAAGGAAGTCCTTTACCGCCGCGAGGCGCTCCGCAACCCAGGGGCCGTTGTAGAGCAGTTCGGCAGCCTGTCGGAAAGGGGTGTAGTCGAAAGGCACGATCTCCACGCCGAGCGATTTCGCCCTGTCGATGGCGGCATCGTAGAGGGCCTCGACTTGGCTATTGCCGTAGAACTCACGTTCGGCGCCTACGAGCACACCGACGCGTGGGCGCACCGATGGCAGGGTCGCTGGAGTCGCTTCCCGTGAGAACGGATCCCGTGCGTCATAGCCTTCCATGATCCGCCGGACGGCGATGCCGTCCCCAACGGTCGCGGCGAACACCGTGACGACGTCGACACTGCGGCAGGCCGGCACCACGCCGACATTGGGAACGAGACCTGGCGTCGGCTTGATGCCGACGAGATTGTTGAAAGCAGCCGGCACCCGGCCGGACCCTGCCGTATCGGTACCGAGTGAGAAGCTGGCAAGACCCGCCGCCACCGCAACCGCGGAGCCCGAACTGGAGCCGCCGGAAACATAGGCGCGATCGAAAACCGAGCGGGGCGCACCATGGGGCGAGCGCGTGCCGTTGAGGCCGGTTGCGAACTGGTCGAGATTGCTCTTGCCGATGACGATGGCGCCGGCAGCCTTCAAACGCGCAACCGCGGCAGCATCCTCCTCAGGATGATAGGCAAAGGCGGGGCAGGCGGCCGTCGTCGGCAGACCCGCAACATCGATATTGTCCTTAACCGCGAAGGGGATGCCCCAGAGCGGCAGGCTGTTGGGCTCGGGTGCCTTCGCCAGCAAATCCCGGACTGCCTTTCGCAAAGCCTCAGGAGATGCCAACGTGATGAATATTGCCGGATCGTCGGATGCCTTGCATCTCGCAACGATCTCGTCCACGAGATCGAGGGGCGATAGACCTGCTCCATAAGCCTCTTTCAATGAGGTTAGGTCGAGGATAGTAGGCGGCATCAGATTTCCTCCAGAATGACAAGCACGTCGCCGGCCTTGACGTTGCGCCCAGGTGCTGCGCGCAGGTTGCGGACGCGTCCCGCGGCATGGGCGGTGACATTGATTTCCATTTTCATCGACTCGATGATGGCCAAAGTATCGCCGGCTGCAACCGGCTGGCCTTCCTCGACAAGTATCTTCCAGACATTGCCGGGCACCGCGCTTTCGATGCCGAAGCAACCTTCCGGTATATCGCCGGCAAGGGCAGGGCCTGCCCCTTCGTCAACGGAAAAGCTGTCGAGCCCCAGCTCCTTCCAGCGTTGCCGTTCCGCCTCGAAGGCAGCCTGCTGACTGGACTTGAAGGCGCTGATTGCAGCGACCTCAGGTGCGAGGCCAGCCTCATAGGCAGCGTAGGAGAATTCCGTCTCCTCGATCTTGATCGTATAACCGCCGTGCGGGAAGGCCGCACGCGCTTCGTTGAGCTCCTCATGCGTGACGGGAAAGAAACGGATCTGATCGAAAAAATTGAGAAGCCACGGCTTGCCCTTGGCGAAGGCCGGCGTCTGCCGCCAGCTGTTCCAGACCTGGATCGTGCGGCCGAAGAGCTGGTAGCCGCCCGGTCCCTCCATGCCGTAGATGCACATATAGGCACCGCCGATGCCGACGGCGTTTTCCGGAGTCCAGGTGCGCGCCGGATTGTATTTCGTCGTTACCAGCCGATGTCGCGGATCGACCGGTGTTGCAACCGGCGCCCCGAGATAGACATCGCCAAGGCCGAGCACGAGATAGCTGGCATCAAAGACGATGTCGCGCACCGCCTGCTCATCGGGCAGGCCGTTGATGCGGCGGATGAACTCGATATTGGAAGGGCACCATGGCGCATTCGGGCGCACGAGCTCCTGATATTTGCGCATGGCAAGTTCAGCCTGCGGATCATTCCAGGAGAGTGGCAGATGCACGATGCGGCTTGGGACTTTTACTTCCTGCGCCGGCGGCAGTTTTGCCTCGATCTCCGTAAGCAGACCCAGCAGACGATTGCGCGTCAGCGTCGTCCCGTCATAATGGATCTGCAGCGAACGGATGCCTGGCGTCAGGTCGATGATCCCAGGCAGGCGGGCCTCGACGATTGCCTGCATCAGCAGATGCACGCGCAGGCGAAGCGCTATATCGAGCGTCATCGGTCCGTATTCAATGAGCAGGTTGTCATCGCCTTGCCGGCGATAGACGACAGGCACCGGGCCGTCCCGGTTCTGGCCGACGATTGCCGATCCGGTTTCCTCAGGCGTGCGGCGAACTGTCGGGCCGGCGATGGCGTCTTCACTGCGCGCCACCGCGTGAAAGCGGATTTTGTCGCCGGGCTTGAACTGGCCCATCTTCCATTGCTCGTCGCGCGCGATGACAGCCGGGCAGACGAAGCCGCCGAGGCTCGGCCCATCCGGGCCGAGAATGATCGGCATATCGCCGGTGAAATCGATCGCGCCGACCGCATAGGCGTTGTCGTGAAGATTGGAGGGGTGGAGGCCGGCCTCGCCGCCGTCGCTGCGCGCCCATTTGGGCGTAGGGCCGATCAGACGGACGCCGGTGCGGGCACTGTTGAAATGCACCTCGTATTCGGTCGAAAACAGCGTTTCGATGTCTTCGTCCAGAAAGAAATCCGGCGCGCCGTGCGGTCCGTAGACGACACCGACCTCCCAAGTGCGGGTGAGGGTGGCGGGCACGTCCGCCGGCTTGGCCTGAGGCTGAGGTGTGCGTGCCAGCCGCAACACATGGCCTGTCTGAAGCGTGCCGGTGGCATGGCCCCCGAAGCGGCCGAGGCCGAAGGTTGCCCTTGAGCCGAGCATGAGTGGCGCGGCAAAGCCGCCCGAAACGGCGATATAGGCACGCTGGCCCGGGCCTTCTATGGCGCCGATGGCAAGCGTCTGCCCCGCCTTGACGATGACGGCTTCATCATGCGGTAGCGGGACGCTGTCAAGGGTCATCGGCATGCGAGCGCCTGCAAGCGCGATCGTCACGTCGGAGAAGATCTTGAGCACCGGTCCTGAGACCGTCAGTTCCAGGGCCGCGGTCTCGTCGGCATTGCCGACAAGCCTATTCGCATGGCGGAACGAGCGCTCGTCCATCGGCCCGCTCGGCGGCACGCCGACATGCCAGAGCCCCAGCCTGCCGGGAAGCTCTTGGATGCTCGACTGCGCGCCGGGCGCCACCACCTCGATCACATCGGGCACGAAGGGAAAATCCTTGAGCGCCGTCGTCGCAACATTGCCACTGGCGAGCAGATCGGATCCTGCGATGGCCTTCAGATAGTCGAGATTGGTTTCGATGCCGGAGATAGAGCTTTGCGCAAGCGCAAGCTTCAGCTTCTCGATCGCGGCCGGCCGGTCTTCGGCTGCCACGATCACCTTGGCGAGCATGGGGTCGTAATAGGGTGTTACTTCCGTGCCGGTCTCGATCCAGCCGTCGACGCGCGTGCCTTCCGGGAAGATAACTTCGGTCAAAAGGCCGGCACTGGGGCGGAAGCCGGCATGCGGCATCTCCGCATAGATGCGCGCCTCGATCGCGGCACCCTTCGGCACAAGACGATCATTGCCTGTTATCACTTCTTCGCCGGCCGCCTGGCGGATCATCCACTCGACGAGATCGATGCCATAGACGGCCTCGGTGACCGGATGCTCGACCTGAAGCCTGGTATTGACCTCGAGGAAGTAGAATTCCTCGCGCGCGGGATCGTAGATGAATTCAACCGTGCCGGCGGACTGATAGTGGGCGGAAGTGCCGAGCGCGACCGCCGCGCCATGCAGGCGTTCGCGCACGGAAGCCGCAAGACCGGGCGCTGGCGTCTCCTCAATCACCTTCTGGTTCCGGCGCTGCAATGAACAGTCGCGTTCGCCAAGCGCGATCACGCGGCCCTTGCCGTCGCCGAAGATCTGGACCTCGACATGCCGCGCCCGCGCGACAAAGCGCTCCAGATAGACGCGGGCATCGCCGAAGCTTGCTTTTGCCGTACGTTGCACACTGTCGAAGGCAGCCTTCAGACTTGCGGCATCGTCGCAAAGCTGCATGCCGATGCCGCCCCCGCCGGCCGTCGATTTCAGCATGACCGGATAGCCGATTTCCGCCGCGGCCGCGAGTGCCGCTTCACTCGTTTCGACGAGGTCGCTCCCCGGAAGCAGCGGAACTCCGCTCGCACGCGCCAGTTCGCGCGCCGTGTGTTTGAGCCCGAAGGCGGCGATATTGTCCGGCGTCGGTCCGATGAAGACGATGCCTTCCTTTGCCAGTCGTTCGGCGAAGCCGATATTCTCCGACAGGAACCCGTAGCCCGGATGCACGGCCTCGGCACCGGTTGCCTTGCAGGCGGCTATAACGGCATCGACATTGAGATAGCTTTCCAAAGCGGGCGCCGGGCCGAGCCCGACGGCTTCGTCGGCCATCAGGGACGCTTTGGAGAAGCGGTCCGCATCGGAATAGACGGCGACGGAGGCAATGCCCAAGCGCCGCAATGTCCCGATGATCCGGACGGCGATCTCGCCGCGATTGGCGATCAGTATTTTCTTGAACATCTCAGGCCTCACCGTCCCATACGAGGACTCGGATCGGCGTCGGGTCGAAGCCGTTGCAGGGATTGTTGATCTGCGGGCAATTGGAAATGACGAGAAGCACGTCCATCTCGGCCTTGAGCTCGACATAGTCGCCAGGCGCGGAGATGCCGTCGACGATCGTCATTTCACCCGACGGTTCGATCGGCACGTTCATGAAGAAATTGATGTTGGGCACGACGTCGCGCTTGCCCATGCCATGCTTGGAGACTTCCAGCACGAAATTGTCGCGGCAGGCGTGAAGATATTTCGTGCCGTGGCCAAAGCGGACCGTGTTGCTCTCACAGGAGCAGGCGCCCGCCGAGGTGTCATGACGGCCGCAGCTGTCGGCGGTCATCGTCAGCATGACGCGCCCTTCGTTGGAGATGATCCGGGTGCCTGTAGTGATGTAGGCGGCGCCCTGCTCGCGCATCGTGTCCTGGTTGGAATAGCGCTCTGAATAATCCTCGGCATTGTAGAACAGCGTGTCGATTGCCTGCTGGCCGTAGCTGTCTTCGATGCGCAGCGTCTGGCCCTTGCGCACGATGGTCGAAAACGGCGCTTCTGCGGCGATGAAATGATCCTGCACCGCCTTGTCGAGCGTGCGGGAAGGCGCGGTCTGAATGAAATCGCTCATGATCGTCTCTCCCGGCTCAAAGATTGGCGAAGGCATTGTTTTCAAAGCCGCGTACGGCTTCGGCGGTAGCCGTACGGCACAGATCGTCTTCGGCGATCGGCTGTACGGCGATGCGGGTCACGGTCACCGGTTTCGGCGCGTAATGCGGGTCTGGATCGAGCGGGTGCGGGCAATTGGAAAAGCCGACGATCATGTCCATCTCGGCGCGAAGATGAACATAGTCGCCACCATGCAGAAGGTCCGGCTTCCAGGCGAACTTGCCGTCCGCATCGACTCGGACGGGCGCGAAAAGCGTAAAAGCTGCCGGAATATCGCGCCGATCCAAGCCTGCTTTCGTCGCGAGCAATATGAAATTATCGCGGCTGTTGCGCTGGCCTTGACCATATTTTGTCTCATTGGAGGCGGCGGTGGAGCCTCCTATCAGGCAATCATGGGCGCCGGAAGAATCCTCCGTCACCGAGAACATGACGCGGCCCATGTCGGAGAAGATCACGCGGCCCTTCGACAGCGCCGTCGTCCATTGCACCTTGACCGTATCGACGAGGTTCAGCCGTTCGCTCGGATCCGCCGCATTCCAGGCGATCAGTGACACGGCGGAAAAGCCCTGCTCCTGCGCGATGCGCAGCGTCTCACCCGCCCTGATGCGTGTCGACCAGTACCAGCCGCCGGGCAGGATCTCCCGGTGCAGGATAAGGGAAGGGTCGAACGGCGGGGCGGGGAGCGGACTTGCCGCCGGCAATGCCTTGGGTGCGAATTCCAGCCCCTTGCGTTGATGGTCTTCGTACCGCGCGCGATTGGCGGCGATTTCTTCCGGAGAACGTCTGACGTGCTGCATGGCTAAATATCTCCCGATGGTGCCAGGCCGTCCCGGCGGTGCCCCAGGGAAGAGACCGGGCCGTCCCGGTCGGGGCCTAAGATCGAAGCTGCGCCGGCAATGCGCGGCGGCCAGATGGAAATGTCCTTAGTAATAGTGGCGCCGTAGCGCTCCTTCTCTTCTGGCCTGTCGCGGCGGCGTTCGAAGGCGACGACGCGGGTCGCAAGCGTGAAAGCTTCGCGCATGTCATGGGTCACCATGACAACGGTCATTTGCGTCTCGTGCCAGAGGCGTTTCATCAATGTATGGATTTCGGCGCGGATGCCTGGATCGAGCGCACCGAAGGGTTCGTCGAGCAGCAGCACTTTCGGTCGCATGATGAGCGCTTGCGCAAGCGCCAGGCGTTGCTGCATGCCGCCGGAAAGCTGGGCCGGATATTTGTCCTCGGCGCCGGCAAGGCCGACTTCGGCAAGAAGCTGACGTGCCTCCTCGGTGGCATCGCGACGCGCCGAGCCGAAAAGCCTTGCCTTGTAGCGCGAGGCGGCAAGCTCCTTGCCGAGCAGCACGTTGCCCAGCGCGGTCAGATGCGGAAAGACCGAATAGCGCTGAAAGACCACGCCGCGGTCGGCGCCAGGTTCCGAGGGCAGGGCTGTCCCGTCGAGCAGGATCGTCCCGCGTGTCGGCTGCTCTTGCCCCAAAAGCATGCGCAGGAAGGTGGACTTGCCGCAGCCGGAGGGCCCGACGAGCGCGACGAAGGCACGCGAGGCAACCGTCAGCGAGACATCCTCAAGCACGATCTGGTCGCCATATTCTTTCCAGACCTTTTCTATTCTGAGCTCGCTCATGCCTGCTTCTCCAGTTCGGACCAGGGGAATACGGCGATGCGTATGCGATCGAGCAGGTAGTTCATGACCACGGCGAGCAGGGTGATCCAGACGACATAGGGAAAGATCACGTCCATCGAGAGATAGCGGCGGACGAGGAAGATGCGGTAGCCGAGCCCGGAATCGGACGAGATTGCCTCGGCGGCGATCAGGAACAGCCAGGCCGGGCCGAGCTGCAGCCGGAGGCAGGTGATCAGCCGTGGCAGGATCTGCGGCAGCACGACGCGAAGGGCGATCTGCCAGGAAGAGCCGCCAAGCGTTTCTGCCTTGACGATCTGTTCACGCGGCAGTTCCAGCGCCTTCAGGGCCAAGTCCCGCACCATCGTCGGTGCAACGCCGATGACGATGAGGGCGATCTTCGACGTTTCTCCAAGGCCCATGACGATGAACAGGATCGGCAGCAGCGCCAGCGGCGGTACCATGGAAATGACGGCAACGAAGGGCGACAGAAGCGCCCTTAGATAAGGGAGCATGCCGATCAGCATGCCCAGGCAAAGCGCGATCGCAGTGGAGATGCCGAGACCAGAGATCAACCGGACGAGGCTCGCTCCCGTATCGGACCACAAGAGGTAATCTCCCGTGCGCGGATCGGCGATGAAGGCCATGCGGTTGATGGCGTCGGCAAAGCCGGCGAAATTCGGAAGCAGCTTGTCATTGGCGTTTTCGGCAAGCCTTGCGGCGGAACCGATCGCATAGGCAATGATCAGCAGCGCAAAGGGCAAGAGCGTCAAGGCAAGCTGCGCGCCGGGACTTGGCTTGGTATTGATCCAACGCATGAATGGCTCCAAGAAATGAAAGGCTGGCGGCGCTGCCGCGCCGCCGTTCAAGGAAGCTCAGAGCAGACCGTCGGCAGCCGACTTCATGTAGGCTTCGGTGAAGCGAAGCTTGACGTTGTTGCCGTCGCCGAGGACCTTGCCGTCGGGCATTTCGATGCCGATGACATCGGCGGAAGGCGCGCCATTGCCGAGAAGCCCCTTCTGGAAGAGGAAGTTGCGCACGAGATCCATGGTCTTCGGCAGGTTCGGCGAGGTGGTGAAGGTGAGCGCATCGGCAGGCTTGTCGAAAAGGCGGGTCGCAGCGAGTTGCGCTTCGAAGCCCTTGAGGTCAGTGCCCGATGCTTTGCCCATGGCCTCGCGGGCAGCCTTGCCGTCCGGCGTGTCGGCCTTCAGCAGCGCGGCGGTTTCATACCAGATACCGGCGAGTGCCTTGCCGAAATTCGGATTGTCCTTCAGCACATTGCTGTTGGCGACCATCAGATCGACGATTTCGCCCGGCACCTGCGAACTATCGAAAACCTTCTTTGCGGTCGGGTCCTCAAGAATGGTGGAAACCAGGGGGTTCCAGGTCACCACGGCCGAGACGTCAGGCGTCTTATAGGCCGCAACCATATCGGCGTCCGAGGTGTTGACCACCTTCACGTCGCGTTCGCTGAGTTTGATGCTGTCAAGCGCGCGCGCCAGCAGATAATGCGAGACGGAATATTGGACGAGGTTGATGTTCTGGCCCTTGATGTCGGCGAGGTTCGTCTTGTCCTTGAGGATGACGGCGTCATTGCCGTTCGAAAAGTCGCCGACGATGACAGCCGTCGTATCGACGCCGCCGGCCGCAGGGATAGAGAGACCATCCATGTTGGTGAGCGTTACGGCATCGAAGGCGCCGGCCGTATATTGGTTCATCGACTCGACATAGTCGTTGAACTGCGTGACCTCGATATTGATGCCGTATTTATCCGCCCATTTCTTGACGATGCCGTGGTCGCTCGCATAGCCCCAAGGCATCCAGCCGACATAGATCGACCAGGCGACCTTGAAGCTGGTCTTCGGCGCAGCACTGGCGACGGAACCGAGCCCGAGGGCCAGCGATATGGACAGGGCTGTAACGGAAAGAATTCTCGAAAAAGTCTGCATTGAAATTCCCCTTTTGCTTTTTTCAAAAAGGGATTGGCAAAGACCATCGCGCCGCCAATCCCTTGGCTTACGAGGTCTCCCGGGCTTTTATCCCGCCGTGCATCCGGTGGGATTTCTCCCCCAGCCGGTGGTGGCTCTCGGACCAGCCACGCTCCATTTGAAGCGCCGGAACCCTAGCCACCAACTCAGGCAAATACAAAGCAAGTGGCGTGCCAGATCATAAGTAGTTGATTTCATTTATGAGAGGATTTTGTGCCTCCGGCGAAAAATTAAGCAATTTCAAAAAATGCACGAAAGATATGCAGGTGTACGGGTGCGTTCCGCCTGCTGGATGAGATCGAAATGCTACCTCATTTCGAAATGTTGGGCGCAAGGCACCACTCTTGGTGTGACCGGATTCCGAACATATCCGACTTGGCGCACAAGGCTGGGAATTGCCTCAGCGTACCAGCGCGTCCTTGGGAAAACCGGCAGCGAGGCTATCGATGAAGCTGCGGACCGCCGGCGGGAGGCCGCGGCGCGTCGTGAACACAATATGCACTAGTCCCTTCACCCCGCGCCAGGTCGGCAATACGCGCACGAGCTCGCCTGTATCGAGCGCTTGGCGGCAAGTGTGATCGGGCAGAAGAGCAACGCCCAGCCCTGCAAGCGCGGCTGCCCTCACGGCAGTAAAATCGGCGCAGCCCATCCTCGGCTCATGGCGGAACACGTGCGTCTGGCCCTCCTCCGTCTCGAGAAACCAATTGACCTCACCGTGGTCATCCGTCGTCGAAAGCGTCGGTTGGGTCGACAGGTCGGGGAGGCTGTGGATGCGACTGGCGATCTGTGCGTTTGCGACGAGAATTCGGACCGAATTTCCGAGCGATCGCATGGTCAGCGACGCGTCGCCATCGAGCGATGTGCGGACGCGGAGCGCAACATCGATCCGTTCCTCGATGAGGTCGACCGGGCGATCGATCGCGACGAGTTGCAGGCGCACCTTCGGATGTCGTGCCAGGAATTGCATCACAAGCGCGGAGATCGGCTCGACCAGTCCTGTCGGGCAGCTCATGCGGATCAGGCCATGCGGCTCCGATTGAGCTTCCGCCACGAGGGCTTCGGCGCGTTCGGCTTCCGTCAGCATCGCCTTGCAGCGCTCATAGAAGGATTGGCCGATATCGGTCACCCGAAAGCGGCGGCTCGATCTTTCGATCAGTCGCACCCCGAGCCGTTCCTCCAGCCCCGCTATCCTCCGGCTCAGCTTCGACTTCGGCTCCCGCAAAGCTCGTCCCGCAGCGGCGAATCCGCCATGGGCGACGACCTCGGCAAAGTAGAATAGATCGTTGAGGTCAGATCGCATCGTCGTTCTCCATTTAGAACGATGGGTACCAAATTTGCCGACTGTTTGCAGCATCGTTCTGCTGGCATGTTCTTTTCAACGGCAACGGGCCGCAGCAAAAGGAGCATGCAAGTGAGCAGGAAATTCGAAAACAAGGTCGTGATTGTAACCGGCGGCACAAGCGGTATCGGCCTTGCCACCGCAAAGGCTTTCTCTCAGGAAGGAGCTGCGGTTTTCATCACCGGGCGCCGCAAGGAAGCGCTCGACGCTGCCATCCAGGAGATCGGTGGCCGTGTCAAAGGTGTGCAGGCGGATATGAGTAAGCTCGTCGATATCGACCGCCTGTATGATGCTGTTCAGCAGGAGCATTCGCACATCGATGTGGTTTTTGCGAATGCAGGTGGTGGCGAGATGGTACCTCTCGGCGCGATTACCGAAGAACACTATCAGAAGACTTTCGATACCAACGTGAAGGGCACGCTCTTCACCGTACAGAAGGCGTTGCCGCTCCTGCGCGACGGGGGTTCGATTGTCCTCACCTCGTCGACGACGAGCATTTCCGGCACACCTGCCTTCAGCGTCTACTCTGCAACCAAGGCCGCCGTGCGCAACTTCGCCCGCAACTGGATCCTCGATCTCAAGGATCGCCACATTCGCGTCAACGCCGTTAGTCCCGGCGTTACCGAAACAGCCGGTCTCAACGAACTCTTCGGCAACGGTGAAAGTGCCGAGAACACGAAGAACTATCTCGCAACGCTCATCCCCGCCGGTCGCGTCGGGCAGCCCGACGAGATCGCAAAGGCAGTCCTCTTCCTCGCATCCGATGACGCTTCCTTCATAAACGGCATCGAACTCTTCGTCGATGGCGGTCAAGCCCAGATCTAAGGCATGATCGCAAGGAGAACGACCATATCAGGCATCGCAATGGTGCCTGATCTGCCTCCTTGTTGAAGATGTTTTGCGTGCCCGAAGACGAGCGTTGGAGCGGCATCGCCATAGTAAGGCGCGCTCGCTCCTCGATGACGTGGGCGCGCATATCTGCGAATGAACGCTGTCTGAATAGTGCCTTCAGCTTCTGTTCCAATGAGAGCTTCTAGAACAAAGACGTTCAACCGCGGTCCTATCCGCCTCAGGAGACATAGTCATGATCCGCACCTCTCTCATTGCAACCGCATTCGTCGCTCTTGCCGGCTTCTCCATTACCGCGCCCGCGATGGCCAACGATGTCCGCATTGAGCAATATGGCTGGTGGAACTCCGCCGGCGGCGCTCAGGAAGGATATGGAAACCGGATCAGAACCTATCAGAACGGCGGCTATAACCGGATTGTCGGCCATCAATATGGTCGTCACAATCTTTCAGCTGTCGGCCAGGAGGGCCATGACAACTATGGCGCCACCTATCAGAACGGCGACCGCAACGTAGCCGGCATCGGTCAGTTCGGCTCCAACCATACGACCATTCTCACCCAGGACGGCAATGGCAATATCGCAGCCGGCGTACAGGTCGGTCA
The DNA here is from genome assembly GCF_054558365.1 of Rhizobium sp. No.120. NCBI lineage: Bacteria > Pseudomonadati > Pseudomonadota > Alphaproteobacteria > Hyphomicrobiales > Rhizobiaceae > Rhizobium > Rhizobium sp. No.120. The sequence goes on from NZ_BAAJNQ010000004.1 coordinate 66,626, forward strand.
TGGTTGCAGCGCCAATGTCAGCCAGGGCGGTAACGGCAATGTCGCTGCCTTTGTCCAGGCATGCCCTTAAGACGTAGACGCGACGACAAAAACATCAAGATCTCAACTGCAAGCCGTCAGGAGGATGACTCATGGCAATTAACGTCAAATATCCGCGCCATCTGATGGCGATTCTAGCGCTGGTCCTACTTCCCGTCGGCGCGGTAGCCGCCATGACCGCAGCCAACCAATCCGACGGGGCGCAGCTTTGCGAAATCAAGGCAACGTCTGGAGCAGGTATGGTGCGACTGGATGCGCTCGTCCACGCCGACACGCATGTCGGCGGGACCTACACTTTCCATGTGGAGAAAGCCGGAAACGGTGGCAGCTCTGCGACCAACCAAAGCGGCGATTTCGATGCCAAGGCGGGACAGGCTGCAATCCTCAGCTCCGTTTCGCTCGACTCCAAAGGGACGGAATACAAGGCGACGCTTGATGTCGTGATCGGAAACAAGAGTTTCAGCTGCACGAAGAAAAGCAATGATAACTGATGGGCCTACAGGCTCTCCAAATTCCCTAAAAGGGCGCCGACTTCCGGCGCCCTTTTGCTTTCCATCAGCCTGAATGACTGAACCAGAACTGAACGCGTAATTCCGAATTGGTTCAGCCGCAAAATGCGAGAGTTGATCATCGGCCAAGGCAGCCGACACATGGAGATCAGGATGAGCCGCAACGTATTTAAGATCCTTACCGTCACCCTTCTTGCCGGGACCCTGGGGCAGGTGGCATTGGATGTGCCAGCCTATGCCGGCGGCCGGATCTCGTTCAATCTCGCACCTGACAATGCCGAGGATGCCAATCTTTTTTCCACCGGATTGCGGATCTATTCGCTCTACCGCGATCTGAAGGGCGCCGACATCCGGCAGCTGGGCCGTGGCAATGCGGCCGGCATCGCTCAGGCTGGCCGTGGCAACGTCGGCTTCATCCAGCAGCGGGGCAATGGCCACTCCGCGACCTTGCGGCAGAATGGCAATAACAATGCCTACGGCATTTTTCAATATGGGCGAAATACGGAAACCAACGTCGAGCAGGATGGGGATAACGGCATTGGTGCTACCTTCAGCTATGGCTGGTAAGGCGGTTCAAAGCAGCACAAGAGTGATGGATATCCGCTGTCATCGCTTTATTGGCAATAGAGACCGATCGAGCGGTATCGCCTTCCATGGAAGGCGGCTCGCTGTCCGCAGATCGGATCCGAGTAACTCGATCTGCGATGGAGAAACCCGAACTATAGCCAGGCTCTCTTGGGGATAGGCCTTGTTGGGGAAATCGCTTTTCAGCCTAGTTCCAGCTGCAAAGATTCGTGCGAGAATACGCATCCGATTGTTTCACTTTTTGAGCTGCACAATGCCTGAAGAGATCGAGGTTGATACCGATAAGTTGCGTGAAGCTATCGACGAGGAGATCGAGCGAAAATCCGCCTCATTGCTGCGCTTCATCGCTCTGACGACGGCGTTCTTTGCCGCACTCGCGGCAATCGGCTCGCTTTTGGCGGGGGGCTCGATCAACGAGGCGCTGGCTTTAAAGACCGAGGCGGCTCAAAAGCAGGCCCAGGCCTCCGACCAGTGGGCTTATTATCAGGCGAAAGGTATCAAGGCTGCGATCCTCAAATCGCAGATGGAGCTGCTTGCCGCGCAGGGCAAGCCGGTGGCGCCGGATCTCGAGGAAACGAGTCGGCGATATGCGGACGAAGAAAAATCCATCAGCGCTGCAGCCAATGCACTTGAAAAAATGCGAGACGAGAAGGATGAGGAGGCAAATCTCCTTATTCACCGCCACCACTACTACGCCTATGCGGTCGCCATGTTGCAGGTGGCAATCGCGTTGGGTGCCGTGGCAGCCCTGACCCGCAAGCGCCCGGCGTGGTGGGGATCTGCAGCTCTGGGTCTTTTGGGTGGCATGCTGCTATTGTGGGCCTGGATCGCCGGGTAATTCAGCCTTCGCCGTCATACGCTGCGTCAGAACCAACCCTTCACCTTGAACCAAACCAGGGGGATGACGGTGCTCAGTATGATGACTGCCCAACCATATTGATATCCCCAAGCCCAATCATATTCGGGCATATTCTTGAAGTTCATGCCGTAGATGCCGGCGACAAGTGTCGGGGGAATGCCGGCGATCGACACGATGGTCAGAACCTTGAATATGTCGTTCTGAGCGATGCCGATCAATCCGACGAGAGCGTCCAGCACGAACTGGACTTTGTTGGCAAGTTGCTCTTCATAGTCCACGAGCGAGTGTATATCCCGGCATAGTCCTGCCAGGCGCGGCTCAAGGTTTTCCGACCATCCCTTGGCTTGCTGTTCCGTATAGGTCACAACGCGTCCGAGACCCTGCAAACCGTCTCGAATTTCGGAGAGACGGTCTCCCAAGCGCCCCACCTGGCGCAATTGCGCTCGCAACAGCTTGTTGGCTCGGGCTGCGCGGTGGCGGCGAGGGTCCTCTGCACGAAAGGCACCCGTTGAAAGACCGTTGAGCTCTCCTGCCAGGTGCTCAAGGGCATCGGCCACGCGGTCGACAATGTCCTCGCAGAGCAAGGTGAACACCTCAAGGCTCGATTTTGGCGCATCCTGCGCGGCAAAACTGGCTGCGACGGCGTCCACCGCGGGCAACGCCATAAACCGGACTGTGACCAGGCGATCCATGGATAAAACGAAGCCGATGGGAGGGGTTGTATCGGCTCCCTCCGGATGCCGGGCCGCCGATGGCGTACTCATGTAGAGCACGCCATGCTGATTTCTCAGTCGGCTCGACGTTTCGATTTCACTGAGCGCACCTAGGGAAGGAAGGGGGGCACCAACGACCTTTTCCACCTCCGCGAGCTCAGCGCTGGTGGGGTTCAGGAGGTCGATCCATAGAGCGTCTGCCAACGCTTGCGGCTTGCCCTTTTTATCCTCTTGCGGCACCGGGAAAAGACTTAGCATCTCTCGTGATCACTCCGTGCGGTGCGGCGAGGAGCTCTCGCCTCGTTTAAAGACTGCGGCGACAACCAATCGTCGCCTGTCGAACTTCCGGACCTGGCCTTCACGAGACTCACTGCTGATCGCAGATCGGGATCGGCCGGGCAGGCGGCGCGGGATGGTCCTTCTTATACTGGACGATGATCGGCTCAAGGGTCTCCTTGGGCCAGAACTTGGGCGTGCCGATTTCCTTCAGGCAGGATTCGTTCCAGTACAATCCGGATTGGGCGGGGGAACGTCCCGCGGCAACGGCTTTGGCAACCGCCTTGATGTCCGAGGACTCCGGATAGATGTAAAGCGTCGTCGGATTGTCCTTCACCATGGAGATGATCTGGTTGGCATCCGAGGCAGACCAGCTGGTGCAGCCGTCGCTACGGCCGCCGGCATATTCGACGAGCTTGCCGAGCGGAACATATCCGTCGCGGTTGGCGTAGGGGCTTTGCGGGTCCTTCTTCATGCAAATGCCGGCAACCTTGGCCGCCGCATGTCCGCCGATGGCCCGCTGCCGCGCATTGGCGGTTTCGCCCTCACCGTCAAACTGGAGGAAGGTGCGAAGATAGGCGGCCTCTTTCGCCTGCGAGAGCTTGTAGTAACCCTTGAAGGTCGTCTTCGTCTCTTCCGTCACATAGGAGCCGCCCGTCGTCAGGTTGGAGTCCATAGCGTTGCCGAAGTTCTTCGCACACATGCGCCCATTGCCGAAATCGGCAACCCCTTTGAGATCGCGACCGCTGCCGTGGCCCGATGAGACGACGCGAAAGGTCTGAGTGGCCTCGCAGACAATATAGAAGCGGCCCGCCGACTTGCCGTCATTCGGCGTGTTCGGGCGGGTTGCGTCCATGGCGAAGTAGCAGGGATTTCTGACCGTCCCCTCGCTCACTTTCCGCATGTAGAGAGCACGCGCTCTCTGCAGGACCGGCAGGGCAATCTGCCCGTCTCCGGTGCCGACATAGGCGCCGAGCCATGCCGGAATATCCTGCTGCCGGCTCGCTGCCAGTGATTGCGATGTGGCGGGGACGACGAGGGCGAGGGAGCAAAGGCTGAGCATCTGGGCGACGCTTCGAAGGGCATATCTCAACCGCACGGAATTGGTTCTCCTATCAAATATACCGGGTCCGCACCGGTCGCTGCTGTCTGAAGCGATTTTGACAGCCAGCCTGCCCCACAAGCCTGGCTGTCATGCACTCGAATCCAGAAATCATATTTGTGCGCTGCTTTGCTGAACGAGACCCTAACAGGCGCGAGAATCTCTGCTGACAAGGAAAATTCCCTACCGGTATTCATTTTCTCTACCCGTTTTGCGTCAGCATTCTTCAGGGATCACGGCGCAAATATGGCGAAGCTCGGACAGGCCTATGGTGTCGAAGATCCGACTTCTGGGACCACACCGATTTCCGGATAGGATCGTGTCAAGCTGATAGCGGAAGATGCTAGGGGGTGCCATGGTTCGATCGATATCGGGCGTAATCGGCCATTGCTTCCGGTGCTAGGTCCTGCAGCTCCTTCGAGCTCGGACGCCCCTTGAGATGGATGAATATTGGACGCGGCTTATCGGTTTGAGTAAGCCTTAGATAGGTGCTTTCAAGTGGCCGCTTCGTAAGCCACTCAGGGTCATGACCGAACGTTATTTTCAGCTGAGCGCGATTGAGCTGGTACGCGTTCGCAAACGGTCCGATACAGCTCAGTTCGACAATCGTCGCCGAATCCAACAGTACCGCGGTCACCGTTCGCAGAGAGGTTGATATTCCCGAAACTATTGCGAAGATCGCACCCAATACTACCCATATGATCAAACGCCGGCGGGTGAAGAATGGACCCTCGTCGAGCATTTCGATCGCAGCTCCGTTTCGATTCGGCCTGCGAACTGATGCGGCAAAACCGGAAACGATGGCTATCTGCAGGAGAAAGCTGCTCAGGAATATTGCAGCCATGCGAGGGCTACAGTCGAAACTTGAGAAGAAACCGTCGTCGAGGACTACCATCACCCTTCCTCGTGTTGCGTACGAGACTATCACATGTGCCCAAAGGAAATCTTACTTCTCAAGGCTGTATCGAGGCGAAATAGAAAAGGGCCCCGTAGGGCCCTGGTGATTGGTCGAGGCGAAGCTCAGCGCTGGAGGTTGACCAGCACGTCCAACAGCTCGGAGCCGGTCTGGAACACCTTGGAATTGGCCGTGTAGCTCTTCTGCGCCTGGATCATGTCAGTGAGCTGGCCGGCTAGGTCGACGTTCGACGCTTCCAGCGAGTTGGACTGGATGTAGCCGAGGCCGTTGCTGTTGGCGAAGCTGGTAACGGTCACGCCGGAATCGGCATTGGCCTGATAGACGTTGCCGCTCATAAGCGTCAGCTTGTCCGGACTTGCAACGGTTGCCAGCGGAATCTGATAGATCGCCTTCGGATCGCCTTTCGCATAGTTGGCGTAGACGACGCCGTTCTTGTCGATAGTGACGCCAGTGACGGGCGCTGCTGCCTGCCCATTGGTGGACCCCGTGGAGGCGAAAGCCGAGGCTTTCTGGGTCATCTTGGTCAGGTCCATCGCAATCGACCCGGCGGTCTTCGGATCGGTGATCGTAAAGCTGCCGCCGCTTGTCATATTCCCATTTGTATCGAAGGTCAGCGTGCTTGTCGCAACGGGGCCGGATGAGTACGGGAAGGATGAACCGGTACCCGTCGCCGCGTCGGCATTGCGGTAGACGGCGACTTGCCACTGATCCGTCTTTGGCGGCGTTGTGGTGATGTCGGCAGCCTGCGTCTTCGTATAATAGATGTCATACATGACAGTGTTGCCGAGTTTGTCGTAGGCAACCACCGAGCTTTTCTGGGTGTCCGATGTAGTTGTCGCCAAGTTTGCGCCTGGTAACGTCTCGGTTGCGCTAGGAACCACAACCTTAGCACCCGAATTGAGGTTGCCGGTAAAGCTGCCGGAGGTAGAGGCAGAGTTTGCAAGGCCGCTCTGGTTGACATTGATCGGCACGAGGCCGTCGAAGCCGTTGACGACGACGGCGGGTGCTCCAGACGCATAAGAATAGCCCATCAGCGTATAGCCGGCGGAATTGACGAGATTGCCATTGGCGTCCGGTTTGAAGTCACCCGCGCGTGTCAGAACTGTCTTGCCGTCGGCGCCCTGCACGACGAAGAAGCCGGCGCCTCTGATCGACAGGTCGGTGCCGGAGTTCGTGGATATGGCGTCGCCCTGCTGCGTCACCGAATAGCTGATATTCGTCTCGACGCTGCCCGAATTGTAGCTGCCGCCGCCCGATGGCAGGATCAATGACGAAAAGCTGGCGTCTGCCGACTTGTAGGCCGTTGTGTTGACGTTCGCGATGTTGTCCGACACGGTGCTAAGCTTATTTGCTTGCGCGTTCATGCCTGAAACGGACGTTTTCATGCTACCAAAGATGCTCATTGGTTCCTCGCACGTTGCTGATGCCGCTACGATAGCGAGGGTGACTTGTGTGAAACTGGCTTTTTCCTGTCTCGCACAGTCGAGAAAAGCCTTTCGCTCCGATGAACAGGCGTACGGCGGAGCTTTGAATTCCGGTGAGGCTGTCAAGTCAGATCGTGCCTATTGCGTGGGCAGACGCGGGGCAGGAAAGTCCAGCACGCGGTTGGTATAGCTTTCGATCAACGCACTGAACGGCGTGCCGTCCGGCAGCTTCAATACGGCGTGATGTTCGAGAAGAAACGGAGGTAGGGCGAGAGGTGCGCCTGCGGATAGGGGCAGATCGGCGCCGCTATCCCATCCTTGCGGGAGAGGCGACCAGAGCAACTTTGCCGCCAGATTCGTGCGGGAGAAATTAAGGGCCTGAACGGCACGACCGAAGGCGACGTCGCTCGTTTCAAGGGTCTTGTTCATATCTGCCGTAAGCTTTGCCGGCACATACCAGTTGTCCGCTTCAGACAGCACGCGATCGCCGCAGGCGAGGCGCACGCGGCGATAGGCGACAGGCTCGTCAGCTCCGACCGCCAGCAGTTTCCGGATTTCAGTATTGGCAGGCTTGTCCTGGCCGCGCACGCGTTGCGCAACGATTTTCGAGCCTTCCGGGGCAAGCTTATGCGCAGCGCACCAGCGATCGAGCGTCAGCGTGGCGCTGGCATTGCTGAGCAGATCGGCATTCAGCGTCTGCAGGATTGCCAGTGCTTCCAGACGCGAGGTCGGCGTATCGGGCCACTGGGAACCAGCCGCCATCTCCTGCGCGATCGCCGTCTGCGTGCCAAGGGCAATAGCGAGGGAACTGCCGAGAGTGATCATACGGGCGAATGACGGGGGCTTTGATGGCATGCGCTGAAATCCTCCGGCGGATTTGATTTTACGGCCGAGGCCTTATGGCTGACTAATATGTCGCTGGCATAAATGGCAGGCCCGCCGTCATTGGCAAGACCCGAAATATTGGGTGGGGCGAATCTATGATCCGATTGCGTTCAGACCTGTGACGGCCATCCGAATAAGACCCGCCGTGGCGACAAAGGCCAGAGCGGAGACGAACAGCGCCGCCAGGATCATCAGACCATCCCGTGCCATCAGGGCGACCGCGATCGCCACGAGGGCAACGACCGGCAGATAGTTGCCGAGCGGGATCGGCAGGGCAATGGCTATCGCCAGCAGGAAGATCGGGAATGAGAGCAGCCATTGCATGGTCGCGCCCGTAAAGAGGGTCAGCCGTCCCGGACGAACGATGGTTTCGATCCTGGCGAGGATAGGTGTGCTGTAACGCACGGTGAGTTCCACGATTGAGGGCGAAAGCATCCGCCGGCTCAGGAAGGCCGGCAGCCATATGGTTCGGCGACCGATTGCAATCTGCGCCGCTACCACGGCAAGCGCACTGCCAAACGCGACGCCGAACGGTCCTGGTATCGGGATGAGAGCGGGCAGGGATAGAAAGAGAATGGTGAAGGCCGTGCTCGTATGCCCGAGGCCGCAGAGCACTTCACCCACCGAAATGCCGCCTTGCTCATGGGCGAGCCTGGCTAGATCGCGCAGCCGAGCCGATGCGGTATCGTCATGCTGTGTGGTGCCGGCTGTCTGTTGGGTCATCCGACGTCACCGGAGGTGGCTGATGTGGGTCTAGCTTCAGGCTTCATCTCCAGCTTCTCCCTTTCCCTGTAAGAGCTTGATGACGGGCGCACAGTCCGGATTGCTTTTGTCAAGCAGATCGGCAGGGCTGCTCCAGCCGGTCGAGAGGCCGAGGACGGTGGAAATCGTCCAGAAAGTGTCTTCGGAGGCGCGTTGCGCCAGCGCCGGGACCTCGGACGAGAGACATGCCTGCGATTGCCTGATGATCTCGACGGGCTGCCCGGCGGCAGCGGCATGCCGCTCGATTTCGGCTTGAAGCGGACCAAGGGCGAAAGTTGCGAAAAGGGCTGCGAGGAGATTGGAGATCATGTCTGTACCTTGTTGGAGATCCGTTTGAAGCGGGGAGGGAAGTGCCCCAGAGTGGGGGCACCTCACGGCATCAAGCGTTTTCGGTTTTGTCGCGCGTTTTCAGCAGGCTCCAGCCCACGCCGCTTGCGATGATGGCGAAGGTGATCCCGAGCGAGAGGGCGGCCGGGAATTTTTCCAGACCCAGCATGTCGGCGACGAAGATCTTCGAACCGATGAAGACGAGCACGATGGCGAGCGCCGGCTTCAGATATTGAAAGCGATGGATCATGGCGGCGAGCGCGAAGTAGAGCGCCCGTAGGCCGAGGATCGCGAAGATATTCGACGTATAGACGATGAACGGATCGGTGGTGATCGCGAAGATAGCAGGAACGGAATCAACGGCAAAGATCACGTCTGCCACTTCGATCAGCACGAGTGCCATGAGAAGCGGGGTGATGAACCAGACCATCTTACCTGTCTGCGGATGCGGCTGCTTGACGAAAAAGTGCTCGCCGTGATGATTTTCGGTGACGTTGAAGCGGTTGCGCATGAAGCGCACGAGCGGGTTCTTCGAGACGTCGGGCTCGGCATCTTTCACGACCAGCATCTTGATGCCGGTGATGATAAGGAAGGCCGCGAAAACATAGAGAAGCCATGAGAATTCGGCTACCAAAGTCGCGCCGACGCCGATCATGATGGCGCGCAGCACGATGACGCCGAGAATGCCCCAGAAGAGCACGCGGTGCTGATAGAGGCGGGGCACGGCGAAGAAGGCGAAGATAAGCGCAATGACGAAGACGTTGTCGAGAGCCAGCGTCTTTTCGACGACGAAGCCCGTCATATAGGCCAAGCCGGAATCGGCACCGAGATACCACCATACCCAGCCGCCGAAGGCGAGGCCGAGCGTGATGTAAAGGACGGAGAGCTTGATGCTCTCGCCGACGCCGATCTCCTTGTTTTCCTTATGCAGGACGCCAAGATCGAAGGAGAGGATGGCGATGACGAGCGCTAGGAAGCTCATCCACATCCACAGCGGCTTTCCCAGCCATTCGACGAAAAGCAAAGACGTTTCCATGAGAGAAAACCTCTGTCGGCGCAGTGTCGGAAACGGTCCGACATCGCAAGAGCGCCGACGGCTCTCACCAGAGGGGCCCGGACCAGCGGGTTGGCTGATAGCTGGGAAGCGATTGTTTGCCTTTCAAGGGGCTCGCGCGCATTTGCGGGCGAGCGGCAACGTCATTTGCTGGTCTAATCCATGGCCCGACCGATATGGATGCCGTAAACGCTTGCCCGCTCCTGTGCGACGAAATCTGCCAGAGCGAGGGGGATTTCGACGAAGCTGCTGTGCCGCCCGAGTATGTGGAATCCTTTTGGAAGACAGGTCGCGATGCGGTCGATTATCTTTTCATAATCGACAACAAGCAGTTCCCGGCCGGCCACCAAGTGGAAAAGATCCGTATCGGCGATAACGTGTTCGTTTTCGCAAAACCAGTAGGAGGAGATCGTCAGGTCGGGAAGATAGCCGATCGGTGCCGGCAGGTTTCGTTGCTCGAACTGGAAACGTCCAGGGAGCCCGGCAGCCGATATCAGCTCCCTGGCGAGAGAAAGCTGATGTTCGGATATGTCCAGCCCGTGAAGCTGAAGCTCGGGATTGCCGGCGAGATAGGCAAAGGCAAGGCTGAAGGCGCCGGAGCCACAGCCGAGGTCGCATACCCTTTTATACTTGTGAACAGTTGTTCCAAGGCTGGTAAGCGCCTGCAGGCATTTCAGGGAGTTTCGCATCCCGAATGCGCGCATGAAGGCATCGGCGGCGCGACTATAGTCGAATATCTCGATCTGGCGCCTGCTTTCGACGGCGTTACGCAAGGCAATGGAATCGTTGCTGGGATGATAAAGATGATTACATCTGAGCAGGACTTCGGCAAATTCTTCGAAATGCCGCGTCTGTACGTCCGTCGTCATGCAAGCCGATCCTCGCCAGGGAGATTGTCTTGGTGTGATTGGAAAGGCTGCATGCGCCGAAAGCAAGCCCTCAAAACTTGCCCTTGACGCTCAATAGCCACAAGGCGCGCCGCGGCAATTGTCGAGAGCCGTTGCGATGTCAGCCGTGCGGCAAGGGAACCGGAAATCCCTCGAAGGTCTTGAGGGTATCGAGTACGATGGACGTTTTCACATGCTGGACAGATTCATGCGGCAGCAGCACGTCGTTGACGAAACGGGAGAGATCGGTGAGCCCGCGGGTGGCGACCTTCAGATGATAGTCCATTTCGCCCGTTAGCGCATAGGCTTCCAGCACCTCCGGCAGCCCGTTGATGAGTTGCGAAAACCGGCGGGCATTATCGCGATTATGAGTGGCGAGCGTCACCGAAATGACCACGAGCATGTCCAGCCCAAGCTTCTGCCGGTCGAGATTGGCCTGATAGCTGCGAATATAGCCTTCCGCCTCCAGCCGGGTGCGACGGCGCGAGCATTGAGAAGGGGAGAGCGCGATGCGTTCACCCAGCTCGTTGTTCGTCAACCTGCCGTCTTTCTGAAGCTCCTCCAGCAGACGCAGATCCAATCTATCGAGCTGTTCTTCCATTGCGCAAAATCCTTAAAACTCTCACGATACATGCGTAATATTTGCTTGTTCGATTAGGATGACAAGTTTCTACGCGCTACTATCTGCGAAGCTTGCATGGTGAAAGGTTGCGGATGACGATGAATTGACAGGAACGTTTGCATGCGAGTTTGGCTTTTTAGATACGGCACATACAATCTGCATTGCTTATCGGTTTCTGTTTTGGAATTAGCGGTTGAGAAAGTTGACCCTCTTTTACATGATTGTCATCTGGTTTTTATAAGTGGGGAGCGGGAAGCAACCAACGCAGGGGGTATAAATGCGTAAACTTCTTCTCGCCATGATGTCTGCGACCGTAATGTCCGGCGCAGCCCATGCAGCGACAGTCTATCCGTTGGACCGGGCAACGGTACTCGCCGGCTCTCCGTTCGATTTCAAGGTGGAATTCAGCAAGGTCGTCAAACCGGAAGATGTGAAGGTCACGGTCAACGGCGAAAGCTACGATGCCGTTTTCGGCAAGGCGGCCGATTTCGTCGCCGAGGAAAAAGGCGCTGAGGACAAGGTTCTCGGATCTGCCCTGATTCTGCGGGGCGTCAAGCTCGCAAAGCCCGGCCAGTACAAGGTTGAGGTTTCGGCCGGCGATGAGAAGAAGTCCGTCAACTGGGATGTCTATGGCACATCGGCCACGCCGAAAGCCAAGAATATCATCTTCCTGCTCGGCGATGGTCTCTCCGTTGCCCATCGTACCGGCGCCCGCCTCATGTCCAAGGGCATGACCGAAGGCAAGGCCAATGGCCGCCTCGCCATGGACGACATCCCGCCGGTCGCCTTCATCGGCACGTCGTCAACCTCGGCCATCGCCACCGACAGCGCCAACACCATGTCGGCCTACATGACCGGCCATAAGTCGGCGGTCAACGCCCTCGGCGTCTATGCCGACCGCACGCCAGCGAGCCTCGACGACCCGAAGGTCGAGACCATCGGCGAGGCCCTGCGCCGCACCGGTAAGAAATCGCTCGGCATCGTCACCACGGCCGAGGTCGAGGACGCGACGCCGGCAGCGCTCGTCTCCCACACCCGCAAGCGCGGCGACAAGGCCGATATCGTCGGCATGATGTACGACGTCAAGCCGGATGTCCTGCTCGGCGGCGGCTCGGCCTATTTCCTGGCGAAAAGCGTGCCCGGTTCCAAGCGCAAGGATGACAAGGACTATATCGCGCTCTTCAAGGATGCCGGCTATGCCGTTGCGACCGACAAGAACGAACTGGCGGCTGCCGCCGGCTCGAACCAGGACAAGCTGCTCGGCCTCTTCCACACTGGCAATCTCGACGTCACGCTCGACCGCGAATTCCTCAAGAAGGGCACTGTCGACAAGTTCCCGAACCAGCCTGGCCTCGTCGATATGACCAAGGTCGCGCTCGGCAAGCTTTCTAAGAACCCCGACGGCTTCTTCCTGATGGTCGAGGGTGCCTCCATCGACAAGATGAGCCATCCGCTCGATTGGGACCGTGCTCTGGTCGATACGATCGAGTTCGACAAGGCCGTTGCGGTTGCCCGGGAATTCCAGGCCAAGAATCCGGATACGCTTGTTGTCGTCACCGGCGACCATACCCATGGCGTCTCGATCATCGGCACTGTCGACGATAACAAGCCGGGCACGGAAATGCGCGAGAAGGTCGGCACCTATGCGGCGGCCGGCTTCCCGAACTATGAGGACAAGGATGGCGACGGCTATCCGGATCGCATCGACGTTTCGCGTCGCCTCTTCATGGCCGCCAATAACGGCCCTGACCATTACGAGACCTTCCGTCCGAAGCTCGATGGTCCTTTCGTTCCGGCTGTTCAAAACGAGAAGAAGGAATATGTCGCCAACGAAGCCTACAAGGACGTGCCCGGCGCCGTCTTCGTGCAGGGTAACCTTCCGAAGGACGAGGACAGCGGCGTTCACGCCGTCGACGACGTCGTGCTCCAGGCGGCTGGCCCCGGTGCCGAAGGTTTCCGTGGTTACATGGAACAGAGCGATGTCTACCGCGTGCTGGCCGATACTTTCGCGCTCGGCACCGAAAAGATGTAAGTCGCTAGAGATCGTATAAGCAAGGACAGGCGGCTTCGAGGCCGCCTGTCTCTTCATCTTCTATGGGGGATGCGATGTCCGGGGACAGGATCGCCACCATCAATCGTCGGGGCTTTTTGGCCGCCGCCGCGGTTTTGCCTATCATGGGCATTGCGACACGCGCGAATGCCTCGGATACACTGGGTTTTGGCGAGCTCTACAAGAGCTTCGGTCCGCTTGGGCTCGAATTTTCGGACAAGGTGAAGCAGTTGAATGGCAAGGACGTCGCCATCAACGGCTTCATGGCACCGCCTTTGAAGGCTGAGGCAGCTTTCTTCGTGCTGACAGAAATCCCGATGTCGCTTTGCCCCTTCTGCTCTTCCGATGCCGACTGGCCCGATAATATCGTGGTCGTTTATCTCTCGTCGAAGCAGACCTTCGTCCAGTACAACGCGCCGATCATGGCGCATGGCGTGCTGGAATTCGGCTCGTGGACCGACCCCGAAACCGGCTTCATCAGCCAATTGCGTCTTCGGGACGCCTCGTTCAGGACTGTCTGATCCTCATGCTTGCTCTCGATGTTTCCGGCCTGAGGATGCAGTTCCCGGGCCTTGCTGCGCCGGTTCTCTCCATCGATCGGCTTCATTTGCCCGCAGGCGGCCGGCTTGCGGTCACGGGTGCGTCCGGTTCCGGCAAGAGCACCTTCGTCAATGCGATTACTGGGCTGGAAGACGTCAGGCATGGCAGCGTGTCCTGGAGCGGAACGGAAATCACGGGCCTGTCGTCCGGCCGGCGGGACGCTTTTCGCGCCCGCAATATCGGCCTTGTCATGCAGGATTTTCATCTCTTTCCTGGCTTGTCCGCCTTTGAGAATGTCGTGCTGCCGATCAAGCTGAGACGACACCTTGCGGCTAACGAGCGGGAGCGTGCGCTTTATCTGCTGTCCGTGACCGGTATCGCCCGACCGCAGCAAAAGATCGAAACCTTGTCGCGCGGCGAGATGCAGCGGGTCGCCGTCGCCCGCGCACTGCTGTCGCGTCCCGGCGTTGTCGTTGCCGACGAGCCTACCGCCAGTCTGGATCGCCAGGCAGGCCATGAGGTTGCGGAACTTCTGCTGCAGCTTTCGGCCGAGGAGGGGACGACGCTCATCGTGGTCACGCATGATGTCGCACTCGCCGAACGCCTCGGCCACCGCATCAATCTAGCAAATGGTCGCATCGAGGAAGACAGCCAAGAGGTGGCCGCGCAATGATCACCTTCATCCTTGCCGACCTTAGGCGTTTCTGGAGCGGGGCGTTGGCGGTCGTAGTGCTGATTGCCCTGTCGGTCGCGCTGAGCGTGACGGTGACGCTGCAGGAGCGGGCAGTCCGTCTCGGCAGCGCACGTGCCGCGGAAAAGTTCGATCTGCTTGTCGGTGCTGCGGGCAGTGAGACGCAGTTGGCGCTTTCCGCCGTCTTTCTGCAACCGGCGCCGCTGCCGCTGATGGACGGCGCCGTTCTTTCACGCCTTGCCAGTGATCCGCGTGTCGAATTGGCCGCGCCGGTTGGCTTCGGCGATTCTGCCTACGGGTATCCGATCGTCGGCACGACCACCGGCCTGATTTCGTCCCTTTCGCCGTCGCTTTCCGAAGGCGTGCCGTTCGCGCGCCTCGGCGAAGCGGTCGTCGGCTCTGATGTTACCTTACAGACGGGCGCGGAAATCAAGCCGATGCATGGCACGGCCGATACCGGCGGCGAAACCCACACGGCCATTGCTTATAAGGTCGCAGGTCGCATGGCGCCGACGGGAACCGCCTGGGATCGTGCGATTCTCGTGCCGATCCGGGCGGTCTGGCAGCTGCATGGGATGCATGGCGAGGACCATGACAACCATGATGCTGACGGAGCTCACGCGCATGGCACAACCAATCCGGAACAAGATCATCATGAAAGCCACGAGCACGGGCATATAGACGCTGATGCGCCGTTGGATGAGCAATTCGACGCGCAGACACCTGGCGTGCCCGCCGTTCTCATCAAGCCGAAGACGATTGCTGCTGCCTATCGTCTTCGGCAGGAATACCGCACCGGCATGACCCTTGGCGTCTTTCCAGCGGAGGTGTTGACCAAGCTCTACGCGACACTGGGCGATGCCCGCAGTCTGCTTCTGGCCATCGCACTTGGGACGCAAGCGATCGTCATTGCCGCCATCGTGCTTGTTACCATCATTCACGTCGGGTCCAGGCGGCGGCAGATCGGTGCCTTGCGGGCGCTCGGAACGCCGGGGCGCTCGATTGTCGTTCTTGTATGGGGCGAGCTCTTCATTCTGTTTGCCGCCGGCATCGCGCTCGGTATCGCGTTTGGCTATCTCGCGGCACTGACGATCTCCGCGAGACTTGCGGCATCGACGGCGGTGCGTTTGCCGGTTGGCTTCGTCTTCGACGATCTATGGCTTGTCGGAGGTTTCGCGGCCGTTGCGGCAATTATCTCCCTCGCTCCAGCGGTCAGTGCTTTGCGCTCCAGTCCCGCTGCGGCACTGCGTGCCTGACGCCAGCGGTCAAAAGCGCGTCGGCTGGCCGCTCTTTTGGCAGAGCCTTATGTGGCGTCTTGATTGTCGATATAGCCTCGCGCAAGGTCTGGTTGCGATAGTTCGTGCGGGGCAAATACCGGTGAACTGCGCTGTGGGGGCGATCTATGATTTCGACGTATCTCGGCTATGTATCCGCGACAAAGGACATGGCATCGACGCTGGCGGGCATCGCCAAGCAGGCGACGGTCAAAAGCGATCAGCAATATTATGATACGCATATCGGCAAGATTAAGAACGTCGACGAATTTCTGAACGACTACAAGCTGTATAGCTATGCGATGAAAGCCTATGGCCTGGAGGACATGGCCTACGCCAAAGCCTTCATGAAAAAGGTTCTGACAAGCGATCTCAGCAATACGAGCAGCTTTGCAAACAAGCTGACGGACAGCCGCTATCGGCAATTTGCCGCTGCTTTCAATTTTGGCGGCACGTCGAAAAATCAATCGGCCCAAAGCGATTCCCAGAAGAGCGATACGATCGGGCTCTACGAGCAATCTTTCGCCAATGAAACTACCCTGGCCAAGAAGGAAAGCAAATTCTACGATACCTGGATCGACAAGGTGTCGAATGTCGACGATATCGTCAACAGCAGCAGGATGACGGACTATATTCTGCGCGCACACGGCATAAGCCCGGATAACATATCGAAAACGTTCCTGAAGTCGGTTCTGACCAGTGATGTCAACGACCCAAACAGCTTCGTCAACACGGCGAGCAACTTCCCCTCCGCATCAGTACAGACCTCGGCATCGGTTCAGGCGACATATAAGCTGATCGCGTCGCAGTTCGGCTTCAATGCGGATGGAACGCTTTCCGGCGCGACTGCGCAGACAACGCAGCAAAAGGAAGCCATGATTTCGCGCTATGACAGCATGGTCCCGAGCCTGCTGACACCGGCTGCAGCCATCAGCAATGACGACTATTATCGCCAGGCAATCACGAAAGTTCAGTCGCTCAGCGATATCACCGGCGACAATAGGCTATTTTCCTACATCAAGACGGCATTCAACCTCAATCCCAAGCTAACTCCGGTCCAGTTCAACCTTGCCTTCACGAATTCCGACTATGCCGCAGTCACCGGAATGACCGATATGGTTGCGCACTTCCAGTTTGCGCCCGACGGAACGCTGCCGGCCGGTCAGCCGGCACAGACGCCGCAAGCCATCGACGATATCTCGACCAAATATTTGAACGAGGCCAAAGGCGCGAAACAAGCCCTGTTTACCGATGCCGAGAAACACTATAAGACCGCGGTCGGCGAGATAAAGACGATTACGGACTTCTTTGCCGCCAACGATACAAAGAGCAAGGATCTTCCCACTGTGGAAGATATGGCGCTTCGCGCCTTCGGGATCGACAAGAATGAGGTATCGAGAGATCAACTGCGCAAGATCCTGGAAAGCGATCCCTATGACAGCAAGAGCTATGTCAACTCGCTGAAAGACACCAGGTTCGTCGAGCTTGCCAAGGCATACAATTTCGACAGCAAAGGCAATCTACGGGCGCCGGTCATGGCGCTGTCGCAGACGTCGATCAACAGCTTGATTTCCTCTTATTCCAAGTCGAAGACCTTCGGGCTGACCGGCGAGATGCGGGACAAGGCGGTCAAGGATGCCAAGGACGCGGCGACTGAATTCAGCAAGTCGATCGTCAAGATCAAGACTGTCGATGATCTCCTGGCCGACAAGAAGCTCACGGAGTTTATTCTTGTTGCGAACAATATCGACCCCAAGTCGGTCGATAAGGCTACCTTGAAAAAGGCCTTCACGGCAGACGCCGAAGATCCCAAAAGCTTTTTGAATACGCAAGCAGGCCAGCGCTTCAAGGCGATGGTGAACATCTTCAATTTCGATGCCAAGGGAAATCTGACGACAGCCAAGATCGAGGCGGGACAGAACAAGGGCGCACGTCTCGCCACGAACGATCTCTATCTTCATCAGACCCTGGAATCGCAGCAAGGCGACTCCAACGAAGGCGTCCGCCTCGCGCTTTATTTCCAGCGCAAAGCGCCGCAGGTCAATTCCGTCTACGATATCATGTCGGATCCCGCGCTCTACAATGTGATCAAGACGACCTATTCGCTGCCTACATCCATGTCGAACATGGATGTGACCCGCCAGGCGGCGATGCTGGAAAAACTATTCCCGGTCAAGGACCTGCATGATCCAGGCAAGGTGGACAAGCTGCTCAAGCGCTTCTCTGCCGTTTTCGATGCGGCAAACGGCGGGAGCACCGCCTCACCCGCGTCAGCCATTCTCACCCGCGGTTCCGGGATCGGCATGAGCGCGGACCTCATGCTCTCGATTGCTCAGCTCAGATCGCGATAGCGTTCAAGACATTCCGGCACTATAGCATCATCGCCTCGCTTGCGGGGCGATCTTCCGGCAGTCCGCGGCTGATCTGTTCGCGTGTCGCATCAAGCGGCATCGAGCGCGGCGGCGAGGTCAGCGATCAGGTCGTCTGGATGCTCTATGCCGATCGACAGGCGGATCGTCGATTCCAGCACGCCGATGCGATGGCGCACATCCATTGGAACGCCGGAATGCGTCGTCGTTGCCGGATGCGACGCCAGCGATTCCGTACCGCCGAGGCTGACGGCAAGTTTGAAGATCTGCAGGGCGTTCAGGAATTTGAAGGATGCCGGCTGGCCTCCCTTGATGTCGAAAGAGAAGGTAGAGCCCGCACCGGTACACTGGGCGGCGAATGTGCGTCCGGTCGCCGAAGACGGATCGATATAGGGCAGGTAGTGGATCTGCTCGACCTTCGGATGATCTCGCAAGAAATCGGCGACTGCCCTGGCATTGCTGTTTGCCCGCTCCATTCGGATCTGTAGCGTTTCCAGCGAACGGCCGAGCATCCAGCAAGAATGCGGATCGAGCTGGGTGCCGATCGCTCCACGCAGTGCCTTCACTTGTTTGATGACGGCTTTGGAGCCGAGCGCGGCGCCGGCGATCAGATCGGAATGGCCGCCGACATATTTGGTCAGCGAGTAGAGGGAAATATCCGCGCCATGCTCGATCGGCCGCTGGAAGACCGGGCCGAGCAGCGTGTTGTCGCAGGCGATGATCGGCGTGTGTCCCTGCTTCCTGCCGATCGCATCGGCAACGCGGCGGATCATGGCGATATCGACGAGACTGTTTGTCGGGTTGGCGGGCGTTTCCACGAGAATGACGGAGACGCGGCCTTTGGCCATGGCTTCATCAGCGGCTGCCATCACCGAGCCTTCGTTGACGCCATCGGCGAAGCCGACGGCTGCGACACCGAGATTGAGGAATGTCTTGGCGACCAGCGTTTCCGTGCCGCCATAGAGCGGCTGCGAATGCAGGATCGTATCGCCCGGGCGCACAAAGGTAAGAAGCGTTGTCGCGATGGCAGACATGCCAGAGGAAAACAGGGCGCCGCTTTCCGCCTTTTCGTAGACAGCGAGGCGATCTTCGACGATTTCGCTGTTGGGGTGATTGAAGCGCGAATAGACAAGGCCGACACCTGTGCCCGCCGGCGGCTCGGTGCGGCCGGAGATATAATTGAAGAAATCGCGCCCATCCTCGGCTGATTTGAAGACGAAGGTAGAGGTCAGAAAAACGGGTGGCTTGACCGCGCCCTCGGAGAGCTCAGGGTCATAGCCGTAATTCAGCATCTGAGTTTCGGGATGGAGGGGGTGGTTGCCGATATGCGTTTTGGACGGATGCGGCGCGGTCATGACGGTCTCCTCGGCCGATGATGTGAATTTTAGACTCACATTATACATCACTTGGGATGGTAGCTCGCTATTCGTCATCATCTGCGATGCGCTTTCGGCATTGAGCCTGATATGGGCCGGACTATCCAACCTGCGCATAGCTATCCGGATTACGACAGAAAGGTCGCTATATCCGTAAGTGGCGCTCGCCTTGAGGCCGTGCTGTCCCAATTTTCGAGAGCTTTCGGCTTCGCTAACGTGGTCTCGGCAGAAATGGGGCGTTTCTTGATCGACCGATTCCAATCGATGAGCAGGCTCGGAGGCGAAATGCATGAAGAACCAGTGAGGTTTACATTTGAAATCGGGCGTTCGAAAATTTGTGTTTCGCGATCTTCAGAAAATCGATGGTTATATCGACCCACCGGATGCGCTTGTCTTCCTCTCGTTGATCGAAAAACAAAGGCAGGAGAAACTTTACGGCGGCCTCGCCGAAATCGGCGTTTATTATGGGCGGTCCTATTTTTTGCTGCGCAAGATCAGCGCACCCGATGACAACGTGCTTGCGATCGATCTTTTCGACATAGAAGCGGATGGTGCGCAATATCAACGCTTTCTCGACAACGGGAGATCACTGGGCATTCCAGTCGATGAAAACCTCGTCATAACAGGCGATAGCACCGGGCTCGATCCGCAGGCCATCATCGACAAGGTTGGGCAGGTTCGTTTTTTCAGTATCGATGGAGGACATTTGCTTCGCCATATCGTCGCCGATAGCCGGTTGGCGAAGAGCGTATTGGCTGATCACGGCATCATCGCCTTCGACGATACGTTCAATCCCGCCTGGCCGGAAGTGACGGTCGGCGTTTCGGATTTTCTGCGCAGAAACAGCGATACCTTTGCTGCCTTCTGCATGACGAAGTACAAGACCTATGTCTGCCGGCGCGACTTTCATGAGCTCTATCGAGCCGCGCTTGGCAAGGCACGGCATCTTCTGCCGTTCGAGCATGCGGAGATGGATTTTCTCGGCTCGAAAGTCCTCAGGCTGCACAATCCCATCAATCGGCGTGTCGCCTATGAACTCTTGCAGCGGCTGGGCTTGGGTGCCATATCCGAATGGGCTTACCGCCCGGTCTGACTTTGAACCGGCCTTGCTTTCCGATGGGCGGAGTTAAAGGGATTTCGTTTTTCAAGTAATCCTTTGGAGGGGCCTGCCGCAAGCGGACCCCTCATCGGTCCTGATCAGTAGATTTCCGGCACGTACATTTCCGGCGGTACGGGCGTACGGTGATAGTCTGCATTGCGCATGCGTTCCGGCAGCACGATTTCCGGCTTCGGTACGCTTTCGTAAGGGATCTGACTCAGAAGATGGGCGATGCAATTGAGGCGCGCCTTCTTCTTGTCGACGGCGTGGACGACCCACCACGGCGCTTCCGGAATATGGGTGCGCTCCAGCATCTCTTCCTTGGCCTTGGTATATTCTTCCCAATGCACGCGGCTCTGGAGGTCCATCGGCGAAAGCTTCCACTGCTTCAGCGGGTCCTGAATGCGCATGTTGAAGCGGAATTCCTGCTCCTCGTCGGTGATCGAGAACCAGTATTTCAGCAGAATGATGCCGGAGCGAACCAGCATGCGCTCGAAATCCGGCACGGAGCGGAAGAACTCTTCCAGCTCCTCCGGTGAGCAGAAGCCCATGACGCGTTCGACCCCGGCGCGGTTATACCAGCTGCGGTCGAACAGCACCATTTCGCCAGCCGTCGGCAGGTGTGCGGCATAGCGTTGGAAATACCACTGGTGCCGTTCGCGCTCGGTCGGTGCTGGCAATGCGACCACGCGGCAGACGCGCGGATTGAGGCGCTGCGTAACGCGCTTGATGGCGCCGCCCTTGCCCGCAGAATCGCGGCCCTCGAACAACACGACGACCTTGAGTTTCTTGTACTGCACCCAATCCTGCAGGCGCACGAGCTCATGCTGAAGACGGAAGAGTTCGCGAAAATAGACACGCCGATCAAGCGTCGCCTCGCCCTCGCTGATCAGGCCCTCGGCCACCAGCTCATCAAGCCGATCCTCTTCGAGCTGCATCTCCAGCTCTTCGTCGAAGCTGTCGACGATCTCATCCTTGATGCGGCTGAGCGGATCCTGGTTTTCTTCGGTCATTGTGTGCCTCCTGCTCTGTTTTCATGTTGATGCTACTGCGGCTCGCGGCGGCAAAATCGGCGCATTCGGCAAATATGCGCCAGCTATGTCTCGGCATTATTCGGCGGTCCAGCCGCCATCGACGGAAAGCGTCGTGCCGGTAATCTGCTTAGCGGCGTCGCCACAGAGGAAGACGGCGATGGCGGCCACTTCATCGACGGTGACGAATTCCTTTGTCGGCTGGGCGGCCAGCAGCACATCGTGCTTGACCTGCTCTTCGGTCATATTGCGCGCTTTCATCGTCTCGGGAATCTGCTTTTCGACGAGCGGTGTCCAGACGTAGCCGGGCGCGATGGAGTTGACCGTGACGCCGTCCTGCGCGGCTTCGAGCGCGATGGTCTTGGTGAGGCCGGTAATGCCGTGCTTGGCCGAAACATAGGCCGACTTGAAAGGCGAGGCGACCAGCGCATGCGCCGAGGACGTGTTGATGATGCGGCCCCATTTGCGCGCCTTCATGCCGGGGATGGCAGCCTTGATGGCGTAGAAGGCGGCAAGCAGGTTGATGCGGATGATCGCTTCCCATTTGTCGTCGGGAAATTCCTCGATCGGAGCCACGAATTGGATGCCGGCATTGTTGACGAGAATATCGAGGCTGCCGAACGCTTCCTCGGCTTCACGCACCATGGCAGTGACTTCTTCCCCATTCATCATATTGGCGCCGGCGTAGCGGCACTTCACGCCGAAATCGGCTTCGATGGCTGCGCGTTCCTTTTCGATTGCATCGGCATCGCCGAGGCCGTTGATCGTCACGTTCGCGCCTTCAGCAGCAAAGGCACGCGCAATCGCAAGACCGATTCCGCTCGTAGAACCGGTGACCAGCGCATTCTTCGAAGTCAACGAACCCATGATGCAACTCCTGCAATGTCTATGACATGGTTGAGTAAATGGAAAAAGCTGAGGTGAGTGCACACTGCCAGCCTCGTATGTCGCTTTGATAACAGTGCGGTTTCGCCTCTCGCCGCAACCCTTCGACAGCTGACACTTCACTGTCATGCAACCATGCAAGTTTTCGCTCCGGTACCGGCGATTTCCTCCAACGACGGACAATACGATGAAGGTCGAAGACATTCTCAAGCATGCCTATGCGATGCCGCTGACCAATCCTTCCTATCCTCCAGGGCCTTATCGGTTCTTCGATCGCGAATATATCATCATCACCTATCGCACCACGCGCGAGGCCCTTGAAGCCGTCGTACCGGCGCCGCTCGAAATCGACGAGCCGCTGGTGAAATATGAATTCATCCGCATGCCCGATTCCACTGGTTTTGGTGATTACACCGAGACCGGACAAGTCATCCCTGTTACCTATCGCGGGCAAAAGGGCGGCTATGTTCACTCCATGTATCTCGATGACGATGCGCCGATCACCGGCGGCCGCGAGATCTGGGGCTTTCCGAAGAAGCTTGCCAGCCCGAAGATCGTCAACGAGGGCGAGGTCATCGTCGGCACGCTGCATTACGGCAGCGTCCTCTGCGCCACGGGGACGATGGGTTACAAGCACAAACCGATCGACCAGGGACCGCTTCTGTCCGCTCTCTCGGAGCCCAATTTCCTGATCAAGATCGTGCCGCATGTCGATGCCACGCCGCGCATCTGCGAGCTGGTGCGTTACTATCTGACCGATATCACCATCAAGGAAGCCTGGACTTCGCCTGCCGCCCTCGATCTTCGGCCACATGTCATGGCGGATGTTGCGCGGTTGCCCGTGCTGGAAGTGGTTTCCGCAGTTCACTTCACCGCCGATCTGACGCTCGGGCTTGGCGAAGTCGTTCACGACTATCTCGCAGAGCGCAGATAACCAAACCTCATTGCTATTTCATGCTGGAGACGGATCGTGCTTGAACGAAACACCAAGGCCGCAGCCCCGACCATCCCGGAAATTACCGCGCAATATGACCGCGTTGCCCTGGTCTTCCAGGGCGGCGGCGCGCTCGGCGCCTATCAGGCCGGTGTCTACCAGGCGCTTGCCGAAGCCGGATGCGAGCCGACCTGGCTTTCTGGTGTCTCGATCGGCGCGGTCAATGCCGCGATTATCGCCGGCAACGAGCCCGGCCGGCGCCTGCAGCGCCTGGAGCAATTCTGGCAGATCATTTCCGGCCGCAAGATCTGGGCCTATACGCCCGAAGGCGATTTCTTCCGTGATATCCGTAAT
This sequence comes from Rhizobium sp. No.120, assembly GCF_054558365.1. Lineage (NCBI taxonomy): Bacteria > Pseudomonadati > Pseudomonadota > Alphaproteobacteria > Hyphomicrobiales > Rhizobiaceae > Rhizobium > Rhizobium sp. No.120. The sequence goes on from NZ_BAAJNQ010000004.1 coordinate 90,189, forward strand.
CGCACCAGTTCCTGGATGACGATGACCATGGGGCAGCCCGGCTTCTTCAAGCCGCGCTTTCCCAATCCCTGGCTGGAGCTGCCGGGTGCGGAAGGTGCGACCAGCTTCTACGACTCTTCGGAGCTGAAGAAGACGCTGGAGATGTTGATTGATTTCGACGTGCTGAATGACGGCAAGAAGCGTTTCAGTGTCGGCGCGGTGAATGTCCGCACCGGCAATTTCGTCTATTTCGACACCGACCATATCCGCATCGGCCCCGAGCATATCATGGCGAGCGGCGCCCTTCCGCCGGCCCTCCCGTCCATCCGCATCGAGGGCGAATACTACTGGGATGGCGGCATCGTCTCCAACACGCCGCTCCAATATCTGCTCGATCAGGAAGAGGATCGCAGCTCGCTGGTCTTCCAGGTGGATCTGTTCAGCGCGCGCGGCGTCCTGCCGCGCAGCATGCCGGATGTGCTGTCGCGCCACAAGGACATCATGTATTCGAGCCGCACACGGCAAAACACAGATAATTTCAAGCGCATTCACGGACTGAAGATGAAGCTCTTGAGCGCCTTAAAGCGTGTTCCAAAGGATCAGTTGACCGCGGAAGAAGAGGAGTTGATTGCCGATTATTCCGATGCCGGCGTCGTCAACATCGTGCACCTGATCTATCAGCACAAGAACTACGAAGGTCACGCCAAGGATTACGAGTTTTCCGGCACGTCGATGCGCGAGCATTGGGACATGGGCCTCGAGGACACGAAGCGCACGCTGCGCCACACCGACTGGCTGCTGCCGCCCTTCAGCGACGATGCGGTCGCTATTCACGATCTGCACCGGGAAGACCCGGTGTGAGGCCGATGCTGCGCCAAATCGCTACTGCGAACAATTGCACCGGTTTGGGGGACTCATGGACCATCGCAGTCTATAATCTTATGTCAATCCCGCCCGCCGGGCGGCCGAATCTCAGCTCTGCTTGAGCCGATGCCGATGCGCCGCTTGCTTGGCGCGGTTGCCGCACATTGCCATGCTGCACCAGCGTCTACGGCGCCCGCGCGTATGGTCAACGAACATCAAGGTACACGCATGGCCCTCGCAAGCCTTTACATCGGAAAAATCCTCCGTGCAGACAAAACGCCCCAGCGCCTCGCCGATCGGCAATAGCAGCGATTCCGGCGAACGCCATTTGCGCATGGGCTGAAAGCTGAGTTCGCTGCCTTCGCCCGACTTTCTTGCGACAATCCGGCTAAAACCTTCATCTCGTTCCAGCAGGCGGTTCAGCGGTTCCACATTGTTCAGGGCATCCGATGTCAGGGGCTTTCCCTTGTGGGAGTTTACGAAGGCTCTGAACCATTCACGCAGGCTTCTTGCCTGATCGGCGACCTTATCGAGCTCGCCGGGCAATGCCTGTTCGCGCATGGCCGCAAGTGTTTCCCGCGGCACCAGGTCCGCCTGTTCCAGCCAGCGCAGCAAACCCTCTCCGTCGCCGATCCAGTCGATCGGCGTATCCACAGGCGTTGCGACTGAATTGAGGAAATCCAGTCCCAGCGCGTCGCCAACGAAGATGGCGGGTGAATGGTTGTCCATCGACTGCTCCTGTTCCGGCCGACAGGAATATTGAAAGGCCGCTCGAAAAGATATTGACTACATAACCTATCAAAAGGCTGTTGACAAGTTATTCCCATTAGGCGTAACCCTGTTGCTGTCATTTTAGGGGTTATTCACGTCAAGCTCTTAAAAGAAAGTTGATGTCATCGCAGAAGCAACTTGCATTAGCGGTGATGTTCGCGATGGCGGGTCTTGGCTGTTGCAGAACACGGCACTGGCTGCCATCGGCAGCACCGCTCCAGGTGCCGGCGCGCGACCTCAGCTTTCAAAAGATAACCCTTAAATGACGATTACAAGAGTTACAAAAGGACCTCATCATGACTGGTATCAGCTATCACAGCGTCAATATCGAAGGCGTTAAGGTCTTCTATCGTGAGACAGGCGCGGCGGGCGCAGCCAAGCTTCTGCTGCTGCACGGCTTCCCCACTTCCAGCCACATGTTCCGCGATCTCATTCCGCTCCTGGCCGATCGCTACCATATCATCGCCCCGGATCTACCGGGTTTCGGACAATCCGATGCCCCGAAGGGAAGCAACACGTTCGACAGCATTGCTGACACGATCGACCGCTTTACGGAAGTCATCGGCTTCGACCGTTATGCCGTCTATGTGTTCGATTATGGTGCTCCGACCGGGTTCCGGCTGGCTGTCAAGCATCCGGAGCGGATCACGGCGATCATTTCGCAGAACGGCAATGCCTACGAGGAGGGTCTGAGTGAGGAGTGGAATCCAATCCAGGCCTACTGGCGCGAAGCCTCCGAGGAAAACCGAAACGCGCTGAAGGCGGCGCTTGCGCCGGAGGCAACCGCCTGGCAGTACACCCACGGCGTTCCGGATGTCGCCAAGGTCTCACCGGATGGCTATTCGCTCGATAGTCTCTATATGTCGCGCCCTGGTGCGGAGAAGGTGCAGCTCGATCTCTTCGGCGATTACAAGAGTAACGTTGCTCTCTACCCGACATTCCAGAGCTACTTCAGAACCTACAAGCCGCGTCTGCTCGCAGTCTGGGGCAAGCACGATCCCTTCTTCCTGCCGCCGGGTGCCGAGGCTTATCGCCGGGATATTCCCGAGGCCGTCGTCAAATTCTTCGATACGGGCCATTTTGCTCTCGAAACGCATGCAGCCGAAATCGCGGCCGAAATTCGTGCTTTCCTGGGCTGATGGCGGGCCGGACCGCGCCGGCGATCGGTCGGCGCGGTCGACATGCGCAGCCAGAAAAGGTCGTGGTTCCTTAATATCGGCGAACTCTTCCACTGAGGGTCCGCTCGGCCACCATGGTTTTGCTCAGCAAAGCCGGCATTGGCGGGAGGCTGTTTCCGACTCTCCGAAACCTTGTGCTTCTCCCAGCATGCCCCTGTCCGTCAAATGGATTGATACCATCGCGCCGCCTTCCGGCCGGTTAGCGAATTCCAATTGCCCGCCATGGGCAAGTGCGATTGCCTGCACCACGGATAACCCCAGCCCGGTGCCGCCGGTGGCGCGCGAACGCGAGGGGTCGCCGCGCCAGAACGGGTTTACGGCGACGGCATCCATATCCAGCGGAAATCCGGGGCCATGATCGAGAACGCGGATGATGACGCTATCGTCCGCCACCTGCTCGGTCTCGCATCGCAGTGAGCCACCCTCTGCAGCATAGCGGCATGCATTTTCGAAAAGCGCCAATATAGCCTGGCGGATACGCGGGGAGTCGGCTGAAATCCAGGCGGGTTTCAGCTCCTTTTCGACCTGCAGTCCGCTGGCCTCCAGCATGGGCTTTGCGGTGGCGATGACAGTCTCGACCAATTGCGATGCGTCGATGCGCTGGCGCTCCACCACTAGCTTCTGGCCGATAGCGAGCGACAGGGTGCGCAGGTCTTCAACAACCCGCCCCAGGCCTTCGACCTGCAGGAGGAGATCGGAAATGATTTTCCGGTCCATCGGAAATACGCCGTCGAGCATGCTTTGCAGTGATCCCTGCAGGATGGTCAACGGCGTGCGCAGCTCGTGCGCAACCGCCATGTTGTTGAAACGCAATCGTTCCTCCATCGTCTCCAGGCTGGTCGCAAGAGCATTGAAGGTTTCGACAAGGCTCGCGACTTCCCGGGCGCTTCGATAGGAGGCGGGGACGCGGACGGAGAAATTGCCTGATTTAAGGCACTCCGCGGCAGAGGTGAGTTCCTCGAGCGGATGTGTGAGCCGACGCGCCAGGAAGACGCCGATCACGGCGCAGAGAAGGGCGGAAAGCAGACCGAAGACGAGCACGGAAAGCTGCACCTGGAAATCCGTCGGCTCGTTCATCGAAATGAGGTTTTCGACTAGGAATTTGAGGGAATCTCCATCGGGAACCTTGTTCTCGCTCAGCATCTTGTAGGTCGCAGCCGCTTTAGGTGGCAGAGCATCGGTGATGCTCTGCTCCAGATGGTTGGTATACGAAATGACCCCCAGATAGGTCAGGCCAACGCTGAGCAGCAGCATGATCGTCGTGACGACGGCGGTGAGCGTGGCAAGCGGTGCGCTCGGAAATCTCGGCTTCTTCATCTTGGGTCCGAAAAGCGATAGCCAATACCACGCACGGCAGGAAAGAAGCCGATCTGCCCCATTTCCTCCAGTTTGCGCCGGAGATTGGAGATGTGGGTATCGACGGTACGTACCAGAGCATCGCTTTCCGGCAGGCAGGCATCGAGAATATCGGCACGCGCGAAAGCCTGGGTTGGATGGCGGATCATATAGGCGAGGATGCGGAATTCGCTGAGCGTCAGCGGCAATGCAACGCGGTGCTCGTCCTTGTTTATGAAGACGGTATAGCTGCCGAAATCAACCTCCAGCGCGCCGAAGCGCTTGATGGCTTCAGCCCGATCGCCATGTGTGCGGCGCAGCACGGCTCTCACGCGTGCGACGACCTCCTGCGGGTTAAACGGCTTGACGATGTAGTCGTCGGCACCGAGGCGCAACCCGCTCAGGCGGTCTATGTCGTCAGCGACAGCCGTAACCATGATGACCGGCGTCGAGCCCGCCTGGCGCAGCCGGCCTAGCACGCCGAAGCCATCCAGTTTCGGCAGGCGAACGTCCAGCAGCACGAGATCCGGCTTCAAAAGCGCATGGTGCTGCAGCGCGGTTTCACCATCGCCGGCGCGAACCGTGCGAAAGCCGTCCCGCGTCAGATAACCCTCGAGTATCTGTGCGATTGCTGGTTCATCCTCCACGATGAGAACGAGACTGTTATCCACCCCTAGCGCCCCGTGCTTCTTCCGTTTTTCCGTTCGACTTCGTCGCTCGAAGCTTACTATTGCGGACAAAGCCCGCTTCCGCAATTTCCAAACGACTTTCCGTCCGTCCGATGGTCGTTTCTGAACAGAGCCTTCATGCTATCTTCGTCATTTCTTGACAATCGCGCTTCAGCTTGGCGCCGTTCCGCCTCTGGAGACATGGCATGTGGAAATTTGCATCGAACTCATGGAGCTCCGGCTCCGATCAAATGCGGCCGCGTCAGCCGCAGGCAACTGCCGATAGCGGATTGGCTGTTATCGGCATGATGATCGTCTGGACTAGCTTTGTCTTTGTGGTCTTTCCGAAGCTCGATCTGGCTGTTGCGCGCTTGTTTGCCCATGGGCATGCTTTCTGGCTGGCGGAGAATCTCTGGCTGAAAGCGGTGAGGGACATCGCTCGCCAAAGCCAACCCTATATTCTCGGTGCCATGAGTGTGATCGTGGTTCTGCATGTCTTCTTGCCGCGGAGATTACGATTTTGCCCTCCCCACAAGCCATTGTTCGTGCTTCTGAGCTTTGCCGCCGGGCCGTTATTGATCGTGCAGACGCTGAAAGCCGCAATCGGACGCGTGCGCCCGCGTAACCTGATCGAATTCGGGGGCACGGCGGATTTTACACCGGTCTGGCAGTTCTCGGGGGCGTGCAGCCGCAATTGTTCCTTTCCTTCCGGTGAAGCCGCCGCAGCTGCGGCGGCGCTGTCCATGTTGATACTCGTGCCTGCGCGGCACAGATGGATTGCCGCGGCGATCCTGGTGCCATGCTCGCTGTTCGTGGCATTCAACCGAGTGATCTTCGGTGCTCATTTCCTGTCGGATGTCATGCTCGCATGGCTTCTGACCATCTTTGCCATGATCGTGATCTGGCGCTGGATCAGCGTGAATTCGCGGGCAGTCGATCGCTACTTCACGCGCCTGATGTTCCGATGACCCTACCGCGACGGAATCTGGCCTCGGCAATCTCGTACAGGCGTCATTTGAGGGGCACGCAAGGCTTCGCCAACACTGTCGTTCAATCCTGCTTCCGATGTTCGCCAAGCGGTTCTGCCGCAGGTGTCGCCGCAATGCGACAGTTCCCGGCAAACGCATGTTACAAACCTTAACACAACGTTTCTTCACCTTTCCTTCGATCAGCGTTTACCTATTTAGGGTTGGCCGTGCCGCCGAACGCGATCGAGGCTGGTAAGGCGGACGGCGAATGGACCTGATCGGGGTGAGAGTGATGGGATGGGGTTGGTAGATTGGGCGCTGCGAGGAATGCTCGACCTGGATGGCCGACGCAGGATGCGCTCCCGCAAGAGCCAGTACGAGCCGTGGGTCCTGCTTGCCGTTGAGAGTTTCGAGCGGGAAATGCTGGCCTTCTACAGGCGTTCGCAGTTCACCGTGATCAAGAAAGCCGCATGAGGTTGATAAAATCCAAGCATCAACTGTGCCTCATAGGGCCGGCTGCTCTAAACTTGCTGCCGGTTGTTTGAGGAGCACAAAGCGTCGATCTTGCCGGATCGGCCGGTTATGTTAGGTTGGGATTGTCCTGCCTTTGCGGAGAGCTTTCAAATGGTTACGCTGCGTGAACCGATCCTGCATCCAGTCCCCATCGAGGAATTGAGACCCACCCAGATCACCGTCGGCATGCGCGAGGTCAAGGCCAAGCGTAAGGCCTGGCGCCTCAAGGCGGAAGCAGCGGGGGACAAGGCTGGTGAGTTCCTCGGAAATCACATGGTACCGACCATTCGCGGACCGCGCGGAAAATACTATGTCATCGATCATCACCATCTTTCCCTCGCGCTTTACGAGGAAGGGGTGAAGGATGTTCTCGTCACGACGGTCGCCGATCTCTCCCGGCTCGATCGGGACTCCTTCTGGTTTGTCATGGACTGTCATGACTGGATGCACCCATTCGACGAAGAGGGGAAGCGGCGCGGCTATGAAGATATCCCGAAGAGCATCAAGGATCTGATCGACGATCCCTATCGTTCGCTTGCCGGCGAGCTGCGACATGTCGGCGGCTATGCCAAGGACACGACGCCGTTCAGCGAATTTCTCTGGGCGGATTTCTTGCGTCGCCGCATCAAGCGCAAGGATCTCGATAAAGATTTCAAGGCCGCGCTGGAAAAGGCACATCAGCTTGCCAAGAGCAAGGATGCCGATTACCTGCCCGGCTGGTGCGGTCCTGTCGCTGAATAAATCTGAACCGATCTCGCAAACCTGAAGCTTTCCTTGGCTGACGCTCAGCTTCGCGAGCCCGGGTTTGCCGGCCTTTTGGCCGACCGGGCGGGCCATGGCAGCGTCTTCCTGGAGGGCACTGCCGCTGCGGTCGCTGGCCTGTTGATCCCGCTCTCGCTCCGTAGAATACGCACCGTCGCATTCAACTGAATGATATACGGTCCCTGCTGCCCGGCAGGGACCGTAAAACGCTTCGTGACGTTGCGCGATGTACCCTTCTGTCGCCCGCAAAGGCCAGCTCTCGCTGGGAAGCTACCGCATCTGCAATATGATCGGGCTGCTGCTTGCCGGGTCCGTATGCTCGCGCAGCGCCTTCACATCGTTTGCTGCAACCGCTCCGCCGTGATTTCCCCAGGAAGAGCGCACGAATGTCAGGACATCGGCAATCTGCTGGTCCGAAAGCTGCTGGCGGAAGGGCGGCATGCGATAGGCGTCCGGAATGCCGTTCGCCACGACGCGGCTGGAACCGTTCAGCGTCACATTGATCTGGGAAGCGTTTTCCTTCGCAAGCGAAGCGGCAGAGCCAGCGAGCGGCGGGATCCATTGCTGCTTTCCGCGCCCGTCGATGCCGTGGCAGAAGCTGCATTTTGCAACGAAAGTCTGGGCGCCCGGAATCTGCTCACGGTTGGAAAGCGATACGGTCTGGGCGGTACCTTCGTCGTATTGCCAGGGCGTGCCGTCGCGGGCGGGATCGCCGGGCAGGGATTTCAGGTAGTGGCTTATCGCCTTCAGGTCGTCGTCCGTCATGAACTGTGTCGAATTGTTGAAGGCATCCGCCATGGAACCGAAGACGACGGCGTGACCGTTCCTGCCGCTCTTGAGGAAGGCGAATATGTCGTCCTCGCTCCAGCGGCCAAGGCCGGTATTGGGATCGCCGCGCAGGCTTGGCGCATACCAGCCGTCGAGAAGAGCGCCGGAAAGATAGAGCGGACTGCTCTCATCCAGCGCCTTTTCCGCCATCGTAATGGCGCGCGGTGTATGGCAGCTGCCGCAGTGTCCCGGCCCCTGCAGGAGGTAGGCGCCACGGTTCCACTGGTCGTCGCCGGCCGTTTTCGGCTGATAGGTGCCGCCTTCGGTGAAAACGGCGTTCCAGAGCGCCAAAGGCCAGCGCATGTTCATCGGCCACTTGATATCGGAGGGTCTGTCCGCCTGCTTCACAGGCTCGACCCTATTCATGAAATAGGCGTAGAGCGCACGAATGTCGTCGTCGCTCATCTTCACATAGGAAGGATAGGGCATGGCCGGATAGAGGCGATGCCCGTCGCGCGCAACACCCTGGCGGACGGCGCGATCGAAATCGGCGAGCGTATAGTTGCCGATCCCGGTTTCCTTCTCCGGGGTGATGTTGGTCGTGAAGATGGAGCCGAGTGGCGTCCCCATTTCCAGCCCCCCGGCGAAGGGAGCGCTCTTGGGCGTGCTGTGGCAGGCGACGCAGTCGCCGAGGCGCGCGACATATTCGCCGTGCCGCAGCAGGTCCTCCGAAGGCGCCTGTATCGCGGCGACATTGTCGAAGGGAGATGCCGGCGTGCGCGTGACGAACCATGCGACGCCGCCGGCCACAAGCACGATAATCAGGAGAAGAACCAGAAGAAGTTTCTTCAAGAGGGTGCCCCCATGTCTTTGCTTTGGGATTTCGTATTCTGTCAGGCGGAAGCCAACCAACCCGGCTCTCGGACCAGAAATGAGCCGAAAGCCGGATACGTGCCTGGCACGGCGAGTGCTGCACCTCAGCTTTCAAAGGTGTAGTTGGAGAGAGGCATGCTGCGTATCCGCTTGCCCGTCAGGGTGGAAACGGCATTGGCGACTGCCGGCGGGATGGCAGGCAAGCCCGGCTCACCGATGCCGCCCATTTCCGCCCCGCTTTCGACGATGCGGACATGAACGCGCGCCATGCGATCCGGCGGCAGGATCGGATAGAGGTCGTAATTGCGCGCCACCGGCTCACCGTTCTTGTAGACGGCTTCCTCCATCAGCACCTGCGACATTCCGAGTGCGGTCGCCGAATTGACCTGCGCTTCGATGATTGCCGGATTGACGATGCTGCCGGGGTCGATCGCCTCCCAGACGTCATGAACGACGACCTGGCCATTGCGGATCGACACTTCGGCGATCGCCGCCGTATGGCTACCGAACGGAGAGGCCATGGCAACGCCGCGCGCGCGCCGCGAACCGTCGTCTGCCGTGAAGGGACCCCGCTTCCAGCCGCCGGAGAGATCGCCGGCCGCCTTCAGGAGATTGCTCAGCCGCTCGTTCTTTTGCAGCAGCTTGAGGCGCAGCTCATAGGGGTCCTGCCCGCCCTTGTCCGCCAACTCGTCGAGGAAGGTCTCGTAGAAAAAGTCGTTCATGGAATTGCCGACAGAGCGCCAATAGGCGAGCGTCGTCGGGTTTTTGACGTAGATCTGCGCGATGCGGTAGTTCGGGATTGCATAGGATTTGCCGGCAAGGCCTTCCAGGGCCGTCGGATCCAGCGAATCCTCCTTGTGACCGTAAACGCCCTCCGTCGGTCCCTCGCAAGCGCTGATGGCCTCGAGTGCCACCGGCATGCCGTTGGCATCGAGTGCGCCGCGGAAGCGCACGGCCGCCATCGGACGCATCGGATCGCGCAGAAACTCCTCCTCGCGGCTCCAGATGAGCTTGACCGGCCGCCCGACTTCCTTTGCAAGCTGGATGGCCTGCGGATAGGGATTGGCCGATGGATACAGGAAATGCCGGCCGAAGAAGCCGCCCAGAATGGGGCTGTGGATTATCACCTTCGATGGATCGAGGCCGGTCAGCTTGGCTATGTCGGCCTGGAATTGCTCGGGCGCCTGGTTGGGCATCCAGAGTTCGAGACTGCCGTCCGGGTTGAAGCGGGCCAGGGTCGATGGCGGCTCCAGCTGCGCATGATGCAGATACTGGCTCCTGTAGGTGGCGGAAATGACGGTCTTGGCGCCGTCGAAAGCCTTGGCGATATCGCCGACATTCTCCGCTTCCTTGCCATTGCCCGGTTCGTTGGCGAGCTTGTCGTTGAAGGCCGTGGTTGAAAAATCCGCAGGCATATAGCGGAGCTCAGGATTGGTGTCCGAGCCGGGCTCGCGCCAATCGACCTGGGCGGCCTCGGCTGCCCGCTTGGCATTCCACCAGCGTTCGGCGACGACGGCAACAGCGCCGGGCAGGCTATGGACGGAATGAACACCCGGCATCGCCTTGAGCTGCTCTTCGTTGCGGATCTTGCCGATGGTCAGGCCGAGGCGAGGAGCGTGCTGGACGGCGGCATGCAACATGCCGTCAACCTTGCAATCGATGGCGTAGACTGCCTTGCCTGTCGACTTATCATGCATATCCAGCCGCTCGACCGGTTTGCCGATCCAGCGGAATTGACTTGGGTCCCGAAGCGCCACGCTCTCGGGGGCAGGAACCGGCAGATCCAGCGCTTCGCTCGCAACGTCGCCATAGGCGAGGCTGCGGCCCGATGCGGTATGGATCACGCGGCCCGGCTCTGTGGTCAGCTCGGCGATGGGCGCATTCAGGCGCTTGGCGGCTGCTTGCAGGATCATGTTGCGGGCGAGCGCGCCGAGCCGGCGCATGGTCTCATAGCTGGTGCGCACCGACATGCTGCCGCCAGTAATGCGCATCTTGCCGTGCACGACAAGATAGTCGCTACCTGTCGGCGCATTTTCGACAATGAAGGTCTTCGGATCGGCATCGAGTTCTTCGCCGACGATCTGCGCCATCGCAGTGAAGACGCCTTGCCCGCCTTCGACAAAGGGGCTCATGAAACGGATGTTGCTGTCCGGGCGGATTTCGAGAAAGGCGGGAACGCGGGTGCCTGGAGGCATCGGGTTCGCCGCCTGCTGGGCGCGGGCGCGGCCAACCGGGACACCGAAGCCGAGGACGAAAGCGCCTGCCGCGGCACCCGCTGATGTCAGGAGAAAGTGACGGCGTGAGATGTTGACCGGAGCTCCTGTGGGAAACTCATCGTCGGGGACGAGATTGCGGCTGGTTTCGGTCATAGCGTCTCTCCTTCCTTGGAGGAGAGGTCTTTGACCGCCGCCTTGATCGCGTTGTAGGTGCCGCATCGACAGAGATTGATCATCGCCGCGGCGATCTCGTCATCGGAGGGATTGGGTGTTTCTTTAAGGAGCGCAGTCGCAGCCACGACTTGTCCCGATTGGCAGTAGCCGCATTGCGGAACCTGATGCTTGACCCAGGCGGCGACGACACGCTTTCCAACCGGGTCCGCCTCGATAGCCTCGATCGTCGTAATCTGGCGGCCGGCGACGCTGTCGAGCGGCGTTACGCAGGAGCGCACCACTTCGCCATCGACAAGAACGGAACAGGCACCGCATTGTGCCAGCCCGCACCCATATTTCGTGCCGGTCATGCCAAGCTCGTCGCGGATGATCCACAGAAGCGGTGTGTCACCGTCTGAATTGACTTGATAAGACTGGCTATTGATCTGAAGATTCATGAGGTGCCTCCTGAGGCTTTCGATCGTGAACCTTCAATGCCAGCGTTGTTCGATGATCCGGATGCTCAACGAACGGATGATGCATAGCTCAGGCTCACAACCCGAACTATAACATTGAACCGACCGCATCAAAAAGATTAGTATCTAAAACGTGATAGACGTTGGAAACCAGATTTATAAATTGGCTTCCAAGCTCATTATCCGCCTAAGCAGGATCTCGGCCGCGCCGACCGGGCGGGCGATGCGGCCATCTAGTCACGCCTTAACTTCCTGATCTTAATGCGTAATCGCGCAGCTGTGATCCTGCACGTCTTCGCCACCCATGCCGGGCACTGCGACATCGGTGAGGACAATGAAACCGGGGCCGTCGGCGAAATTGGCGCCGACAACCACGAGATTGTGATCGCCCATTTCCTTCGCCGGATCCTTCAATGTCCTGGCAAGCGCCAGGAAAGGATTGAAGTCGCCCAATGTCTCGCCCTTGACCCGGAGCGCCAAGAACTTGTGGCCGGCAATGGTATCGGGAAGGGGTGCCCAGTCGGTGCCGATCTTGTCGGCATCGGCCTTGAGCGCAGCCGATGCGTCGGCGCTCAAGCAATCGACGTGGATATGCAACTGGTTCTGCGAGCGGGCCTGCTGCGCATTGACGGCCAGGCTGAGGCCGTCGCGCGGAAGCGCATGCGGCAATCGGGCATCGACGTCGCCTCGTTCGGCCCATGCATCGGCAAAATAGTTATGCGTTGCGGGGTCTAGGAGTGCCGCGCTCTCCATGCCGGTTATCTTGTCGGTTGGAATCAGAAGAACTTGGGCCACCCCGCGAAGATCCTTCAGCATCGCGTAATGCTCGGCCGTGTTTACGGACAGGCAAGGTGCAGTCTGCACCGCGCACTTGTCGTGGACGATCTTCCACAGCACGTCGGAATCGGCAAAGGCTGGCGCAAAGAGGACAGGCAGGAACGAAACGGCAAGAGCCGCGACGCGATGAGAGAATGTCATGGCAGGAAATTTCCCTGGTTCAAGCAATTTGGCATTTTCGAAATTCCGAAGGGCTTAGCACAGGCCCGTTAGGCTGATGTGACGGCTTGGCGATGGCAAGCGTCGAATCTGGGAAATGCGTGCGGCGGATATCGCGCGACATCAGTTTCGGTTCATCTCGGGCTAAGGCCGCTTTCAGTTTGGTTGCCTAAATGGCAGGGGCCGGGGAAACCATGTCTCGCGCCAGGGAGGAAAGGTCGTTTGCAGAAACCTTTTGAGCATCCGCCGCGAGGCGTTCGCAACACTCGATCGCCGCAACTTTGCGGCAGACAAAAACGATCAGGAGCTTGAAATGGGTATCGGAAAGCTGATTGAAGAAGTTGCAGGTGCTGTGGCTGCCGACGAGGCTGTTGAGGCTGTCGACCCGAATGCCGGTTTCCTGACGAAGGCCGCCGCCGCCGTCGCCGGCTTTGAAGGCGTCAGCAAGCTGACGGACGTGCTGAAGGAAAAGGAACAGGAGCCGGCTGCCGACAATAGCGGCGATCAGAACGGCTGATAGGAAGCGGCAAGCACGCCTGCCGAAAAGATTTTGAAAGCCGGGCATGTCCCGGCTTTTGCGATAGGCCCGTTCATCTTCAACCATCGGCCTTCCCAGAGATAAAGGAGCGAAAGAATGCAGTCGGTTGCAGGATCGAACTGGCGATATTGGCAACGATCGGGCCTGCCGCTTCGCTCTTTGCCAGAGCCTCCTTCCAGACCGGATCGGCTACGAATTCCGCCCATTTCCGCTGGCGCTCCTCTAGCGATTGCCATTCGAGGAAATAGATGAGGTCGTTGCTGGAGGGCCCGACCATCGTCGTCCAGAAGCCGAGGGGGCGGATGCCGAGCCGGCTCCAGATCGCCAGTGTCGCCGTTTCGAAGCGCTCTCGGAGCGCTGGTAGCTTGCCGGGCATGCAAGTGTAGATGCGCATTTCATGGATCATGGAAATCCTCCGTGAGTGAATTTGGAACAGGCTGAGCCTGTCCCTGAAAGCCAGCTTTAAAAATAGTCGAGTGATAACAGCAGCTTGTAATTCCGTTTGGAAGCGGAAAAGTAGCGTTTCCAACAAGCTGGCTACTATTGCTCAACTTGAGCATAACAGAGGTACTCCTCATTTTTCAAGTGATTTGATGGTTCGGGAATGGGCGTCGATCAGATCCTCTAATACCACGGCGCGCCATGGTGGGTGCCGAGGACAAATAGCAGAGGCTCCTCCAGCGTTGCCTCTTGCCATCCTCCAATCGGTTCAAGTTAGAATTGTGCGCTTAGTGGGGCTTGACGAAAATAGGTCAGCTATTAATTTAAACGGAGGCGCCTCCGTTTATTTGTGGCGCCCTCTACTTTCTAATTCAGATGAGAGCCGACCATGACGTCAGATTTCCATTGGCTCGTCTTTCCAACAGAAACCATAGCAACCGGTAGACCGACGGATCGATTCCACTAGATTCCGCAGGTTTCATCTTCGTGACGATGGCAGGAGCTTATCATGACACGAACCATCCATATCGCGCTCGACATTAACGGGCAGCGCCACGAACTCGATATCGAGCCGCGTGTGACGCTTCTCGATGCGCTGCGCGAGCATCTTTCCCTCACCGGCACCAAAAAGGGCTGTGATCAGGGGCAGTGCGGCGCCTGCACCTGCCATGTCGACGGTAAGCGCGTGCTATCCTGTCTGACGCTTGCCGCGCAGGCCGAAGGCCGCGAGATCACGACGATCGAGGGATTGAACGGCGAGGGCGGCGATCTGCATCCGGTGCAGGCTGCATTTATCGAGCAAGACGCGTTCCAGTGCGGCTATTGCACGCCGGGCCAGATCATGTCGGCAGTTGCTTGCATCCGTGAGGGACATGCCGGCTCGGATGCGGAAATCCGCGAATATATGTCCGGCAATCTCTGTCGGTGCGGGGCCTATAACAACATCGTTGCGGCGGTGCGCCAGGCTGCGGAGGTGGCATGATGCGAAACTTCTCCTATCTGCGCGCGACATCGACGTCCGAGGCCGCCCAGGCCGCGCAACAGGCCGGCGCCGTGTTGCTTGCCGGCGGCACGACACTGCTCGATCTGGCCAAATGCGGTGTCGGCGAGCCCGATACCGTCATAGACATTACCCATCTCTCCGGCATAAGCGGCATCACCGTTACCGCCGATGGTGCAACGATCGGCGCGCTTGCCAGGATGAGCGAGGTCGCCGACCATAAGAATATCCGTGCCGCTTTCCCGGCTGTTTCCGAATCCCTGTCTCTGGCCGCGTCTGCCCAGCTTCGCAACATGGCGACGATCGGCGGCAATCTCCTGCAGCGCACGCGCTGTTCCTATTTTCGTGATCCCGGTGCCTTTCCTGCCTGCAACAAGCGCAATCCCGGTTCCGGCTGTTCGGCGATCGGCGGTATCACCCGCAATCACGCGGTGCTTGGAACCAGTGACGCCTGCATCGCCTCCTATCCCGGTGATTTGGCGGTTGCTCTGGTCGCATTCGACGCCGTGGTCGAGACGGATAGCCGCAAAGTTGGCATCGACGATTTCTTTCTCGTTCCCGGCGATACGCCAAACCTCGAAACAGTCCTGCAGCGCGGCGAGATCATCACCGCCGTCACCATTCCTGCCTCCGTCGCGGCCCGGAACTCCACCTACCTCAAGGTCCGTGATCGGCAGTCCTATGAGTTTGCTGCCGTGAGTGCCGCGGTCGGCCTGGAGCTTGAAGCCGATGGGAGGACGGTGCGTGATATTCGCGTGGCGATCGGCGGGGTCGCCACCAAGCCCTGGCGGGTGCGGGAGGTCGAGCAAGCGCTGATCGGTAAGGCTCTCACCTCGGAAGCTGTCGAAAAAGCCAGTCTGCTCGCCATGGAGGGTGCCGTCGATCATGGCGGCAATCATTACAAAATCGGACTTGCGCCGCGCGTCGTCGCTCGCGCCATTTTAAAAATGGGAGGTCTCGCATGACCATGATGGAACCCCGTAAGCATGGCGACGCCTCCGACGGCACCGTTGGCGGTCGTCAGTCGCGCTTCGAAGGCAAGATGAAGGTGACGGGTGCGGCGACCTATGCGCTGGAATATCCGGTCGAAAACCTTGCCTACGCCGTCCTCATCCAGAGCACGATTCCGGCTGGCCGTGTTGTCAACGTCGATGCCTCGGCAGCACTGGCGATGCCGGGCGTGCTGCTGGTGCTGACGCCGGAGGACGATCTTGGGCTCAAGCTTGCCGGTGATTGGGGCGGAAACAAACCCGCTGATGGCCCCTATTATCCGCTGCCGCGGGAGGTTAGCTTCAACGGGCAGTCAATTGCAGCCGTGATCGCTGAAAGCCGCGAATTGGCAACCGAGGCCGCCAGGCTGGTTCGCATAACCTATGAAGAGAGCAAGCACGTCGCCGACCTCAACGATCCGAATGCCGGCGAAGGCAAGCTTATGGAGCCGCTTTCGATTGCCTGGGGTGATGCCGAGGCTGCACTTGCCGCCTCCCCGGTGCAGATCGAGGCTGAATATTCAACGCCGCGCGAATATCACGTCGCGATGGAGCCGCATGGGCTGACTGCGAAATGGGATGGCGACCAGCTGACGATCTGGGAGCCGAGCCAATGGTCCCATGGCATGGCGCGCATGTATTCCGAATGGTTCGACATGCCCTATGAGAATGTCCGGATCATCTCGCCTTTCATCGGCGGCGGCTTCGGATCGAAAGGGATGCCGCTCGCTTATGGCGCGGTTGCAGTTGCGGCTGCAAGAAAGTTAGGCCGGCCGGTCAAACTCGCGGTCACCCGCCCGCAGAATTTCACGAGCTACGGCGGACGTGCAGGGACCAGACAGAAGATCGCGCTTGGCGCGACGGAAGATGGTATCTTGCAGGCGATCGTCCATCGCGGCGCCAGCGAAACCTCGCTCGAGGCCGACTGGCCGGAGCAGACGGGGGCGGCAACCTCGATCCTCTACAAGGTGGAGAACTTCTCCTCGCAGCATCGGGTCGTGCCGGTCAACAGCGTGACGCCCGGCGCCTTGCGGGGCCCGGGCAAGAACCCGAGCGCCTATGGCATCGAATGCGCGATCGAGGAACTGGCCTACAAGCTCGGCATGGATCCGCTCGAGATAAGGCTGAAGAACTATGCCGATCACGACTATCAGTCCGGCAAACCGTGGTCGACACGCCGACTACGCGAGGCGCTGACCGAAGGTGCGGAAGCCTTCGGCTGGTCGCGGCGCAGCCACGCGCCGCGTTCGATGCGGGACGGTAAGACGCTGATCGGCTGGGGCATTGGCTGCGGCACCTTCCCAGTCATCCGCGCACCGAGCGAGGCGATGATCCGCATCCTCGCGAATGGCAGGGTTGAGGTCGTCAGCGGCGCCATCGACATGGGGCAGGGCACCTATACGATCCTTGCCCAAAGCGCTGCGGAGGTCTTCGGCATTCCGGTGGATCAGGTCGAGGTCTATCTCGGCGACTCACGGCTACCGGGTTCGGCGATCGCCGGCGGCTCGATGCTGGCAGGCTCGATCATGGGAGCCGTCCATAAGGCGGCGGTCGCTGCCCGCGACGAACTCATCGGCCTTGCGCTCAGCGATGCCAATTCGCCCTTCCGCGATACGGGTGCGAATACGCTGAATTTTGCCGAGGGGCGCATCGTGGCGCCACGCGGCGAGACGCCATCGCTGACGCTGGCGGAACTGATGTCGGCGCTGAAACGTGAGGAGATCGAAGTCCGGCGCAATACCCTGCCTGAGGGCGCGAGCGCACAGGAGCAGCTTCAGGCCTGGACCACCATGGCTAGAGTCCAGGGTCCGACCATGGGCGATTATTCCATGCACAGCTGGTGCGCCCATTTCGCCGAAGTGCAAGTCGACGAGGATTTCGGCACGGTTCGAGTCTCGCGCATGGTCTCCGCCTTCGACTGCGGCCGTCTCTACAATCCCCGGCTGGTCGAAAGCCAGTGGCGCGGCGGCATCATCATGGGCATCGGCCAGGCACTTCTCGAAGAGGGCGTGATCGATCAGCGCAACGGGCGCACCGTCAACAACAATGTCGGCGATTACCTCGTTCCGACGAATTCCGACATCCCGGATATCCAGGTGATTTCCGTCGGCGTGCCGGATTTCAATGCCTCGGCGCTCGGCGGCAAGGGCGTCGGCGAGGTCGGCATCGTCGGCGTGGCGCCGGCGATTGCCAACGCCGTATTCCATGCGACCGGCAAGCGCGTTCGCGACCTGCCGATCACCTTGGAAAAGCTGTTGTAGAGCTGCTTTGTTCGAGCCGCAGCGGCATGCCTCGATCTTTACTGAGCCGGCGAGCGGTCGGCTCAGTATCTTACCGGATATTCGAGCTGCAGTTTGACGATGTCCGAGGTGCGAACGCCGTAGCGAGCAGCGATTTGAGCGAGGGTATGATCAAGCGCCTGGGCTGCGGGGAGCGTTGGTACTTCCAGAACCGAGGCATTAGTGTCGGACGATAGGTCCGGCACGAGAACCAGACCATTGCGTGAACGGATGGATTTGGCCGTTTCCGCAACGATCGACCGTGAGCGATATGTTCTCGACCACGCGTCCGCGGTCAGCGCCAGGGCAATCTCATCAAAGCCATCCTGAGCGGGTAGGCGAATGGTTTCATGGTTCCAGAAGGCAAGGTAGTTGCTGGCGAAACGCCATAGGCGGCCTGTCGTCATATGAAACAGCGTTGAGTCATGTGCGCTGCTCCAATCATCGACGCCCATGTGGGTGGCGATGGAGCGCGCCTTTTGCGAGCCGGCAATAGCCTCCACAAGCGCCAGCGAGGCGGGGATGGAGGCGGTGACGCCGGTTGTGCTGACGACATTGCCGTCGACCACATAGCGCTGATTGCGAACCCACCGAGCTTGCGGGAAGGCATCGTGTAGCTTGTCTAAGGCATACCAATGCGTCGTGGCGCGTTTGCCGTCAAATATGCCGGCCCTTGCTGCAAGCCAAGCGCCCTCACAGATCGAGACGATCATTGCACCCTTTGAGGATTGCTTCCGGACCCAGGCGATGATGTCGCGGTTCCTGTCGTCATGCATGGCGGGAATAATGACGATGTCAGCGCCTTCGGGATGATCGCGGTCAAAGTCCGATATTGTCGCATCTGACTTGATTGTCAGCGCCGGCATCAGGTTCACGGTACCGGCTTGCGTCGAAACAATCGCCACATCGGCAACGCCGGCGCTGCGTATGACGCCATAGGGGATAATGAGATCGGTCGTCTCCGTGCCTTTGTTGTCAGCGGCAATGGCAATCAGGGGGCGTGTTCGTCCGGCTTTCGGCCGAGTGAGCTGAATGGTGTTTTCGGCTGCTGTCGCAGCTCCCTCGAGAAAGAAAATCGCAAGGGTAAGTGTGAGCAGCGAAAGAAGCAGAATTCTGAGATCGAAGCGATACATGGCGCGTGTCCGGGATTGTGATGTCACGCCCTCAAAAATATTGGTCGACCCATCTGGCGGAAATGTCAAAGATATCGCATTTTCCGCCAATGCCGGATTTCACACTTTCACCCCGGCGCATCGCCGTCATTGGTTATGACGGTGTACAGGCGCTCGATATCGTCGGACCGATGGAGGTTTTCGCGATGGCGAACTTCCATGTGCCGGAGGGTGTGGCGCCCTATGAGGTTCTACTTGCCTCTCCGGCGGGCGGGACCGTCAAGAGCAGTTCGGCCGGCGGGCTGATGTTCGGCGAGAGCCAACGCCTCGAGCGGCTGCCTGATGATCTCGATACCGTCATCATCGCCGGTGGAAGCGAAGAAGGGCTTCGCGAGGTCATATTTCGGACTAACCTAATCGCTTGGCTGCACTCCAGGACAAAATCCGTTAGACGGATGGCGAGTGTCTGTACCGGTGCGTTCATACTGGCGGCCGGCGGTTTCCTCGATGGCAAGCGCGCCACTACCCATTGGAATTCCTGCGCTCTGTTGAAGGAGCTGCGCCCGCAAATCGATGTCGAGCCGGACGCTATCTTCGTTGCGGAGCCACCCGTCTTCACTTCGGCCGGAATTACGGCTGGCATCGATCTGTGCCTGGCGCTCGTCGAAGACGATTGTGGCTCAAAGACAGCCCTGGCTGTCGCGCGGCAAATGGTGCTATTCATGCGCCGGCCGGGCGGACAATCGCAGTTCAGTGCCGGCCTGGCCCTTCAGGAAAATGCGACGCCCCCAATACGAAAGCTTCTGAATGAGATCATCGATGATCCGACAGGGGATCTTTCAGGGGGCGCTCTTGCCAGCCGGGCCGGTATGAGCGAGCGCACATTTTCGCGCAACTTCCGCAGGGAGACTGGAACGACGCCGGCGCAATTCGTCGAAGCCGCACGGGTCGACCGGGCAAAGGCATTGCTCGAAAGTTCCGACTGGCCATTGGCCCGCATTGCCGAGCGTTCGGGCTTTACAAGCCTCGATACCCTGCACCGGGCATTTATCAAGCATCTTGCCGTGACCCCCGGCTTTTATCGCGCACGTTTCGGCACAGGCGCCTGACGACGTGGTCAGCCTCGTCACCCACATGTCGGCTCATGGCGTGCTGGAAAAAACTTCTCCTCTTTCATCGATAAAAAATATGGATTGGCTTCTCATCGAATGCCTCTCTGCCATTCTGTGCGCCGTATCGTCACCCCGCATGATTTAATCGACAGGAACACAATTGATGACCTACCGCCCCGATCCGGAACGCTATGACTCGGCCCATTTTCGCCGCGTCGGTCGAAGCGGCCTCAAACTGCCCGCTATCTCCTTTGGCCTCTGGCACAATTTCGGCGATACGACGGCTCTCGATGTTCAAAGGTCGATCCTTTTCAAGGCGTTCGATCTCGGCATCACACATTTCGATCTTGCTAATAATTATGGCCCGCCGGCGGGAAGCGCTGAGATCAATTTCGGTCATATCCTGAAGCAGGATTTGGCCGCTTATCGCGACGAGCTGATCATCTCCTCCAAAGCGGGCTGGGATATGTGGCCAGGTCCGTACGGCCGGGGCGGCGGATCGAAGAAGGCGTTGCTTTCCAGCCTTGACCAGAGTCTCACGCGTCTTGGCATCGACTATGTCGATATCTTCTATTCGCATCGCTTCGACGCGGAAACGCCGCTGGAAGAAACCGCCGACGCGCTGGCCCAGGCAGTGAGGCAGGGCAAGGCGCTCTATGTCGGCGTGTCATCTTATTCCGGCAACAAGACGCGCGAGATCGCAGCACTCCTGAAAGAACGCCAGGTGCCACTCCTGATCAATCAGCCGGCCTATAATCTCTTCAATCGCTGGGTCGAGAAGGATTTGCTTGCTGCTTCTGACGAAGTCGGTGCCGGCATTATCGCCTTCACCCCGCTCGCCCAGGGCCTGCTCACCAACAAGTATCTCAACGGCGTGCCGCAGGATGCCCGCGTTAACCGGCCTGGCGGGGACTTCCTACGTCCGGAGCATTTGAAAGAAGAGAATATCGAGCGCGCCCGCGCGCTCAACGAGATCGCCAAGCGTCGCGGCCAATCGCTCGCCCAGCTTGCCATCGCCTGGGTTCTTCGGGATCCGCGCGTAACGTCGGCCCTGATCGGTGCAAGCTCGGCGCGTCAGGTCGAGGAAAACGTGGCTGCCCTGAACGACCTGACGTTCAGCCCGGAGGAGCTCGCCGAGATCGATCGTTATGCCGTCGAAGGCGGCATCAATCTCTGGGAAAAGCCCTCGCATGACGAGGTCGTCTGATACGATTGACGGATCTGCCCGAACTTTCGGGCAGATCTCTTTTGCGAGAGCTAAGCTCGCGCATCAGCCGCCATATTCTATGATCTCAAGTCCCGCATTGTAGTCCGTCGCATAGATCAGGCCGTTGGCGTCGACGAAGACGTCAGCGGACTGGATGACTTTCGGGCGGCCTGGGCGGCGATCCGTCATGACAGTTGGTCCCGCGGGAACGAGAGCGCCGGTTTCGACCGGATGATAGGGGTCGGAAATATCGAAGGCGCGGATGCCGGCATTCTGCCATGTCGCAAAGATCAGGGTCTCGGAGACGAACGAGCCGGGCCGGTTTTCGTGCAGATTGTGCGGCCCGAAATGACCGCCCTTCTTCACGTAGTCGACTTCAGCTGGGATCGGAAAAGTCGAGATGCTGATCGGATTTTCAGGCACGCGGATGTCGAAGACCCAGGTATGCTTGCGGCCGTCTTCCTCATTGTCCAGCACGGCTTCATCCGCAACGACAAGAAGATCGCGGCCGGGAAGCGGCAGCGGCGAATGCGTGCCACCGCCATAGGGCGGGCACCAGTTATGGTGCTTGATGAGCTTGGGTGCGGAATGATCTTTGATGTCGAGGAGCGTCAATCCGCCATCGCGCCAGCAGGCATAGGCCGTATCGCCATGGACAAGTGCATGATGCAGGGCATAACGCTTGCCATCACCCCAATTCGGTGTTTCGCCCGCAGCCTTGTTCATGCCGGGAAGCCACCATTGGCCGACAAGTTCGGGCCGGGTTGGATCAGCCATGTCGATGGTGACGAAGATATAATCGGTAAAGTCGTCGAGCAGCGCGGAGGCATAGGCATAGCGGCCGCCGACATACCAAAGCCGATGAAAGCCGACACCTTCGACATCCAGTTGGCCGATCTTGCGCGGCTGGTCGGGAATGGAGATATCGAACACGCTCATGCCTGTGGTCCAGGCGCGCTCACGCTTTCTGGCGGCGACCGTCTCGCCGACGGACTGCGTGTAGTAGGCCTTCTCATCCGTGAAGGTTTCCACGTCGGCAAAGAGATCGAGCGCGTTGATGACCAGCAGCAGGTTCTCATGCGTCTGCAGATGGATGTTCCAGGTGTTGGCTGGCGCCGGCACGTAATTGACCGTCTGCGAGTTCTTCGGGTCGCGCACGTCAACGATCGAGAAGCCTTGGGACCAGGGATGGGCAATATAGGCGTAGCCTCGATGAACCATCAGCTGCAAGCCATCGCCGCGGCCGCCGATATCGTTATGGCCGATCAGTGTCATGTTGCGGGCAAAGTCGGGTTTGGGTAGGTCGGTCGATGCCATGGGACGCCTCACGCTCAGGGGAACAAAAAGGGCCGCCCGTAGGGGCGGCGCCTATGAAAGCAATTGATAAGGCTCAGTTCTTGACCGCCGGAATCCAGGCTGCCGTCGCGGCATCGCTCTTCAGGAAGGCCGGGAATTTCTGCTGCAGTTCTTCGATCGTGCCGATCTTGTTGTTGATGAGATCGTCACGCGTAATGAGCGTCGGCTGCAGAAGAACCGAGCGACCCGGGGACTGGCCGGCAATGGCGAGCGAAACAGCGCGAACGGAAACTTCGCCCACGACGGCAGCATTCGTGGCCGCCGTCGCGACCCAGGCGCTGTCCGGCTCGACCATCAGCTGGATATCGGCAGTCGACGTGTCGACGCCGTAGATCTTGACCTTGGCGGAAAGGCCGAGCTCGTCGATCGCGAGCTTTGCGCCCTTGGCGAACTCATCCCATGGCGTGAAGATCACCGAAATATCCGGATTGGCGCGCAGGACGGCCTTGGTCTGGTCGGCGACGGAGGCGGGAACGGTGTCATTGACCACACCCCAGACCGCCTTTTCCTTCAAATTGTGCTTGGCAATGAAATCCTTCCACACCGCATAGCGGCGGTCGAGCGGCGCGAAACCGGCAACGTAGACCGCACCGCCGGTGAAGCCATCACCCTTATCCTTCACGGTCTGGTCAAGCACGAGCTTGGCCATATCCTTGTCGCTCTGTTCGATCTGCGGAATTTGCGGATTGTCGAGGTTGACGTCATAGGCAACGACTTTGATGCCCTTGTCGAGTGCCTTCTGCGCGACATCCTTCAGAACCTCGGGGCGGCCATTGTTGATGACGATGCCGTCGACGCCGAGATTGATCGCCTGCTCGACGAGATTGCGCTGCGTGTCGTTGTCATTGCGGGCCTGCGAAACGGTGAGGTTGACGCCAAGCGCATCCGCCTGCCGCTTGACGCCGGCCTCGAAGGCCTGCAGCCAGTCACCGCTGCCAAGGAAGCTGATGACGGCGATATTGACGGTTCTTTTATCGAAAGGAGCGGGCGCGCCGGGAATGCCGGCAGCCGATGCCGTGGTCATGAAAAGCGAGCCGGCCACAACGGCCGAAGCGATGATTTTGAATAATTTGATCATTGAAAATCCATTGAGTGTTGGGTTGGAACGGATGGCGGCATCATGCCTTGCTGCGGCTGATTCCATAGGTCAGTGCGAGCGCACCGACGAGAACGGCGCCCTTGATGAAGTCCTGGGTGTAATAGGGCGCGTTCAGCATCGTCAGGCCGTTCAGAAGCACGCCGACAAAGACGGCACCGATTGTCGTGCCGAGAACGTTCGGACGGCGCAACCCGAGGACGGCAAAGCCGATAAGCGAGGCTGCGACGGAATCCATCAGCAGCGAGGCGCCGGAGGAAACATCACCGCGGCCGACACGGGCGGCAACGATAATGCCACCAAGCGAGGCGAGAACACCCGAGAGCACGTAGGCAAAGGTCTTCAGACGGGCGACATTGGCACCGGCCAGTCGGGTCGCCGCTTCATTGCCGCCGGTGGCGTAGAGAAGACGGCCAAGACGCGTGCGCTCGGTGAGCACATAGAGCGCGAGCGCGACGATCAGCATGAGGATGACGGGGAAAGGAATAATGCTGAACAGGCTCGATCGTCCGATCGTCAAAAAGGCAGGGTCGACCTTGCCTGACGCCGTCGTCCCGTCGGGAAGGATCAAGCCCACGGAGATCGAGCGCCCGGCTGTCGGGATCAGCTGCAGCCCCGTGAGCAGGAACATGGTGGAGAGGGTCGCGAGCAGATCCGGCACTTTGAGCCTGACGATCAGCAGGGCGTTGGCAAGCCCGACGATCGCGCCGAAGGCAAGCACCAGCGGCACTGTCTCATAGGCGTTGAGACCCCATACGATCATCGTATAGCTCGCCGCCATGACGCTGGAGGCGGCCACGGCCCCGACGGAAAGATCGAAGCCGCCGATGGCGAGCGTCACCGTCACGCCGGCACCGATGATGGCGACGACCGAAACAGCCTGAAGGATGCTCATCAGATTGTTGATGTTGATGAAGGCGGGCTGGGCGAAACTGAAGATGATGACGAGGGCAAGAAGGAGCAGAAACACGGCTCCGCGCCGCACGAATTCCTGCGGCGACGTCGTATGGTTCGCCCGCTTGATCTGTTCGGGGATTTCTGCAGTGCCTTCACTCATCAGGCAAATTCCTTGTTCTGTCGGTCGCCTGTGGCCCCGTCAGCGACATCTTTGAGACCGTGATTTTCCATCAGCAGCACCCGGTCGGCGACTTCGAGCGCCTCCTCCGGATCGGATGTCGCGATCAGGGTGGCGCGGTCGGTATGGGCACGTATGGCCGCGATAATGTCCTGGCGGGCGCCGACATCGACCCCCTGGAAGGGCTCGTCGAGAAGCATGAGCCGGCTTGGTTCAGCCTCCCAGCGGGCGAGAACGACCTTTTGCTGATTGCCGCCGGAAAGCGACCAGACGGATGCCTCGGGGCCAGGCGCCTTTATGCCGAGGCGTCGGATGGCCTTTTCTCCCTCGCGGCTCTCGTGTCCGGAAAACAGGAAGCCAGACGGATACCAGCGTTTCAGGTGCGGCAGGCTGATCGTTGCCGCAATGCTCTCCCCCGGCCAGTCCGATGGCATCAGAGAGGAGCGATGTCGGTCGGCAGCAGCCATGACGACGCCGCGCGCGATTGCATCCGCGGGCGAGTGGGGCTGAAATGTATTGCCATCCAGAAGTGCCGTGCCGGAGGCAAACCGCTCAAGGCCGAAAAGCGTAGACAGAAGCCGGCTCTTGCCGGCGCCTAGAACGCCCGTAATGGCGACGACCTCGCCGGCATGAAGCCTGAGATCAATCGGCGGGCTGTAGGCAAGCAGCCGGGCAGCCTGAAGTTCCAGTACGGTCTGCTCGAATTTTTCACGGCGATGCGGGCGAGCCGCCTTCATGGAACGGCCAATCATGGTTTCGATGGCGGCGTCGAAGTCGATCGGGCGCGAGAAGGCACCGACATTGCGGCCGCCGCGCAGCACAACTACGCGATCGGCGAGCGCATCGAGATCAGCCGTACGGTGCGAGATATAGAGAATGCCCAGGCCGCGGGCCTTCAGCCGACGCACGATATCGTAAAGCCGTGCCGTTTCGCGTCCGGAGAGGCTTGCGGTCGGCTCATCCAGGATCAGCAGCTGCGCCTTGTTGGAAAGGGCGCGCGCAATGGCGACCATTTGTCGGTCGGCTGTTCCAAGATCGCCAAAATCGCGGTCGAGCGGTAAGTCGAAGCCGGCTTCAGACAGGATCGCTTCTGCCTTCCGCCGCACCGAACGCTTCGACAGAAAGAAGGGCTGGCGTCCGTCGACATATTGGTTGAGCAGCAGCGCATCTGCGACCGAAAGGCCGGCGACCCCGACGACATCGGTCGATTGATGCACTGTAACGATGCCCCGCGCCGTCGCCTCGGCCGGACTTTCGGGGCGATAATCCGCGCCGTTCCATAGGATCGTGCCTGAATCGGCGCGGTGAATGCCCGACAGGATTTTGACCAGCGTCGACTTGCCGGCGCCGTTCGCTCCCATCAGTGCGACGACCTCGCCGCGATCGACGGTTAGAGACGCACCCGCCAAGGCCTGTGTCGAGCCGAAAGCAAGCGAAAGATTTTGGGCATCCAGCAAGGTCATGGGCAAGGGTTCACCGATTGTCAGCGGTACTCGTAAGCCACTGGCATTCAATTAAAAGGACGCGCCTTGCTTTGTTTATTTAATCTATAGAATAAATTTTTTACCAAGCTTGGTTCGACTGCATTCGGGTCTCGGCGTGTGGGCGGGGGGAACCGAGCAAGTCCCGCCTAGACCTGTCTCTGAGGAGTTTAATTTGTCCGAAATTTCGAAGGAGCAGGAAAACTCTTCCTTTAATCTACTATTTTTATAGACAATATAAAGCCATTGAATATCAGCAATTTCCGTGACGGTGAGGTATTTACGTCGCGCCGGCGGGAATATTCGCCAGGGGTTTTCATGGATACAGTGGTCTATCTCGCTTCACTCGCCACGCGGCCAAGCCTTGCCGCAACCAAACGCGTCTGGTCGATCCTGCAGCATCTTCTGGCAGGCCTGATGGTCCTCTTTTCGCTTCTGGTGCTGCTGCACGCTCTTTGCGGCAGCTGAGATTTGAGCGCGATCAGAAATTGACGGGGCGAAGAAAAGGCCCGGCGTACCGCATCTGGACGCCGGGCCTTTTGGGTTTACTTGATGGAGTGGAGATCGACGCCCTTGGTTTCACGAACGAAGATGAGGCCGATGACCAGCGTCATCGCCGCGATCGCGATCGGGTACCACAGACCGTAGTAAATATCGCCCGTAGCGGCGCTCATGGCGAAGACCGTTGCGGGCAGCAGGCCGCCGAACCAGCCGTTGCCGATATGATAAGGCAGCGACATGCCGGTATAGCGGATGCGGGTCGGGAACATCTCAACCAGGATTGCGGCGATCGGGCCGTAGACCATCGTCACATAGATCACCAGGATCGTCAGGATGAGGATGGTCAGCGGCCAATTGATGGCCGATGGATCGGCGACCATTTTGAAAGCGCCACCCTTGGGTATGGTGTAGACCGGCATGTCGGTCGCGCCGCCAGCCTGATCCGCTGTCAGAAGCTTCGCCTTGACGAGATCTGCAACCGGGGTGACTGTCTTGTCGCCCGCCCGCACGGTCGCCGCATTGAGCCCCAGCTCGGGGTTGGCGGCGATGAAGGCGTCGAGCTTGGCATCCGGCACCTTGGCGGGGTCGCGCACCAGCGGGAATCCGGCCTTCTGCAGGGCAAGGCTCATGTCATGCGTGAATGCCGCACTCTTGGCCGCTGCACCGGCACCTGCCGCTGTTGCGTCGTAGGAAGTTATAGTCGCGTCGCCCACCTTGATCGTCGCCGGTTGTCCGGCTGGGCCTTCGACAATCGTATAGGGCACGGAAGACTTCGCCAGGAAGGAGGTGGCGATATCGCACGAATTGTTGAACTTTGCGGTTCCCACAGGATTGAACTGGAAGGTGCAATCGCCAGGAGCAGCCGTCACTGTCGCCCGGATGGTTTGCTCCGCTTGGGCAAGGGCGGGGTTTGCGGCATTGGTCAATGCCTTGAACAGCGGGAAATAGGTGAGGATGGCGAGGGCAAGGCCCGCCATGATGATCGGTTTGCGGCCGATCTTATCGGAGAGCCAGCCGAAGAACACAAAGAAGCCGCTGCCGATCAGAAGCGCGATCGCTATCATGATGTTGACGGACTGGCCGTCGACCTTCAGCACGTTCTGCAGGAAGAACAATGAATAGAATTGGCCTGCATACCAGACGACCGCCTGACCGGCGGTGAGGCCGAGCAGCGCGATCAAGGCGATCTTGGCATTCTTCCACTGGCCGAAGGCCTCGGAAAGCGGAGCCTTGGAGCCCTTGCCCTCTTCCTTCATCTTCTTGAAGGCTGGCGATTCGCTGAGCGACAGCCGGATCCAGACGGAGATGGCGAGCAGAAGGCAGGAAACCAGGAAGGGAATGCGCCAGCCCCACGCCGCGAAAGCCTCTTTGCCCAGCGCATTCTGGACGATCAGGATGACGATCAGAGACAGGAACAGACCGAGCGTCGCGGTGGTCTGGATCCAGGAGGTGTAATAGCCGCGCTTGCTGTCGGGCGCGTGTTCGGCGACATAAGTCGCAGCACCCCCATATTCGCCGCCGAGGGCCAGGCCTTGCAACAGGCGAAGGATGATCAGGATGACAGGGGCGGCGATGCCCCAGCTTGCCGCACCCGGGAGAACGCCGACCAGGAAGGTCGAAAGACCCATGATCAGGATCGTGACGAGGAAGGTGTATTTACGTCCCACGAGGTCGCCGATGCGCCCGAAGACGAGCGCGCCGAACGGCCGGACCAGAAAGCCTGCGGCAAAGGCGAGCAGGGCGAAGATATTGCGGGTTGCTTCCGGATAGTCGCTGAAGAAGGCCGTGCCGATGAAGGCGGCCAGAGACCCGTAAAGATAGAAATCGTACCATTCGAACACGGTTCCGAGGGAGGAGGCGAAGATGACCTTCTTCTCTTCCCTGGTCATGCCTCGACTCGTCGTCTCGGCCACGGACGTGGATGCCATGAATCAACCCTCCCAATTGCACCAGGGACATGGTCAAAAGACCCGTGTCATGTCCCCCATAATGACATTACGCAGGACTTTCCTGCCGATGGGCGGGAAAGTCGCGCCAGTGGGTGCTCTCCTGATTTCCTCCCCCAGAAGATCACGCACCTGATGCATATGTGAGTGTTGGCCAAAAATTGAAAATTGCAATGGCTGCAACCGCTGCCGCTTATGGAAATCTGTGTGTAAGCATCAAGAAATACGAATATGTCCTTCCCCAGCGTGGCGGCAGGAGGTTGCAGCCGGGGAAAGCTCTGCCGGGCGCGGTAAAATGTGATGCACCCGGACAGGATTCGCAGAAGCGGATTTAGGCCGCTTCCAGCCTGTCTTATGCCGCCTGCAGTTGCAAGCGCCGCATTGGCGGAAAGGCAAGCGCGATGGCGGCAGCCCCCAGCCCCACCAGGGAAGAGCCGATGAAGAGCCAGGAATAATTGGTGAAGGTATTGAAGATCCAGCCGCCGATCAAAGGCCCGGCGGCCATGCCGATGCTCGAGAGCATCGATGCCGCGCCAAAGACGGTGCCGATGACGCGCGGTCCGAAATATTCGCGCGCGAGCACGGCATAAAGCGGCATGACACCGCCATAGGCGCTGCCGAAGATGACCGCCAAAGCATAGAACTCGCCGAGTTCACTGACCATCAGATAGGTAGCAAGTGCCGCCGCCTGCACGAGAAGGCCCGCAACCAGCACCGGTTTCACACCGAGCCTGTCCGCCAGCGTCCCGTAAAGAAGACGGCCGCCAAGACCGGCAAGGCCCTCGACGCTATAGATGCTGACGGCTGCCATTGGCCCCACACCACAAATAGTGGCGTAACTTACCATGTGGAAGATCGGTCCGGAATGGGCTGCGCAGCAGGCGAAAAAAGTGGCGCCAAGCACGAGAAACTGCGGCGAGCGGAAGATCCGGCCGAGTGGCAGGCTCCGCTCTTCCCTCTGCCCGTCCAAGCCGGCAGCTTCTGCAAGAACAGGTGCCCGCCGCACCAGGAGTGCCGCCGGTATCAGCAGAACCCACGCCATGACGCCGATGACGAGCATGGCAAAACGCCAATCATAAGCTGAAATCAGGTAACGGGCGAAGGGCGATACCGTCATCGGTGCAACGCCCATGCCGGCTGAAACCAGGGACACGGCAAGGCCTCTGCCCTCGTCGAACCAAGCGGTCGTTGCCGCAATCATCGGCGCGAAGAAGGCACTGGCGGCGAGGCCGACGAGAATACCGTAGGTCAGCTGGAATTGCAGAAGCGAGCCCGCCCGACTTGCCAGGACGAGCGCCAGCCCAAGCAGCAACGCACCGATCATCACTACGATGCGGATGCCGAAGCGATCGCTCGCAGCACCCCAGGCAAAGGCGCCGAGACCCATGGTCAGGAAATTCAGCGTCATGGCGGCGGCGATGCCCGCATGCGACCAGCCTGTATCGGCGGCAATCGGCACCTGAAAGATCGCCAGGGAAAACATCGCGCCGAGCGCAACACAGGTCATCAGCGCGCCGGCACCGACAATCACCCAACGATAGGACGAACTCATTTTGCAGCTCCCTTCATCCGGTTCAGGTCAAGGTGCGAAAGATCCGATAATATGCTTTCGCGCCATGTCTGGAATAAAGACGATTGCGTCGGGACGATTTCGACATTGCTGCCGAAAAATTTTTAACGGCATTGCAAGCGATGCTTATGAAAGCCCGCCGCCGAGATTGCAGGAGGCAATGGGGGTTTCGATCCTTGATCTTGCGTCGCTGCCAGCATCCGGAATTTAATCTTGAGCTCATATAGGGCTGCTAAGACAACCGCCTCGATGCTGGAAGACCCTGCTTCGCGGCCGTAAGGCCGTCGCATGCAGCTGCAAATGACATACAGGCTCAAAGCAATACCGAACCAGATTCATATCATGGAGCGGACCATTCAATGGCTCATATCGTCATCATCAATCCGCGTTTTGAAACCTCCTATTGGGGCATGGAGCATGCTCTGCCCCTGTTCGACGTGAAGGCCAACCTGCCGGTGGCCTGCCTGCCTTTGCTGGCGGCGCTGACGCCGGACGAACATACCGTCACTTTGGTGGACGAGAATATCGAGCCTATAGACTACGGCCTTTGCGAGAAGGCCGATATCGTTGCGCTGACGGGCATGATCGTGCAGCGCTTCCGTATGACGGAAATCCTGACCGAGCTCAAACGGCGCAATTGTTTTACCGTCGTCGGCGGACCTTGGGTTACGGTCAAGGAGGATTATTTCGGCAATCTCGTCGATGTCTCCTTCATCGGCGAGGCGGAGGAGACATGGCCCAAATTCCTGGCTGAATGGCAGGAGGGTCATCATGCCCGGCGCTACGAACAGGCCGACAAGACGGATATGAGCAAGGTGCCCGTGCCGCGCTTCGATCTTCTGAAGATGGACGAATATGCTGTCGGCAGCATCCAGTTTTCGCGCGGCTGTCCCTTCACCTGCGATTTTTGCGATATCATTGTGGTTTTCGGCCGCAAGCCGCGCATCAAGACCAGCACGCAGATCATCGCCGAGATGGAAGCGCTGCTCGCATCCGGAATGGATACGGCCTTCATCGTCGACGACAATCTGATCGGCAACAAGAAGGCGATCAAGGAAGTGCTGCGGGATGTCGTCGCCTGGCAGGAGCGCCATCATTATCCGATGACGTTCCTGACGGAGGCGTCGATCGATCTTGCTGACGATGCCGAATTGATGCAGCTGATGGTCGATGCCAATATCCGCGTCGTCTTCATTGGCATCGAAACGCCAAACGAGGAAGCGCTGCGCGAAACCAAGAAGCTGCAGAACCTACGCAAGGGCGGGACGATGCTGGACAAGATCCACGCGATCCAGCAGACCGGCATGGAAGTCTGGTGCGGCATGATCCTGGGCTTCGATAGCGACGATGCGACCATCTTCGATGCGCAGCGGGTTTTCATCAGGGATGCGCGCATCGTCAACGCCATGATCGGCATGCTGGCGGCAATTCCGAAGACGCCGCTCTATACGCGCCTCGCCAAGGAAGGTCGCCTCGATCACGACGATCCGCCCGCTTACGGCACCAATGTCATCCCGCTCAATCTCTCGCGCGAAACGCTGCGGGACGGATATCTTTCTGTCCTCAGCGACCTTCATGAGCCGGCCGCCTATTTCGATCGGCTGGATGCGCTTTACATCGACGCGCGTATCGAACCGGAAAGTACCCGCTTACGCCATCTGCGCCGCCACCCGCTGCGTTTGCTGGCGCTCAACGCGACATGGGCATTGGAGGCGGTCGGGATTTTCCTCCGGCTGATGCGCCGGGTGAAGGAGGCCGATTTGCGCGCCATTTACCGCGCGCGGCTTTTCAATCTCCTGCGGCATCGGCGCTCTCCCGTCGTGCTGCAAATCTATGCCATCAAATGCGCCATGCATTATCACGCCCATATCATGGTGCAGCAGATGCGCACCGGCGGCGGTATCGTCAATTCGTTCTAGCAAGCTCAGAAAATTGTGCTTATCGTCGGACCTGCCTTGCAGCCGCTTTGACGTCGCTGCCACTGTTGCTTCGCTGCAACATATTGTGCCGGATATTTGCAATTCGAAATTGTGGGGTTGTCGATTTGTGGATCTCGCGTATGATTACGGCATCCGCAAATCGAACAAGGAGGCGTGATATGCATAATCTACATATGTTTACGTACGTCTCCGGCGGAATGACGTCGATCGCCATGGTGTGTGCTGCACCAACCGCGCGACGACTCTATAACTAAAGCTTCAAAAAGCTTTATCTGCCGCCACTTAGGCGTTTTTCCATTAAACCTATATGACTTGCCGAGGGAATGATTTGGTGCGTCGTTGACGCATTCGCTCCTGAAGCCGGTCAAGCTTCAAGAGGACCTGGTCGCGTGATCGCGCTAGGAATAACCATGACACATTCACAATTTATAGTTGCCGAAAGTTTGACGGCGGCTGTCGATGAACTGTACCAGAAATTCGGTGCCTGGAGGACTGCACGCGCCCTGCTGTTTGTCGCCTGGAAACGGCGGCAGATCTATGAGGATGTATCCGGATTATCGAATTATCAGCTTCGTGATATCGGCCTTCCCGAGCGTGAGGAAGGGTTGGATTATCGCAGCTTGCTGGCGTTGCATGTGAGCCGCCTTAAGTGAGGTGGGCTTGATGCAGATGGACGCTTTACGGCTCGTCCTTCTTGACCTCTGTTGGTTCGAGAATGGCGGCGCGGCTGCAAAATCACGACGGACGGGAAACCATTTGTATGGTGTGTTCACTGCTCCGTTCGCGGCAGCCTACCTATCAGCCGCCGCACGGTGGATATCGCAGGGGGAGGCGATGCCTTCCCCTGCGACCTGACTGGTGTCGAAAGCTGAAACTAACCGATATCTTTTCTTACCGACAGCGTACTGGTCCGAATTCTCCAATGAATGATGAAGTGTCGCCTGGAGAGGGTCGCAATCTTCCCGCAATCCGCTTATGCAATGCAGTCGTTCCATTTTGGGGGATGGTTCATTGCGGATATTGTTGCTTGAAGACGAGCCGGAAATGGCTGCGGCGCTGAGCGCTGCGTTGCAGGCTCGCGATGCCATCGTCGATCACGTATCGATCCTGGCCGATGCCGAAGAGGCTGCGATCAATCTCCCTTATGATGTCATTCTTCTCGACCGGCAGGTTCCGGACGGCGACGGCTTGTCGATCATTCCGAAGCTGAGGGCTGCCGGCATCGATACGCCTGTCATCGTGCTGACGGCGCGCGGCGATCTCGGGGATCGCATCGGCGGTCTTGATAGCGGTGCCGATGATTACCTCGTCAAACCCTTTGCGGTGGAGGAACTGCTGGCGCGACTGCGCGCTATCCTGAGGCGCCCCGGCGAGCTACGCAGCGAGGTGGTGAATTTCGGCAGGCTTTCCTATGATTTCGGCTGTCATGACATCTTGATCGAAGGTGAACGGCTTGAACTGCCGCGCCGGGAAATTCTGGTCTTCGAGGCGCTTGCGCGCCGGCTTGGCCGCACGGTGCCGCGCCATGCTCTGGAAGAGGCCGTTTACGGGTTCAGCGAAGATATCCAGTCGAATACGCTGGATGCGCATATCTCTCGTCTTCGCCGCAAGCTTGCCTCCGTGGAGCCCGGACTGGAGATTCATCCCGTTCGCGGCATCGGCTATCTGATGAGACTGAAACCATGAGCGCAAGCCAGCCTTCCCTGCGATGGCGTCTCGTATCGCGTTTATCATTCCTGCAGGCGATTTTCCTGTCGCTGCTTGCGGTGCTCATCGTCGCCGCTCTGTGGGCGACCGGCAGCTTTATCTCGCTTCAGCCGGAAGACGAGACCATCGATGCCATCTCACGGTCGATTGGCCGCGATCAGAATGGCGCCCTTACGCTGAAGGAGACGTCAGCGCTTTTGGCGCGGCGTGGCGATTTACCAGGTCTCTGGTTCGTCGTGCGCGATCGCAGCGGCGCCGCGATCAAGGACGGAAACGTACCTGGAGCCTATGCCGCGATCGGCGCGGCGCTCGATGGCATCGGACAGGCCCGTTTCGGCAGCAATCTCGGTGGCAGTGCCGTGCCTGCCGCCCGGCTGCAATGGGTCTCGTCGCCGGCAGGCGAGGTCCAGGTTCTGACGGGCATGGATGGCAGCGTGTCGACGGTCCGCATCCTTGGAGCCATGGGCATCGTCTTCTTCAGCGCCCTTCTGCCGCTGCTGATCGTCACGGCGATCGCAACGATGATTGCCGCGCCATTGGTGGTTCGCCGCGCTTTTTCCTCGCTCGATTCCGCCGTCGCCCGCGCCGGGCAGATCGATATCAATCGCCGGGGAACGCGGCTGCCGGTCGACGATGTCCCGCGCGAGATCCTGCCGCTTGTCGAAGCCGTCAATGATGCATTAAGGCGGCTGGACGAAGGCTATGAGCGGCAGAAGCGTCTTTTCTCTCATCTTGCCCATGAATGGCGAACCCCGGTCGCGATCCTGCAGGCACGTCTCGATGGCTTGCCGGCAGGCCCTTTGAAGGAGCGGCTGTTCGAAGATACCGTCCGCCTTGCGACCCTTGCCGAGCAGTTCCTCGATCTTCAGCGCCTCAATCACCGCTTCGAGCCGGTTTCGATCGATCTTGTAGAGGTCGCGGAGCATGTCGTTTCGGAGCTGGCGCCGCTCGCGATCGCCGCCAACTACGAGCCCTGCTTCGTCAAGGACGAAGAGGCCGTGGACGTCCTTGGCGATCGCATGGCCATCGAGCGGGCCGTCACCAACCTCGTGCAGAATGCGATTCAGCATGGCGGCCGCCGTGGCAGGATCATCGTCCATGTCGGCCGTGCCACTGGCATCACCGTTAGCGACGAAGGAAACGGTGTCCCGCAAGAGGAGCGAGACCGCATCTTCGAACCGTTTCACCGCCTCCAGGGACGCAGCAAAGGGTTCGGCCTCGGGCTGAACCTTGTCCAGGAGATTGCGAGGCTCCACGGCGGAAAGGTTTGCGTCATCGACGGACCGACGGTTGGTGCGTCTTTCAGATTGAGCTTTCCGATGGCCGGATAGCCTATTGGCTCCCAATGCAATGTTCTCGCAATCGGTTCCTCTTAGGAAAAGCCTGCCACGCAGGCGAATCTCCTGAAGCCCTACTGACGGGAACATATGTCAAACACATCACTATTCTTGCGAACTCTGCTGACCAATCCGCGCATGGTGGGAGCGATCGCCCCCTCCGGCCCGGTTTTAGCCAATCTAATTACAAGCGAAATCGGTCCTTCGTCGGGACCGATCCTGGAGCTCGGCCCGGGCACGGGAGTGTTCACACGAGCCCTGCTCGCACGCGGCATATGCGAACGCGATATTACGCTGATTGAATCCGCTGATAGTTTTGCCAGTCTGCTGCGACAGCGGTTTCCTGATTCCCGCGTCATCTGCGCCGATGCTGCGCGGCTTGATGCTGACGACTTTCCGGAAGGAGAGCAGTTCGGATGTGCGATCAGCGGGTTGCCGCTGCTCAACATGTCGCCGAAGACGGTCATTGCCATTCTGACCGCGGTCTCGGCGAGGCTGCGTGAGGGTGGCGCGCTCTATCAGTTCACCTATGGCCTGCGCTGTCCGATACCGCATCGCCTGCTCGACCGGTATGGCTTTAAGGCAACGCTGCAGGGCCAAGTGCTGCGCAACTTTCCGCCTGCCAGGGTCTATAAGATCGTCCGGCGCAGGCCGATAAATTCTCCGGCTGCCGCCATATGAGTGCCTCCTCCTATGTGCTGGATGCTTTGCCCGATTTGGCGGCGTGGGGACTGTTCGGCCTTGCATTGTGTTCCGCGATCGAGAAGCTTATCCCCATCTTACCATCGATCGCCTTGTTCTTGATGCTGGGCATGCTGGGTGTCGTCAACCCGGTCGATTTGCCCGCAGTGATCGCCGTTACCGCCGCCGGTTCAACGGCAGGCTCGCTGTTCTGGTATGGAATAGGCCGTTGGCTGGGACCTGCGCGTGGCGACCGCTTCGTGCTAAGGTTGACGCAGCGTCTGGATATCAAAGAAGAGTGGTACCCGCGCCTGAAGCGCAATTATCATGGTCATCCCATACGGGCCACGCTCTTCGGTCAGCTTGTGCCTATCGTTCGCGCCTATATGGCATTGCCAGCAGGCGTGCTTGCCATACCGGCGCCGGGCTTTGCCATCGCGACTTTCTGCGGCGCGTTGATTTGGAATACGCCGTTTCTGGTATCGGGCTATTTGTTGCGTCGACAGATACTGGCGCCGGATACGGCAACACCTGCCGCGGTCGCAGCAATCATCTTGGTCAATCTTCTGCTGCTTGTGCTGCTGCGATTTTACCGGCCAAGCCGCAGCGCGGCTTAGCCGGTCATCACGCTTACCGTTGGCTATACGGTCAGAACGGCGTATATGACGCCGCCGTTTTCGCCGCGCGTAAGAGAAACATCGGCGATCGGGTGCTTGACCTTGTCGATGATGGACTGAACATCCTCATCCGTTCGCCAGATCAGCGGCCAGTTCATGAAGGTTTCCATGTAACCTTCGACACCGATATCCTTGGCAAAGTTTGCGAGCAGGAACTTGCCGCCGGGCTTCAGCATCTGAAGGCAGCGCTCCGTCAGACGCACGGCTACGCTTTCGGCCAGATAATCGTAAAGGCCGGCTGCATAGATGAAGTCGAACGTGCCGAGCTTCTGTGCGCGTCCCAAAATGGTGCGAACGGAGCCGTTGATCGCTTCGATGCAGGTGCCATGGAAGGTCGAGCTCACCGTTCCGACACTGACCGGGTCCTGGTCAAGCGCGACCCAGCGCTTGAGCCTGCCGCTCTGCAGAGCCTTTGAGAGCTCGGCTTCGCGAAGATGGCCGGCCGCGATTGCCAGGACTTCGGCGCCATCCGTCGCCTCCGTCACCGCATCGACATGGGCTGCCAGGATCTCGCGCCTTTCACGCACGGCGACTGCGGAGGGTGCGCGCCTGGTGAAATCGTAAACTTCCGCGCCTAGCGCCGAAGCCTCCGCCACCTGTGCCGCAACGGCTGGATGTTCATAAATGAAATCCAGCAGATAGGCATCGCCGCTGTAGCCGCGCGGCTTTTCGAAGGACCATCGCGTCAGAGGGTCCTGCAGCAGGTAAGACGACACGGGATGCCCCTGCGCCACCGAGGCGAGATGTGCCCAGGTAAGGGGTGTCGTCTTGTTTTTCAGCGCCTGCAGACGCTCCGTCAAGGCTTGCATGGTGCCTGGAACGGGCGCGTTTGCTTCGAACGCCTGCTGCGTGAGGGAGAGAATGAGGGCGAGTTCGGCCTCGCCCTCCTTTATTTGGTCGGTTGCAATGTTGTTACCGGACGATCTCGTATGTTCCGAGATGGACTGAGTGGTAACGAGGCTGAAGCCATCGAGAGCGGTTTGAAATTGTTTCAATTTTAAATCATTCCGTGAACACTCCGCAAACCATATCTCAGATAAAAATTGAGCGCTATGGTTTTGTTAATGTCGCTACGTCAACGCTGTCGTTATCAAACGGATCAAATTGGCCGCCGTGGTAAAGCGAGCGATTGGTTCATTCGAGCGACGCAAAGGTAACGCGGTGGACATGAGGTCTCGGCTAACTCGGGTGATGATGAGCATGCGTCAATTGTCGGGAGGAACCGAACTTGGCCGGAGCGATGCTCTCGGCACGGATCGTCCCGACGAGCTGCGTGTGCTCTACAAAGCCTATAGCAACGATGCGCGGCGCGCCCTGGCTCGCAGCGGTCTGTGGCTTGCCGTGCCCGTCTATGTCCTTTTCCTCATCACGGATCTGGTCTTCATTCGGGACGTCTCGCATGTGACGATTCCAGCCCGGTTTCTGATCGGCGGTATTTCGCTTCTGGTACTGGAAATCCAGTTTTCCCGGCGACGCGCTGCCGGCGAGCTTGAGGCGACTTGTGCGGCAGCCGTCGTACTAGGATATATCGTGTGGTTGTTGCCGGCATTACAGACCACGAATGCGGAGGCGTTCTCCTATTACGCAGCGTTCGGCGCAATCTTCATGATGGGCGTTAACCTGTTCTTCAGTCTCGAGTTCGGCTTAGCGCTCGTCTCGTCGGGGCTGATCTTCGCCTCTTTTCTGCTGTCGCTTACGGAATTTCACTACAGCGCCGCCTATTGCCTGGCCTTTACGACCTTTTATCTATGCTGCTTCGTGTTCACTTCCTATGTGAACTGGAAATTGAACAAGGAACGCTTCAACGTCTTCCTCAATGCACGAGAGGCGGAATTGCAGCAGCGGCAGGCGACCGAGCGCGGCGAGGCGCTTCTGCGGCTTTCTATTACCGATTCCCTCACCGGAATGGAAAATAGAAGAGCGGCCGACATAAGGTTGAAGCAGTTTTGGGATCGCTGGCGCGAGAAGAATGCTCCGTTCGCCATTCTTCTGGTCGATGTCGACTTTTTCAAAAAGTACAATGACTATTATGGCCATCAGGAGGGCGACCACTGTCTTGTCACCGTTGCCAATGCGCTGTCGAATATCGTCGCTCCGCTGGGGGCGACGGTCGGGCGTTACGGTGGCGAGGAATTCATCGTCATTCTCGATCTGGAGAGCAGCGCGGATGCGCTGGCGCTGGCGGAGGCGATTTGCCAGGGGATCGAAGCTCTTGATATCGTCCACGCCCAGCGCCTGGACGGTTTCCGGCATGTCACGGTGAGCGTCGGCGCGACCATCACCAGAGACGTCGCGGGTGCCAAGCTGGAGAATGTGATCAACGAGGCCGACCGTGCTCTTTATTCCGCGAAGGCGAGTGGCCGCAATTGCGCAAGGGTCTTCGATCCGAACGAACTGCCAGGCGGCGACGCAGGCGAAAACATCGCGGCCATCCTGAAGATCGCCATTCAGCAGAATCTCGTTTCGCTGGTCTATCAGCCAATTCAATATCTCAAGACCGGCGAGATCGGCGCCTATGAGGCTCTGATGCGTCTGCAATTGCTTGACGGGTCGAGTTCTTCGCCGGCTGTCTTTATTCCTGTCGCGGAGCGAACGGGCGCTATCATCGAGCTCGGTTACTGGGCAATCAGAAGAGCATGCTGCGATTTGCTCACCCGCGACATCGTCGACACTGTCAGCATCAATGTGTCCCCAATCCAGCTGCGGGCCCCGGGTTTCGCCGCACAGGTCGCCGCTATCCTGGCAGAATCGGGCGTCTCGGGCCACAGGGTGGCGTTCGAGATCACCGAGGGTGTCGATATGGAGATACGCCCGGATGTGCTCGATAGCATTCAGGATCTGAAGAAGCTCGGCATCAAATTCTGGCTGGATGATTTCGGCACGGGCTTTGCCGGATTGTCATGGCTGCGTCTGATGGAATTCGAAACCGTCAAGATCGACAAGTCCTTCCTGCATGATGCGGCAAACAATGACGGCGCAAAGATTCTGCTTGAGGATATTATCGGCCTGGTCCGCAATCGCGGCCATCGTATCCTCGTCGAAGGCGTGGAAGACGAAGAGCAGCTCAATCTCGTCAAGTCCTTTGGCATCGACGCCGTTCAGGGATACCATATCGGCCGACCGGCACCGGCGCTCAAGCATCCGGTTGCAATGATGCGTACCGAGCGCCGCCGTCTTCAGGCGTCAGCCTGAGAGACTTGCTGTCACCAGGCCGAGGGTGATGAAAATGGCAAGCATCGACCTTTCCGAGGTCTATCGGGGATATATTACCTGTCTCAATGGGCAGGATTGGCCGAATCTGAGCAAATTCGTCCATGAAGATGTGTGCTATAACGGTGCCTATGTCGGGCTGTCAGGCTATCGGCAAATGCTCGAAGGCGATTTTCGCGCCATCCCCGATCTTCATTTCAATATAGCTCTGCTGATCTGCGAACCGCCACGCATCGCATGCCGCCTGCAATTTGATTGCAGGCCGACGGGAATGTTGTTCGGTATGGCGGTGAACGGCAGAAGGGTGCAGTTTGCCGAGAATGTCTTTTATGAGTTTCTGGATGGACGAATTCGAAACGTCTGGTCGATCATAGACAAGGCTGCCATTGCTGCCCAGCTTTGACAGGTCCCGCCATGGCATTATTCGCGCCCAAGGCGCAGTACCATGAAACCGGCCACAAAAGCGGCGAGGCCGCTTGCGATAATCGGGCCGGAATAGCTGCCGGTATGGTCGAAAATGAAGCCGGCGGCCGTTGGGCCGATCAGGGCTGCAATACCGACCGCCGTATATAGGTATCCGATGACGGCGCCGATATTGCGCGTGCCGAACAGATCGGCCGCCACAGCGGGATAAAGGCCGACGCAGCCGCCATAGCTCATACCGAACGTCAGTGCGAACAACACCAGCTGGATCATGCCTGATGCCGATGCCCAGAGCGCAAAGGACGCGGCGACGGCAAATGTCAGAGACGCCAATAGCCGCCGCCGGCCGAAGCGATCGCCGAGCCCGGCCAGGAAAAAGCGCCCGACGACGTTTCCGACGCCAATAAGGCCAACGAGGGTGGTTCCGTCTTGCAGCGAAAGACCGCTGTCCTGGGCTGCTGCAACGATATGGACATAGGGAATGAATGTGCAAAACGACGACAGAATTAGCACGGCATAGAAAAGATAGAAGCGCCCGTCACGCCATATGGCGGCATTTGCATGATTGCCCGCTCGGCTCAGGAGCGGGGTCTTATTGTCGCGCCTTTTGCGGATGAGTGTTGCGGCCGGCAATCCGAAGGCAGCAAAAAGACACGCAAGCGCGATGAAGCAGCCTCGCCAGCCGATGAAGGGGAGCGCCTGGCCGATCGCAAAGGGCAAGACCAGGGTGCCAAGGCCAATCCCAGCAGTCGCGATGCCCGACGCCTGGCTGCGTTTGCGGATAAACCAGGATTGCACAGCGCCAAGGGCTGGAACGTAGGAGAGGCC
The DNA here is from genome assembly GCF_054558365.1 of Rhizobium sp. No.120. Lineage (NCBI taxonomy): Bacteria > Pseudomonadati > Pseudomonadota > Alphaproteobacteria > Hyphomicrobiales > Rhizobiaceae > Rhizobium > Rhizobium sp. No.120. Next base: position 131,215 of record NZ_BAAJNQ010000004.1, read on the forward strand.
GATCCCCAGGCCCACGCCGAAGCCGTACCAGATGTAGAGCGACACGAGCGATCTAGCGCTGCTGGCGCCGATATAGCCGAGGATCATGGCAGCAAGCCCTAGGAGAACCAAACTGCGCGGCGACCATCTGTCGGCGAGCGGCCCGGCAAGCGCGCCGAGCGAGTAGAAGAGGAATGCGGAAATGGAGAAGACGAGCGCGATCTCGCCGCGAGAGGCGCTAAACTCCGCGGCAAGCCCCGGCAAGGTGGCGGAGAAAGAGTAAGCCGCGCCGAAGGTCACGGCCGTCAGCATATGGGTCGCGGCAACGACCTTCCATCCCTCCCGTGTGTCGGTTTCTTCGTGGTCACGCGAAAGGGCAAGGTCGGACATCGGCGCGCTCGGTCAAATCATGTTGCCGGCCAATATGGCTCACGGAGCAGCATTGGAAAAATGAATAGCGTTGATGTCTCTTATTGATTTTCCTAATTCATCCCACGGCCGATGTTGGCCTATTCGCGAATTGCTTGCGCGGCGGAGGCCAGGTCGGTTTCGATGAAGATGCAGGATCTGTCGGCAGTCTGCAGCACAGTGTCGGCGACGCTTCCATAGGAAAGGCTGCCAATGGCTCTCTTGCTTACGCCGAGGACGATAAGATTATATCCGCCGCTGCGCGCATGCCGCAGGATCGATAGCTCCGGTGAGGGGCCTTGCTGCACGACCTTTTCGATCTGCACGTCATAGTAATCTGCGATGGCGCCGACCTTGTTCAGAACGTCCCAATGGTCGTTGCCGTGGTCGCTGATGCGAGGGATGGCTCTGACCTGTCGCGGTTCGAGGATCAGCAGAACGCCACAATGCGCGTTTGCCGCCTTTGCAATCGCGAGCCCGAATTCCGCTGCGCGAATGGAGCGTTCTGTGCCGCTGACGGGCAGGAGGATCCGCAGATCTCCGGGCCGCTCCGGAAGCAGGCCCCGCGCCGTCACGATGGCGGGCGTGCCCTGGAAGGCCGAAGTCATGGCCTGCAAAGTTGCGCTGAAGCGCCCATCCTCGTCTGTGGAAGGTTCGATGCCGGTGAAGAGAAGATCGTGACCTGTGTCCGATGTATCGCCAAGTACGGTTTCGAGCGCATCGTTCTTTTCGCGGACCGTGACGTGAATATCGCTTTCTGTCGCCAGGCCCTTCTCAGCCGGCGCCAATGTAAGCAGGTCGGCTGCGCATTGGCGGAGATCCTCGGCAACAGCTCGGGCTTGTGACGGTGGTCCTGCGGCACCTGCCATTTCCGGCTCTTTGCCAGCATGCTTCGGCTCGCGCACATCGAGAACGGTGACCGGCATCTTGCGCGTCACAGCGAAGAAGGCGGCGATCCAGGTTGCCAGTCGGCTGCTTTGCGAACCGTCGACAGCCAGCAGGATGCGTTCAAAATTTCCGAGAAAGCTCTCGCTTTCGAATTCTTCGCGCTCCAGACGATTGCGCTCCTCTTCGCGCAGCGGCAGGCGGGCAAGCGCCCACCGAAGCGTCGGTGGCATCGCCATCGTGGTGATGACGGCCATGGCGACGATGACGGAAAAGAGTTTTTCGTCCAATACTCCGACCGACAGGCCTATGGTCGCAACGATCACCTCCGTCGATCCCCTTGCATTCATGCCGCAGCCGAGCGCCAGAGCCTCCGATGCCGAATAGCCGCCGAACCTGGCGGCGGCAAAAGCGCCGCCGAATTTGCCGACGCTCGCTATGATCACGACAGCAGCCGTTAGCAGCAATATGGAGGGATCGGCCAGCACAGTGAGATCGGTCTGCAGGCCGGTCAACCCGAAGAAGACGGGCATGAAGAGCGCCGTCGTCAAGGCGCGGAGCTGCACATCGATCTGACGCGTGAGAATGGGCGATTCACCCACAAGAATCCCGGCCACGAAAGCGCCGAGCACGGTATGGACCCCGATGAAATTGGTGATGATTGCCATCGTACCCATGATTGCGACGATGGCGCTGAGCACAGGCAGGTCGCTACGGAAATTGTCGTTGGTCCAGCGGATGATTTCGAAGACCGCCCGTCTGCCGACGGTGAAGCTGACGGCCATGAAAGCCAATGTGCCGATGACGCTGGTCGCGAGCGTCGTCAGATCAACCGCGCCTTTTTCGGCCAAGCCGAACGTTATGGCGATGATGACCCATCCGATCGTATCGTCGATGATGGCGGAGGCGACGATCAACTGGCCGATGTTCCGGCGCATGAAGTCCATCTCGCGAACTACGGAAGCGACGATCTTCACCGACGAGATGGAAAGCGCAGTGCCGAGGAAGAGCGAGGTGACCAATCGCTTTTGAGGATCGGGAAGCAAGGCATCGGGAATGAGTTCACCCAAGGCAAATCCCGCAGCAAACGGAATGGCGATACCGGTCAGCGAGACGCCAGCCGCAGATTTGCGCAAGCGTTTTGCAAGACCCAGATCGGTTTCCATGCCGGCAAGCAGCAGGAGAAAGAGAATGCCGAGCTGGCCGATCGCGTCGGTCATGCTCTTTTGTGCGCCATCCGAAGGAAAAAGGTTTGCCTGTGCATGGGGGAAGATCAGGCCGAAGAGGGAAGGGCCGAGAATGATGCCGGCAATGATCTGACCCATGATTGATGGCTGGCCGATGCGCACCATCAATTCGCCGAGCAATCTGCCCGATACGACAAGCAGAATGATTTGGATCAGAAACAGCCCTTCCGAAGGGTGACTGGCCTTCTGCCCCTCGGCGGCGAAGGCGGATTGCGCAATCGACAGCAATAGGGTGATGGCAATGAAAGTGATAAGGGCGCTTGGCGGAAATGCTTTTAAAACATTCTGGCGTGACGGCATGGACTGATCCCACTGAGCAGCAGGAAAAACGCGCCAGAGCCTTTGCCGTTCCAGATTTTATCGCTGGTTGTAGCCTTCAGTCCCCAGGCGTCGGGGGTCGGCCGTGAGCATGGTCCGTCGATTAGGTGGCGACGGACCATAGGCTGGCCAGAACGATTAGACCCGCTCTAGCGCGATGGCGATGCCCTGGCCGACGCCGATGCACATGGTCGACAGCGAATAACGGCCGCCGGTTTCCTTCAATTCCAGAGCTGCAGTGCCGGTGATGCGGGCACCGGACATGCCAAGCGGATGTCCAAGCGCGATAGCGCCGCCGTTGCGGTTGACGCGCGCGTCGTCATCGGCAACGCCGAGTTCGCGCAATACGGCAAGCCCCTGCGAAGCGAAGGCCTCGTTCAATTCGATGACGTCGAACTGTTCCTGGCGCATGTTTAGGCGGGCCATCAGCTTGCGCGAGGCGGGAACCGGCCCGATACCCATGATGCGTGGGGCAACACCTGCTGCCGCGCCGCCGAGGATGCGGGCAATCGGCGTCAGGCCATATTTCCGGGCAGCAGCTTCTGAAGCAATGATCAGCGCAGCAGCGCCATCATTGACGCCGGAAGCATTGCCGGCTGTCACCGTGCCGCCTTCCTTCTTGAAGGGCGTGCCGAGCTTAGCAAGCGCTTCTATGGTGGTTGCGCGCGGATGCTCGTCCTTGCTGACGATAACCGCATCGCCCTTGCGCTGCGGGATCGTGACCGAAATTATTTCCTTGGCAAGCCGGCCGTTCTCCTGTGCTGCCGCGGCCTTTGCCTGCGAGCGAACGGCAAAGGCGTCCTGATCTTCGCGGGAAACCTTATAGTCTTCGGCGACATTCTCGCCGGTTTCCGGCATGGAATCGACGCCATACTGCTTCTTCATGACAGGGTTGATGAAGCGCCAGCCGATGGTGGTGTCATAGATCTCGGCATTGCGCGAAAAGGCGCTTTCGGCCTTAGGAATGACGAAGGGTGCGCGCGACATGCTCTCGACGCCGCCAGCGATCATCAAATCAGCTTCGCCGGCGCGGATGGCGCGAGCGGCTGCGATAATGGCATCCATGCCGGAACCGCAAAGGCGGTTGATCGTCGTGCCCGACACCGAGATCGGCAGGCCGGCCAACAGGCTTGCCATGCGCGCGACGTTGCGATTGTCTTCGCCGGCCTGATTGGCGCAGCCGTAGATCACGTCGTCGACGGCTTCCCAGTCGACAGAGCCGTTGCGTTCGATCAGCGCCTTCAGTGGCACTGCACCGAGATCGTCGGCGCGGACGGAAGAAAGCGATCCGCCGAAGCGGCCGATCGGCGTGCGGATATAGTCACAGATGAAGGCTTCGGTCATGGTCTTCTCCCAACGGCATGTCGCGCAAAAAATGGGCAGCGGATTTGCGACAACGGCATGCGAAATATTATAAGCTTAAAGCATTGCGCGCGAATCTGAAAGATCGCAACGAGCTTTAGAGCGTCGGCACGATCAGGTCGGCAACCGGGCCGTCTGTATGGAGGGGCGCACCGGTCATCGCTTGCAGTTCGTTCATCGTCATCGCAGCGAGTTTTTCGCGCACGACGAAGCCTTCCTTGCCAATGTCGATGACCGCATGGCTCGTATAGATACGGGTGATGCAGCCGACGCCGGTCAGAGGGAAGGTGCAGGTCTCCACCAGTTTCGGCTTGCCGTCCTTGGTCACATGTTCGGTTATGACGAAAACCTGCTTGGCACCGTGCACAAGGTCCATGGCGCCGCCGACGGCAGGCACGCCCTTCGAGCCGACGCGCCAGTTGGCGAGGTCGCCATTTTGCGCCACCTGATAGGCGCCGAGGATCGCGACATCCAGATGGCCGCCGCGCACCATGGCGAAGCTATCGGCGTGGTGGAAAAAAGACGCGCCGGGCTTCAGCGTGACGGCCTTCTTGCCGGCGTTGATCAGGTCCCAATCCTCCTCGCCTTCCGCCGGCGGCTCGCCAAAATTCAGGATGCCGTTTTCGGTGTGAAAGATCGCCTGCCGGCCTGGGGGCTGATAGCGGGCGACCATTTCCGGAAAACCGATGCCAAGATTCACATAAGCGCCGTCTTCGATATCCTGAGCCGCGCGCCAGGCGATCTGGGCGTTGGAGAGCTTGATGTCTTCGCGTGTGTCGATGGTCATACGTATGCCACTCCGGCTCGAATGAGATTTTCTTCCTGCTGCGGATCGGCGACCTCAACGACGCCGTTGACGAAGATGCCGGGGGTAATGATGTGTTCGGGATCGAGCTCGCCGGCAGCAACGATTTTCGAGACCTGCGCGATCGTCTTGGTCGCGGCCATGCACATCAGCGGATTAAAATTGCGGCCAGCCTTGTTGTAGATGAGATTGCCCTGCACATCGCCGACATGTGCCTTGACGATGGCAAAATCTGCCTTGAGCCAGCGCTCCTGAACATAGTGGCGGCCGTCGAATTCCGCGATGACCTTGCCGTTGGCGAGTTCGGTGCCATAGGCGGTTGGGGTATAAAAGGCTGGAATGCCAGCGCCGCCGGCACGGATGCGTTCGGCGAGCGTCCCCTGAGGCACCAGCTCCAACTCGATTTCACCGGCTAGATAGCGGTCGGTGAAGGCGCGTGGATCGGACGAACGCGGGAAGGAGCAGATCATCTTCCTTACCATGCCGGCATCGATCATTGCAGCGATGCCGATACGCCCGTTGCCGGCATTGTTGTTGATGACGGTCAGGTTCTTTGGGCCTTTGTCGATCAGCGCATGGATGAGTTCGATCGGCGCACCGGAGCCGCCAAAGCCGCCGATCATGACGGTCGCACCATCGCCGATATCCGAGACGGCAGCCGCCGTGCTCGCAATTGTCTTATCCATGCGCAAACTCCCACTTGCCGATGCGGGCGGACCAAGGCGCCCCGTCCTCTTTCTTTCGAATAAATCAGCACGGGCTCGACGGCAATCATTTTGTGCGATATTTGACATTTGTTCATATATCGCACAAAATGATTGCCGAAATCGAGGATCTAAGATGCGCGAAACTGATTTCGTCGGCGGCTTTGCCAAGGGATTGAAAGTCATCGAAGCCTTCGGCGAGACGCAGCAGCGCCTGACGATTGCCGAAGCGTCGAAGCTGACCGGCCTCGATCGTGCCACCGTGCGCCGCTCGTTGCTGACGCTCTCCGAACTCGGCTATGCTACTTATGACGGCAAATTCTTCACGCTGACGCCGAAGATCCTAAGGCTAGGTCACGCCTATCTGGCCGCGACGCCGCTGCCGATCATCATCCAGCCGCATCTCGATCAGCTTGCCGAGCGTGCCGGGCAGAATGCGTCAGCCTCGGTGCTCGACGGCACGGAGGTCGTCTACATCGCCCGCGCCTCGCAGCGCCGCGTGATGTCGATCAATCTGACGCCGGGCAGCCGCCTCCCGGCCTTCTGCGCCTCGATGGGGCGTGTGCTGCTGGCCGCCCTGCCGGAAAGCGAGGCGCGCTCCGTGCTTGGGCGAACCGATCTCAAGGCGAACACGCCGAATACCAAGACTGATCCCGAGGAATTGATGGTGGAATTCCGACGGGTGAGGGAACAGGGCTATGCGGTCATCGACCAGGAGCTGGAAATCGGCCTTTGCTCGATTGCCGTGCCTGTCGAAAATGATCGCGGCCTGACCGTGGCGGCAATCAATATCGGTGCGCCGGCTGCTTATGTCCCTGCGTCCGACATGGCCGAGCAGTTTCTGCCACTGCTGAAAGAGACGCAAAAGGCGCTGCGGCTGGTGCTGCCGTAACCATCACATTCCCAGCCTCTCGCGCTCCTCGATGCGCCAGGCGCGCGGCGTCTGTCCCGTCTGCTTGACGAAGAAGCGGGAGAAATAGGCGGGATCGGCAAAGCCGAGGCGATAGCTGATTTCCTGAACGGTCGCGAAGGTGAAGACCAGCTCGCGCTTGGCCTCATCCAGCAGCTTGCGTGTGATCAACTCGTGCGCGCCATGCCCGGTTCTGCCACGCACGATGCGGCTGAGATGGGCCGGCGAGATGCCAAGGCTCTCGGCATAGAAGGCAGCCGGCTTGTGCGAGCGAAAGTGGCGCTGGATCAGGCCCTGCAGCATCTCCATGCGGCGTTCGCTTTCGTCGCCTGGATTGGATTCGTCATCGGCTTTCTGAGCGATACGGGCCGTCAGCAGCAAGGCCGAAGTCAAATAGGCATCCAGCAGATCGTTGCGACCATTGCGGTGGCTCGCAAATTCTTCTCCCAAGCGTCTCAGCGTGCTGGCGACATGCGCCGCGTCTTCATCGCGGGTGTCAAGCAAGGTCAGATGCGGAGCGGCAAGCCATGTACCCAGCCGGCTGCGATCACCCGGCGAAGCTTTGAGGTGCGAGATCAGCACCGTGATGACGAAACCGTCTATATCGCGCGAGAACCGAAAGCCGTGATTGAGGTGTGGCGGCACCGTAATGACGGCGGGTGGCGTGATGGCATGGGCAACTCCGTCGAAGACAGCATCGCCCGATCCGGCGTGTATGTACAAGATCTGAAAGAAGCTCTCATGCCGGTGCGGGCGGATCTCCCAATGATGAAGGCTGCTGCGAGAGGGAATTGTCTCGCAATGCAGCCAAAAATCCGGCTTTCGGCCGGTATTTTCGCCATAGAGCTCATAGGTCGGCACGCTCTTCGTCATGGCATCCTCTCTCACCATGTTCGATTTGTGCAATTTCGTGACTGAAATGTCCATTGCGGACTTGCCTTGCGCCGAACAGACTTGAGGCAAGAAATACGCATGGGAGGAGAGACGATGCGCACTCAGGTCGCCATTATCGGTTCGGGGCCGTCCGGGCTGCTGCTCGGCCAGCTACTGACGGAGGCCGGCATCGACAATGTCATTCTCGATCGTGTCGGAAAGGATTATATTCTCGGCCGCGTGCGCGCCGGCGTCCTTGAGGAAGGCACCGTCCGATTGCTGGATCAGGCGAAGGCAAGCGGACGTTTGCATGCCGAGGGCTTGCCACATGATGGCTTCTCGCTCGCCTTCGACGGCCGCGATCATCGTATCGACCTTCATGGTCTCACCGGCGGCAAGCGGGTCGTCATCTACGGACAGACGGAGATGACCCGCGACCTGATGGCCCGACGCGAGGAAAGTGGCGCTCTGACCATCTACAGCGCTGCCAATGTCCAGCCGCACGGTTTCGATGGCGACACGCCCTATCTGACCTACGAGAAGGACGGCGTTTCCCATCGCATCGATTGCGATTTCATCGCCGGCTGCGACGGCTTCCATGGCGTCAGCCGCAAATCGGTTCCGGAAAAGGCGATCCGCAGTTTCGAGAAGGTCTATCCTTTCGGCTGGCTCGGCGTGCTGGCGGAAGTGGCGCCTGTCAATCACGAGCTGATCTATGCCAACCATCCGCGCGGATTTGCGCTATGCTCGATGCGATCGATGACGCGCAGCCGCTATTACATTCAGTGTCCTCTCGACGAAAAGGTCGAGGACTGGAGCGACGACCGCTTCTGGGATGAGCTGCGCCGTCGTCTGCCCGCTCACCATGCCGAGGCGCTCGTCACCGCTCCGTCCTTCGAAAAGTCGATCGCGCCGCTGCGGTCTTTCGTGGCCGAACCCATGAGCTTTGGCCGTCTCTTTCTCGTCGGCGATGCCGCTCATATCGTGCCGCCGACCGGTGCTAAAGGGCTCAATCTGGCGGCGAGCGACGTGCATTACCTGTTTTCGGGTCTCTCCGAGCATTATCAGGATCGATCCAATGCAGGACTGGAGGCCTATTCCGCCCGCGCGCTTGCCCGGGTCTGGAAGGCGGTGCGCTTCTCCTGGTGGATGACGACGATGATGCATCGCTTTCCCGATACCAGCGATTTCGATCAGAAGATCCAGGAAGCCGAGCTCGATTATCTCACCCATTCCCGTGCCGCTTCGACCGCGCTCGCCGAGAACTATGTCGGCTTGCCGTTCTAGGTGAGCATTAGAGCTTCTTGGCGACCTCGACCTCGCTTGCCGCCTCCCGGATGGTCTGCATCAGGATCGACAGGGGAAGGGTGGGGATGGCGTCGGTACGCATGGTCAAGCCCACCGGTCCCTTCGTCTCGCTGGTATCGATCGGCAGCAGTGCCAATAGTCCGTCCTCGACATCGCCGGCAACGACGCCGGCCGAGATGATCCAGATAGCATCGCTCGAACGCACGAAGGCGCGGCCGAAGGAATCGGACACGGTCTCGATCTGGTTGGGCAGTCCGCCGGCGCCGTTAGCGATCAGGAAACTTTCGACGAAGGGGCGAATGATCGAGCCGCGCGTCGGCATCAGGATCGTGTAGCGGCTGAGATCGGAAAACAACGATTGCCTGTCGGAGAGCAGCGGATGGCCGGCCCTTACGGCGAAGACGACCTGTTCGGAGTAGAGGTGCTCGAAGGAAAAGCCCGTCATCTTGTCGGGGCTCGCCAATCGGCCGACGACGAGATCGAGATCGCCGACGCGCAATTGCTCCAGAAGGACCGCGTTTTCGCCTGTCACGATCTTGATGCGGCTCCAGGTCTCTTCCTTGAGAAACAGGTCCATCGCCCGCGGCATGATGCGTGTCGAGACCGTCGGCAGCGCGCCGACGCGGATGGGCGGCGCTTCGCCGGAGCGCTCCTGCGAAACCGAGTCCAATCCTTGCCGGAGTGCTGTCAACGCGGCACCGGCATGGCGGAGGAAGACTTCGCCGTAGCGGGTGATGCGGATGCCGCGCCCTTCGCGCTCGAAGATGGCGACACCCAGCGCTTCTTCCAACTCGCGGATGGTCTTCGTCACCGCCGGCTGGCTGATATTCAGCAGGCCGGCCGCCTTGATCACGCTTTTCTGGCGTGCAACCTCGACAAAGGTCTGCAGATGGCGGAACTTGATACGCGCGTCGAGCATGCTCACTCATAACCCTAGAGTTATCGCAGAGCAAAGAAATATCATTTTACTTAACCGGATTATAGATCCAATCTCGCGTCCGAGGAGATTTCCAGTGCAGTTTGCCCGCATCAACGACGTCACGATCCATTATCAGATCATTGGCGGCCCCGCCGACAAGCCGGTTCTTGTCTTTGCCAATTCGCTCGGCACCGATTTCCGGATCTGGCGCGATGTGATCGTGCGTCTGGCCGGCGATTTCGCCATCGTGCTCTATGATAAGCGCGGTCATGGCCTCTCCGATCTCGGACAGATGCCCTATTCCATCGAGGATCACGCCACCGATCTTGCCGGCCTCCTCGATTTCCTCTCGGTCAAGAATGCCATCATTTGCGGCCTGTCGGTCGGTGGGCTGATCGCGCAGTCGCTTTATCAGCGGCGTCCGGATCTGGTGCGGGCGCTGATCCTCTGTGACACCGCCCACAAGATCGGCACGTCCGAGAGCTGGAATGCCCGTATCGCGCAGGTCGAGGCCGAAGGCATTGAATCCATAGTAGATGCCATCATGGAGCGCTGGTTCACGCCCGCCTTCCGCCGTCCGGAAAACATCGCCTATGCAGGCTATTGCAACATGCTGATCCGCCAGCCGGTTTCGGGCTATGCTGCTACCTGCGTGGCGCTTCGCGATGCCGATCTCACCGAAGCCGCGGCGAAGATCGCCGTGCCTACCATCTGCATCGTCGGGGATCAGGATGGCTCCACTCCGCCGGAGCTGGTCCGGTCGACGGCCAAACTCATTCCGAATGCACGCTATGAAGTGATCAAGGACGCCGGCCACATCCCCTGCGTCGAGCAACCCGAGGCGTTGACCGAAGTCATCCGTGCCTTCATCGACGTCGTCCTGCGTGGAGAACAAGCCTGATGAACGACCCCGCCGCGCCGTCCGAGCGCTATCTTCAGGGCATGGCGACGCGCCGCGCCGTGCTCGGTGACAGCCATGTCGATCGCGCCCAGCAGGCCATTACGGAGTTTGACCAACCTTTTCAGGAGCTGATCACCGAGGCAGCCTGGGGGCATGTCTGGTCGCGCCCGACGCTCAGTTGGCGGGAGCGCTCTATCGTGACGATCGCGCTTCTGGCAGCCCTCGGTCAGGATGATGAGGTGGCCATGCATGTACGTGCCACGCGCAACACCGGCGCGACGCGCGACGATATTTGCGAGGCGCTTCTGCATGTGGCGATCTATGCCGGCGTGCCGGCCGCCAACCACGCGATCAAGATTGCCAAACAGGTTTTCGAACAGATGGACGCCGAACAGGCGGCATGAAGCGAGGCAGACATGTCCGATAGAAGCAACAGCAAACCCGAGACGGGCGCCTTTTTCGCGAGAGACCGCGCCTGGCATCCGCCAGCCTTTGCGCCGGGATATAAGACGTCCGTGCTGCGCTCGCCGCAGCGCGCGCTGCTGTCGCTCGACGGCACCATCTCCGAAATTACCGGACCGGTCTTCGGCCATTCCATATTGAATGAGCTCGACAACGACCTGATCCATAATTTCGCCAAGCCCGGCGAGAGCGCGATCGGTGAGCGGATCATCGTGCACGGCCGCGTGCTTGACGAGCGCGGCCGGCCGGTGCCGGGCGTCCTGCTGGAGTTCTGGCAGGCCAATGCCGGCGGCCGTTACCGCCACAAGAAGGAAACCTATCTCGCGGCCATCGATCCGAATTTTGGCGGCTGCGGCCGCGCCATCACCGACAATGAAGGGCGCTATGCCTTCCGTACCATCCGCCCCGGCGCCTATCCCTGGCCTAACGGTGTCAATGACTGGCGTCCGGCCCATATCCATTTCTCCGTCTTCGGCCATGGCTTTGCGCAACGGCTGATCACGCAGATGTATTTCGAGGGCGATCCGATGATCTGGAAATGTCCGATCGTCGGCACGATCCCTGACAAACAGGCGATCGAGCAGCTGATTGCGCCGCTCGACTGGGGCAACACGATCCCGATGGATGCCCGCGCCTATAAATTCGATATCGTGCTGCGCGGTCGCCGGTCGACCCTGTTCGAAAACCGGTTGGAGGGCAATTGATGGTGCAGGATCTCGGTTATCTCAAGGAAACGCCGTCGCAGACGGCAGGGCCTTACGTCCATATCGGCCTGACGCCGAACTATAGCGAGATCGGCGGTGTCTACGAAACCGACCTCGGCTCCGTCATGTTGAACGACAAGACGCTCGGCGAGCGTATCACCGTGACGGGCAGGGTTCTCGATGGCGCGGGAGCGCCGGTCAAGGATGCCGTCCTCGAGATCTGGCAGGCCGATAGCGCCGGGCTTTATAACAGCCCCTCGGAGCTGCGCGGCACGGCCGATCCGAACTTTACCGGCTGGGGGCGTTGTCCGACCAATTCGACCGACGGCGTTTTCCGTTTCGAGACCATCAAGCCCGGCCGCGTTCCCTTCAAGGACGGTCGCAAGATGGCGCCGCACATCACCGTCTGGATCGTGGCGCGCGGCATCAATATCGGCCTGCATACGCGCATGTACTTCCCCGAAGAGGCCGCTGCCAACGCTGAGGACCCCTTGCTCGCGCGCATCGAACACAGGGATCGCCTCGCAACGCTGATTGCCGCGAAGGAAGGCTCTGTCTACACCTTCGACATCCATTTGCAGGGCGACAAGGAAACGGTTTTCCTCGATATATAGGCCATGAGCGTTTCTCCCTTCGATCATCCCTTTCTCTCAGGCCTTCTCGGTGACGAGGAGATTGCGGTCTATTTCTCGGCCAAGGCCGACATCCGCGCCATGCTCTCTTTCGAAGCGGCGCTTGCCGAGGTCGAGGCGCAGCACGGGTTGATCCCGCAAGCGGCGGCTAGGCGGATCGCGGAGGTCTGCACGACTTTCGAGCCCGACCTGCCAAGCCTGAAAACGGCAATGGCATCGGATGGCGTGGTCGTGCCGGATCTTGTTCGGCAGCTGCGCGAGGCGGTCGGCGAAGATGTCGGCAAACATATCCATTTCGGCGCCACCAGCCAGGATGTCATCGACACCAGCCTGATACTGCGGCTGAAGGCAGCGGCATTTATTCTGAGCGGCCGTCTCTTTGCGGTATCCTCCGCGCTCACAGAACTGAATGAGCGTTTCGGATCGAACCGGCTGATGGGCCGCACCCGGATGCAGGCGGCGATCGCGATCACCGTATCGGATCGGCTGCAGGCGTGGCAGCATCCGCTCGATCAATATCGCGATCGGCTGACGCAGGAGACTTTTCCGCTGCAATTCGGCGGTGCGGCCGGTACGCTGGAAAAATTCGGGCCGAAAGCGGCGGAAATCAGAAGCTCGCTGGCGCAAGCGCTAGGCCTCACGGACGAGCCGCAGTGGCAAAGTCAGAGGGCGCGCATTGCTGAGCTTGCCGGGCTGTTGTCCATGATCTCAGGCAGCCTCGGCAAGATCGGCCAAGACGTGGTACTTCTGGCGCAGGCGGGCGAGGAGATCGAGCTTGCCGGCGGCGGCGGTTCCTCAGCCATGCCGCACAAGCAGAATCCGGTTGCGGCTGAAACGCTGGTCACGCTGGCCCGCTTCAATGCTGTCCAACTTTCGGGCATTCATCAATCACTCGTGCACGAACAGGAGCGCTCTGGCGCCGCTTGGACGTTGGAATGGCTGCTATTGCCGCCTATGGTGGTGGCAACGGCAGCTTCGTTGCGCCACGCGTTGCAACTGGTCGGTTCGATCAAGCGCTTGGGAGCGACAGCCGAGTAGGATATTCGTCGCCATTCATAACTGAATCGGTATGGAAGCAAGGTTTTATTTCATTTTACATCACCATTTCCCATGAGAAATTGGCGATGATCAGAATTTGAATGATCAAGGGCAGCTCAAAAAGACAGCTGCCGGGAGGAGAAAAAATGAAACGGTTTGTCTTGGCCGCTATCGCGGCCGTTGCTCTTGGCGGTGCTGCCTATGCCGATACTATCAAGGTCGGTGTCATCGGTCCATTTTCCGGGCCTTTTGCACTGCAGGGCAAGAATTTCAAGGCCGGTATCGACGCCTATATGGCTGTCAATGGCAAGAAGGTCGGCAATGACGAGGTAGAGGTGATCTACCGCGATTTGCCGGCGGCCGATCCCGCCCAGTCGAAGTCGCTCGCCCAGGAACTCGTCGTCAAAGAGAAGGTCCAGTATCTCGCCGGGTTCTACTTCACGCCGGATGCGATGGCCGTGACGCCGATCCTCAAGCAGGCCAATGTGCCGATGGTGATCTTCAACGCCGCGACGTCGGCCATCGTTACCAAGAGCCCGCTCGTCGTGCGCACCTCATTCACCACCTGGCAGACCTCGACGCCAATCGCCAAGGTTGCCTTTGAGGCCGGCGTAAAGAAGGTCATCTCCGTCGTCAGCGATTACGGTCCGGGCGTCGACGCCGAAAACGCCTTCAAGGCCGGTTTCGAGAAGCAGGGCGGCGAAGTGGTGCAGGCGATCCGCATGCCGCTGTCGACCAATGACTTCAGCCCGATCATGCAGCGCATCAAGGATTCCGGCGCGCAAGCGGTTTTCGCGTTCCTGCCCTCCGGTCCGACCACGCTCGGCTTCGTCAAGGCCTATAACGAGAATGGCCTGAAGTCTGCCGGCATAAAGCTTTTTGCGCCGGGCGACCTGACGCAGGAATCCGATTTGCCGGCGTTGGGCGATGCAGCCCTCGGCATGCAGACGACCTTCCACTATGCGATTTCGCATGACTCGCCCGAAAACAAAGCCTTCGTCGCCGCTGCCGACAAGGCGATCGGCAATCCGGCCGAGCTGACCTTCCCCGCCGTGGGCGCCTTCGATGGCATGCATGTCATCTACAAGATGATCGAGACGACCGGCGGTAAGCAGGATGCGCAGAAGGCCGTCGATGCCGTGAAAGGCCTGTCCTGGGTCAGCCCGCGCGGCCCCGTCACCATCGATCCGGAAAGCCGGCATATCACGCAGAACATCTATCTGCGAGAAGTCGCCAAGGGCGATGACGGCAAGTACTACAACAAGGAAATCCAGACCTTCGAGAAGCAGGGCGATCCCGGCCTTGCCGCTGCGAAGTAAGGCGCTTCCGAAGCTAACGTAGCTGAACGGAAGTGCCCGTTCAGCCACGTAATAAAAGCGGTCGCGCAACAACAAACCGGACCAGCGATATCAATGCAAACCGTGCTCAGCATAGCAGTCGATGCCCTCGCTTATGGCATGGTGCTGTTCGTCATCTCCATCGGCCTTTCCGTCACCATGGGGCTGATGCGCGTCGTCAATCTTGCCCATGGTGCATTCGCCATGATCGGCGGCTATATTGCCTCCTATGCCGCACGCGATCTGGGGCTTGGCTATGGCGCGGCCGTATTGCTGGCTGTGGTGGGCACGGTCATCATCTCCATCCCGATTGAACGGCTGCTTTATCGGCGCATTTATGGTGCGCCTGAATTGACGCAGGTGCTGATGACGATCGGCATCACCTTTTGCATTATCGGCATCGCCAACTATGTCTTCGGCCCGACTTTGAAGACCATCCCCTTGCCGGGCAGCCTGCAGGGCTCCGTCGATCTTGGCTTCCGCACCATCGGCACCCATCGCATCTTCGCGATCGTCTGCGGCCTCATCGTCGCCCTGGCCTTGTGGTACATGATCGAGAAGACTTCCTTTGGCGTGAAGCTGCGCGCTTCCGTCGATAATGCCGCGATGGCGGCCGCTCTCGGCGTCAGGACGGAAATCGTTTATGCGGTCAGCTTCGCCATTGCCGTCGGGCTGGCCGCCTTTGGCGGCGTGGTCGGTGCGGAACTCCTGCCGGTCGAGCCCTATTATGCCTTGCGCTATATGGTGACTTTCCTCGTCGTCGTCTCCGTCGGTGGCGCGGGCTCGATTTCCGGCGCGCTGCTCGCCTGTCTCATCCTTGGCTGCATAGATACAACAGGCCGCTACCTCATGCCGGAATATGGGGAATTCTTCTTCTATCTGGCCGTCATTGCCATCGTCTGCGTCTTCCCGCGCGGCTTTGCCGGGAGAATGAAGTAACATGGCTTTGACCCTTGAAAGAGAGGCGGCGCCGACCGTGACCAGACATCGTACATTCGGGCAGGATCTGATCGCGGTTGCGGTCATCGTCGTCACAGCCGCCGCCGGCTACCTGCTGTTTCCAGACAACCTTGCCCTCCTGACGCGGCTGATCGCGATCGCGCTTCTCGTGCTCTCGCTCGATCTCGTCACCGGCTATTGCGGTGTCGCAACTCTCGGCCATGCAGCGCTCTTTGGAGCGGGCGCCTATGCGGCCGGCATTGCATCGGCCCATTACGGCATCAACGATCCCCTGCTGATGACGCTTGCCGGCATTGTCGCCGGCGCCATTGCCGGTTTGGTCTGTGGGGTCGTCATCCTGAGAGCGCACGGGCTGCCGCAGCTCGTGCTGTCGATCGCGCTGGTCTATCTCTTCCACGAATTCGCCAACAAAGCATCGGGCTGGACAGGCGGCAGTGATGGATTGTCGGGCATTTCAGCAGATCCGCTGTTCGGTGTTTTCGAATTCGATCTTTACGGGCATACGGCCTACTTCTATAGCGTTGCGCTGCTGCTGATCGTGCTCGTGCTTTTGCGCTTTCTCGTGCGTTCGCCCTTCGGCATGCTCTGCCGCGGTATCCGCCAGGATCCCTTGCGCATCCGCGCCATGGGTGCCTCGCCAGAAGTGGCGCTGATCAAGATGTATGTCATTTCCGGCGCCGTTGCCGGCATTGGCGGCGCTCTGAACGCGATCTCGACGCAGGTCGTCGGGCTGGACAGCCTCTCCTTCACACAATCGGCCGAGGCGCTTGTCATGCTCGTGCTCGGCGGCACCGGTTCGCTGTTCGGCGCGCTCGTCGGCACGCTCATCTTCATGCTCTTCGAGGATTACGTCTCTGCCGCCAATCCTTTTCACTGGCTGACGATTGTCGGTGCGCTTCTCATCCTCGTTGTTCTCTTCGCGCCGAAGGGCATCTACGGCACGGCGGCTGCCTATGTCACCCGCCGCAGGGAGGCGCGGGTATGAGCGCGATTTTCGAGGTCAGCAATCTGAAGAAAGCGTTCGGCGGCCTGACGGTGACGAACAATGTCAGCCTGTCGATGGCGCCGGGAGATCGTGTGGCACTGATCGGCCCGAACGGCGCGGGCAAGACCAGCTTCGTCAATCTCGTGACAGGCAATCTGCAAGCGGATTCCGGTGAGGTGCGCATCGCCGGCCAGAACGTCAACAAGGTCGATGCGATCGGTCGAGTGAGGCGCGGGCTGGTGCGTTCGTTCCAAGTGACTAGGCTGTTTCAGGACATGACGCCGGCCGAGCATGTCGGCATGGCAGTGCTGCAGCGGACGGGTCGCTCCGGCCGCATGTTCGGCAATTTCCTTTCCATGCGCGATGTGATGGCCGAGACGGAGGAACTGCTCGGAACACTCGGCCTCACAGCTCTCGCGCATCGCAAGGTCAGCGAGATTGCCTACGGCCAGCAGCGGCTTCTGGAAATTGCCGTCGCCATGGCGCTCAAGCCGAAGGTGCTGCTGCTGGATGAGCCTGCCGCTGGCGTGCCGCAGAGCGATACCGGCCGCATCGAGCAGGCGCTGGCCGATCTGCCCGCCGATCTCGCCGTGCTGATGATCGAGCATGACATGGACCTCGTCTTCCGCTTCGCCAAGCGCGTCGTGGTGCTCGCGGCCGGCACGATCATATTCGACGGGTCGCCGAAAGATGTGACGCAGGATGCGCGGGTGCGCGAAGCCTATCTGGGGAGTTACGCCAATGCCGGCCACGCCGCTTGAAGTGGAAAATCTGTCGGCCGGCTATGGTCCGACGCGCGTGCTCGAAGGGGTTTCCTTTTCCGTGCCGGCCGGTGGCCGGCTTGCCGTGCTCGGCCGCAACGGCATGGGCAAGAGCACACTGCTGGCTACCCTTGCCGGCCAAACCCGGCGTTATGACGGCCGCATCCGGCTGGGCTCGGCCGATATTGCCGGCCTGCCAAGTGCCAGACGTGCCCATCAGGGCCTCGGCTACGTGCCGCAGACGCGTGACGTCTTTCCGACGCTGACGGTGGAGGAGAATCTCTCCGTCGGGCTCAAAGGACGGCCGAAGAGTGCTATACAGGAGGCCTATGACATGTTCCCGCGCCTGAAGGAGCGCCGCCGGAATTTGGGCGGCCAGCTTTCCGGCGGCGAACAGCAGATGCTGTCGACGGCCCGCACGATCCTCGGCCGTCCTTCCGTCCTGCTTCTCGACGAGCCCCTAGAGGGGCTTGCCCCCGTCATCTGCGAGGAGCTGATGGCCGCCTTCGCCAAGCTCGCCAAGTCGGGCGAAATGACGATTCTGCTGGTGGAGCAGCGCATCCAGAGCGCACTGGATTTTGCCAGCGATGTCATCATTCTGGAGCGTGGCCGGCTTGCCTGGAAGGGGACGCCCGAGGCTCTGGCTGTGGATCATGGTGCAGTCGAGCGTCTGCTCGGCGTCGGTGGATTGCATTAGCGCATCCACTTCCGACTGTGCTCTAATGCAGCGCGGCCTTATAATAAAACCCTATGCTTCCACCAGCCGCCTGCGGTTGCGGCGACTGTTCCGTTTGTCGTAGACAATCCGCCTGCCTGTTTTTGAGGAGGTGCAAGATGGACCGATTTACCGGTGGCTGCCTGTGCGGCAAAGTGCGGATCGTCGCGGCGGGGCGCCCCTATCGGGTCGGGATTTGTCATTGTCTCGACTGCCGCAAGCACCACGGCGCGCTTTTCCATGCCTCCGCGATCTTTCCCGAGGATGCGGTCAAGATCGAAGGCGAAACACGCGACTATGCCGGCCGATTTTTCTGCCCCCACTGCGGCTCGTCCGTTTTCTCGCGAAGCGCAGACGAAATCGAAGTGAACCTCGGGTCTCTCGATGCTCCCGATCTGTTGAAGCCGACCTACGAACTCTGGACCGTTCGCCGCGAATCCTGGCTGCCGTCGTTTCCGCTCGCGAGACGATATGATCACGATCGCGAGGCAACAAGCCGCTTCGAGGATTAGGTCAGGCTCGCCGCAAGCGTTATGATGACGAAAATTGCTACGGCGATGAGTATCGATTCATGTTGACGACAAAACGTTGACGATTTATCGATATATTATCATTGTTGTTGGCGTCGTTCTGCTGGAGGCGGGTTTGTCGGAGAGTATTTCGGGTCGTTGGGATTTCTGGATCGATCGCGGCGGTACCTTTACCGACGTGGTTGGGCGCGATCCGTCCGGTGCTCTCCACGCCCGCAAGGTCCTATCGGAAAATCCCGAGGCTTATCGCGATGCCGCCGTTCACGGCATTCGTCTCCATCTCGGTCTCGGCAAGGGCGAGCCGGTTCCTGAAGGTGCCATCGGCGAGGTCCGCATGGGCACGACGGTCGCCACCAACGCGCTGCTCGAGCGCAAGGGCGAACGCTTGGCGCTGGTGACGACGAAGGGATTTCGCGACGCGCTGCGCATCGGCTATCAGGAGCGCAAGAAGATCTTCGCGACCGAGATCGTCAAGCCGGAAGCGCTTTACGAGAATGTCGTGGAGATCGAAGAGCGCGTGCTTGCGGACAGCACCGTCGAACTGGCTCTGGACGAAAAGGCAGCGGAGGCGGCACTGCGCGATCTTCTCGCCAAGGGCTATCGCTCCGTCGCCATCGTCTTCATGCATGCCTACAAGTTCCCGGCGCATGAGGCTGCGGTCGCTAAAATCGCAAGATCCATCGGCTTCGAGCAGGTCTCCGTCAGCCACGAGGTTTCGCCGCTGATCAAGCTCGTCGGCCGCGGTGATACGGCTGTTATCGACGCCTATTTGTCGCCGGTGCTCGGCCGCTATATCCGCCAGGTCTGCGATGAGCTCGATGTCGAGCGCACTGGCGCGCGAGTCATGTTCATGATGTCGTCGGGCGGATTGACGGCGGCGGATATGTTCCAGGGCAAGGACGCTATTCTGTCTGGTCCGGCCGGCGGTGTGGTCGGTCTCGCAAAGACCGGCGAGCAGGCGGGCTTTGCCAATGTCATCGGCTTCGACATGGGCGGCACCTCGACGGATGTGGCGCATTTCGATGGCGAATATGAGCGCGCCTTCGAGACGGAAGTGGCCGGAGTTCGTGTCCGTGCTCCGATGATGCTCATACATACCGTGGCCGCAGGTGGCGGCTCGATCCTGCATTTCGATGGCGATCGCTTCCGCGTTGGACCGGATTCTGCCGGCGCCTTTCCGGGGCCTGCCTGCTACCGCAACGGCGGTCCGCTGGCCGTCACCGACGCCAATGTCATGGCCGGCAAGCTGCTACCGGAATTCTTTCCCTCCATCTTCGGACCGAACCAGGATCAGCCGCTCGATGTCGAGACGGTGCGCGCCAAGTTCGCCGCGCTCGCAGCCGAAATAGATGATGGCCGCAGCCCCGAAGATGTCGCCGACGGCTTCATCCGCATCGCTGTTGCCAACATGGTCGAGGCGATCAAGAAGATTTCCGTGCAGCGCGGCTATGACGTGACGCGTTATGCGCTCAACTGCTTCGGGGGCGCCGGCGGGCAGCATGCCTGCCTGGTCGCCGATGCGCTTGGTATGAAGAGCATCCTTCTACATCCGATGTCAGGCCTTCTCTCGGCCTATGGCATGGGGCTTGCCGATATCAGGGCAACCCGCCAGAAGGCACTCGGCGTTTCCCTCGATGATGCAGCACCCGTCGCGATCGCAGCGCTAGGTGGCGAATTGCGCGGCGAATGCGTTCCTGAACTGGAAGCACAGGGCGTCGCGACGGCCGAGATCAAGACGATCCAGCGCGTCCATATCCGCTATGCCGGCACCGACACGCTGCTGGCGGTCGAGACGACCTTCCCCGAAATTGATGACCCCGCGCGGTTGCGCAGCCAGTTCGAGGCACTGCACAAGCGTCGCTTCGGCTTCGTTGCCGAAGATAAGCCTCTGGTCATCGAGGCCGTGGAGATCGAAACGATCGGCGGTGCGGCTGCCGATGTTGTGGTCGAACTGGAGGCTGCCGTCGAGGGTGAAGCACAAGTCACAAGGCGCACTGCCTTCTATTCAAACGGCGCGAGCCACGATGCAGCCGTTGTCCTGCGCCAGGCGATCAAGCCCGGCCAGATCGTGACTGGCCCGGCCATCATCATCGAGCCGAACCAGACGATCGTCATCGAGGACGGCTGGCAGGCACAGCTGACGGTCAAGGATCATATCATCCTCACGCGCATCAAGGCGCTGCCGGAGCGAAATGCCATCGGCACCAAGGCTGATCCCGTCATGCTGGAGATCTTCAACAATCTCTTCATGTCGATTGCCGAGCAGATGGGCATGACGCTGCAGAACACCGCCTATTCGGTCAATATCAAGGAACGGTTGGATTTCTCCTGCGCCGTCTTCGATGCCGAAGGCAATCTGGTCGCCAATGCGCCGCATATGCCGGTTCATCTGGGCTCGATGGATGCATCGGTCGCAACCGCGATCCGCGAAAACGCCGTCATCCATCCGGGCGATGTCTTCCTCATCAATGCGCCCTACAATGGCGGCACGCATCTGCCTGACCTCACAGTCTGCACCCCGGTCTTTGATGATGCGGGTGAGAAGATCCGCTTCTGGGTCGCCAGCCGCGGCCATCATGCCGATATCGGCGGTATCTCGCCGGGCTCCATGTCGCCGCTTGCCACCCATATCGAGGAAGAAGGCGTCTATATCGACAATTTCAAGCTGCTCGATCGCGGCCGGTTCTGTGAGGCGGAGCTTACCAAGCTGCTGACGGGTGCACGCTATCCGGTGCGCACGCTGGCACAGAACATCAACGATCTCAAGGCCCAGGTTGCCGCCAATGAAAAGGGCGTGGCCGAGCTGAAGAAGATGATCGTTCACTTCGGCGAAGATGTCGTCGATGCCTATATGGGCCATGTTCAGGACAATGCTGCCGAAAGTGTGCGTCGTGTTCTCGACCGTTTGTCGGATGGCGAATTCACTTACGAAATGGATCAGGGCTGCAAGATCGTCGTCAAGATCTCGATCGACAAGGACAAGCGCGAGGCAACGGTCGATTTCACTGGCACGTCGGCGCAGCGCCCAGACAATTTCAATGCGCCGCAGCCAGTCACCCGTGCTGCCGTGCTCTATGTCTTCCGCGTCCTCGTTAAGGCGGATATTCCGATGAATGCCGGCTGCCTCCGGCCGATCCGCATCATCATTCCCGAAGGCACGATGCTGACGCCGAAATATCCAGCGGCAGTCGTTGCCGGCAATGTCGAGGTCAGCCAAGCCGTGACCAACTGCCTGTTTGGCGCGGTCGAGGCGCTTGCCGCGGCCCAGGGCACAATGAACAATCTGACCTTCGGCAATGATGCCTATCAATATTATGAGACGATCTGCTCCGGAGCGCCGGCAGGGCCTGGCTTCAATGGCGCCGACGCGGTGCACACGCATATGACCAACTCGCGTCTCACCGATCCCGAAATCCTCGAAACGCGGTTCCCGGTTGTGCTGGAGGATTTCCACATTCGTCCGAATTCGGGCGGGCGCGGCAAGTGGAACGCCGGCAACGGCACGCAACGCACGATCCGCACACGCGAAAAGCTTGAATTTGCTATCCTGTCGGGCCACCGGCGCGTCGCGCCCTTCGGTATCAAGGGCGGCGAGGCAGGACAGACCGGCCGCAATTATGTCCGTCGCAACGACGGCATGATCGAGGAACTGATCGGCTCGGCTCATACGGTGCTCGAAGCGGGCGAGGCCTTTACGGTCGTCACCCCCACGGGCGGCGGCTATGGAAAGCGGGATGAATAGCCAATGTGATGCCGGGTCGAGCGGCATCGATCGCTCGGCCCGGCGAATTTGCAGGGCTTGATCCGGTTCGAAGGAGTTTTCAGGTGACGTCCGAGGAAAAGAGTAAGCGACGCGAATTGATCGTATCGTCGGCCCATCTTGCAGGCGGCAGCTCGCCGGCTCTGTCGGAGCTGGAATACGGGTCGATCCTCTTTTCCCATGCCTTCAATCGGTGGCTGGTGCGCTGCATGGCAGCGGCCGGCGTGCCCGGTCTTTCACCAATTGAGATCTTGATCATCCATTCGGTGCGGCATCGCGATCGGCCGAAAACGCTCGCCGATCTCTGCCTCGTCCTTGATATCGAAGATACGCATGTCGCCAACTATGCCATCAAGAAGCTGGAGGCAGCAGGCCTCGTCAAAAGTGGCAAGGCTGGCAAGGAAAAGACAATCCAGGTCACCGACAAAGGGCTGGACGCGCTGAAGCGCTATACCGAAATTCGCGAGCGGCTGCTCGTCGAGGCGACGAAAGTATCCGGTCTCTCGCAGGATGGCCTCTCCGATATTGCCTCACATCTCAGGGCATTGTCCGGCTATTACGAACAAGCCGCGCGGTCGGCCGCCACGCTGTAAGATAAAAGGGCGCAAGTTTCTCCCAAATCTTCTTGGCCCTTTCCCGACGGGTGCTTTTCATTGCTTGCTAGTATAATTTGGGTCGCCGGCATCACACGCAAATTCCCGCCCCTTATCTATTCTGTCAGTTCGTACCTATATTAGGATCTGTGCGATCCGTTGGCGGCAATCCGCTTGACGATCTGCGTCGGCCGACCGATGAGATCCAGTTTTTACCACCGCGCAACTTTTGGAAATTGCTGGCTTCGCACGATAGCAAAAGTATGCTTTTTTTGACCGAAAGGGGAATGGTGTAAAAACTTCCATGAACAACGATAGTTTCGAGCTGAAATTTTGGGGCGTGCGGGGAAGCATCCCTGTATCGGGACCGGAATTTGAGCGGTACGGCGGCAATACGTCGTGCATTGAGTTACGCCATGACGGCAGGCATATTCTATTCGACGCCGGGAGTGGTTTGCGTGAGGCAGCAGCTTCCCTGGCCAAGGAAGGGGTCCACAATATCGACCTTTTCTTCACCCATTCGCACTACGACCACATCATCGGGCTGCCTTTCTTCAACGCGATCTATGATCCGCGTGTCAGCGTCGATCTCTGGTCAGGCCATCTGGCGGGCAAGACGACGACGAGGCAGCTAATCGGCCAGTTCATGCGGCCACCATGGTTTCCTGTTGAACCTGACATCTGTCGTGCGACGATGAATTTCCGCGATTTCGCCGCCGGCGACACGTTGAAGCCGCATCCGGGTATCGTCATCCATACGACCAGGCTGAATCATCCCGGCGGCTGTATCGGCTATCGCATCGAATGGGCAGGCCGGGTGATTGCCATGGTCTATGATACCGAGCATGTGGCAGGCAAGCTCGATGAGGCGGCGCTCCAGCTGATGGCCGATGCCGACCTCGCCATCTATGATGCCACCTATCTCGAAGCGGAGATGCAGAAATATCTCGGTTTTGGCCATTCCACATGGCAGGAGGGCATCAAGCTCGCCAAGAAGGCTGGCGCCAAGCGGCTTGCCATGTTCCATCACGCGCCCGGCCGCACGGACCGCGAACTGGATGAGATGCAGCGCGATGCACAGAAGAGCTTTCCCGAAGCGTTCTTCGCCTTTGATGGACAATCGCTGCAGCTCTGAGACACCTTTTGGCTGGAAGTGTCCGTTGTTACACTGGGAAGCACCACTTTGACTGGAACGGCTTTCGGGAGGTTGAAGACATGGCCGTCAAGCGAATGGACAATGTCGGAATCGTCGTCGAAGACCTGGCAGGGGCGATCGATTTCTTTCGTGAGCTCGGTCTTGAGCTCGAAGGGCAGGCCACGATCGAAGGAGAGTGGGCCGGGCGTATCACTGGGCTGGGCGATCAGCGCGTCGAGATCGCTATGATGCGCACACCGGACGGCCACAGCAGGCTCGAGCTCTCCCGTTTTCTTGCGCCGGCTGTCGTTGCGGATCACCGAAATGACCCGGTCAACGCTTTGGGCTATCTCCGCGTCATGTTTGCCGTCGACGACATAGACGACACCCTTGAAAGGCTCCGCATGCGCGGCGCGCAGCTCGTCGGCGAAGTCGTCCAGTATGGCAACGCATATCGCCTCTGCTATATCCGTGGGCCTGAGGGGCTTCTCATCGGACTTGCTCAGGAACTCGGCTGAGCGCGACAGAACGACTAATGCACGAAGTCGCCGACCGGCCGCCATTCGATGGCGGCATGGCCGGCCGTCTCCTCGAACAGCCTCTCGACAAAATTCCAAGCGAGATCGTCGTGGACGAGATGGTGGGTCATCACCCCGATCGGTTCGTCGTGGTCGTCGAATCGAATCCGGAGTTCCTCCACGAGACGCTCGATCACTTCAGCATGCGGCAGGCCGCCGCGCACCCCGTGCCATCGCATGATATCGATATGTGTGTTGATCAAGCCGATGGGGGCTTGCTTTGCCAATCCGAAAACGGAGACGGCACGATAGCCGAAGGGGGTGAGATGCGGCAGCAGCGCATTGTCGATCCTGTTCCACGGCGGTACCAGCAGTGGTGCGAACTGCCCACCATAAAGAGCTTTGAGCTTATCGAAACCGCAGCGCAGCTCGTCGAGCACGACCGCCTGCGGCCGGTGAAGGCCGAGTTCCTGCTTCTTGGTATCATCAGGCGCATAGTTCTGGTGGGTCCAGCCATGCACAGTGGCCGTGACGCGGCTTTCGCCCGCCAGGCGTTCGGCGAGCGCCTCACCCGTCGGTTGTGGAATGATCGCAAGCGCGATCGGCACGTCAAAACGATTGGTAAGCGATAGAAGC
Organism: Rhizobium sp. No.120; assembly: GCF_054558365.1. Classification (NCBI taxonomy): domain Bacteria; kingdom Pseudomonadati; phylum Pseudomonadota; class Alphaproteobacteria; order Hyphomicrobiales; family Rhizobiaceae; genus Rhizobium; species Rhizobium sp. No.120. Next base: position 156,600 of record NZ_BAAJNQ010000004.1, read on the forward strand.
CGATCGAGCGCAGGGGTCGGCTCGATGGCGTCGTCGTCGCGGAACCAGAGTTTCACCTTTCGTCCGGCCTCGCTCCATCGGCACAGCTCGTCGCGCAGAGCCTGCCATTCGGTTCTATCGCTCATAATAAGCATCTCCCAGATATGTTCGAAGAATGGTTTCCAGCCGCCTCGACGCGGCGGGCAGTGAACGCTCCTGATGAACGAAGTCATAGGCTGCGTTTGCCATGGCCCGATGCCGGCTCGCGTCGTTCAAAAGCTCGGCGATAGCGCCGGCATAGGCCTCAATATCGCCTTCCTGTGTTAGAAGTCCTGTCATACCCGCCATCACCACTTCCGGCACACCGGCCGTTGCCTGCGCGACGACTGGCAGGCCCGCCGCCTGCGCCTCCAGATAGGCGAGGCCATAGGCTTCGTTGCAGCCGGGCCAGACATAAAGGCCAGCGGTCGCAAGTTCTTGCGCGATCTCAGTGGTGGATCGCTCTCCGCACCAGATGATGCGGTTCTCGCCAAATGCGGAGAATAACGACCCGACCTCGCCTCGCATCGGCCCATCACCGATGATGGTCAGGGTCCAATCCTGATCACGGATGATATGAAGCGCACGCGCCAGCATGGTGTAGCTGTCAAACTTGTCGCCCTTGCGCAGCATCGCCACGGTAATCAGCCGCAGTGGCTCGGCGGAGGAGCGTGCAAAGGGCGACGTATCGATGAAGGGCAGAAAACGCTCGTAGCGGCCATCGGGAATCGCATCGAGCAAACCGGTCCGGTCCCGCTCGGTAAAGCACAGATTGACAGCGGCAAGCCTCACCGCATCGGCAATAAGGCGCTGGTTCTCCTGCCAGCCGGTCTCGTCATGACGGCGGGAATAGGATGCCTCCGCCGTGACATAGGGAATGCCGAGCTTTCTTGCGATCGATGGACCGATAAGATCGGGCGTCTTGTAATAGGGGTGATACGTAAACCACAGATCGGGCGATAACATACCGCCCCACTGCTCCAGCAATCGCTCTGTCTCACTTTTCGCCTGCCGAGTGATCTCCATGCGTGGGCCGGCTTCCGGAGTGGGCGTGAAGCTGCGTAGTTCAGAAGCGACTTCGACCTCATGCCCCGCCATCTTCAATGCCGCGATGATCTGGCGCGCCATCAGCCGGTCGCCGGATGGAACCGGATGGGTAGGCGACTTTAAGGGAGCGTAAAAGGCAATCTTCATGATGTCGTCGCACAGTTGACGATTAAGTGATGGCAGGAACCCAAATCGTGAAATGATTGCCCGAATTCCGACCTGTTGCGTGACAATAAGGTCCCTGCTTCAAAAGGCCGCATCCTCGACAGCATGCAGCGTTGCGGCTAGATGGTAGGCGATAACCGTTTTCGGATCAGTTGTGAACGGGCAATATACATTGGGTTTGATGACCATCGAGGCGAAAAAGCCAATCATGACCGATCGCTTCGTGCGAAAGCTGCGTCTCGGCTCGGGTCTAATCGTTTTTGCTTTCGTAATAATGCATCTGGCCAACCATTCCCTTGGTCTGATTTCGCTTGGTATGGCCGAATACGCCCAACATTGGTTTATGGCGGTTTGGCGCAATCCAGCTGGAACCTTGCTGCTCTATGGGGCGCTGATTCTGCATATCCTGCTGGTCCTGCGGATGCTCTACAAGCGCAGAACGCTCGTCATGCCCGCCGGCGAAGCCTTTCAGATCGTCACCGGTTTGTTGGTGCCCCTCCTGCTGATCGACCATATCGTTGCGACACGCATCGTTCATGAGGTCTACGGCTATCACGATACCTACAAAGCGATCGTGCGCACCCTGTGGGTGACTTCGCCGTTTAACGGGATGCGCCAATCGTTCGTCCTCCTCATCGTCTGGCTCCATGGATGTATCGGCGTTCATTTCTGGCTGCGCTATCGTCCTTGGTACACGGCGATCGCGCCGGTCGTGCTGTCGCTTGCCATCGTCCTGCCGGTTCTCGCCTTGCTCGGCTTTGCCGCGATGGGCAGGACCGTGGCGCATGAGGTCGCCCAAGAGGATGAGCGCGGCTATCCGGGCGGCTATTACAGCGACGTGCGAAGCTTCGGCGAGTCGGGCTCGGCCCCGGGCGGTAAAATGGCGGAAGCCCTGTGGCCATATCGCGCCGGGTTCTATGGCGCCTTCAGTCTGTCGATCGCCACTCTTTTCGCCTTCCGGGCGCATCGCAGGCTGCGAGAACGGCAATATCAGATCGCTATTCGTTACGCAGGCGGGGAAGTCGTGCATGCACCACGCGGCTTCAGCGTGCTCGAGGCAAGCCGTCTTGGCGGCATTCCACATTACTCGGTCTGCGGCGGCAAGGGGCAGTGCTCGACCTGCCGCGTGCAGGTCATCGAGGGAGGCGAATACCTGCCGCCGCCCGAGCCGCTGGAGCAGAAGACCCTGAACCGCATCGGCGCTACGCCGGATGTCAGGCTTGCCTGCCAGCTGCGTCCGACCGGCAATGTCAGCGTGGTGCCGCTGCTGACGCCGATGGCCGAGGCGACTATCCCTGTGTACACACAGGCCGCAAGTCCCGGCCGCGAGCGTGAAATCGTCGTCTTCTTCTGCGATCTGCGCCATTTCACGTCGCTGACGGAATCGCGGCTGCCTTTTGACATCGTCTTCCTGCTCAACCGCTATTTCGCCATCGTCGGCCGCATCGTTGAGGAGAATGGCGGCCGGATGGATAAATTCATCGGCGATGGCGCCATGGCGCTCTTCGGCCTTCGCACGACTCCAAAGGAAGCAAATCGCCAGGCCTTGAAGGCGGCGGCGGAGATCATCCGCGAGATCGACAAGCTTAGTGCCGAGCTCGCTGATGAGCTGGCCGCCCCGCTCGAAATCGCCATCGGCATTCACACCGGCCTCGCGGTCGTGGGTTCTATGGGCTATGGCAGCGTCAAGAACGTGACGGCGATCGGCGACACGGTCAACGTCGCCAGCCGCCTGGAAAGCGTCGCCAAGGAATTCAACACTGCGCTCGTCTTTTCGGAGCCTGTGGCGCAGCTTTCGGAAGTCGACATTTCCGGCATCGAAAGCCGCGAGATCGCCGTCAGAGGCCGGGGCGAGCCCTTGCGGGTCTATATCGTTTCGAAAGAGGCGAGCGCCCATTTTGCCTGATTTCCAGAGCGTGGCGGCGGCATCGGCCTTGTCCGTTTGCAATGGAATGACGTCGGTGTAGAGATGGCGCTCATGTTCGACGGCAAGATTCTTACAAGAAAATACTGGAAGCGAGCTTTTCGCCGCAAGCGGGACGCGATAGCCACGCGCCTGTTCAATACCCGGCTCGGTCGGGATATCCTTGTCAGTGCCATAGGTCCCCGCGTGAAGACGATGACGGTCGATTGCGGCGATCACGTCCTCAGTTTCTCGCCGGCCGACTACATCGGTCGCAAGGTTTTTCGCAAAGGGCATTTCGAGCGCGACCATGTCGATCGCCTGCTGAGCCGACTGCGCGAGCACGGCCTGTTGCGCAAGGGATCGGCGCTTCTGGAACTCGGCGGCAATATCGGCACGCAGACCTGCTACTTTGCTTTAAGCGGCGCCTATGACCGCATCGTCAGCGTCGAGCCGGATCCGCGCAATTTCCGCCTGCTGGCGGCTAATATTGCCGATAACGACTTGCGGGAAATCGTGACCGCGATCAATTGCGCCGCTGGCGATCGCGAGGGGCAGCTCGACTTCTATCTCAACCACAAGAACCATGGCAAAAGCAGCGCGTTGCGGCAAAGTCCGACCGATGAGAAGATCTCGGTGCCCGTCCGTCCGGTTGGCGATATTCTGCTGCAGGCCGGTGTCGATCCCGCCGATATCGGGCTGATCTGGATGGACATTGAAGGATACGAGCCTGTTGCCTGCCGTTCGATGGGCATATTGATGGCCCGAAAGGTACCGCTTTATATGGAATTCACGCCGGCCTTCTATGGCAAGGATCAGACCAAAGACTTTATCGCCGATCTCACTGGATACTACGGCGAATGCCTCGCCTTCTTCGAAAGCGGCGAGCGGATCATGAAGGTGGTCGAACTGCCGATGGCGGGGGAACAGTTCGACGTTCTGTTCCTACGTTGAAGCTATCTGCGCCGATAAATGAAATAGCGCCCGCCCTCGACGCTCGAGGGCAGCGGTAGCTCTACGAGATCCCGATGGTCGAGGGGAAGGCCGCTAACCGCAAGCCCGCCAGGTGCCAGCACGCTGGCCATGATTTCCGGCAGCCACGTCAACGTTATCGCATCCTTGTCTTCATAGCCGGTGCCGATATCGGCATGGGCGAGCGAGGCATCGGCGCCAATGAAAGTTCTTGCCGTGTCCTTGATCTCACCGAGAACAAGGTTTTCAGCCGACGGCATGGAAGGGCCATAAGCGTTGACCGTCCGGTCGAATGCAACAATGCGACGGTCGGGAAAGAGTTCACGCAGATGATCGAAGGTGCGGCCATTGCCGAGGCCGAGTTCCAGCACCGGGCCGTCGAGCGTTTTCACCTCATCTGCAACGGCGTTGAGAATGTCGCGCTGCGCACTGAGGCGGCGAATGAAACTATCCAGGCGGCTCATCGTATTTAAAATATCCTTGGCGTACTATGCCTCTCCCGCCGTGGCCTAGCATGGCGGGCATCGCGGCGTCGACCACCCGCTGGCTTTTCGAGGCATTTGCTGTAGGGATAGATCGTCACGGCGCTCACGGAAGGGGGATATCATGGCCGAGCTGTCCAACGATGATTTCTTCCATACGCTCTCCGGTTTCAGCCGTTTCGAGGGGGTGACCGAGAGCGCCAACTATCAGCCCCTGCCGGGTGACTGGCTGATTGCGATCGCCGATATCGTCAGTTCGACGAAGGCGATTGCCGAAGGTCATTACAAATCGGTCAACATGGCAGGCGCCAGCGTGATTTCCGCCGTGCTCAACGCTTTGGACCGGGGCGATTATCCCTTCGCCTTCGGCGGCGATGGCGCTGTGGTGGCAGTTCCGCCCTCCGGCGAGAAGCAGGCGCGACAGGCGCTTTCAGCTGTGCGGGGTTGGGTGATGGAAGAGCTGCAGCTCGATCTACGCACGGCCTTGGTGCCGATGAGTGCAATCCGCGGGGAGGGGTTCGACGTGAAGGTCGCGCGGTTCAACCCAAGCGACCACGTCTCCTACGCCATGTTTTCAGGCGGCGGCACGAGCTGGGCGGAACAGCAGATGAAGGCAGGACGTTTCATCGTCGAAGCGCCGCCGGAAAAAGCGGAGCCAGATCTCACAGGCCTTTCCTGCCGCTGGAACCCGATCAAGGCGCAAAATGGCGAGATCGTCTCCATCATCGCCATCCCCGGCGAGAATGGAAACGGTCCGCAATTTCAGCAGTTGGTCGCCGATATCATCGCGATCTCTGCAGAGCAGAGCCGCGACGGCCACCCTGTCCCCGTTGAAGGTCCGACGCCGGCATTGAGTTTTGATGGTGCCGATATCGAGGCGCGGGCTCTTGCCACTCCGTCTCATCGCTGGTGGCGCAAGCTTGCCATTGACGCGCAGGTCATTCTGCTCTGGATTCTCTGTAAGTTCGGAGCGAGAGCTGGAACCTTTGACGCCAACATCTATCGGCGCGATCTTGCGGCAAATTCCGATTTCCGAAAGTTCGACGATGGTCTGAAAATGACCATCGATGTCGATGCCGAGCATCTCGAACGTATCGAGGCACGCTTACGTCAGGCAGAGGCGGAAGGCGTGTGTCGCTTTGGCCTGCATCGGCAGGACAGTGCGCTGATGACCTGTTTCGTTCCGACACCGCTCATGCGCGACCATATGCACTTCATTGATGGGGCGAGCGGGGGGTATGCGATGGCAGCCATGGCATTGCGAGGAAAGTGGCCGCCCAAGCTTGCCGCGGACGAATAAATTCATCTGCAGCACGCAAGGCCGTAGTCGCAATTTTATCGATCCATTTGCTTTTTGCCATTGTGTCAGCTGAATATGCGCCTTATCTGAATGAGAACAAAACGAGAGTCGTCAGCGGTGACGACTGTTCTTTTGCCGCATTTCATGTGCGGGATGTGAGGTACCTGCGCGATCCAAGATGGCAATGGAACGTATCGGTGCCGCCGCATGATGTTTCTTCCAGTCTTTGACGATGGGCTGGAAGTCCCGGATACGGCCGCCGGCGAAATCGACGGTACGCTGTGGTAGGGTCGAGGCGTCAAGCATTGCAGGATGGGCCGCGAGAATAATGGCAATTAATTCGGGTGTCTCTGATATTCTTATCGATAAAGTTGCGGAATGGCTGACGCAGGCCGCTCTAACGGGCGAGAATCTGGAAACCGTCGTTCGTGGTTTCTGCGAACGCATGGCCGCCACCGGGATGCCGCTCAAGCGCGTGCACCTGACTTTCTCGATGCTTCATCCGCTCTATGACTCGCTCGGCTTTACCTGGCGCCGGGCTGGCGGTCTGACCATCGAGGGCTATCGGCACGGAAACGAAAGGCCGGAGCGTTTCCTACAGAGCCCCTACTATTATCTTCTCTCTAACAATCTACAGCACCTGCGCCGCAGGATCGATGGTGACGGCGCGGTCGAGTTTCCGATCTTCGAGGACCTGCGCAAGGAGAAGGTGACCGACTACATGGCCTTCGTGCAGACCTTCGGGGCTGGTTCGATGCAGGGCATGATGGGCTCCTGGTCCACCGACAACCTTGGCGGCTTCAGCGAAGATATGATCGGCGCGTTGATGCGCATGCAGAACCATCTCGCCATGGCCGCCAAGATGGCGGTTCTCGGCAAGCTCGCCAACAATATGCTGACCACCTATCTCGGCGGCGATGCCGGAAAGCGCGTGCTGAACGGCCAAATCCGCCGCGGCGATGGCGAGACGATCCGGGCAGCGCTCGTGATGGGCGACATGCGGCAATCGACAGTTTATGCCGAAAAGGAAGGGCGCCAGGCCTATATCGATACGCTGAACGAATTCTTCGACGCGATCGCAGCGCCGTTCAACCGAAATGGCGGCGAGATATTGAGCTTCCTCGGCGACGGTTTTCTTGCTGTCTATCCATGCGGACGACACAAGGATCCGTCCAAGGTTGCCTGCGAAGCCGCGCTAACAGCCGTTTTCGAGGCGCAACGCCGTGTTGCCGCGCTCAACAGCGATCGCCAATCGCGCAATCTGAGCGAGGTGCGCTACGGGATCGGCCTGCATGTCGGCAACGTCATGTTCGGCAATGTCGGCTTGAAGGATCGGCTGACCTTTTCCGCTTTTGGGGCCGCGGTCAACGAGGTCGAGAGGCTGCAGTCGCTGACCAAGAAATATTCGACGGAGGTCGTCGCCAGCCAGGCTTTCTCAAGCTACACCGATTGCGAATGGGGGACGTTGGGAGAAGAAAAGCTGCGCGGCGTGCGCCAGCGCTTCACAGTTGTCTCTCCGAAGGCTGCGGCAGCAGCCAGCCGCGCGCTGGAGATCTTCCAGGATACGGTGCCAGATAGCCTCTCCGAGGCCGAACAAGTTATTCTCTTGCACAGGGATGCCAAGAAGTTCGATGGCCGCCTTCAAGTTGAAAACCTGACTCCGTAACCGCAGATGCGCCTCGCTTCAGCATAAGCCGATATATCGCTGGAAAGGCGACAGTTTTTTTACAGTCGCCGCATCGCTTTGACCAGCTAGACACCCGTTATGGCCTACGTTAGTGTGCCGCATAAGGCCACAAAGGTCATGTGAGCGGGAATTAATATGTATGGCGTCAGGGACTGATCTACTGCGTATCGAGAACCTCGACGTCTCGTTTTCCCTTTACGGGGATAATCTGCGTGTCGTCAAAAATGCCGGCTTGAGGGTCCTTCCCGGCAAGGTGACGGCGCTGGTTGGTGAATCCGGCTCCGGCAAATCGATCATCAGCCAGTCGATCATGGGCATTCTTCCGGCGGCAGCAAAGGCGACCGGCCGGATTCTCTTCACCGATCCGCTCGACGGCAAGACCACCGATATTCTCCAGCTGCCGCGCGATGGCGCCGCGATCCGGGCGCTGCGCGGCGCGCGCATGGCAAAGATTTTCCAGGAGCCGATGACCTCGCTGTCGCCGCTGCATACGGTCGGCAACCAGATCAGCGAAGCGCTGCGCATTCACAGCGCCGGCACCAGCAGGGCTGAGCAGCGCGAAAAGACGGAAGAGATGCTGAACCTCGTGGGCTTTCAGGACCCGGTTCGCACCTTCGACATGTATCCTTTCGAACTTTCCGGCGGCATGCGCCAGCGCGCGATGATCGCGATGGCGCTGATCTGCAACCCGGCGCTGCTGATTGCCGACGAGCCGACGACGGCATTGGATGTCACCATTCAGGCACAGATCCTTGGACTGCTGCGCAATCTCCAGCAGACGTTCAACATGGCGATGCTGCTGATCACCCATGATCTCGGTGTCGTTGCGAATATGGCCGATGAGGTCGTGGTCATCTATCACGGCGAGATCATGGAAGCGGGCCCCGTCGAGACGATTTTTCGTCAGCCGCAGCACCGCTATCTCAAAGCGCTGATGTCCGCGGTGCCGCATTTCGATATGAAGCCAGGAGAGCGATTGAAGTCCTTGCGGGATGTCCCGGTCAATCTCGGTACTTTTTCCGGCAAGAAGAAGCTTATCGACAGCGGTGTGCCGGCTGCGGGCGCGGCGCCCGATGTTCTGCTCAGCGTCCGCAATCTGACCAAAACCTATGCGTCGAAAGGCGGCGGGCTGTTTGGGCGCCGCGATGGCACGAAGTTTCGTGCGGTCGATGATGTCAGTTTCGACATTCGCCGAGGCGAATGTCTTGGCCTTGTAGGGGAAAGCGGCTGCGGCAAGACCACTGTCAGCAAGATCCTGATGCGGGGTGTCACCGCCGATAGCGGTTCCGTGACTTTCGACGACGGTAGCGGCAAGATCGATGTGCTTGCCGTCAAGGGCGATGAATTGATGGATCTGCGCACAAAGATCCAGATGGTTTTCCAGGATCCGGTCTCTTCGCTTTCACCGCGCATGACCATCCGCAACATCCTGAGCGAACCCCTGGAAATCCATGGGCATGGTGACAGCGAGGAGCGCAAGGAGAAGGTTACGGCGCTGATGCAAGCGATCGGGCTCGACAAGCACTATCTGAGCCGTTATCCGCACAGCTTTTCAGGCGGTCAGCGCCAACGCATCGGAATTGCGCGCGCATTGGCGCTCGGGCCAAAGCTTCTGATCCTCGACGAGCCTGTCTCGGCACTTGATGTATCGGTTCAGGCGCAGATCCTGAACCTTCTCAAGGATCTGCAGAAAGAACTCGGTCTGACCTATCTGTTCATTTCGCATAATCTCGCGGTCGTGGATTACATGGCAGACCGCATTGCCGTCATGGCGCGAGGACGCATCGTCGAAATCGCCCCACGGGAGGTCATTTTGCGCGCCCCCGTCCATCCCTATACGCGCTCTCTGCTAGCCGCTGTCCCGTTTCCCGATCTCGACCGGCCATTGGATTTTTCCACACTGAACAGCGAAGGACCCGCTGCCAGGCAGAAATGGGGACCGCAATTTTCCGACGGCGCCGACGGGGAGCTTACCTATGCAGATTTAGGCGGCGGACATTTCGTGCGCGTGCGTCGCGGTGTCGATGCCCAGGAGTTGCGCAAATGATCGGCCGGCGCACATTCCTTGGCCTGATGGCTTCCGCCGTTTTGCCGCAGCCTGTTCTGGCGGCCGATGTTGACAATGAACCGGAATACCTTGCCGAATGGCTGAGGGCCGGCCAGATGCCGCATCTCGCCAAACGCCTGCCAAAATTCCCCCGTGTCGTCAACGTCGCGGCCATGGGCCGCGTGCCGGGCCGTTACGGCGGTTCCGTGCGCACGCTTATCGGCAGCCAGAACGATATCCGCCTCATGACCATCTTTGGCTATGCCCGCCTGGTTGGTTATGACAGCACGCTGACGCTTCAGCCGGATATTCTCGAATCCTTTTCCACCGTCAACGATATGGTGTTCACCTTCAAGCTGCGCGAAGGCCATAAATGGTCCGACGGGCAGCCATTTACGGCCCATGACTTCCGTTATTGGTGGGAAGACGTCATCCTCAACAAGGAGTTAACGCCCGGCGGAGGTGCGTTGGAGCTGCGTCCGCATGGTAGTCTGCCGCGTTTCGAGCTGCTCGATGACTTGACGGTGCGCTATTCCTGGGATGATCCCAACCCGAATTTCCTGCCGATCCTGGCGGCCCCGCAACCGCTCGTCATCGCCGGGCCGGCGCATTATCTCAAGCAGTTCCACAAGAAATACCAGGACAGCATTCGACTTTCTTCGCTGATGAAGGAAAACCGGGTGAAGAAATGGCAGGATCTTCATATCAAGATGGGCAAGGCCTATCGGCCTGAAAATCCCAATCTGCCGGTACTCGATCCATGGAAAAACACGACAGCGCCGCCGGCAGAGCAATTCGTATTTGAACGCAACCCCTATTTCCATCGCGTTGACGAGAACGGGCGGCAGCTGCCCTATATCGACCGGATGATCCTGAGTATCAGTTCTTCGGCGATCATCGCCGCCAAAACCGGCGCGGGAGAAAGCGATCTCCAGGCGACCGGCATAGATTTCAATGACTATACGTTCTTGAAGGAGGCGGAAAGGCGCGATCCGAGCAAGATCAAGGTCGATCTCTGGAAGGCGGCGCGCGGGTCGCGCGTTGCCCTGTATCCCAATCTGAATAGCGCCGATGCGGTATGGCGCGATCTCCTGCGCGATGTTCGGGTGCGCAGGGCGCTATCGCTTGCGATCGATCGTCACGAGATCAATATGGCCGTGTTCTACGGTCTCGGCAAGGCAAGTGCCAACACGGTGTTGCCTGACAGTCCGCTTTTCAAGTCTGAATATGCCTCCGCCTGGATCGAGCACGATCCGGATCAGGCCAACGCTCTTCTGGATGCTGTCGGCCTGGACAAGCGGGATGAAGATGGCATCCGCTTGCTGTCAGATGGTCGGCGAATGGAGATTACAGTTGAGACCCCTGGCGAAAGTACGCTCGATTCCGACGTGCTGGAATTGGTGACCGATCATTGGCGCAAGATCGGCATCGCGCTTTTCATTCGCGTGTCCCAACGCGATGTTTTCCGCAGCCGCGCCATGGGCGGCCGTATTTTGATGTCGTTGTGGTACGGCCTCGATAATGGCGTGGCGACCGCCGACATGAATCCGGGCGAATTGGCGCCGACCACCAGCGACCAGATGCAATGGCCGCTTTGGGGCATGTACTATCTATCGCGTCAGACGCAAGGGGTGCCTCCGGATGTCCCGGAAGCCGTCGAGTTGGTGAAGCTGCTCGGCGAATGGGAAGAGGCTGCCTCCTCCTTCGAACGTGCCGAGATCTGGCACAAAATGCTGAAGATTTATACGGATCAAGTGTTCTCCATCGGTCTGGTCAACGCCACCTTGCAGCCGATCATGCATTCGGCCCGCATGCAGAACGTACCGGAAAAGGCGCTATACGGCTTCGACCCGACCTGCCTGCTCGGCGTATATATGCCGGATACCTTCTGGATGAAGGAGGATGGCCGGAATGCTTAAATATATCCTCTGGCGCACCGCCGTGATGATCCCGACCCTGGTCATCATCTCCATGTTGGTCTTCACCATCATCCAGCTGCCGCCGGGAGACTTCTTCGATAGCCAGATCGCCGAATTGCGCGCTCAGGGCGACACCGCCAATCTCCAGGATATGGAGAACCTTCGCCACGAATACGGGCTCGACCAGCCATTACCGCTTCAGTACCTGCACTGGGCCGGCGGCATGCTACATGGCGATTTCGGCTATTCCTTCGAATATCAGCTGCCGGTATCCGATGTCGTCGGCGATCGGCTCTGGCTGACAATCCTCGTGTCGATGACAACAATCCTCTTGACCTGGCTAATCGCTTTTCCGATCGGCATCTATTCGGCGACCCACCAATATAGCTGGGGCGATTACGGCCTAACCTTCCTCGGTCTGCTCGGTATTGCCATTCCGAATTTCATGCTGGCACTGATCCTGATGTATTTCGCCAATGTCTGGTTCGGCGTGTCGATCGGACATCTGATGGATCAAAAGTATCTTTCGCAGCCGATGAGCTGGGAAAAGGCGCGGTCGATCCTGTCGCACCTGTGGATCCCGGTCATCATCGTCGGCACGGCCGGGACGGCGGGCATGATCCGCCGCCTCCGCGCCAATCTGCTCGACGAGATGCAGAAGCAATATGTCGTCACTGCGCGCGCCAAGGGGCTGCATCCATTGAAGGCATTGGTGAAATACCCGCTGCGTATGGCGCTGAACTTTTTCGTCGCCGATATCGGTTCTATCCTCCCGTCGATCATTTCGGGCGCCGAGATCACCGCGATCGTGCTGTCACTTGAGACAACCGGTCCAATGCTGATCCGTGCACTGCAGAGCCAGGACATGTACCTCGCCGGTTCGTTTTTGATGTTCCTCGCCTTTCTCAACGTCATCGGTGTGCTGATCTCCGATATCGCCCTTGGCTTTCTCGACCCCCGCATCCGCTTGCAAGGCAGGAGCACAAAGTGAGCGTATCCCTGCCAAAACCCGGTGCCCCCCTGGAGCATTACGTCTCGAGCGCGGATTTCCATCCAGATCAGTTCGAGGCCATGTCCGCTGGCCAGCAGCGCTATTACATGGCTTCGCAAAAGAAGCTGATGTGGTGGAAGTTCAGGAAGCATAAGCTTGCGCTTGCATCAGGCATTTTCCTGCTGCTGGCCTATGGAATGATCGTGATTGCCGAGTTCCTCGCTCCCTACGGGCTGCATACCCGCAACGTCGATTACATCCATTCGCCGCCGCAGGCGGTGCATTTCTTCAACAATGGAGAGTTTGTCGGGCCGTTCGTGTACGGCCGCAAGATGGCGCTCGATATTGATACGCTGCGCCGGGTCTACGCTGACAATCCCTCGGATGTGCAGCCCATCCGCTTCTTCTGTCGAGGCGACGCCTATCGCTTCTGGGGCTTGGTAGATTCCAACCTTCATCTGGCCTGTCCTGCAGTCGGTGGGCAAATGTACCTACTCGGAACCGACCGGCTGGGCCGCGACGTGCTGTCGCGCATCATCTATGGCGCACGCATATCCCTGACCATCGGGCTAATCGGCATCGCAGTCAGCTTCGTGCTCGGCATCGTCATCGGCGGTCTGGCGGGCTATCACGGTGGCCTTTTCGATCTCCTCGTCCAGCGCGTGATCGAGGTACTGCAATCGCTGCCCAGCCTGCCGTTGTGGATGGCGCTGGCGGCGATCATGCCCGTGAGCTGGAGCCCGATCATCGTCTATTTCGGCATTACCATCATTCTCGGCATTCTCGACTGGACTGGCCTTGCGCGCGCCGTGCGCTCGAAGCTTTTGTCGCTGCGTGAGGAGGACTATGTTCTCGCCGCGCAATTGATGGGCGCAAGCACACCGCGCATTATCGGCCGTCATCTCGTTCCGGGCTTCATGTCGCATCTCATTGCCTCGGCAACGATCTCCGTTCCGAGCATGATTCTCGGCGAAACCGCGCTCAGTTTTCTCGGATTGGGGCTTCGCCCGCCAATTACGAGCTGGGGCATTCTGCTGACCGAGGCAAGGAGCGTCAGCGTCATCGCCTTTTATCCATGGCTTCTTTTTCCTATGATCCCGGTGATCTTGGTCATTCTGGCGTTCAACTTTTTAGGAGACGGCTTGCGCGATGCCGCCGATCCCTACAAATAGCAGGGTGAACGGCGAAGACAGGATTGCAATTCGAGAAGCGGCCCGCGGATGTCCTTTGCCGACATACCGCGTATAACTTTCACCCCCAGAGGTTTTGCCTATGAAGCGGCGCTTAGAAGATGCTCGAATTCTCATGTATAGCCATGACACGTTCGGTCTCGGTCATCTGAGGCGGTGCAGAACGATTGCCCATGCGCTTGTTGAGGACTATCGCGGCCTGAATGTGCTGATCATATCCGGCGCAACAATCGCCGGGGCGTTCGATTATCGTGCCCGTGTCGATTTCGTCAAAGTGCCGAGCGTCATCAAGCTGCGCGACGGTGAATACACGTCTATGGCGAGCCATGTCGCCCTTCAGGAAACGCTGAAGATGCGCCAATCGATCATTCGCCACACGGCCGAAACTTTCCAGCCCGATGTTTTCATTGTCGACAAGGAGCCGATGGGGCTGAAAGGTGAGGTGGAGGAGACACTGACCTATCTGAAGGCGCGCGGCACCACGCTCGTTCTTGGCATGCGCGACGTCATGGATGCGCCGCACCTGCTGGAAGCCGAATGGAAGAAGAACAACGTCCTCCAGAAGATCGATCAATTCTACGATCGCGTCTGGGTCTATGGCCCGCCGGATTTTCACGATCCGCTCGTCGGTCTCGACGTCCCCTCCGGCGTGCGCCGGAAGATGGAGTTCGTCGGCTTCCTGCAGCGCAGCGTATCCACGCTGGGCACGAAATCGGAACATGTGCCTGACGAGGATTATATCCTGGTGACAACGGGCGGCGGCGGCGACGGCGCGGACCTCGTCAGCGATGTCATCGCCGCTTTCGAGGAGGACAGCTCTCTCACGCAGAAGACGTTGATAGTGCTTGGCCCCTATATGCCTGCCAAGGAACGCAGCCAGCTCCTGGAGCGCGCCAGCAAGATAAACTGTCTGCAGGTCATCGAGTTCGACAACAAGATGGAAGAGCTGATTGCCGGCGCCAAGGCGGTGGTGGCAATGGGCGGTTACAACACCTATTGCGAGATCCTGTCTTTCGACAAGCCGGCGCTGATTATTCCGCGCACGCGCCCACGCGAGGAGCAGCTCATCCGTGCGCAGCGAGCAAGCGAACTAGGCCTCGTAGACATGCTGCTACCGGAGGAATCGGCCGATCCAATGCAGCTTGCGGCCGCCTTGAAACGCCTGCCGAACCGGGCGCCGCCCTCGGCGAGCAACAGCAATATGCGCCTGGAAGGGCTGGTGCACATCTCGCGCACCGTCGGCGAATGGTTCGATGACCGCGAGCGCTATACGCCGCTATCGATCGTTGCCGAGTAGATCACCGGAACCTGTCGATGCGGAAGAAAATACTGGTGGTCCTGAAGGGCTATCCGCGCTTGTCGGAAACCTTCATCGCGCAGGAGCTGCTCGGTCTGGAAAAGGCCGGCTTCGACCTGACGCTGATCTCGATGCGCAAGCCGACCGATAAAAAGCGCCATCCTGTCCACGACGAGATCAAGGCGCGCGTCGTCTATCTGCCCGAATATCTGCACGACGAACCGCTGAGGGTGCTTCGCGCCGTCTTTGCCGGCATCGGCAAGCCCGGGTTCAAGCCGCTTCTGAAGCAGTTTTGGGCCGATCTCAAGCGCGATATCACGCCGAACCGCGTGCGGCGCTTCGGCCAGGCCTTGGTGTTAGCGCATGAATGGCCCGATGGCGGTGAGTGGCTGCATGCGCACTTCATCCACACGCCGGCCTCGGTAACGTCCTATGCCAGCATCATGACCGGTATCCCCTGGACGTGTTCGGCCCATGCCAAGGACATCTGGACATCGCCCGATTGGGAGCTTTCGGAAAAGCTCGGCCGCGCGCGCTGGACCGTGACCTGCACACGCAGCGGTTTCGAGCACATGCGCGATTTGATCGGAGCGGGCGACAAGGTCTATCTGAGCTATCACGGTCTGGATCTTGACCGCTTCGGTTCCTTCGGCGGCCAACATTCCGGCCGCGATGGCAGCGACGCTTCCGATCCCGCTTTCCTTCTCAGTGTCGGTCGCGCTGTCGAGAAGAAGGGGTATGACGTGCTCCTGAAGGCGCTGGCGTTGCTTCCCGCAGATCTCAGCTGGCGGTTCACCCATATCGGTGGCGGTGACGGTCTGACGAAATTGAAAGCCTTGGCCGATACGCTCGGGATTGCCGATCGCATCACCTGGAAGGGCGCGCTGGCACAGGAAGAGGTGCTCGCCCATTATCGTCAGGCCGATATCTTCGCGCTCGCCTGCCGAGTGGCTGCCGATGGCGATCGTGACGGGTTGCCGAACGTGCTCGTCGAAGCCTCTAGCCAGCGTCTTGTCTGCGTCTCCACCGAAGTCTCGGGCGTTCCCGAATTGCTCGAAGATAGGGCGAACGGTCTCGTCGTTCCTCCGGAGGATCCGCAGGCACTCGCAGTGGCGCTGGAATCCGCCATTCGCAACCCAGCATTGCGCCACAGATTGGGTGAAGCGGCTGAAAGACGGGTGCGCGAGCATTTCGATTATCACGCCAGCATCCGGCAGCTGACCGGGCTGTTCGAGGAGCAATGGCAGAAAGAAGATCAATGGCGGAAATCCGCGTAACGGCCTCGCATACTTCACCCTTGCGGGTCTTTTTCTACGTTCAGCATCTGCTCGGTATCGGCCATCTGGCGCGTGCGAGCCGCATTGCCGGTGCGCTGGCGAAAGACGGCTGCCAGGTGACGGTGGTCACCGGCGGCGTGCCGGTTAACGGATTTCCCGGCGCGGATGTGACCTCCGTGACATTGCCGGCCGTTGTCGCCAGCAGCGCCGGTTTTTCCGGCCTTGCCGATCAGTCCGGCGATCCGGTGGGCGAAGAGTTTTTATCCCGCCGACGCGATCTGCTTCTCGATGCCTTCCGGGAGGCTGCACCCGACGTCGTTATCATCGAGGCCTTTCCGTTCGGTCGCAGGCAGATGCGTTTCGAGCTCCTGCCGCTGCTCGATGCCGTTGCGAAGGCCGATCCAAAGCCGAGGCTCTACACCTCGGTGCGCGATATTCTGCAGCAGCAGAAGAAACCGGGGCGCGATGAAGAGACGGTCGGCCTGCTGCGCGATCATTTCGATGGCGTGCTCATTCACGGCGATCCGCATTTCATCCGGCTGGAAGAAACCTTTCCGCTGACCGAGGCGATCGCTGACAAGATCGTCTATACCGGTCTTGTCGCACCCGCGTTGCCACCGGAACCGGTCGAGACCTTCGACATCGTCGTTTCGGCCGGCGGCGGCGCTGTCGGGCGCGACCTCATCCGCGCATCGTTGGAAGCGGCAAGCCGGGTAGCGACTGATCGCCGCTGGCTGTTGATCGCAGGACCGAACCTGCCGGAGCAGGATTATGCCGATCTCGCCAGCGATGCGCCCAGCAATGTCGAGCTGGTTCGCTTCCGCAAGGATTTTCCCTCTCTTCTGCGTGGCGCCGAGCTTTCGATTTCGCAGGCCGGCTATAATACGGTCGGCGATCTCCTCGTGGCCGGCTGCCGCGCCATTCTGGTTCCTTTCACCGCCGGTGGCGAGACGGAGCAGTCCGTCAGGGCTGAGCGGCTGGAGAGGTTAGGGCTGGCCTTGGCCTTGCCGGAGGCTGGATTGACGACGGATATGCTGGTCGAAGCCGTGAAAACGGCACTGACGCGCCCCAAGCCAATCAATCCGGATATCGATCTTGGCGGCGCCGCCAGAACATCTGCCATTCTGCGTGAGTTCAGGTAGCGACGTGTGCGGCCGATATCGGAGACATCCCGTCGTTTTATCCTCCTGGATTCCCGCAATCTTGTGATATAAATCGAGAAATCGATGAATCGGGAGGAGCGTGGACGAAAGACCGGGCGGCGTCCCCTTTCACATATGGGGCCACGTATCCGTAACGAAACCTTCCCGCATCTCTGCAACATCGGTGCCGGCATCACGCCGGTGCTGGGCGTTGAATTTGAAAGCCTGCAGTAAGCAATGGAAAAAAGCCTAGCGCGCTATATTTGGTCGAATACCCGGCTGGAGCAGGTCTGGATACTGCTTGTCGTCGCTGCCTCGATGATCCCGTATTTCCTGTCCTTCGACTTGCCGAAGCAGATTGTCAATGGGCCGATCCAGGGCAAGGGTTTCGAACATCCCGGCGATACGCAGACCTTCATGCACATCGCCTTCAACGTACCGCTCATCGGCCATGTCGAGATTTTTCAAGGCGTGCAGCTGACGCGCATGTCGATGCTCGTTGCGCTGAGCATGGTGTTTCTGGCACTCGTCGTGCTCAACGGCCTCTTCAAGCTCTATATCAATACCTACAAGGGGCGGCTCGGCGAACGCATGCTTCGCCGCATCCGGTTCGAGCTGATCGACCGGGTCTTGCGGTTTCCGCCCTCGCATTTCAAGCGGGTCAAGCCCGCCGAAATCGCCACCATGATCAAGGACGAAGTGGAGCCGATGGGCGGCTTCACCGGCGATGCCTTCGTGCAGCCGGCGCTTCTAGGCGGCCAGGCGGTAACGGCGCTCGTCTTCATCATCATGCAGAATTTCTGGCTCGGCATGATTGCCGCGGCCATCGTCGCCGTGCAGGCGATCGTCATTCCGCGCATGCGCAAGCGGCTCCTGGAACTCGGTCGCCAGCGGCAGCTGACGGCGCGCGAACTCTCCGGCCGCGTCGGTGAGATCGTCGATGGTATTGGCACTATCCACGCCAACGATACCACCAACCTGGAGCGCGCCGATATTGCGCACCGGCTCGGATTGATCTTCTCGATCCGCTACGATCTCTACCAGTGGAAGTTCCTGGTCAAATTCATCAATAACTTCCTCGCTCAGGTAACGCCGTTCCTGTTCTACCTGATCGGCGGCTTCCTGGCGTTGCAGGGTCGCCTGGACATCGGTCAGCTCGTCGCCGTTATCAATGCCTACAAGGATCTGCCCGGGCCGCTGAAGGAGCTGATCGACTGGGACCAGTCGCGTCAAGACGTTCAGGTAAAATACAATCAGGTGGTCGAACAGTTCAGCGTCGATCATCTGATCGACCCGAAAATCCAGGCGGTTTCGCCCGCGCCCGCCGCCCGTATCACCCATTCTCTCGTCGCGACCAATCTGACCATCGTCGATGACAGCGGCGCGCGCGTGCTGGACCATGTCTCGGTTGAAATTCATCCCGGCGAACGGGTGGCGATCGTCGGCGATAGCGGTGCGGGCGGCGAATATCTTGCAGAGGCGTTCGGGCGCCTGATCTGGCCGGATAGCGGCCGCATTTCCATCGATGGCCACGATATTCTGGAACTGCCGGAATCCCTTATCGGGCGACGCATCGCCTACGCCTCCTCCGAAACGTTCTTCTTTCACGGCACTTTGCGCAGCAATCTGCTCTATGGCCTCAAGCATGCACCGCTCGTTGCCCCCGTCTATAGCGAGGATGAGGCGACAAAGGTCAAATGGAGCATGGCCGAGGCGCGTCGTGCGGCCAATCCAGAATTCGACCTCAATAGCGACTGGGTGGATTATGCCGCCGCCGGTGCGACAGGGCCGGATGACATCTATTCCGCCATCCGTCCGGTTCTCGATGCCGTCGCCATGTCGCAGGATATTTTCGACATGGCCTTGCGCTCGAATGTCGATGCGGCCACGCACCAGGATCTGACATCGCGCATTGTCGAACTACGGCAGGCATTGCGGTCACGGCTTGAGGAGGAAAAGCTCGAGGATCTCGTAGTTCCCTTCGAGTTCGATGCCTACAATCCGCAGGCGACGGTCGGTGAAAATCTGCTTTTCGGTACGCTGAAGCGGCCGCAGATGACCAATCGCAAGTTGGCGGCTCATCCCTATTTCCGGCAGATATTCGCTGAAACGGGCCTGGTCTCCGATTTGTACGATATGGGCCTGGAAATCGCGGAAAACGCGGTCGAGCTCTTCACGGACCTGCCGCCGGACCATCCGTTCTTCCAGCAGCTGACCTTCATGACGGCGGAAGACATCCCGACCTATGAGGCGCTGCTACAGAAGCTCAACGGAAAGGGCTATGAGGCGGCTACCGATGACGAGCGTGCGGCCATCATCCGGCTGAGCTTCTCGTATATCGAGCCGCGTCACCGCTTCGGTCTTCTGACGCAGGTGCTCATGGAAAAGATCGTGCAGGCGCGCACGAAGTTTTACGAGAATATTCCGGCCGATCTTGCCAAGGTCATCGAGCGCTACGATCCAGAGCACTTCACCGCGTCCGCCACCTTGATGGACAACGTATTGTTCGGCCGCATCGCACATCAGCAGGCGAATGCGCCGGAGCGCATCCACCAAATCATGTATGATGTGTTCGGACGTCTCGGCATGCATGATGCAGTTCTGTCGATCGGCCTGGATTTCGACGTCGGTTCGGGCGGCAAGCGCCTCACCAACGTGCAGCGCCAGAAACTCAATCTAGGTCGTGCCCTTTTGAAACGTGCCGATTACATCATCTGCAATCGCCCGCTGCCGGCGCTCGACCATCGCGTCCAGGATCAGATCGCGAGGGCCATTCTGGGCGAGCTCCATAGCGGGGATTATGCACCGGCGATCATCTGGGTTCTCTCCAATCCCAGTTTTGCCGAATTGTTCGACCGCGTCTTGGTTTTTGATCACGGCAGCCTCGTCGAAAACGGCTCTACCACCGATCTTTTAGAGAAAAACGGTATGTTCAAAGAACTGTTATCGTAATATCCTATCTCGACAGTGGCGTCTGGGGCCGAACACTGGGGGTATCGAAGCTCATGCTTCTGAAGGACGAAGTTGAAATGCTGAAGCGGGTGCCGATTTTTTCGCGCATCGCACCCGCGAAATTAAAACTTTTGGCGTTTACGTCCGATCGTGTCAGCTACAATGCTGGTCAAACCCTGTTTCATCAGGGCGATCAAGGTGACGCGGCCTATGTTGTTCTTTCAGGGACCGCTGATATTCTCGTCGACAGCCCGGCCGGCGAGATCAAGGTTGCCGAAGTCGACCTCAATTCCATTGTCGGCGAAATCGCCATTCTCTGCGATGTTTCCCGTACAGCCACGGTGAAAGCCACTTCCAGGCTTGAGGCCTTGAAGATCAGTAAGGAGCATTTCCTGAAGCTGCTCAGCGATTTCCCGGAGATGGCGGTCGAGATCATGCGCGTGCTGGCAGATCGCCTCAACCACACAACCTCGGAGCTGACCGCCGTCCGCAGCCGCCTCGACCAGCCGCAATCGATGTCCACTCATTGAGTTTGAGGGATATGCCTTCGGCCGGCGCGCGCCCCGTTTCAACATGGCGAAAGCAATAACGAAATACGTGCAGTCTCGTATGGCCGCCGATTTCTTCTCAGCGAGAACGGCAATCTTGCGTCCATTAAAAGCGTCGAGTTGAACGCGAAACTGGCTTTCCAGTTTCGCGCCCGGTGATTGGTGTTTTAAATCAATCCGCGACGGGCGAGATTGCGCATCAGATGCGAGGTGCCGAAGGTCCAGGGCGGGCATTCGGTCGACAGGAGTACGCGGTTCTTCAGCGCCCCGAGCTTGTCGTTGGAGATGGTAACGATATCGCCGACCTTGTGAGTAAAGCCTTGGCCGGGCGTGTCACGATCCTCGACGGGGGCGAAAAGCGTTCCCATGAACAGTACGAAGCCGTCGGGATATTGATGATGGCGACCGATGGTCTGAGAGACAAGATCGAGCGGATCGCGGCTGATTTCTTTCATCGAGGAACGGCCATGCAGCACATAGCCGTCCTCGCCTTCAACCTTAAGGTCGAGGTCGGCATTGCGAACGTCATCAAGACTATAGGTCTCATCGAACAGACGGATGAAAGGCCCGATCGAGCAGGAGGCGTTATTGTCCTTCGCCTTGCCGAGCAGCAGTGCCGACCGCCCTTCGACATCGCGCAGGTTGACGTCATTGCCAAGCGTGGCGCCCTTCACACCGCCCTGGCTGTCGACGGCAAGCACGATTTCCGGCTCGGGATTGTTCCACTTGGAGATCGGATGCAGGCCGACATCCGCACCTTGGCCGACGGAAGACATGACCTGCGATTTAGAAAAGACTTCGGCATCCGGTCCGATGCCGACTTCGAGATATTGCGACCAGACGCCTTCTTCGATCAACGCTGCCTTGACCTTGGCGGCCTCCGGCGAACCCGCCTTCAAGTTGCGCAGGCTGTCGCCGATCAGGGCCGTGACCTTGCCGCGGATCGCTTCGGCAAGGTCCGGATTGCCGGCTGCGCGCTCCTCGATGACACGCTCCAGCATCGAGCGTGCAAAGGTGACGCCGCAGGCCTTGATCGCCTGCAGATCGATAGGCGCGAGAAGGTGGACGGCGGAGTGATTGGCCTTGGCGGCAAGCAAATCATCGAGCTTTCCGACGGCTTCGCCTTTCTGCGTGCGGACGAAGGCGACCGGATCGTTCTTCTCCAGCAGGTCGCGCATGGTGGGCGCGTCCTTCGAGGTTATGTCGTATAGCGTACCGTTCCGAACCGTGACGAGGGCAGGGCCTTCAACATCCGGGCGCCAGATGCGACCGACAAAGGTTCCGGTGGTGAATGTATCTGAGCTCGTCATGTCGTTCGTCTCCTCCAAACTGCGTGTGTTTTCTAACCCAGGCGAATGTGCTTTGCCATGGGTTATCGGTGCGATATTCGTCCGCGTTTTGGATTTTCATTTTCTCCGGTGCGGTAAAAATGTAAGGCCTCGCGGCGTCACCGCGAGGCCCTTTGGGCCGCAAGCCGGGAGAGTGGCTTTATGCAGCCTGAACCTTGCGATTGCCGCGTGCCCATTCCGGCAGCCAATCGCCATGGGCTGTCAGCAATTCGTCGACGAGCGACCAGATCTGATCGAGATCAAGTTCTGCCGCCGTATGCGGATCCATCATCGCAGCGTGGTAGATGTGCTCGCGATTTTCGGTCATCAGAGCCTTTACCGTCAGTTCCTGCACGTTGATGTTCGTGCGGATCAAGGCCGTCAGCTGTGGCGGCAGGTCGCCGACATAGGTCGGCTGGATGCCGGAGGCGTCGACCAGGCAGGCGACTTCGGCCGCGCAATTGAACGGCAGCGACGTGATGCAGCCATTGTTACGGACATTGCCGTAGATAACGGAAGGTTCGCCGGTCCAGACGGAATTGATGATCGAGGAGGCATATTCCTTCGATTGCTTGACCTCGATCTTCTCGGCCGTGCGGTATTCCTCCGCCTGGTGTTTCCAGCGCGCCACCTGCTCGATGCAGCGCTTCGGATATTCGTCGAGCGGAATGCCGAACTTCTCGATCAGATCCTCGCGACCTTCCTTGATGAAATAGGGCGTATATTCGGCGAAATGCTCAGAGCTTTCGGTGACGAAGTAGCCGAGGCGGGTCAGCATTTCGTAGCGCACCTTGTTCGGGCAGCGCGGGTTCCAGCCGGGCTTCGGTGCACGTCCTTCGCGATAGGCGCGCACAAGATCCGGATAGAGATTGCGATAGGAACCATCCGGTTGGCGATGCTCGAATTCGAGATAGAAGGCCATATGGTTGATGCCGGCGGAACGATAGCGGATCTCGTCATAGGGAATGTCGAGATCATGAGCCAGCTCCATCGCCGTGCCCTGCACGGAGTGGCAAAGGCCGACCTGCTTGATATCAGGATACTTCTCGCCGATCGCCCAGGTGTTGATCGCCATCGGGTTTACGTATTGCAGCATGATCGCATTCGGGCAGACGGCGAGCATGTCCTCGCAAATCTTCCACAGATGCGGAACCGTGCGCAGGCCGCGCATTATGCCGCCGACTCCGAGCGTGTCGGCGATCGTCTGGCGCAGGCTATATTTTTTCGGCACCTCGAAATCGGTGACCGTGCAGGGCTCGTAGCCGCCGATCTGGAAGGCGACGACGACAAAGTGCGCGCCGTCAAGCGCCTTACGCTGGTCGGTGAAGGTCTCGACCGTGGCCGGAGCGCCAAGTGTCGAGGCAAGCTTGCGGGCAACGATGGCGCTTTCGTCCAGCCGCTGCGGATTGATGTCCATCAGCGCGATCCTGGCTCCTGCAAGTGCCGGACGCTGCAAGACGTCGCCGATGATATTCTTCATGAAGACGGTCGAACCGGCTCCGATAAACGTGATCTTGGGAGTGCCTGCCATGTCAAAATCTCCTGAATGCTATGAAGCTACCTCGAACGCCGCTCTGACAAGGCGTTCGGTGTAAGCCGTCTTGGGGTGCGATAGAACCTGTTCGACCGGCCCTTCCTCCATGATCTTGCCGTGCTGCATGACGATCACGCGGTGGCAAAGGGCGCGCACGACCTTGAGGTCGTGAGAAATGAAGAGATAGCTCAGACCCCGCTCGTCCTGCAGCTTGCGCAGGAGGTCGATGATCTGCGCCTGGACGGAAAGGTCGAGCGCAGAGGTCGGCTCGTCGAGAAGGATAAATTCCGGTTCAAGCGCGATGGCACGGGCAATGGCTATGCGCTGGCGCTGGCCGCCGGAAAACTCGTGCGGGAAGCGCGAGAGAATATTGGCCGGCATGCCGGCACTGACGAGCGCTTCCTTGACGCGCTCAAGGCGCTCGGCCTTGTTGGCGCCGAGGTTGTTGACAATCAGCCCCTCGCAAATGATCTGGCCGATGGTCATACGCGGATTGAGCGACGAGAAAGGATCCTGAAAGACGATCTGCATGCGCGAGCGCAGAGGCCGCATTTGGGCGCGAGACCGATCGTGGATCGGCTGCCCGTCGAAGAAAATCTCGCCGCCATCGGTATCGATCAACCGCAGCAGAGCCTGACCGAAGGTGGTCTTGCCCGAGCCGGATTCACCGACAAGGCCGAGCGTCTCATGGCGGCGCAGCTCGAGATTAAGTCCGCCGACGGCGACGAGCTCGCGCATGTCGGGCTTGAAGAAACTGCCGTGACGCAGCATGAAGGCTACTTTAACGGACTTCCCTTCGAGCACCGTATCACAGTTCGGCGGCAGCGGTTTTGCATGCCCGCGCGGCTCCGACGTCAGTAGATGCCGCGTGTAGGGATGCTGCGGATTGGCGAAGAGCGCTTCGGTCTTATTGTGCTCGCGCATTTCTCCATGCTGCATCACATAGACATAGTCGGAGAATTGGCGCACCACAGTAAGATCGTGAGTAATCAAAATCACCGCCATGCCGAGCTGCTTTTGCAGGTCGCGGATCAGGTTCAGGATCTGTGCCTGCACCGTGACGTCAAGCGCCGTCGTCGGCTCGTCGGCGATCAGCACGTCCGGATCGTTGGCGAGCGCCATTGCGATCATCACGCGCTGGCGCTGCCCACCCGAGAGCTGATGCGGATATTGTTTCAGCCGCGCTTCCGGATCAGGGATTTGCACCTGCTTCAGAAGATCGAGCGCCCGCTTCTCTGCGTCGCGGCGGCTGACCTTGCGATGAACCCGTATCGCCTCAACGATCTGGCTGCCGATCGTGTAGATTGGGTTGAGCGAGCTCATCGGCTCCTGGAAAATCATCGAGATGCGGTCGCCCCGCAGCTGCCGCCGCGCTTTCTCCGAAAATTTCAGCACGTTCTTGCCGTCATAATGAACGGCGGATTTGTCGGAAACGACGGCACGCTTGGTCAGTAGACCCATGACGGTGCGGGCCGTTACCGATTTTCCGGAGCCGGATTCACCGACGATCGCGATGGTTTCTCCGCGATAAAGCTGGAAGGTGATGTCCTTCACGGCATCGACCATGCCGTCCTCGACCTTGAACTTGACGGCAATGTTGCGAGCATCGATGACGGGCGAGGTGGTCTTTTCGCCGGCATCGTGCCTGGTGTCGGGAGCGTAGGGATTGACGAGTGCGAGAGCCATATCCGTTCTCCTCAATAGGGATCGATCGCGTCGCGCAGGCCGTCACCGAGCGCATTGAAGGCGAAGACGGTGACGAGAACGAAGGCGACTGGCGAGAGGATCCAGGGGTAGGAGCCGATGACCGAATAGGTCGACGTATCCTGCAGCATCAGGCCCCATGAAATCAGTGGCGGCTTGACGGCAAAACCCAGGAAGCCGAGGAAGGATTCAAGCAGAACCACGCTCGGGATTGCGAGCGTCACCGCGACGATGACGTGGCTCATGACGTTCGGCAGGATGTGCTGCAGGATGATACGCCAATCGGTTGCGCCGACCGCCATCGCAGCGCGAACATACTCGATCCGTGCCAGCGCCAGCGTCTTGCCGCGCACCTCGCGCGACATCTGTGCCCAGCCGAGTGCCGACATCACGACGATGACGAAGGCGAGGAAGACATTCGTAGGCGCAGTCACCGGAATTAGCGAGGTCAGCGCCAGATAGAGCGGTACTTGCGGGAAAGCCAGCACGACCTCGACGAAACGCTGGATCCAGGCATCCACCGCGCCACCGAAATAACCGGATATCATGCCGATCGTCGTGCCGACGATGGTGACTATGGAAACCACGGTCAAGGCGATCATGAGCGAGATGCGTGAGCCATAAATGGCGCGCGACAACACATCTCGCCCGAACTTGTCGGTGCCGAGGAAATGCACGGGACCGCCGTCGATCGCGCCGAAGAGGTGGCGGTTGCCGGGGATCAGGCCAAACAGATAGTAGGGATCACCCTTCACGAAGAAGCCGAGCAGGCGCGGGTGATCATAGTCCGGCCCGACGATCGGCTGGAATGTGACCGGGTCGAGATCCGTCGTCTCGGCAAGCGCGTAGACGCGGGGCAGAAAGACGAAGTTGCCGTCCTTGTCATGGAAACTGATGAGCTGCGGCGGCGCAAAGCCGGTATCGGTCGCCTTCGGATCGAGCGGCGCGACGAATTCGGCAAAAATCGCCATCATCAACAGCAGGACGACGAGGACAAGACCGCTCATGCCCGTCCAGGAGCGCTTCAGGCGCCGCCAGACCAGCGCAATATAGCTTTCATTGCCGCTTTTGTGCTGGATCTTTTCTTCCGGCGGTGGTGGCGGGGAGCTGCTGAAGGCGAGCATCAGTGTATTCCTCCCTGCTGGCGGACACGCGGATCGAGCAGCGCAAGCAGCATATCGGCGATGATGTTGCCGACGATGAGGGTGGCCGAAAGCACCATCATGAAGGTTGCCGTCACATAGACGTCGCCGATCGCCATCGAACCGACGATGGCCGGGCCGACAGTCGGCAGCGTGAAGATGATGGCAGTCTCGATCTCGCCGGTCAGCATGTAGGGCAGGACAACGCCCTGGTACATGACGAGCGGATGCAGCGCGTTCGGCACGGCATGGCGCATGACCACGGCACCACCGGAAAGGCCTTTCGCCCGCGCGGTTTCCACATATTGGGCATTCAGCGTGTCGAGAAGATTGCCGCGCATCACGCGCATATTGTAGGCAAGGCCCCCAAACGTCGCGATCGCAACCACCGGCCAGACATGCCTGACCAGATCGACGAATTTGGCCCAAGACCAGGGCGCGCCGCCATATTGCGGCGAGAAAAAGCTACCGATCTCCGAGACGTTGAGCTGGAAGACCAGAAGATAGACGATGATCAGTGCCATCAGGAAGCGCGGCACCGTCATGCCGAGAAAAGAGATGCCCGAGAGGAGACTGTCGATCCAGCTATATTGCCGTGTCGCCGCCCATATGCCGAAACCGATGCCGAGAACGGATGCGAAGATGTGGCAGACCAGCGCAAGAGCGAGTGTTCGTGGCAGACGTTCTCCAACGACATCGGCGACGGGTTTATTGTAGAACATGCTATAGCCGAAATCGCCTTTGGTGACGATCCCGCCGATCCAGTTGACGTATTGAACGACGAGCGGTTTATCGAGCCCATGTTCGCGGCGGTAAATTTGCGCCTGTTCGTCGGCTTGGGCGAAGGACGCACCGCCCTGGTTCATCAATTGCGAGCGTATGTAATCGGCATAGTCGCCGGGCGGCGCCTGAATGATCGCAAAGGTCACCACGCTCAGGATGAAGAGCACGGGTATGGCGGAGGCTATTCGCACGAGCAGGAATCGTAACATCGGACGGTTCGCTTCTCTTGATGCTGTCGACGGTCTCGTCCCATCGGGATGATATGCGCCGGCGGTTCAATTTTATTCCGGCGATAGCTGATCGCTGGATGTTTCAGGTCCCATGGCAACCGGCATCATACCGGCTGCCATGGGTGTTCATACGGCCTTACTTGATCGGACCGGCGCTGCCGGGGGCTCCCGGAAGCTCTTCGGGGAAGAGTTCGTATTTGCCCTGCTTGTCTGCTGCGACCCAAAGGCGCTCGCGGATGATCGAGTCCTCTGCCCAGTTGAACAGGAAGATCGGCGTGCCCGGAGGAACGTTGGAGAAGCGCTTATTGATGATCAGTGCACCTGGATATTCGGTCAGACCGATATTGTAGAGGTGTCCCGTCGAGATCTTCTGGAACTGCTTCATCAAAGCCACGCGTTCGTCGTTGTCCTTCGATGTCGTGAATTTGCTGACGACATTCACCATGTCCTTTTCAAAGGGCATGAGATCGACTGTGCCATCCGCACCCGCGCGATGATTCCAGCTCGTTCGCGGACCGACCGGTGCGAGCTGCTCCGTATTCTGGACGACCGAGGCGAGCTCCGTCGTGTTACGCCGAACCATCCAATCGAAGCGGCCGCCGTAATTGGCATCGTCACGCTTGGGTCCATCGAGCGCGTTGATAATGACGCGCAGCCCGAGCTTCTCCATCTGACCAACGACGCCTTCGGCCAGGCTCTTATCGGTGGTGTAGTCGTTGCTGACCAGCAGGGTGATCTCGACATCCTTGCCGCCGTTGACGTTAGCCGGGAAATTGACGATGCCGTCGCCGTCGGTATCCTTCAGGCCAGCTTTCGCGAGCTCGGCCTTGGCCGCGGCGAGATCGAACGGATAATAGACGGTCGAATTGCGATCATAGAAGCTGCTGCCGGAGGAAAGACCGCCCGGATAGATCGCTGTGAACGGACCTTTGACGAGAGATTCTCCAAGCGCCTTGCGGTCCAGGGCCATCGTGACGGCCTTGCGGAAGTCCTCGTTGCGGTTCAGTTCGCGAACGGCCTGAGCACGCGGATCGGGGTTGCCCCAGCCATTGGCGGAGAAATTCATCTGCAGATTATAGCCGATAAGGCGAGGGCCAAAGGCAAGACGGGCAGGGGCATCGGGCTGCGCGGCGCGCTTCAGCGAAGCGACGAAATTTTCCGGTTGCTCCAGGTTTGAAATGTCGCCGGAACCGGCAACGGCCTGCACGTCCCGGTCCGCCCAGGTCGAGAGCTTGTAATGCAGCTCATTGAGGTAGGGCAACTGATTACCCTTCTCGTCGACCTTCCAGTAGTAGGGATTGCGACGCAGGACGATGATATCGTCAGGGCGATATTCGACTGGAACCCAAGCGCCCATGACCGGAATATTCATATATTCCGGCGGGAAGGCATTCTTGAACTGATCGTACGTGTTCTTGGAATATTTCGGATGTTGCGGCTTCAGGATATGCGACGGGCCTGGGCAGAAATTCGGATAGGCCATCGTGTAGAGATATTGTTTCGGGAAAGCGTCCTTGAAGGTCCATTCGACAGTGTAGTCGTCGATCTTCCTGAGGGTCGTTCCCTCGCCGAAAGCTTCCGGCGATGCGCCGCCACCGAGCGGCGAGACGTTCGGGTCGATGACCTCGTCTTCCCAGTAGAACATGATGTCGTCAGCGTTAAAGGGCACGCCGTCGGACCATTTGGCGCCTTCGATCAGATGCATGGTGAGCTTATGGCCGTCGGGCGACCATTCCCAGCCCTTGGCAAGGTTCGGTAGCGGTTCGGTATCCTTTGCTTCCACCTGGAACAGGGGAGCGGTGCGCGTGAGGCACTCCGAAAGAGCGATGTCGATGCCGCCCCAGCCCTGGGTTTGCCCAGCGCCGTAGTTCCAGCCCTCCGGCCGGCCGCCTATAACATGGCGCATGGTATCGCCGTAGACGCCGATGCCGTCGGGCATGTTGCCCGTCTTGAAGACCAGCGGCTCTTTCGGCAGGCGATCCTTGACAGGCGGCAGCTTGCCAGTCTTGACGAACTTGTCGGTGACCCAGGCGGGCTCGTGATATTCCGGCAGCGCTTTGAACTCCAGGATGGAGTTGCGCTCGACATATTTGATCTTGCCTTCAGCCGGAAAAACCGGCGGAACGGGCGGCACTGTCGGTTCGGCTGCATAGGCGCTGATGGCGATCGCGGATGTGGCAATCGTCAATGCGGCGGGAAGGCCGATCGGTCGAAAATGTCTCATCTTGTTCTCTCTCCCAATATCGCGAGCGTTCCGTTCGAGGCGTCGCGTTCCTCCCGTAAAACGGAAGACGGCCGGCTGCGGCGAGATATCACCCCTCTGCCGCCGCAGCCATCGTCTTCCGATCTGCTGTTCGTCAGCCGGCCTGCTTCAGCGCGGCCTTTTCAGCCCGCAATTCCTCGATCGAGCGTACGTTGCGGCTTGCCGCACCCTTCCAATCGCGCGTCTTGACCTTGCCCTGCGACAAGCGCTCCTTCGCGCCATCGACCGCATGGGCATATTGCGGCAGCCAACGGGCTTCGGCGACGACCATTTCATCGACCATCTGCCAGACCTCCTCCGGCGTGGCGACGGCGCCGACCAGCGGATCATGCAGGACGGCAAGCTTCAAGAGATCGATATCACCGCTGATGGCGGCATGGACCGACATGCGCTGAACGTTGATCGAGGATATGCAGGTGGCTGCACATGCCTCCGGCAGAGTAATTCCCGCCACCATATTGATGCCGAAGCGATCGACGAAGCCTGGGGATTCAATGACCGCGTCGCTTGGCAGATTGGTGATGACGCCATTGTTCTTGACGTTGAAATGGCCGCGATAGACGCGATTGGTTTCCAGCGCTTCGAGAATATGGCTGGCATGCTCGTTGGAGCGGCGTGCCGGGTCGATCGGCTGTGAGGCGCTGTCGAGGATCTGCTGGAATTCCGTCTCGAACCAGTTGCGCGTCTCGGTGGAGTGACGCAGATAGCCGCCGGTCTCGCCATGGATCCAGTCCGACATGTCGATCCACTTGTTGATCTCGTCGGGACGCTTGCGATACCAGGGCAAATATTCCGACAGGTGTCCGTTGCTCTCCGTCGAATAGACGCCAAAACGCTTGAGGACGTCGATACGCAGCTTTTCCTGTTGCGAATAGACCGGATGCGCCTCGAAGGCTGCGATCAGCTCATCCTTGCCGATCTTGCGGCCGTTGAAGCGCAGATCGACGAACCAGGTCTGGTGGTTGATGCCCGAGCAGATATAGTCGAGTTCGCTCTTGTCCTTGGCGCCGAGCACTTCGGCGATCTGTTCGGCGCCATGCTGAACGCCGTGGCAAAGACCGATCGTATCGACCTTGCCATATTCGATCGCCGCCCAGGTATTCATCGCCATCGGGTTGGCATAGTTCAGGAACTTGGCGCCCGTCTCTGCGACTTCGCGGATATCCTTGCAGAAATCCAGAATGACCGGAATGTTGCGCTGGCCATAGAGAATGCCGCCGGCGCAGATCGTATCGCCGACGCACTGGTCGATGCCGTATTTCAGCGGAATGCGGATATCTTCGGCGTAAGCTTCCAGGCCGCCGACGCGAACGCAGCTGATGACGTAGCGCGCACCTTCCAGCGCCTTGCGGCGATCAGTGGTAGCCGTGACGCGTGTCGGCAGCTTGTTGGATTGGACGATCCGGTCGAGAATCGCCTTGATCATCGTCAGATTGTGCTCACTCACATCGGTCAGCGCGAATTCGACGTCGCGGAATTCCGGCACACAGAGAATGTCGGTGAACAGCTTTTTCGTGAAGCCGACGCTGCCGGCGCCGATAATAGCGATTTTGAAACTCATGATCCTCACCTTCAAGTCGATCGAACAAGCAGCGGCAGGGAAATCGACGATATTTTCGTCCAGTGTCGCAACGATTGCGGAACGGGCCGAAATCGCGATTTTTCCTCCGATCGCCGTTCCTCGCCGGCGAGCATGCGCTGTTTTCTGGCGGGATTATGCCTATAATCGCCGAGGCGAACAGAGAACTATTATGCTTTTGAGGGTAATTTTGTGCTGCAAGAATTGATCGATAACGGACAGGTCATGCGGACGGTTTCGCTGCCGCGGGGACGCCACCGATTGCACGCCATGCCGACCAGCGCGGGATATGAAGTTCGCTATGATGAACCCTATGATTGGGATGGACGACGGCGCGGTCTGACACCGTTCACCGTGTTGCAGCATACGATCAGCGGTACCGGGCGGCTGCGCTATGAGAGCCGTAACTATCGCGTCAATGCCGGCGATACGCTGCTCGTTCTCGTTCCGCATAACCACCGTTATTGGCTGGAGAAGGGGGAGCGCTGGGAATATTTCTGGATTTCCATGAACGGCGAGGAAGCACTGCGCATCCATCGGCTGATCCTGGCTGCGGCCGGTCCGGTGTTAAAGCTGCAGCAGTCGACGATCGATCATCTTGCCGATTGCAGCCTTCGGCTCGTCAAGGGCGCCACGACGCCGGCTTCGGCTTCGGCGATCGCCTATGAGGCGGCAATGGCGCTCTATGACGATGTTTTCGGCTCGCATGCCTTTGCCGCCGACCGCTCCGTCATGCAGATCGTCATCGACTACATCAATGCCAATCTCGACAAGCCGCTGCCGGTCGAAGAGCTTGCGAAGGTGGGCGGCCTCAGCCGCGCGCATTTTTCGCGCGTCTTTGCCGAGAGCGAAGGCGTGCCGCCGGCGGAATTCGTGCTGCAGCAGCGGATGCAGCGCGCGGCGAAGCTGCTGACGAAGGCTGCCTTCATTCCGGTCAAGGAAGTCGCTATCATGTCGGGCTTCGACGATGCCAATTATTTCTCCAAGGTATTTCGCCGCATCTACGGCATCAATCCGACGGAATTCCGCACGACCGGCATGTATGCCGCCGTGCGCACTCCGGTGGAAGAGACGAAGAATGCGCGCAGCCGATAGATCCGCTATAGGTCGGTATCCTTGCGATCACTTGCTTGTCTTGAAAATGGAATTCCGCCAACCGGTCGCATTGCGCAACGGCGGCCAGCCTGTATAGATATCGCCCCGCGGCGTCCCGCTTGCCCCGCCGCGCGCCTCACTTCCAGCAACATCTGTTCGTCATCCGATGCGACGGGCTTAATCGATAGGATTGAATATGCGTTCTGTTGTCGCTTTCAACGAATCCTGGACGTTTCACGAAGGATTTTTGCCCGAGGATGTCAGTCGCCCGCAGCACGGACAGAGTGTTACGCTGCCGCATACGGCCGTCGAGCTGCCTTTCAACTATTTCGACGAGAAATCCTATCAGCGCGCTTTCACCTATCAGAAGATCGTCAGCTGGGATGAAGCTTTCGCAGGCCGTGAGGTATCGCTGATCTTCGATGCGGCCATGGCCGATGCCGTCGTCTATTTGAATGGCGAGGAGATCGTTGCTCACAAGGATGGCTACACGCCGTTCGAGGCACCCCTGACCGGCCGCCTGCGCAAGGGTGAGAACCTGATCACGGTCAAGATCGATGGTAGCGAAAATCCCCAGATACCGCCTTTCGGAGGGCGGATCGATTACCTGACCTATGCCGGTATCTATCGTGATGTCTGGTTGAAGGTTGCTGCGCCCGTGTCAATCGCGAACATCAAGATCGAGACGACGGATGTCCTTTCCGACCATAAATCCGCTACTGTGCGCTGCGACATCTCCAATCCGCAAAATCTTGCCTTCAAGGGGAGCGTGACGGTTACCCTGCGCTCCGCCGACGGAGCAGCCATCGCTTCCGGCCAGGTAGACACGTCGGGTGAAAGCGTGAAACTCAGCTTCGCCGGCCTTTCTGGCCTTTCGCTCTGGGAGCTCGACAGTCCCGTCCTCTACTCGGCTGAGGTGGAGCTTGTGAGCGAGCATGGCGCGGACCGCCTTGCTGCGAGTTTTGGCTTCCGCACGGCGAGTTTCACAGCGGAAGGTTTCTTGCTGAACGGCAAGAAGCTGAAGCTGCGCGGCCTCAATCGCCATCAGGCCTTCCCCTATGTCGGTTATGCGATGGGCCGTTCCGCACAGGAGCGTGATGCCGAAATCATGAAGCGCACGCTGAAATGCAACGTTGTGCGCACCTCGCATTATCCGCAGTCCAAATGGTTCCTCGATCATTGCGACCGTATCGGCCTGCTGGTTTTCGAGGAAATTCCCGGCTGGCAGCATATCGGCGATAAGGAATGGCGGCAGGAATCGATCCGCAACGTGCGCCGCATGATCGAGCGCGACTGGAACCATCCCTCCATCATCATCTGGGGCGTGCGCATCAACGAATCCCAGGATTCTCACGATTTCTACGTCGAGACGAACCGACTTGCGCGCGAGCTCGATCCGACGCGCCAGACCGGTGGCGTACGTTACATCACCGAGAGCGAAATGCTCGAAGACGTCTATACGATGAATGACTTCATCCTGGGCAACGAAGAGCTTCCGGGCGCCAACCGGCCGCGCACGCCGCTGAGGCCGCAGCAGGAAAATACCGGCCTCTCCAAGGATGTGCCCTATCTGATCACCGAATTCGGTGGCCATATGTATCCGACGAAAATCTACGATCAGGAGCAACGCCAGGCCGAACATGTACGCCGGCATCTGGAAGTTCTGAACGCCGCCTATGGCGATCCATCGATCTCAGGCGCGATCGGATGGTGCATGTTCGACTACAACACCCACAGCGATTTCGGCTCGGGTGACCGCATCTGCTATCACGGCGTCATGGACATGTTCCGCGAGCCGAAATTCGCGGCTTATGTCTATGCCAGCCAATGCGAACCCTCCGAAGAGATCGTCATGAAGCCGGTCACGATCTGGGCGCGCGGCGAGCGCAATATCGGCGGCGCCCTGCCGCTGATCGTGCTCACCAATTGCGACGAGGTCGAGCTGCGCTACGGTTCTCTGACTAAGCGCCTCGGTCCGGATCGGGAAACTTTCCCACATCTGCCGCATCCTCCCGTCGTTTTCGATCACCGTTCCTTCACCCCGGACGAACTCGGTGTATGGGGGATGGAGTGGGAGGACGTGCATTTCACCGGCTATATCGACGGCAGAAAGGTTGTCGAGCAGCATATGGTCGCCAATCCACTGCCGACGTCGCTTCAGGTCGAAGCTGATGCCGATACCTTGCGCGCAGGCGAGCGCGATACGGTGCGCGTGATCGTGCGTGCGCTCGATCAGGCCGGCTCGCGTCTTCCCTTCCTCAATGAAGCCATTTCGATCCAGGTCGATGGTCCGGCGAAGATCATCGGACCGGAAACGGTGGCATTCCAGGGCGGGACCACGGGTTTCTGGCTCCAGGCAACCGGAGAAGCCGGTGCGATCAAGCTCGAAGTCTCGTCCCCGCGCTTTGCCAGCCAAAGCCTGAGCTTTACGGCAAAATAACGAGCTGCCGGGTTCTCTGCCGTCAGGCAGCGGAGCCGGCAATTTCACCGGCGCCTTGTGGGATCGACTGCAGCAGCGTCTGCCGTGCCGATGCGAGATGCTGGCGGCAGGCAGCATCGATCTTTTGCTGGTCGCGTGATTGCAGCGCTTCGATATAGTCGAGATGCTCCGCCACGGCGCGGGCATTGCGCTCGCGTGCGAAAGCCTTGTTCCACTGATAGTGATAGTGAAAAATGATGGCGATGACGTCGTAGAACTCAGTGATGAAGCGGTTCTTCGAGGCTCGATGGATGAGGAGATGGAATTTTTCGTCGAGGCGCGAGAAATCGCGGTAGTGCGCGTCGAAATCTTTGAGCAGTTCGTGGTGTTCCTGCTCGATGGCCTTGAGATCCTCCCAAGCCTGATGATTGGCCG
Organism: Rhizobium sp. No.120; assembly: GCF_054558365.1. Classification (NCBI taxonomy): domain Bacteria; kingdom Pseudomonadati; phylum Pseudomonadota; class Alphaproteobacteria; order Hyphomicrobiales; family Rhizobiaceae; genus Rhizobium; species Rhizobium sp. No.120. The sequence continues at coordinate 192,049 of NZ_BAAJNQ010000004.1, forward strand.
GCAGGCGGCCGAACTCGGCGGCGGAATGCAGTTCGAACATTTCGCGCACATCGGCAAGTTCGAGGGCGAATTCGCTGGTGAAGCCCTTGAGAATCCAGTGGCTGTTCGGCCGCTTCTCGATGAGGCCGAAGCGGCTGAAACGGATAAGGAATTCACGAACGACAGAGGTGCCGGTGCCGATTTCTCGCGCCAGCTCCAACTCGTTGATCTGCATGCCCGGTTGGGCTTCGTCGGACATGATGCGCGTCATGAAGCTGCGCTCAATGATATTGTGTAGGGAATCGGTTTCTTCCTTAGGGAAAAAGTCGGCCTGGGTCGGCAGGCGCAGCACTGTCTTCTGTCGCTTGTTCCACAGAATGATGCCAGCGTCGCTTAGACGCATGAGGATCGCCCGCGCCGTGCTGCGGCTGACGCCAAGTTCGGCTGCGATTTCCGGCTCGCTCGGCAGCTCGGTATCGAGCTTCAAGCGGGCGGCATAACGATTATAGGCTTCCTTGAAGAGCGTGTTTTGCCTTGCCATTTCCCCCTCACGTCTCGTCGCCGCTCTTTGCCGGCGGCGCTGTCTGAACCATGTCCCGATGGCAGTCAATTGCGGGAGTTCCGTCGAAACCGCAGTTTCCGTCGTCTCCCGCGACAGTCCCCATGATTTCCTCGTTGACACCAAAATGTTTATTGTAGATAAAAAACAAAATCAATGGCGATGGATGTGGAGAGCCTCCGTTAACGCCACCGAAATTGAAGTGACCGTCATCACAAGGGAGAGGTGATGCAGACGAGAACGATCGGCAGGACGGACCTTAAGGTCACGGAGATCAGCTTTGGCGCTGCGGCGCTGGGCGGCCTCTATCGCGCCTGCCCCCGCGACCAGGCGATGGCGACCCTGCAGGCCGCCTGGGACCACGGCATCCGCTATTTCGACGTTGCGCCCTGGTATGGCTTCGGCCTCGGCGAGCGTCGCGTGGGCGATTTCCTGCGTGATCAGCCCGAGGACAGCTATGTGCTGTCGACGAAGGTCGGCCGCCTGATGCGCCCGGTGCCTACCGACAAAGTGCCGAATTATGGCTATGTCGATCCCCTGCCTTTCGATGCGGATTATGATTACTCTTATGACGGCATCATGCGCTCGGTGGAATTCAGCTATGCCCGTCTCGGTCTCAATCGCATCGATATTCTCTATGTTCACGATATCGGTGGTTACACCCACGGCAAGGCACTTAACGAGCGCTATCTCGGCCAGCTTCTGGGCTCGGGGCTGAAGGCTCTTGAGGAGCTGAAGTCGTCGGGCGCGATCAAGGCCTATGGCCTCGGGGTCAACGAGGTGCCGGTCTGCCTGGACGTGATGCATGCCGCCGATATCGATTGCATCCTGCTTGCCGGCCGCTACACGCTGCTGGATCGTTCAGCCGTTGCCGAATTGCTGCCGCTTTGCGAGAAGAAAGGAACATCGCTGGTTGTGGGCGGCGTCTTCAATTCCGGCATTCTGGCAACAGGACCCGTTCCTGGCGCGCATTTCGACTATCTTCCGGCAACGCCGGATATTTTGGCCAAGGTCGGCGCCATGGAGGAGATTGCCCGCAAGCATGGTCTGCCGCTTGCCCAGCCGGCGCTTCAGTTCCCGCTGCGCAGTCCCAGCGTGGCCTCGGTTCTGATCGGTACGGCGAAGCCCGAAAGTCTTGTTCGCAACATGCAACTGATGGAGCCAAGGCTTCCCGACAGCCTGTATGAGGAATTCGAAGGTTTGACTGTCGTCGCGCCTCCTTTGGGAGACGAGGCCGTGAGGGTCTAGTAAATTGGGAGCTATCGAGCCGACCGGAGAGGCGGTTTCGTAGAGGAGGAAAGCCTGTTTTGGCGTTGGCGGCAGATCCGCCACGCGAAGCGTGATGCCACAAGGCGTTACGATACCGAGCCGCAAGCGTTCAGCGGCGGGTGTGCAGGAGAACAGAACGCTTTGAGAGGAGAAGCAGATGAAAATTGCCAAGTCACTTCTGTCCCGCCGCGGCTTTACCGGCCTTGCCGGCGCCGCCATTATTGCAATGGCGATGCCCGTGCAGTCCTTCGCTGCCGACGTGACCATTCCGATCATCGTCAAGGATACGACATCCTTCTACTGGCAGATCGTTCTTGCCGGTGCTCGCCAGGCAGGCAAGGATCTCGGCGTCAAGGTGCCGGAGCTGGGCGCCCAGTCGGAATCCGACATCAACGGCCAGATCAGCATTCTCGAAAATGCCGTTGCCGGCAAGCCGGCTGCGGTGGTCATCGCGCCGACCGAACGCAAAGCACTCGGCAAGCCGGTGGATGAAGCCGCCAAGTCCGTGCCGGTGGTCGGTATCGACTCTGCCGCCGATTCCAAAGCCTTCATCTCGTTCCTGACGACCGACAACGTCCAGGGCGGGCGTATCGCCGCCGATGGCCTTGCCGCTGCCATCAAGGGTATGACCGGTAAAGAAGAAGGTGAAGTCGCCATCATCACCAGCCTGCCGGGCGTCGGCTCGCTCGACCAGCGCCGCCAAGGCTTCCTGGAAGAGATCAAGAGCAAGTATCCAGGCCTCAAGGTTGTTGCCGATAAATATGCGGATGGCCAGGCAACCACCGGCCTCAACATCATGACCGACCTGATCACGGCCAATCCGAAACTGGTCGGCGTCTTCGCCTCGAACCTGATCATGGCGCAGGGTGTGGGCCAGGCGATTGCCGAAAACAAGCTCGGCGACAAGATCAAAGTCATCGGCTTCGACAATGACGACAAGACCGTCGGCTTCCTGAAATCCGGCGTTCTCGCCGGCCTCGTGGTACAGGATCCCTATCGCATGGGTTATGACGGCATCAAGACAGCGCTTGCCGCCTCCAAGAAGGAGAAGGTCCCGGCCAACGTCGATACCGGCGCCAACCTCGTCACAAAGGCGAATATGAGCGATCCGAAGATCGATGCTCTGATCAATCCCAAGGTCAAGTAAGGCTTGAGGCCGCGCCCGAAAGGATCGGGCGCGGCCTTTTCGTCCGGCCGATTCCCGGAAGCGGCTGCGCGACGAAGCGAATGGAGGAGACCTCATGACCAGCCTGGAAGAAATCAGCCATCGGCACGACGACACCGTCAAAACGGAAGCAAATCGTATTCCGGCCGGTTCGCCCATCCTTGAACTTAGGGGCCTGCAGAAGCGCTATGGCTTCGTCGAGGCGCTGAAGCCGGCAACGATAACGTTTCTGGCGGGAGAGATTCACGCGATCGTCGGCGAAAATGGTGCCGGCAAATCGACGCTCATCAAGCTCCTGACCGGCGTCATCACGAGAACGGCGGGCGAGATTTTCTGGTGCGGTCATCCGGTCGCGCTCGCAACGCCGAACGAGGCGATCGCCCGCGGTATCAATGCGGTTCACCAGGAAGTGGTGCTTTGCCCGCACCTGACCGTCGCGGCCAATCTTTTTCTCGGCGATGAAGTCAATCGCTTCGGCCTGATGCGCAAGAAGCAGATGGTCGCGATGGCGCAGACCGTGCTCGACGATCTCGGCTTCGGATTGCCGGCCGGCGAACTCCTGAGCTCGCTTACGATCGGGCAGCAGCAACTGGTGGCAACGGCGAGAGCTGCGATGCGCGGCACGCAATTTCTGATTTTCGACGAGCCGACCGCCTATCTCACCCGCCAGGAATCGGCGCAGCTGTTCAAGCTGATCCGCCGCCTGCAGGGCGAGGGCGTGACGATCGTTTATATCAGCCATCGCATGGAAGAGGTGTTTGAGCTCGCTGATCGGGTCTCCGTTCTGCGCGACGGCACGCATGTCGGTACCCGCACGATCGCCGAAACCAACGAGGACGAGCTGATCAAGCTGATGATCAATCGTTCCATCGAGCAGATCTACCACAAGGAGGAGATCCCGATCGGCGACACCATCCTCGAGACACGCGGCCTTTCCGGTCCCGGCTTCGAGAATGTTTCGCTCAGCGTTCGTGCCGGCGAGATCGTCGGCCTTTACGGACTGATCGGTGCCGGCCGCAGCGAATTCGCGCTCGGTCTTTATGGGCGCCAGCCGCTTTCTGCAGGCGAAATCTACTGGCAGGGGCGCAAGGTCAATATCCGCAACGAACGCGATGCGATGGATCTCGGCATCGCATTGGCGCCCGAAAGCCGCCGCGATCAGGGGCTTTGTCTCAACCTGCCGATCGGCCTCAACATCAATTTGCCCGTATTCGGGCGACTGAGCCATGGCCCGGTCATCAATAACAAAAGCGAAGCGGCCAATGCAGACAAGCAGATCCGCGATCTTAGTATCAAGACACCGAGCCGGCGGGTTCTGGTATCGGCCATGTCCGGCGGCAATCAGCAGAAGGTCGTCATCGGCAAATGGCTGAGCCATGGCGCCAAGCTCTTCATCTTCGATGAGCCGACGGTCGGCGTCGATGTCGGAACCAAGGCCGAGATCTATCGGCTGTTTGCCAAGCTGCTTCGTGACGGTGCCGGCATCATCGTGATCTCTTCCTATCTGCCGGAGGTTTACGAGCTGGCCGATCGCCTGCACGTCTTCCGCCGCGGCCAGCTGGTCGCCAGCCATGATTTCCACGCGGCAACCCATGAGGAAGTCCTTGGCGAAGCGATCGGCGTCTAAACGATAAACAAGTCTAAAGAGGGAGAAGAAAATGGCCGCGAATACGACAGAAGGCCCCACCGTAGCGCCGCGGCGCAAGATGAACATCCTCTTCAGCCTGACGCTGATCCTGCTGCTTCTGGCGCTCTGGGTTGTTCTCGGATTCTGGACCGACAAGTTCTGGACGCCGCTCAACATCACCAACCTGATGCGTCAGGGCTCGATGACGGCTATTCTTGCGCTTGGCCAGACCTTCGTCATCATCACGGCGGGCATCGATCTTTCCGTCGGCGCGATTGTCGGCTTCTGCACCGTCATTATCGCCTGGCTGCTGCAGGCGGGTTTCCCGGTGTGGTCTGCCATCCTGATCACGCTTGCCTTCGGGGTTCTGATCGGCGCGTTTCATGGGTTCGGCATCGTGCGCATGGGCCTGCCGCCCTTCATCATCACGCTGGCGACATTGACCTCGCTTCGCGGCATAGGTCTCTTGATTACCAACGGCTCGACGATCAACATCGTCAATGACGAGTTCACCAATTTCGCGGTATCCGATTTCCTGGGTATCCCAAGCCTGTTTTGGATGGTGATCCTGGTCGCGATCCCTGCCGTGATCTTCCTGCATCTGAGCCGCTGGGGCCGCTATCTCTTCGCCGTCGGCTCAAACCGCGAGGCGGCACGCCTATCCGGCGTCAACGTCAATTGGATGATCTATCTTGCCTATATCCTGTCGGGAACCTGCGCCGCCTTCGTCGGCATTCTGCTTGCTTCGCGCATTGCTATCGGCAATGCCACGCAGGCTGACGGCTGGGAGCTGCAGGCGATCGCCTCTTCGGTCATCGGCGGCACCAGTCTGTTCGGCGCCGTCGGGACAGTCTACGGCCCGCTGATCGGCGCCTTCATCCTGGCGACCATCAACAATGGCGCCAACTTGCTGAACCTCAACTCCTTTTGGCAGCGCATCATCACCGGCGTCCTGATTATCGTCATCGTCTATTTCGATCAGCTGCGCCGCCGCCGGGCTTAGCAGTCAGGCCGCATAAACTGGAGCCGGTCACCGGCTCGCACGCCACGAATATGTCGCGCGAGCTGCTTCGGTCGCATAATCACGGCGCCGATAAGTGATCGGTATGTTTTATGCCTAGGCGGGCGAGGGTGGTGACCTTCGCCAGCTCAGGCCCTTTAGGAGACTGCGCAACGGCTTTTCGACGGCTTCATAAGCGACAACCCCGAGAAGCGTGCCGGAGATGATGCTGACGAAAGTGACGGCGTCTGACGGTATCTGCAGCGACGACAGCAGCTTGACGATTACCGAGATCGCGAGCGTATGCCAGAGATAGATCGAATAAGACGCGTTGCCGATATAGGTGAGAGGGGGGACGGATGGCAGCTTGCCGCTGCGCTCAATCGAGACCGTGCCGAGAACCAGTGCGACGGCGAGAGGACCGCATGTCATCTCGTTGAAGTCGAGGCTAAGCAGTTCGATGGCGGCAAAACCGGCGATCGATACGATCACTAACGCAAGACCGAGGCCAACGTCGGGAACATGTCCTTTCAGCCAGAACCGGGCGAGCACCGCACCCGCCACGAATTCCAGAATGATCGGCCTGACATAGGTGGCAAGCAGCGGCGATTGTGGATGGGCGAGGGCGCCGATCGCGACAAAAGCTGCAAAGATACCGATCAAGCTGGCGAGCCGCAGGCGCTGCGGCAGGAAAAGGCAGGCGGCGAAGATGACATAGAAGAACATCTCGAAATTCAGCGTCCATCCCTGCACCAGCACCGGCCATATCTCGCCGTTGCTCGGCGACCTGACGGGAATGAACAGTAGCGAACCGACTATATGGCTCGCCGTCAGCTTCATGTTCGGAAACAGTCCAGCCACGGCGCCGGCAATCATGATCGCGGTCACGATCCAGTAGGATGGCGCGATACGTTGCAGCCGGTCAAGCACGAAACGCAGCGGCGTCACGGGGCGACGCTCGCTCATGCTCCACATGATGAAGCCGCTGATGACAAAGAAGACGTCGACGCCGGCGGCGCCAATGCGGAAATGGCCGCCGCTGCGCTCGGCTGCGTGAAACAGCACGACCGCAAGAGCGGCAAGGGCCCGCAGATACTGGATGCCGTAAAGTGTCTTCATTGGCCCGCTCGCGGCTCCCAATTGACCGGCGGCGCGAATGGCATCTGCTCGCCCATGTGCGAGGGCGCATTTGCAGGCATGCGTGTCCGCATCGAAAGTTTTCCTGCCGTGAAATAGAACAGGAAGGAACCGACATGGTACGGATTTAGAATATCGATCTCCACAAAAGACCGGATCAACAGTAGCGTGGCGACACCGAGAAGCAGATAGGATTCGTCGTTTCTGACGTCACTCAGAAAGCGGCTGATATGGCCGATCACGGCCGTCAGCAGGATCGAGGCGAGCAGGATCACACCAATAAGTCCGGTCTCGACCGTTGTCTCGATATAGGTGTTGTGGAAATGGAAGCCCGCGCGCGAGGTAATGTAAAATTCTTCCCACAGCCTCTCGGGTTCGGAAAAGCCCTGAACCCAGTACGCCTGGTAGCCGACCCCGAAGAAGGGATTCTGCTGCGCCGTCGCGATGCCCTGTTGCCAGAGATATGTGCGCCCGGTGAGCGTGGAGTCTTTGCCGAAGGCGCCGAGGATGAGATCGACCGCTCCGAGATAGACGCCCGCGACCGCGAGGATGGTCCCGCCTACAGCCACTGTCACAAACAGCCTTTTGCGCTGCTTGGGCGACAGGTACAGGATGACACGCAGGCCCATGCATAGTGCGACCACCAACATCGTCGTGAGAACCGATGTTGCCGATGATGAAGCATGCAGGCAGTAGGCCGATAACAGGCCGGCAATTCCCGCACCGATCATCCAGATCCTCCGCTCGCCCAACACAAAGACGGCGGCAAAGGCGAAATAGATGCCGAGCGAAGCATAGAAGCCGAGCTGGTTCTTGGAATCGAAAGCGCCGACGAAGCTGTAAGTTCCGTCGATGGGATCATAGGCATAGTAGCCGAACAACATGGAATAGATGAGCACGATACCGGTGCCCGCGATCGCTCCGCGGGTCAACGTGCGGATATCGAGTGTGCGCATGGCGACCAGAGCACAGAAGATATGCGTCATATACTGAATCGACGCTCGGGCCGTCGTCGGAGGGACGACCGACCAGAAGATCGACAAAAAGGTGAATAGCCCAAAGGCAAAAAGCCAGAGCTGCCTGTGATAGCTGCCGAGTACGTTCCGATAGTCCATCATGACAAGCGGAAACCATAGCGCGTAGTAGAGCAGGATCGAAGGCTGACCGAAACGAGAGGAATAGGCAAAAACGAAGAAGGACAGAGCAATCGCCACCATGCCATAGGTGGCGTTGCTGCCCGGACGGACAAAGATCGATTTGGCTATCCGCATCGATTTTCCTATCGAATGGCGAGCCCGGTGCTGACCTTGATGAGATCACCGGGCAATACCTGCGTGTTTTCCTGGGCCTGTATTTCCTTCGATTGGCCGTTGTCGTCACGAATGATGGTGTAGGAGATGCTCACCCCTGGGCCGCTGGGGTCGAGGTTGCCGGCGTCAGCCGATTGAGCGACAGCTTCCTGCATGAGGGACTGGCTGGTCGACAGCTTGAGCTGCAGCGTTTCAAGCTGCGTGTCGGTATCCTGCATGTCCCGGGCGAGTGAACTCTGCCAGTCGTTGCGCAAGGTAATTTCGTCCTGATTGGCCTTGTTGATATCCTGCTTGGCTTTCAGAGCGGCGGTTTCCGTGTCGAGGAGTGTGGCTTCCAGATCGGAGGCGCGCTGTTCGGCGGAAATTCGGCGGGAGGCGAGCTCAAGGCCGCGCTCGGCCAAGCTTTCGACCTTATCGCGGTCGGCCTTGGCCAGATCAAGCTGGCGGCTCTGCGTGTCGTTCTTCTTTGCAAGCGCCTCGACTTCGTTCTGCAGAAGTGTCTTCAGATCTTCCAGGGATTTCAGCTGCGTCGTCATGCGGGTGGCACGCGTATCCATGAGGGCCTTCTCGCTGGCCAGCAGATCCGCCATATGTGGCAGCTGCTTGAGCTCGGTGGGGACGTCGATATCGTCCTTGCCGGCCAATTCGGCCATCAGGCGCGCCTTTCGCATCAACAGGCGGCTGCGCTCTGCCATATAGACGACAGCGTCACCCTTGGCATTGATGAAATCGCGCGCAAAGCGCTGTCCGGCATCGGATCGGCGCATGCCGCCGCCGAGGCTTACGGCCTTGAGCACGGTCAGGTTGGGCGCGAAGGGATACTCGCCAGGATTCTGGACCTCTCCGGAAAGATAGATCGGCCGGAACTGTGACATCTCGACTGAGGCCGACGGTCGATCCCGCAGGCCGAACTGCTTTTGCAGTCCGAGACCGATTGCCTCGGCGATCTGATCCGTCGTCTTGCCGACGGCCGGCATGTCCCCAATGAAGGGAACCGAGATCGAGCCCGAAGGTCCGACGGTATAGTCGCCTGAAACCATCGACCAGTCGCGAATGGTGCCTTCGGCCGTCTGCCACTCGGCAACGCGCACATGCAGCTTGTCCATGACACCCAGATGATATCCGGCAAGATTTTCAGCTAGCGCCGGAGCGGCAGCTGCGCCAAGGCTGAGAGCAATGATAGCTGCACAGCGCAGCAATGAATTGACACGTAGAAGCCTCTTGGAAGGCCGGAATTCAATCATGCAGGATCTTCCCTGTTATCGGTAGGCAATCCCGCAGGACGCGGGAAAACCGCAGGACGCATCCCGCGGTATCTGCCAGTCATCATCAATAGCTGCCGCGTGAAAGGCAGACTGCAGGAATGGTTTTGGCGATGATCACCATATCGCTGCTGAGCGACCAATTCTTCACATAATGCGTGTCGAAGGCGACGCGGCTTTCATAGGAAACGTCGTTGCGGCCGCTGACCTGCCAAAGGCCGGTCAAGCCCGGACGGGACTGCAGGTAGTAGATCGCCGCCGTGTCGTAACGCTCAAGTTCGTCTTCCACCACCGGGCGCGGCCCGACGACGCTCATCTCGCCACGGATGATGTTGATCAATTGCGGCAGTTCGTCGAGGCTGAGCTTGCGCAGGACCGAGCCGACCGTGGTCACGCGAGGGTCGTTCTGCAGCTTGCGCGTTGCCCGCCACTCTTCCATGGCCTTCGGGTTGGCCTGCAGGTAAGCATGCAGCACCTTGTCGCCATCGACGACCATGGTGCGGAACTTCAGGCAGCGGAACGCCTTGCCATTATGGCCGATACGGCGATGGCCATAGAAGACGGGGCCGGGGTCTGAAAGTTTTACCAGCAGCATCAGCAACAGAAAGAGCGGGCTGATGAGAACCAAGGCGGTCATAGCGGTGGAAACGTCGAAAACGCGCTTCAGTACTCCACCAGTGGGCGGAAAGACGTCGCTTTCCGCAGCGCTGAAAAAAGCCGATGTGGCCGATCTCGTCGCAGATTTCATAGAGAAAACTCCATTCATGTTGACGATTGGTCGGAAATTCTCGGACGCGTAACTAGAGCCGCGATGATCGGAGTGTAGGTTGGGATTGAGACTTTTTAAGCCAAATTTTTGTAGCGATATGGCATGGTGGTATAAATTTACCGCATTGATGGTGACTTGGTTTAGTTCACTGATCAGTAGTAGATGAAATGTACTGTATCATGTTGTGTATAAGGTCCCTCTTGACAGTTCTGTCGCATCTCAGTCGACCCTTTCTAAGGATAATATAGGCATGGCATGCCAAGTTGTTCATTATCATTGACTTCGATAGCTTCCGCTCCGTTTCCCCTCAGCTTTAGGCCGGGCAGCTTTCATCCATAGATATATTGCGTTGCAGCAATATTTTGCGGCGCACATACTGAAGGTAGATTGTCCAGGACTTTGTAATAAAAGTTGATTGAATTACTGACAAAACCTCTCGGGCATGGTCAACCGCAAACATCTCAAAAATTGTATTACGTTGATGGATCGCCATATAATTGCAAAGAGAAAGATGAACAAATTCAATTGTAATTATAATCGGGGCGTAGTTTTAACAGGCTAGGCGCTAGGATCGTCTCAAATCGCAACGGATCTTGGTAACTTGGTTGAATCTCAATGAATCATAAAATATATTTAAGACTTAGGTCTGATAAGGGAGGAAAGACCTTGATCGTTTTTCTTTTGATGCTCGAGCAGGCGGGGTAAGATTATGTACGCACCCCGCGTTTTCATCAGCATGCTGGGCACGCTGATCGTATTTGCCATCGCAACATATTTCCTGACGAACTCGCTTTCGACCACCTTGATCGAAACGGCGCTCTGTGCGGTCCTTCTGCAGGTCGGCTATTTCCTGGGCGTGCTCTATCTGGTCTGGAAAGAGCGCAAAGCGCTTGAGGCCCAGTTGAACGAAGACAAGGGTCCGGCATCGGTTCAGGAGGACGGCAAGGTTGCTGGTCTCGCATCCAGTTTAAAGCGGTCCGAACCCTTCAACCCTTGACCCATGGGAAGAGGTCAGATCTTTTGAAGGTCCGGCGGTTGCCGGATCGTAGCCATGTCCTAAGTCTCCTCTGAACCCTTGGAGGCTGATGTGACCGACCTTGCAGAAAAATGCGTCTGCGTAATCATTGCCGCGAAGAATGCCAGCGAAACAATCGGTCTTGCCGTTGCCTCGGCTCTTCGCGAGGCAGAGGTCGCCGAAGTCGTCGTTATCGATGACGGCTCGACGGATGGAACTGCCACAGCCGCAGCCAAGGCCGATGACGGCAGCGGCCGGTTGATTATCCGGGAATTCGAAAAGAACCGTGGCCCTGCCGCAGCACGCAATCACGCAATCCAGATATCCAAGGCGCCGTTGATCGGCATTCTCGATGCCGATGATTTTTTCTTTCCGGGTCGCTTCGCTGCACTGCTTGCCGCTGACGATTGGGATTTCGTTGCCGACAACATCGCTTTCGTCAGTGCCGACACTGTGCCGGATGCGCATGCAAGACTCGATCGTTTCGACGCGAAACCACGTTTTCTCGATCTTGTTGCTTTCGTCGAAGGCAATATTTCCAAGCGTGGCGTGCGTCGCGGCGAGATCGGCTTCCTGAAGCCTTTGATGCGGCGTTCCTTCCTGGATGCGCACGGCCTGCGCTACAATGAGGCATTGCGTCTCGGGGAGGATTACGATCTTTATGTCCGCGCGCTGGCAAAGCAGGCCCGCTACAAGATCATCCATAGCTGCGGTTATGGCGCGGTCGTGCGCAGCGATTCCCTGAGCGGCAGCCACAGGACCGAGGATTTGCGCCGCCTTTATGAGGCTGATCAGGCCATTCTTGCTAAGGGCGGACTTTCTTCTGCGGACGCGGCCGTAATCCGTCGTCACGAACAGCATATTCGCGATCGTTACGAGTTGCGGTATTTCCTCGATATCAAAGCACAATCCGGGTTGTTATCTGCCGCTGCCTATGCGCTATCGCATCCCTTCGCCGTCCCGGCGATTGCCGGTGGCATTCTAGCTGACAAGACGGAGCGTTTCCGCAGGCGGAGCGGCAACGCCATTGCCCATTCCGGTTCAAACGGCCTGCGCTATCTGCTGCAGGCCGCTCCGGAATAGCGGTATTGCGGCTTAGAGATAATCGCGACGCACGCCTTCGATCACGTTCAGCAGGCGCTCCTTGCAGGCTGCAAGCGCGCTATCCTTGCTCAGCTGCGGCTTTGCCTTGCTCGCCTGCCACAGAGCTAGAGCCGACGGTACGGCCAGCGCCTGCTTTGCCATGACGCGCAGGGTGGTCTGCTGGGGATCAGCAAGCATGACGTTTTCCCCATAGCGTTGCTTTTCCAGCTCGGCTGCAGCCTGCTTGTTGCGCTCGAAGCCGACACCCCAGAATTTGGCTCCTTTGGCGATCGCCTCGGCGCGCGTGGAAACGGGGATGTGCTTCGGCTGGTAGGTGACGCCGAGCGAGAGGGCCCAGTCGTTCCATTTGAAACTGTTGATGGAGCGCGAGGAGCTGACCGCAATCCACGGAACACGGAAGGCATCCGCCAGGATGGCGCCATGCATCGATTCCGCCACGATTAGTTCGGAGGCGGCAATTTCGCGGATGACGGCCTTCGCCTCGCCGCGCGGATCGAGATAGGAAAGGCCGACCGTCTTGCAGATCTCAGGCCAGAGGCCTGCCGCAGCCGATTCCCAATGGGGAATGAAGGTGCGCTTGCCGTTTTTCGAAATAGCTTGGAATTCCGGCATTTCCGTCACCAACACGGCAGGATCGACGATGCCCATTTCCGTCGGCAAGCCAGCCTTTTGCGCCGTCAGTGGCCCACGCACGCTGCGGACATCCCATTGCGAGGTATCGCGCATGTCCGGAAGAGAGCCGTAGCCGAAACCACTGCCGATAACGAGCTTGTGCCCGTTGTCAGGGAGGATCTCCGTATTGAGGACCGTGCCGACGCCGACTAACAGCGTTTCTGCATGAACATCGCGAAGGCCGGGAAGTAGGAAATCCCAGAGCCAGAGATTGAGATCGTCACCGAAATTGCCATGGGTGGATTCCCAGTGGAACGGCTTCATGCAGGACTCCTTGCTGATCCAAACTATAGCGGGCCATGCCGTGGCTCTTCGATGCGGCATGTGCAGCCCATGCTGCACCGCAAAATCTAGGGCGCGAGTTTGCCCACGGCAAGCTGCATGGCGCTTTGTAAAATTCCAGGATCGCGTAAGGCCCATTTTGCCAGCAGTCCAAATTGCGGCATGCGCCGCCGCCGTACCTGCCGCGCCTGGCTCCAAAGCGCCTGCTGGCGGGCGCGGTTTTTATAGAGACGGATGGATTCGACATCCTGCGGCCGCCGCGAGAATCTCTGCTCCAGCGTGTTGAGCGCCGTCCATGTATTGAATTGCTGGCGCAGGAATTGCGGGGAATCGTTGTCGATGCTGTGAAAGATGTTCACGCCCTCACCGCGCAGCGCACCGGCATTCTCGCAAAGCAGGACCCGCTTGGCGGCGAGAACACAGTCGCAGAAAAACAGGACGTCTTCCGCCGCCAGTCGCAGAGACGGCTCGAAGCGGATTTTTTCGAAAAGCGGCCGCCCGATCACCATGCAGGACATGTGGAGGAAACTCCAGTCCTGCAGCATGACGCTGGCGATATTCGGGATTTCGACGACGGCCGGCCTCTCCGATAAGCGCACCGTTTCGGCCGATTTTCCAAGCTCGGCGATGCTGAAATGATAGTAGAACTCCTTGCCCCCATCGATGGAGTCCCAGTAGCAATCGGCGCTATAATGGGTCAGCGTTCCGAAGGCATTGCTGAGATGCTCGGGCGCCCATTCGTCATCGGAGTCCAGAAAGGCTACGAACCGACTCTCTGACGGCACGCTGTTAAGGCCGGTATTGCGTGCCCCGCCGGGGCCGGCATTGGCCTGGCGGATGACGCGGATGCGTTTTCTTTCCTCGCTGCTCAGCGATTGCAGCTCGCTTTCGGCCGAAAGCGGCGATTCATCATCGACGATGACGATATCGAAATCCTGAAATGTCTGCCGGGATATCGATTTCAAAGCGCGCTGCAGAACGCCGGTTTGCTTTTGATAGAACGGAATAACAATCGTGATTGACGCCATTTTCCCGCCTTTACGGTTTCGATTCAGGGGCTTGCGGTTCATGCCCCAGGGCATGATCATTGGCTTTTCCAACGGCATTCGCTGCAATTTATCGGCCCATTGGCTGTAGCGAAAGTCGTTGTGACGCCAACAGGTAGCGTCCAATCGATGCCGAGCAATGCGGGGGAAGAAGATTTTCTGAAACTTTCATCCGAGCGTGGTGGCGATTAAGACCATTCGCCGATGTGCCATTATCACACATGGCGCACCAAGATCGTACGTTGATACATCCATTGGCAGAGCAGTATGAATTGGCTTTCTCATTCTGATTGAAGCTTTGTCGCATTTTGGTCATGCTTTGCCTGCCAATTCATGCTGCGCTGCAAAAAATCTTCACCTTCGTTGGAGAAAACGGAGCGCCCCGATATGCTCGATTACAGCCCCGAGCGGGACGGAGAATGAATGGCTAAGTGCTTTCCATAACTGCATTTTCTGGCATATAAATCGATTTTTTCACCCTTTACGCGGAATAAAACCGTGTTTCCTGCTCGGGGCGACATATCGCTTTTTGCTCATTTTTGCTGCGCTGCCGTATTCCCTTTCCGAAGAGTGCCCTAGGTTATCTTTGCGAGTTCTGCTGTGTTGGAAATGGCTGTGAGGGGGGATGCAGCCCGAAGAAGGGGTAACAGACATCGTGAATGTGACTGCCAACGTATCTTCGCGGATAAACCTCATGCGTAGCATACTGCTCCCAGGCATAGTTTCTGTCCCCATAGCATTCGAGCCGAATACCTGGCCGTTCAACCGCGCCTCTGGTTTTTTCGATTGTTTCAGGGGGTTGCGCCGCGACACTTTCTTCCCCGTAGACGTGTCCTGCGTCAGCAAAGGTAATGCCATGACGACATCGAAAAGGTGCATGCACAGAATTGGTCTTGTTTCCATCGCTCTTATGAGCGCCTGCTTCATACCACCGGCCGCTTTCGCGCAGGACGATCAGGCGACCGGCGGCTCCTTCGTCGACAATTTCGAGCATTTGGACAGCAGCCGTTGGTATATTTCCGATGGCTGGAACAATGGGCCACATCAGAATTGCACCTGGTCGCGCAAGCAGGTGGGTATCAAGGATGGAATGCTGCAGCTGCAGTTCGTCCAGTCCAAGACCGGCGAGCGCAACTATGCTTGCGGCGAGATCCAGACGACCAAACGCTATGGCTACGGCACCTACGAGGCACGCTATCGCACGGCTACCGGGCCTGGGCTGAATTCCGCCTTCTTTACCTATATCGGCCCGACCGACAAGAAGCCGCATGACGAGATCGATTTCGAAGTGCTCGGCAAGAATTCCGGCCAGGTTCAGGTCAATCAGTATATTTCCGCCAAGGGCGGCAACGAAAAGCTGGCGCCGGTGCCGGGCGGTGCCGACAAGGGTTTCAACGATTATGCCTTTGTGTGGGAGAAGGATCGCCTTCGCTACTATGTGAACGGTAAGCTCGTCCAGGAGGTTACCGATCCTTCGAAAATACCGACGAACCCGCAGAAGATCTTCTTCAGCCTCTGGGGCACCGATACGCTCAGCGGCTGGATGGGCAAGTTCGCCTATGGCGGCGAGCCGGCGACCATGGAGATCAAGCGCGTCGCCTTCACCGCTCCGGGTGAGAAGTGCCTCTTTCCGGAATCGATCACCTGCAAGCTCGATTGAACACGGCTGGCCGCGCCATCGCGCGGCCGGTAACAAGGCCGCCATGCAACACCAACCACACCAAGTGCCCGGTTTCGGCCGGGCGCAAAAGCGGAAATTTTGATGCTGCATATACTGTACTTCGTTCATGATCTCGCCGATCCGGCTGTACGCAGGCGGGTGCTGATGCTGCAGGCCGGCGGAGCGCTCGTAACGCTTGCGGGTTTCCGGCGCGATGACAATGCGCTGGCTGCCATTAGTGGCGTCGAGCCGATCGAGCTCGGTAAGACGCGGGACGCCCAGTTTGCACAGCGTATTGCGGCGGTGGCCAAATCGGCGGCGAAATTGCGCAGCGCGCTGCGCTCCATTGCAAGACCGGACGTCATCATCGGCCGCAATCTCGAAATGCTGGCGCTCGCCAATCGCGCCAAATCCGTTTTCGGCGGCGATATGCCTGTTGTCTATGAATGCCTCGATATCCATAGGCTGCTGCTGCGCGATGATGTGGTGGGCAGTGCGCTTCGCAGTGCCGAGCGTCACTTCGGCTCGCAGGCGTCATTGCTGGTGACCAGTTCGCCCGCCTTCATCGAGCGTTATTTCCGGCCCCGCTCCGGACTGCAAGCGCCGGTCATGCTGCTTGAAAACAAGGTGCTGGCGCTTGAGTCTGCGGCGCGCGCCGTCGTATCGGCCGCGAGGCCGCCGGCTGCGGGCAAGCCATGGAAGATCGGCTGGTTCGGCGCTCTTCGTTGCCGCAAATCCTTGGCCCTGCTCGACCAATTTTCGCGCCTGATGGAAGGCCGTTTCGAGATCGTTCTGCGCGGCCGTCCGGCCTATTCCGAATTCGACGATTTCGACCGCACCGTCCGTGACGCACCCTTCATGCATTTTGCCGGAGCCTACAAGAACCCCGAGGATCTCTCGGCGATCTACGGCGAGGTCCAGTTTTCCTGGGCGATCGACTTTTTCGAAGAGGGGCTGAATTCCAGCTGGCTGCTGCCGAACCGTCTCTATGAAGGCGGTCTTTACGGCGCCGTGCCGATTGCGATCAAGGATACGGAGACGGCAAGATTTCTTGCCAGCCGAAAGATCGGGCTAACCCTTGACCAGGCCGACGCCGAACATCTGACGGCGCTTTTGGGTGAGATGGACGTAAAGCGCTATCTCGCCGCTTTCGAGGCCGTGGCATCCCAGGATCACAAGCAATGGATGGTGGATCGCGCCGACTGTCAGCTGCTGGTGCAGCGGCTGGCATCGCTGACGCACGCCAATGAGCAGATGACCGAGATACAGACCCTCCCACAACTGCATCGCAATAGAGGTGGATTGCAATGACGACCGGAAATTCAAGGGATATGCGTTGCGTAATCGTTATTCCTTGCCTCAACGAGGAAAAGCATATCGAGCCGCTGATCGAGAAGCTCGGTCCGGCTCTCGACGAACTCGATGCCAGGATCGTGGTAGCTGATGGCGGCAGCACCGATCGCACGCGCGAGATCGTGCGACAGATAGCCGAGAGAGATCCGCGCGTTCTCCTGCTCGATAATCCGAAGCGCCTGCAGAGCGCGGCGATCAATCTCGCCATCGAGACTTTCGGTGACGATCATGAGTATTTCATTCGCATCGACGCCCATGGCGACTATCCGGATGATTACTGCCAGACCCTGGTTCAGGAGGCCGGTGCGACAGGTGCCGATTCCGTTGTCGTCGCCATGCGTACCATGGGCTTCAGTGCCTTCCAGAAGGCGACGGCCGTCGCCCAGAATTCCAAGCTTGGCAATGGCGGCTCAAAGCATCGCGAAGGCGCCAAGGGTCATTGGGCCGAGCACGGGCACCACGCGCTGATGCGCGTTGTCGCCTTCCGCGCTGTCGGCGGCTATGACGAAAGCTTCAGCCATAACGAAGATGCAGAGCTTGATTATCGGCTGAACAAGGCGGGCTACCGGATTTGGCTGACCGACAAGACCGCCATGACCTATTATCCGCGCGCCAGCATCCCGACGCTCTTCAGACAATATCTAGGGTACGGCCGCGGCCGCGCGCGCAATATTCTCAAGCATCGCAGCATGCCGAGCCTGCGACAGATGCTGCCGCTTGCGGTGGCGCCGATCTTCATCGGCGCTTTCCTTGCCGTCCTTAACTGGATTGCCGTTATCCCGGTTGGCCTCTGGGCCGTCGCCTGCATCGCCTATGGCTTCTGGATCGCTCTCGGTCAGAAGAACCCCTATGGACCACTGGCAGCCATTTCCGCAATGGTCATGCATTTCGCCTGGTCGATGGGCTTCTGGATGGAAGTCCTGAGCTTCCGCAATCGCAGGGTGGCGTCATGACACAGGTTTATCGGCGCCCGATAAAGATCGATATTGCGGTCTGCACCTATAGGCGGCCAGAGCTCGATCAGACTCTGCTGTCGCTGGCCGTGCTGAGTATCCCCACAGGTGCGATCGTCCGGATCATCGTTGCCGACAACGATATAACGCCGAGTGCCCGGGATCGCGTTGACGCCACGCGTTCGGCCGTTCCCTTCGAGATCGTCTATGTCCATTGCCCGGCATCGAACATCTCGATTGCCCGCAACGCCTGCCTGGATCATGCAAGCGGCGATTTCCTCGCTTTCATAGATGATGACGAAACGGCCTCGGAAGACTGGCTGAGCGAATTGCTCATCATGGCTGACACGACCGGCGCCGACGCCGTTCTCGGTCCCGTTCAGGCTGTCTATGGGAATGCCGCTCCGGCGTGGATGCGGCGCGGCGATTTTCATTCGACTTTGCCTGTCTGGGTCGCGGGGGAGATCTTGACCGGCTACACCTGCAATGTGTTGCTACGTCGCGCCGCGCCCTCGCTTGCCGGCCGGCGCTTCAATATCGCGCTCGGCCGCAGCGGCGGCGAGGATACCGAGTTCTTCACCCATATGCATAAGGCCGGCGGTAAGATCGCCTACGCGGCCGATGCGCTGGTCTACGAACCCGTCCCGGACGGGCGCGCGACCGTCTCCTGGCTCTCAAAGCGCCGGTACCGCATGGGCCAGACCCATGGTCGCATGCTGCTGGAAACCGCAGGCCTCGGGCGCTGGCGTGCGATCGCACTTGCCGCCTCGAAATCCGCCTATTGCTTTGCGGCCGCAGCGCTGCTCTTCGCGTCGCCTATCAAGCGGCATCGCTATGAGCTGCGCGGCATCATGCATGCCGGCGTGGTCAGCGGCCTTTTCGGAGTCCGCGAAATCGAACAATACGGAAATCTGGAGAAAGCACCGCAATGACGGATTTCATCCCCGATGTCAGCTTCGTCATTGCTGCCTATAATGCCGAGGAAACGCTCGAGCGCGCTATCGACAGCGCGCTGGCGCAAGGTGCCGTCAGCATGGAAGTGATCGTGGTCGACGATTGCTCGACGGACGGTACGCGTGAGATTGCCGGAAACCATTCCGATCCGCGTGTGCGCCTTGTCGCCATGGCCCGCAATGGCGGCCCGGGCGCTGCTCGCAATGCCGGGCTCGACGCGGCCCGGGGCCGCTGGGTGGCCGTGCTCGATTCCGATGATGCCCTGCGTCCGGACCGCATGGCCCGCCTGATCGCCCGAGCGGAAAAAGCCGAAGCGCAGATCGCGGTCGACAATCTCGATGTCATCCGCGAGGACGTCGGCACGATACTGCCGATGTTTCCCGAGCCGATGCTTGCGCGCATGCCGACACTGACGCTTGCCAAGTTCATCGCCTCGAACATGATTTTTCAGTCGGAGCACAATTTCGGCTATATGAAGCCGGTCTTCGAGCGTGCCTTCATCGAGAAACACCGCTTGCGCTTCGATGAGACCCTGCGGATCGGTGAGGATTATATTTTCCTCGCTTCTGCTCTTGCTCGTGGTGGCGTCTGCGTGGTCGAGCCGAGCGTGGGCTATCTCTATTACATCCGCGATGGGTCGATATCGCGCGTTCTCCGGCAGGACCATGTCGAGGCCATGCTTGCCGCCGACGCCAGGTTCTTCGCCGAACACCATTTCGGAGCCGCTGCCCTTGCCGCACAAAGGCGTCGCACGCGCAATCTGAAGGAAGTCATCGCCTTCCTGAAGCTGGTCGACAGCATCAAGCAGCGCGAGCTGCAGGAGATGCTCAAGATCGCATGCCTCAATCCGCGGGCAGTACGCCATCTCAGCATGCCGGTCTTTGCCCGTTTTCGCCGGTTGGCCGCGTCGCTGCGTAGCAGCCGCCAGCCGACGCCTACCTCTCAACTTTCCTCCCCTCTGCCCAATATGGGCGCAGGCCCTCACTCTAACAAAGGATAGAGCCATGGACCCCAAACGTCGTGTGAGAAAAGCAGTCATTCCGGTTGCCGGCAACGGAACGCGTTTCCTGCCCGCCACCAAGGCGATGCCAAAGGAAATGCTGACGATCGTCGATCGTCCCGTCGTGCAATATGCCGTTGATGAAGCCATCGAGGCTGGTATCGAGCACATCGTTTTCGTCACCAGCCGCAACAAGTCGGCGATCGAAGATCATTTCGATGACACGCCGGAGCTGATTTCCTCGCTGCAGCGGGCCGGCAAGAGCCATCAGGTTACCGAATTGGAACGTCTTCTGCCGCGCCCAGGTTCTGTGAGCTTCACCCGCCAGCAGGCGCCGCTCGGCCTCGGCCATGCCGTCTGGTGTGCCCGCGACCTGATCGGCGATGAGCCCTTCGCGCTGCTTCTGCCTGATATGCTCTGCTACGGCATGCGCGGCTGCATGGCCGGCCTGATGGATCTCTATAACGAGACCGGCGGTAATATCGTCGCCGTCGAGGAGTGCGCTCCGGAAGAGACGTCGAAATACGGCATTATCGGCAAGGGCGAGTCCGTGCGCCATGGCTTTGCCGTGACCAAAATGGTCGAGAAGCCGCATCCGTCTGAAGCGCCTTCAAACTTTTACCTCAATGGCCGTTATATTCTACAGCCGGAGATTTTCGATATTCTGGCTCGTCAGGAGCGTGGCGCCGGTAACGAAATCCAGCTGACCGATGGCATGCTGCGGCTGTCCGAGACGCAGTCCTTCTATGCCCAGGTCTATAACGGACGTACCTTCGACTGCGGGTCGAAGCACGGCTTCATCGAAGCGAACGTTGCCTTCGCGCTCGCTCGCGCCGATATCGGCGGCTTGGTCTATGACTCGATCCGCAACCTGGTCGTCTCGCACGAGGCGCAGATGACCGCCGCTTAAGCCTGTCACATTGTGGCCCGCGGCCGGAAGGCCGTGGGCCATGGTTATTGTTCATTCGGGCTTCTCCGACAAGGTGGTCGCCATGCATCAGAAGAACTTCACTTTCCACAGCGCTCTCCCGCAAGCGGAGTCGCAGGATAGCTTTATCGATCTCGACCGGCTGATGGCCGTCGTGGTCCGGCGCATCCGCACCATCATTTTCGCCGTGGCCGCCTTTGTCATCCTGGCCGTCATCTATCTGTTGACGGCCACCTCGAGCTATACGTCGATGACGCAGATATTGCTCGACGAAAGCATGACGAAATATGCCGAGGATCAGCCGCCGGTGGCAAGCAGCCAGCAGGCGGACATGGAGATTGCCAGCGCGGTCGAAATCCTTAAATCGAACGAGATGGCACTGCGTGTCGTCGATACTGCTGGCCTTGCGGACAACAACACATTGCTCAATCCGCCCGCGTCTCCGGCGGCGTTGCTCAAATCCGGCGTTGGCCTGATCGTGAGTGTCTTCACGCCTGGCCGTCCGCCGATGACGCCCGAGCAGCAGCGTGAGGCCCAGCGCCAGAAGGTCGCTGCCGTTCTGCAGGACAATCTGAAGGTCGAGCGAGTCACACGAAGCTCCGTCATTGCCGTCTCCTACAGCTCGACGGACAAGCTTCTCGCCGCCAAGATCACGCGCGCCTATGCCGACGCTTATCTGACTGACCAGCTGAACGCCAATTTCGACGCGACGGAACGTGCATCCGTCTGGCTGCAGGAACGTTTGAACGATCTGCGGCAACGTGCGCAGGAGGCTTCGCTCGAAGTCGAGAAATACAAGGCCGACAATGGTCTCACCTCGACCGGTGGCGAGCTGATGTCGGAACAGCAGATTTCCGACCTGAACAAGCAGTTGATCATCGCGCAAGCCGATACGGCAAGCGCCGCCGCCCGATACAATCAATATAAATCGATCATCGACCAGGGCCCCGATAACGCCGTCAGAAATGCGACCATCTCGTCGAACACGACGGATAATTCGGTGCTGCAGGATCTGAAGACGCGCTATCTCGCCGTGGAAAAGCGCGAGCAGGACGTCACGCAGAATTTCGGTGCCACCCATCCGCAGGCTGTGGCGCTAAAGGCCGAGCGGCAGGACATTACCCGGCAGATCTATCAGGTCCTTCAGCAGCTCACCGCCAGCTACAAGAACGAGCTTGATGTCGCGCAGTCGCGGGCGGAATCGCTGCGCGAAAGCATCGATAAGGTCGTCGGCAAGAATTCCGAGGCCAACAAGTCGCTGGTTCACCTGAATGAGCTGAACCAGAAAGCATCGGCGCTGAAGACGCTTTATGAATCCTATCTTGGCCGCTTCGAACAGGCCACCCAGCAGCGCTCGTTCCCCATCGCCAAGGCCCGTGTCATTTCGCTTGCAGGTGTGCCGACCGCGCCCTCCAGTCCGAAGAAGACGCTCGTCATGGCGCTGTCGATCATTCTCGGACTGATGGTTGGCTGCGGTGTCGCCGCATTCCAGGAGTTCCGCGATCGCTTCTTCCGCGTCGAAGCCGATGTGCGGGCTGCTCTCGGATTGAAGTTCCTCGGCTATCTGCCGCTGCTCGGCCAGCAAGGCAAGAACAAGAAAAAGTCGCGCAAGGTAGGTGCCGGAGCGGAGCCGGTAACGGCGGAAGAGGGAGAAAACGGTGTCGCTTTCGAGCGCATAATGCGCATCTCGGTGGAGGCGCCTCGCTCGATCTTTGCCGAAACCCTGAGAAACGCGAAACTCGCAAGCGACGTGATGCTGCAGGGCCGCGCCGACCGCGTCATCGGCGTTGTCTCGGCACTTCCCGGTGAGGGCAAGTCGACGACGGCAGCCAATTTTGCGGCGCTGCTTGCCAGCAGCGGCAAGCGGACGCTGTTGATCGATGCCGACTTGCGCAATCCGGGCCTTAGCCGGACGCTCAAGTCGCAGCCGCACGCCGGCCTGATCGAAGCCGTGCTTGGTGAAGTGCCTTGGACGAATGCGGTGAAGGTCGATCCGCGCACCAAGCTTGCCATCCTGCCGGTCGTGGTGCGCGATCAGTTGCTGCACACCAGCGAGCTTCTGTCCTCTCAGGGCATGCAGCAGCTGATGGAGAATGCGCGCAAGATGTTCGACTACATCATCGTCGACCTTGCGCCGCTCGGTCCCGTCATCGACGCGAAGGCCTTTGCGCCGCAGGTTGATGCCTTTCTGCTGGTGACCGAATGGGGTGCAACCCCGACCAATCTGGTGCGCCATGTGCTGGAACAGGAGCCGCAGATCAACTCGCGCATTCTCGGCGTCATCCTCAATAAGACCGATATGTCGGAACTGCCGCGCTACAGCGACTTTGGCGGAACCGAGCGTTACCGGCAGAAATATGTGAGCTACTACACCGAGGCGCAGCCGCGTGCAGAGGTGGACGCTTAGCCTGCGGATGCCTTGCCGGCCTTGAGCCGGATTCTCGCCAGTGCATGTTCCCGCCAGATCGTGAATATGCCCGCCGCAACGACGATGAGCGCGCCTACAATCATGGGCGCGCTCAATCTTTCGCCGAATATGGTGACGCCGATAAGGGCGGAAAAGACGAGCTGCAGATAGGTCAACGGCTGGATCACCACCGCGTCGAGCATGTCGTAGGCGCGGATGAGGAAATAATGGCTCGAAACGCCCGTCAGGCAGAGAATGCCCATGAAGATCCAGTCATGTGGCGCAAGCGGCGTCCAGAAAAACGGCCCGATGCAGGTCATGGCGGCGGCGCCCACCACACCCGTATAGAAAAAGCTGGTCATGGCGCCATCCTCGCGACTGACATAGCGCGTCAGCACGACATAGAGCGAAAATAGCAGCGCACCGAAAAGCGGGACGAGGAAGCGCGCATCGAAGGCGCCGCTTTCCGGCTTCAGTATCAACAGCACGCCAACGAAGCCGAAACAGATGGCCAACCATCGCCGCCAGCCGACCTTCTCCCCGAGGATCGGTATGGAGAGCAAGGCCACCATTAGCGGGCCGGATGAAAAGATCGCCTGAGTATGGGCAAGGCCGACGATGACGAAGGACGAAATGGCGACGACGATCTGTGCAGCAAGCAGCAGGCCGCGGGCAATTTGGAGGACAGGCTGCTTGGTCCTGACGTTGCGGCGCAAGCCGCCCGGCGCGCGCGAAGCCATCGCGACGGCAAAGAGCATGAAGGCCCAATAGCGGATCATCGCCACCAGAAGCGGCGGGTAGGCACTGACAAGATGTTTGGATATGCCGTCCTGTATGGCGAATATGCTGATGGCCAACAGCGTGAAGACATAACCGGTACTATTGGATTTCATGATTTTCGAAGGAAGAGAATGTGCGAGGCCCCGGAGACGCCGGGTCCGGCGCCTCGATTCACCTTAGGCTATTCCTCGGCCCAATCATAGACTTTCGGTTTGCATTCAGTTGACCCGGAAAGCCGTTGATCAGCCTTTCCCACGATCTGCAACGAAAGCGCTGAAGCCTTCGAGGAAGGCCGAGAGATTGTGCATTACTTTTTCGTCGACGATCGCTCCGTCGGCATCGAAGACGCTGCCGGCGCGCGACACCATCAGCCGGCCGCCGAACCATGCTTCAGCGCCGAGCGTACGCAAGACCGCCAGCCAGGCATTCTGGCTGAGAATGGTGCCGAAATTGCCAGGCGAAGCGCCGAGAACCGCGATCGGTTTGCCCCCGAAGACCTGCGCGATATCGGTGGAGGGGCGGCTCATCCAGTCGATGGCATTCTTGAAGACGCCAGGAAGCGAATTGTTGTATTCCGGGGTAAACAGTATCAACCCATCGGCCGAGATAGCTAAATCCTTGAGCTCGCGCACCTTTTCCGGAATGCCGTCCGCGGCCTCCAGATCGGCGTCATAAAGCGGTACTCCGTGGATGGTGCGGGCAATCAGCTCGACACCACTTGGTGTCAGGTCGACGGCGGCATGGAGTAGAGCCGTGTTGAAGGAGCCTTTACGCAGGCTGCCTGATATGCCGAGTATTTTCATTGCTTCCTCCATTGGCCGGGAGGGGAAGACATTTATGCTTCGATCTCCCGCGTCAAGGCCCGACGGCGATATTATGCTGTAAGTAGCGATTTCAGCTTGACGGAGCTTACCGCCAGAGCGGCCTGATCCGGATGCGCGCGGACGGCAATCAGCATTTCGGCAAGACGGATGTCGCGCGCGATGGCATTGCCGCGGCCGATGCCGCTGGCGGCAAGCAGTCTTCCGTCCGCATGGAGATGGAAGAGAATGAATGCCCCGTTGTCGAGGTCGCGCCTGATATGAATGGTTGCTTCGTCCGCCAGGCCGGCGATCTGCAGAGTCAAGTCATATTGGTCGGACCAGAACCATGGAACGGCCGATATTTCTGCATCTTCTCCCAGAATGTTGGCGGCGGCCAGATTGGCCTGTTCCTGCGCATTGCGCCAAGATTCAAGGCGAACACGTCTTCCGCCATAAAGCGCCAGCGGAAACGAGCAGCAGTCGCCTGCCGCATAGATGTCGGCATGGGAGGTCTCCAGCCGCTCGTTGACGGCAATACCATTGTCGATCGCGAGCCCTGCTTCCGCCGCCAGCGCGACATTCGGCAGAGCGCCGATGCCGACGAGCAACAGGTCCGCGGAGATGACTTTGCCGCCCGCCAGACGAACGACCGCCCTGTCGGTTTCTTCCTGCAAGGCTTCGATGGTGTGGCCGCAACGAATATCCACGCCTTCCTGGCGTTGGCGTTCGGTAATCGCCTCGGCGATCTCTTCGGGCACGCCGCGCTTCAAGACGCGCGGCAGGCCTTCGATGACGGTGACGTCGGCCCCGTGGATACGCGCCGTTGCCGCCAGCTCGAGGCCGATGAAACCGCCGCCGATGATGGCGATGTGCCGTCCGGGATGAAGGGCTGCATGCAAGGCCACGGCATCCGCATGGGTGCGCAGCACGCGGATGCGCTGCGACGCGCCGTCGACACCTGGAAATCCTCGCGCTGCGGCTCCGGTTGCAAGCAGAAGTTTAGCATAACTGAGCGTTTGTCCATCCGAGAGCCTGATGGTTTTCATCGCGGGATCGATCGCTGTCACCGTCGTCTCGAGCTTCAGATTGATCGATTGCGCCCGATAAAGCTCCAATGCGGCGATGAACTTCGGTTCTGGCGCCTTATCGATCCCGCCTTTTGACAGCGGTGGGCGTTCGTATGGGGCCAGCGGCTCGGTGCCAATAAGCGTGATGTCGCCGGCAAATCCCTTTTCACGAAGCGCGAAGGCAGCGCGGCCGCCGCATTCCCCGGCCCCGACGATGACGAAATGAGCCACGCTTGCCTCCTCAGAGCCCGATGAAGACGATGCCATTCTCGATCTTGACCGGATAGGTCTGCAAGTTGACGCAGACCGGGGCGCCCTTGGCTTCGCCGGTGCGATAGTCGAAGCGGCCGTTGTGCTTGGGACATTCGATGATATTGTCCATGACAAGGCCATCCGCGAGATGGATCTTCTCATGCGTGCACAGACCGTCGGTGGCGAAATAATCATCCTCAGGGCTGCGATAGACGGCGAAGGTTCGCCCATCATGGTCGAAGCGAATGACATCCTCTTCATCGATCGCATCGACGGCGCAAACTTTGATCCAATTGTTCATCGTTTCCTCCCTTTTTATGTCAGGTATTATTGAGCGGCGGCGGCCGGTAGCTCGCCGTGAAATTCCTCGCGGTAGGGCCGCGCGGTCGGCGGCAGCTCGCGCTTCAGGAAATAATCCTCGTTGCGCAACTGCCGCAGGAATGCCGGAATCATCTCGCGATAGCCCGACCAGATGGACGGATTGGCAGCCGGCAGGTCATGCTTGATCATCGCATGCAGCTGCGGCAGCGCGTGATAGGGCACCATCGGGAACATGTGATGTTCGACATGGTAGTTCATGTTCCAATAGATGAAGCGGCTGATCGGGTTCATCATAACGGTACGGCTGTTCAGCCGGTGGTCGGTGACATTGTCGGCAAGGCCGCCATGCTGCAGCAGACCGGTCAGAACGTGATGCCAGGCGCCATAGAGTCTGGGAAGCCCGATCAGCATCAGCGGCAGGATCGAGCCTATGGCGATCGCGCTCGCAATAGTGAGGATATAGATGGCAAGCCAGATGCGGGCGATCTGGATCGCCTTCGGCTGCTCCATCTCGGGAATGAAGGTTTTTTCCGCTGCACTGACGACGCCGCAAGCATTGCGCAACATATCGACGATCGCATGCCAGGCATCGAGGATGCCGAAGAAATTCAGGACGAGGCGCAGGAGATCCGGCGGCCGCATGACTGATATTTCCGGATCGCGGCCGACGATGATGGTATCGGTGTGATGTCGCGCATGGCTCCAGCGCCAGGTGACCGGATTGCGCATGATCATGAAGCAGGCGAGATGATAGACCGCGTCGTTCATCCAGCGCGTCTTGAACGCCGTGCCATGACCGCATTCATGCCAGCGGCTGTCCGAGGCCGAACCGTAGAGCACGCCATAGGCCAGGAAGAAGGGGACACAGATCCAGGATCCCCAGAAATAGACGCCAAGTGCGGCGAAGATCATCATGCTGCTAAGCCAGATGATGGTGTCGCGGATAGCAGGCGCATCCGAGCGCCGCATCAGCGCCTTCATGTCCTTGCGCGTGATATCCGTATGATACCATTCGGCGGCCGCAAGGCCCGTTTCCACCGCCAATCTGCCGCTTGCGCCGAGCAGATCATAGTCACGCTTGATTATCGTCGTCATTCCTGCCTCCCGCGATGCGCAACAGCGCACCGCCCTCGATGCCGAAACGATAGATCGACTTTTCGCTTGCCTCAATGCAGGAATGATGGAATCTATCAAAACACATCAAAATATGATTTCATGAATGATGATATATCGCAGGAGCAGTCATGCGTCGCCCCACTATTGCGGATCTTGCCAAGGCGTCCGGCGTCAGCGTCGCGACGATCGATCGCGTGCTGAATGGGCGTCATCGCGTGCGCGAGGAAACCGCACGGCGCGTCTATGAGGCGGCGCAGGAAATCGGCTATCACGCCGTGGGCCTCCTGCGACAGCGTGTCTTCGAGGATCTGCCGCAATATCGATTGGGCTTCGTCCTGCAGAAGCCGGTTCAAGCCTTCTACCAGGCCTTTGCCAGGGAGCTTTCAGTGGCGGCGCAGGCGGTCACGACCGCGCGCATCAACGCCCAGATCGACTTCGTCGCAGCCTCGACACCGACGGCGATCGTCGAGACGCTGAAGACGGTGGCGTCACGCAGTCAGGCCGTCGCACTCGTCGCACCGGATTATCCGGCCGTCACCGCCGCAATCGAGGAGCTGAAGGAAAAAGGCATTCCAGTTTTTTCCCTGCTGTCGGATTTCTCCACAACGGCGCGCCAGGGCTATATCGGCGTCGACAACCGCAAGGTCGGGCGCACGGCGGCCTGGATCATCGCGCGCTCCGCACGGCGCCCGGGGAAGGTCGCCTGCTTCGTCGGCAGCCACCGCTTCCTTGGCCATGAGCTGCGCGAAATTGGCTTTCGCTCCTATTTCCGCGAAAATGCGCCTGACTTCGAGGTGCTGGATACGCTGATCAATCTCGACACGCCCGAGATTACCCATGAAGCGACGCTCGATCTCCTGCAGAAGCATCCCGATCTGATTGGCCTTTACGTCTGCGGCGGCGGCATGGAGGGTGCAATTTCTGCCATTCGCGAGGAGCGTTTGTCCGGCAAGCTGATCGCCGTCGTCAACGAGTTGACACCGGAATCGAGGGCAGCACTAGCCGACGATGTTGTCGCCATGGCGATCGGCACGCCGCTGCCAGCGCTTTGCAGGGAGTTGATGAGCCTTATGATCAAGTCCGTCGAGAGCGGTGAGGCGGCCGTTCCCGGGCAGAGCTTCCTGCCGTTTGAAATTTTCGTCTCGGAAAACATTTAGCATTTATGATGGAGTTTCATCATTTTGCCGAGAATTCTATCAAAAATGATGGTTAGGCCCGATGGAAGAAGGATGGGAATATCGCTAGTCCTTCCAGCGAAGCAGGCGCGGCGACTAGGAATGTTTCTTGCTGCCGGATGCCTTGAGGAGGAGTGCCTATCATGAGTTCCATTCGCTTCGCGCTCAATCATATGTGCGCGCCATCACTGACGCTCGAATCGTTCTTTGCAGCTGCAAAAGAGCTAGGCATCGATAGCGTTGAGATCCGCAATGATCTTGCCGGGAACGCGATCTTGGATAGCACGTCGGCCGCCGCCGTCAAGGAGCTCGCGGCGCAGCATGGGCTGACCATCATATCGATCAATGCTCTGCAGCGCTTCAATGAGTGGAACGACGAGCGCGCCCGCGAGGCGGCGGAGCTGATTGATTATGCGCGCGATTGCGGCGCCAGGGCGCTCGTCCTTGTTCCGGTCAATGACGGTAGCGGCCGCGAGCCGGAGGCGCGGCGTGCCAATCTCCGTAAGGCGCTGTCAGCCCTGAAGCCGATGCTGGAAGCCGCCGGCATCATCGGCTTGGTAGAGCCGCTCGGCTTCGAGATCTGCTCGCTTCGCCTGAAGAGCGAAGCAGCAGCGGCGATCGAGGAACTCGGTGCGAGATCCACCTTCCTGCTCGTGCACGATACGTTCCACCACCACCTCGCCGGTGAAATCGCAATCTTCCCCGAACTGACCGGGCTCGTGCATATTTCCGGTGTCATCGATCCCAATGTCTCCGTTGCAGACATGCGCGATCCGCATCGTGTCCTTATCGATGCGAAGGATCGTCTCGACAATGTCGGCCAACTCCGGGCACTGCTGTCTGCCGGCTATGCCGGCCCCGCGTCTTTCGAGCCTTTTGCCCCGGCGGTGCATGCTCTGAAGGAACCGGTTGCGGCTCTCAAGGAAAGCATTGCTTATATCGCCGATCGGCTCTGACCGAGCAGTCTGCGGGTGACTCATCTGCCTGCTCAATCATGCGAATGCGTCTCGGAGCGCTTTGCGCCGTCGTCCGATGGGATGATGTGCAGGTTTCCGAAGCGCACGCCGCGCTGCGTCACCACACTGTCGGCAAATGCCCTGATGTCATCCGTTTTGCCCTTCAGCACGGAGACTTCGAGGCAATCATGTCCATCGATGTGAACATGGAGTGTCGAGACTGAGAGATCATGATGATGGTGCTGTGCCGTCGTCAGGCGGCGCGACAGGTCGCGGGTTTCATGTTCATAGACGTAGGTGAGGGCGGCGTAGCATCTAGCTTTGCCATCCACGGTCGGCTGCGCGCGCGTGACGGCATCACGAACGAGATCGCGCAGCGTCTCCGAGCGGCTGGCATAGCCCCGCTGCGCGCTGATCTTATCGATCGTCTCCAAAAGATCGTCGTCGATGGTGATGGTTATGCGTTGCATGTCCTGATCCTCGTTCCACGCAGCGGTTGGTATCGACTAGAGGAAATTTCGAGGCGATTTGCAACGGTGCCCGACTTTATTGCCGACCGCGAAAACGACGCTGATAAGTGGGATCGTAAAGCGAGCTTTCGCGGAAATTGCTGGCGCCAAGCGATGGGCCGACGAAGATCAGCGCGGTGCGCTCGATCGGTTCTGCGGCGACCTTTGCCTCGATCGTGGCAAGCGTGCCACGAATGATCCGCTCATCAGGCCAGGATGCCTTGACGACGATCGCAACCGGGCAGTCCGCGCCATAAAGCGGCGTCAGATCCTCGACGACTTCCTGGAGTGCATGGATCGCCAGATGGATCGCGAGCGTCGCGCCGGTCGCGCCGAATTTTTCCAGTGTTTCGCTGTTCGGCATCGGCGAGGCGCGGCCTGAAACGCGGGTCAGAACAAGGCTTTGAGCAACAGCCGGGATGGTCAGCTCGCGTCCGAGCGCGGAAGCGGCGGCCGCAAAAGCGGGAACGCCGGGAGTCAGCGTATAGTCGATGCCATGCTGTTCCAGCCTGCGGATCTGCTCGGCGACGGCGCTCCAGACCGAGAGGTCACCGGAATGCAGGCGCGCGACATTCTCACCCGCTTTAGCCGCCTTCAGATATTCCGCCTCGATCTCGTCGAGCGACATCGGTGCAGTGTCGATGATACGTGCGCCGGGCGGGCAGTATTGCAGCAGTTCGGGCGAAACGATCGAGCCGGCATAGAGGCAGACCGGGCACTTGCCGATCAGATCCCGGCCGCGCACCGTGATCAGGTCGGCGGCTCCGGGGCCTGCGCCAATGAAATGCACTGTCATCGCTCTACCTCATTCTGAATTATGGCTTTGTCCACGACCATTGCGTCACCGGCATGGTCGGCCGCCAGCCGGTCATGCGGCCGACAGGTGCGGCGCGTGCAATGTCTATGCGGATCAGCGAGCCGCCGCGGCGAGCGTGTTCGGCCAGCAGAAGGGCTTCCATTTCGGTCGTGACGGCATTGGCGACCAGCCTGCCGCCGCTTTTCAATTGGCCGATGGCGGCCTCCAGCACGCCGGCATCGCTGCCGCCGCCGCCGATAAAGATCGCATCCGGTGCCGGCAGGCCGGTAAGAGCAGCCGGCGCCTCGCCTTCGACAACGGTCAGGCCCGGTACACCGAAATTCGCCGCGTTTCGGCGGATTCGAGCGGCGCGCTCAACGGAAGCCTCAATGGCAATGACGCGCAGTGACGGATCGGCCAGCATCCATTCGATGCCGATCGAGCCGGAGCCGGCACCGATATCCCAGAGCAGCTCACCATAACGTGGCGCCAGCGCGGATAGCGTCATCGCGCGGATCTCCCGCTTGGTGATCTGGCCGTCATGTTCAAAAAGCTCGTCGGGGAGGCCTGCGCTTAGCGGCAAAATCCGCGCGCCGACTTCCGCCTTGACCTCGACGCCGCAGATGTTCAGATCGTTGATACCAGAGTGGCTAAAGCTAGCCGCAGTTTCCCGCGAGAGTTTTTCGTGCGGACCGCCAAGCGCTTCCAGAACCGTCAGTTCGGATGGACCGAAGCCAGAGCTCTGCAGCAGGGCGGCCAATTCGGCGGGGCCTTTGCCATCGGATGTCAGCGCCAGGATCTTGCGGCCAGCATGCAGATGCGGCCGGATGAGATCGATCGGCCGTCCGTGGAGCGACAAAACCGTCGTCTCTTGCAAGGGCCAGCCGAGCCGGGATGCGGCAAGGCTGAAGGAGGAGGGTGCCGGAATGACGGTCATTTCAGCAGTCGGAATACTCCGCGAAAGCGTCGCGCCGACGCCATAGAAAAAGGGATCGCCTGACGCGAGAACCACTGTTGGCTTGCCGCGCCGGGCAAGCAGCGCTTCGACGGATTTTTCGAATGGTGAGAGCCATGTCTGAGTCTCTCCGGTGATGACAGGTCCCATCAAGTCGAGATGGCGCGCTCCGCCGAAGACCATGGGCGCTTCGGCAATCAGCCGCTTGACTTCATCGCCAAGACCGGCTGGACCGTCTTCGCCGATGCCGATAAGAGTGAGCCAGCGTTGAACTGAAGGTGTCTCAGCCATGGGCATGGTCCGCATTCTGATCCTGGGCGGTACGACCGAGGCCCGAGCGCTGGCGGCGGCACTCGCCTCCCGCGTCGATCTCGACACTGTCCTGTCGCTTGCCGGACGAACCGCCGATCCGGCGCCACAGCCCGTTCCGGTGCGCAGTGGCGGGTTCGGTGGCGCAGAGGGGCTTGCCCGCTATGTCAACGACGAAGAGATCGACCTGCTGATCGATGCGACCCATCCTTTCGCGGCCCGCATTTCCGCCAATGCCGCCCAGGCGGCCACTCAATGCGCTGTGACGGCCTTTGCGTTGCGCCGTCCGGCGTGGGTGCCGGTCGAAGGTGATGACTGGCTCTCGGTGCATAGCGTGTCGCAGGCTATCGCCGCCCTCGGCGATGCACCTTTGCGTGTCTTCCTTGCGACAGGCCGGCAGGAGGCGCATCAGGCGAACGCGGCGCCCCAGCATCATTACTGGGTCCGCAGTGTCGATCCCGTCGAGCCGCCGCTGACGGTGCCGCACGTCAGCTACATCCATAGCCGGGGTCCGTTCCGCCGGGAGGACGAGTTCGAGATGCTGCGACGGCATGGAATTGAGGTCGTCGTCGCCAAGAACAGCGGCGGTGACGCGACCTACGGGAAGATCGAGGCGGCAAGGCAGCTCGGAATCAAGGTGATCATGGTCGAGCGCGCGGAGACCGCCGGCTTGCCGGTGGTCGAAACGGTGGATGCTGCGCTCGATCGGATCGATCATTTCGTCTCTTCCCTGATGAAGCGCGGCGTATAGACCAGATCCGAGCGTCCTTCCCGGACAATAATGCGGGTTTCGGCCGAGCCGATGATGACGCAGGTCGCCATATCGGCTTGTGCCGCCTCGGCATCGCTCAGCCGTACCACGACGATGCGCTCGTCTGGCCGGCCGGCGGCCCGACCGAAGATGACAGGGGTTGCATCGGGCAGGACGGTGCGCAGGATCTCGAAGGCTTTGCCAAGCTGCCAGGGCCGCGCCTTGCTGATCGGATTGTAGAGCGAAATCACGAAGCCGGCCTCGGCAACTGCACGAAGCCGGTTTTCGATCAGTGGCCAGGGTTTCAGATTGTCCGATAGCGAGATAGCGCAAAAATCGTGCCCGAGAGGAGCGCCGATGCGCGCAGCCACTGCAAGCATGGCCGTAATGCCAGGCACGACCACGAGGTCGATTGTCCGCCATTCCGCCGGGCCGTGATCGATCGCTTCGCAAACGGCGGCCGCCATGGCAAAGACGCCGGGATCGCCACCGGAGACGACGCAGACATTGACGCCGGCTGCCGCCCGCTGCAGCGCCACCTTGGCGCGGTCCAGCTCCTCGCGATTGTCGGATGCCTGACGGATCTGATCGTCGCGCAGCGTCAGGCGGTCGAGATAAGGACCGTAACCGTAAAATTCGTGAGCGTCCGCGACCGCAGCCAGCGCCTCCGGCGTCGTTTGCTCAGGCTTGCCAGGGCCTGTGCCGATGACATAGAGACGCCCGCTCATGGCCTGCTTTCCCAGCCGGGGACCAGAACCAGGGAAAAATACGGTGCTTCGGCATCGTCGCGGCTGGCAAGCGGCGTCATGGCGCCGTTCGCCATCGTGCCGCGCTCGACATAGATCGCCTCCTCCAGTCGGCCGGCAGCATCGAGCGCGCGGCGGATTTTTGGCAGGTTGCGGCCGACCTTCATGATGACGGCGGCCTGCGTATCGCCCAGGCGGCGGGTAAGTTCGGCTTCCGCCATGGTTCCGGGGAGCACGGAGAGCACGTCGTCTCCCTGCACCATCGGCAATCCGGCGAGCGACCAGCAGCCGGACATGGCCGTCACGCCTGGTATGACCTCGGTCGGGAAGCGATCGGCAAGGCGTACATGCAGGTGCATGTAGGAGCCGTAGAAGAGCGGGTCGCCTTCGCTGAGAACGGCAACTGTCTCGCCTTCCCGCAAATGTGCCGCCACCATTTCAGCTGAGGCGTCATAGAAGGCGGTAATCTGACGGAGATATTCCGGCGCGTCCTTATCGATCTCTGTCGTGACGGGATAGTAGAGCGGTAGCAGCGTCACGTCCGCTTTCAGCAAGCCGCTGACGATGGCCTTGCCGTTGCCGCCTCTGCCCTGTTTGGCAAAATAGGCGACCACGTCGGCGCGCTCCAAAGCCTTGACGGCCTTGACCGTCAGCAGTTCGGGATCGCCGGGGCCAGTGCCGACGCCGATCAGGCTTCCATTCGATGGCGCGCTCATAGGCCCGGCCTCGCGAGAGCGTTAAGGGCGGCTGCCGTCATGGCGCTGCCGCCCAGCCGGCCGCGCACGATGGCAAAGGGGACGCCATAGGAGTTCTCGGCAAGGGCATCCTTCGATTCCGCCGCGCCGACGAAGCCGACGGGCATGCCGATGATGGCGGCAGGTTTCGGCGCACCATCGCGCAGCATTTCCAGAAGATGGAAGAGGGCCGTCGGCGCATTGCCGATGGCAACGACGGAGCCAGCAAGCCGATCGGTCCAAAGATGCATGGCGGCGGCCGAGCGCGTGTTGCCGATGGTTTTGGCGATTTCTGCCGTGCGCGGATCTTGTAAGGTGCAGATTACTTCGTTGGCAGCAGGCAGGCGCGAGCGGGTGACGCCACGGGCAACCATTTCAGCATCACAGAAGATCGGTGCGCCGGCAGAGAGTGCCTTGCGGGCGGATATGACGAAATCGGGGGAGAAGAGAAAATGCTCTGCCGCTTCCACCAATCCGCAGGCATGGATCATGCGGACTGCGACATCGGCCTCGGCTTCGGGAAAACGCTGGAGATCGGCTTCGCTGCGGATAATCGCAAAGGAGCGTTCGTAGATCGCATCTCCCTCGCGGATATAGTCATAGTCAGGCATTTCTATCCCTGTCGTAAAGCCGTCGCGATTGCGTCCCGGCCGAGCCGTTTAAGACACTGCTGTACCGATTCGCCAGCAGCTTTGTTGTTCCGTACCAGTTTCCCGAGCGCAGCCAGCGCCGATTTCAGGCCTTCCTTGTGGATGTAAGCCACGGGGTCCGATGATGATGACCCATTTACGACAATAGCATAGCCTGTTGCAGCACCGACAATGGTCAGCATCGCCGGGGAGGGATGGGCACAGCCTTTCGCGCAGCCGGATAGATGCACCTTGAATGAGCCGTCAAGCAGGTCCGCCCCCACTCCCACCAGATCGGCGGCGGCCTCTTTCGTCGCATAATAT
Organism: Rhizobium sp. No.120; assembly: GCF_054558365.1. Taxonomy (NCBI): domain Bacteria; kingdom Pseudomonadati; phylum Pseudomonadota; class Alphaproteobacteria; order Hyphomicrobiales; family Rhizobiaceae; genus Rhizobium; species Rhizobium sp. No.120. Next base: position 227,723 of record NZ_BAAJNQ010000004.1, read on the forward strand.
GCGGAAGCACATGCGCCGGCACCGGCGCAGGGAATTGCATAATTTGCCGGATCGTCGACGCGTGTCTGAAAGCCACAATCGGCTGCGGCAGTCTGGATACTTTCGATCTGATCAAGCGAAAGGCCGAGCAGCAGCAGGCTGTGTTCCGGTCCCGTCCGGACTTCACGGACACCCGCTGCCTCCGCAATGCCAAGAAAGCGAATGAGGTGTTGTGCGGAGATCTGACCGAAGGCAGGGCGCAGCCCGAGCACGGAGTGTTCGTCATCGAGCGGGATGACGCCCACAGGAGGGACCGGCTGGATGGTTTCTCTGCGAGCGAGGTCAGGAGAGATGGGAAATTGAGCTTGCAGTGACGCGGCATTCAGATCGCGACCCCGGGCACGGGGTCCGATTGCGGTCAAGGTTTTCAGCAGCGTCACGACACCGGGAACCACTTGGTCACCGGTCAAGTTGGCAAGCGGCGTGGCCGTCGCCTGTGTTCCGGCAATTGCAAGCCTCCACAGTTGCCTGCCGTCAGCGGTATTGATGGCCTTCAGCCTGATATCCGCTGAGAGTTCGTCAAGGACGAGGCGGCCGCCGCCGTCGACGATGATGGCTAGCTTTGCAGCGAGCACCGGCTTGGGATGAAGGGAACCGATAGCGCTTCGCAGTCGTTGAGCGAGCCCCCGCGCATCGGCAATCTCCGACGGATCGATACCGCTGAGCGGCGGGACTTCGATCACGACGCCGCTCTCCGGCACGATGCCGGCGCGGTCGATATCGGCGGCCAGTCCCGGCATGCTTTGCGGTGTCAAACCGCGCAGTTGGAAATTGCCCCGCGCGGTGATCTCGATCAGACCGTTCCCATGCCTTTGAGCGGCCTCGGCCAAAGCGCGAAACTGGGCAACCGTCAGACCCGGCGTCGATGGTCGCAGGCGCACCAGCAGTCCATCGCCCGTCTGCATCGGTGCGCTCAAGGAGGGGCAGACGCCGCGAACCGTGGAGGGCAGGGGCGATGCCAAAAGATCATGGTTGGCCGTCTCCTGTGAGAGGCACGTTTGACCCGTCATCGTCTCAGCATTGGCCGCAACCATAAAACTGCCCTTCATAGGGGACATGTCCTTGCACAAACGAGCTTGGCGGGCAAACGTTTTGGTGCCGGACTCTTGGTCGCACCTTAGTCTCGATCGTCGAAATCATGCCCCTTGCGCATAAGATAGATATCCATGATCCAACCGTGCCTGGCGCGCGCCTCCGCGCGGGTCGCAAGAATGCGCTCGGAAACCTCAGCCAGCCTGCCCGCGATCGTGATCTCATCCTTCGTGCCGAGATAGGCGCCCCAATAAATATAGGCATCGGGGTCGTCGATCTTGCTGAAGGCCTGCTCGCCGTCGAGCATGACGACGGCCGTTTCGGCAATGCCCGGAAAGCTCTCGGCCAGCCGTCGGCCGGTGGTGATCTGCACCGGCTTGCCGACGAGGTTGAGGGGGATGCGATGGCTTGCCGTCAGCGCCTGGATGCTGGTGATGCCGGGAACAACGCTGTAATCAAAAGCGACTTTGCCGCGACCGACGACACGCTCGAGGATGCGAAGCGTGCTGTCATAAAGGCCCGGATCGCCCCAGACGAGGAAGGCGGCACTTTGGCTTTCCGTCAGATGTTCGAGAAACAGCCGCTCGTAGGTCGCGGAAATCGTGTCATGCCATTCATCGACGCTCTGCATATAGCTGCGGTCCGCCGTCTGGCGTGAGGGCACGTCGTAACTAACGTAGCGCGTGGCTGGATTGGTGACATAGCGCTGGCAGATCTCGCGCCTGACGTCGGCAAGCTCGCTCTTGGCCGCGCCCTTGCTAGGGATGAGGACGACATCGGCCGCGTTCAGCGCATTGATCGCCTGCACGGTCAGATGTTCGGGGTTTCCCGTGCCGATCCCGACGATGTGAATATGCCGCATGTGCTTGCCCTCGCTCTTCAGGGCTGTTTGCCGGAAGCACACGATCATTTCAAGAGGAGCTTCAAGCCGATTGTCGCTCAAAGGTCCAGCGGCTGGCCATATAGCTGCGCGGCGAGGTGCCGAGCATACGGCGAAACATGGTAGTGAAGGCGGCCACGCTCTCGTAGCCGGCTTCGAGCGCGACATTGGTGACGGGCTGGCCCTCGGCAAGCTGCGGCAGGCAGGCAAAGACGCTCGCCTGCTGGCGCCATGTGGTGAAGCTGATGCCCGTTTCCCTGCGAAACTGCCGTGTGAAGGTCCGGCGGCTCACCGAAAGCTTTTCCGCCCAATCGTCCAGTCTGGCATTCGGCGATGGAGTGGACAGATAGTCGCGGCAGAGCGCGGCCATCCGACGGTCGGATGGGAAGGGGAGACCAAGGGGACGTTCCGGCAGCGTCGCGATTTCCTCGACGAGCAGAGACAGGACCAGTCTCGCCTTTCGATGGGTGACCGGTGCTTCCCGCAGCCGAATGGCCTCCAACAGCAGGCTGCGGGCGAGGTCCGTCACTTCGACGACGCGCGGCGCCTCATCCTTCAGCGGCTGGCCGCGCGGCGTCACGTAGACGGATTTCATGCTGACATCGCTCAGGATCTCGATCGAATGTTCCAGCCCACCGGGAATGAAAAGCGCATGACCGGGCGGCACCATCCAGCGGCCGCGCGCCGTCATGATCAGGGCGACGCCGGCAAAGATACACAGGAGTTGCGTGCGGCGGTGGCGGTGCCACGGAACGGTATAGCCCTGTGGCGGCTCGGCACTATGGACGAGGATATCCGCAGGCGAATCTTCCATCCAGCGCATGTTTTGCACATGGTCATTGTCGAGGGTTGCCAGCAACTGTTTCGATAGCTTTTCCATTTTGGCCCAATCGAGAAACTATTGGACCAGAACACGAAAGAAGGACACACGCAAGCCGTGGTAAAGGCGGATCAAGTCATATGCTCGGCAGATCTGCCGGCACAGGAAGGATTATCCCTATGGTTGCGGAAGTCTTGGGCACGCAGGCCCGATATCAGAAGACGACGATGTCGGTCGTCATGGCCGTCAGTACGTGTCATCTGCTGAACGATACGATGCAGTCGCTTTTGACATCGCTTTACCCGATGTTCAGAGAGAATTATGCGCTCGATTTCGTGCAGATCGGCCTGCTGACGATGATGTTCCAGATTACCGCATCCCTGCTGCAGCCGGTGGTGGGTATCGTCACCGACAGATGGCCGATGCCCTATTCGCTGCCCGTCGGCATGGTCAGCACCTTTTCGGGCCTGCTGCTGCTTGGCTATGCCGGTAGTTTCGGCGTACTCCTGATTGCTGCAAGCCTGATCGGCTTCGGTTCGGCCGTCTTCCATCCTGAGGCATCGCGCGTTGCACGTCTCGCTTCGGGCGGACGTCATGGCCTGGCGCAGTCGCTGTTCCAGCTCGGCGGCAATGCCGGTTCGGCGATCGGGCCACTGATTGCCGCGTTCTTCGTTCTGCAGCACGGCCAGAAAAGCGTCGCCTGGCTTTCGGTGCTCGCGGTCATCGGCTTTATCGTTCTGAGCTGGGTCGGCAACTGGTTCATCAACCATCGTCGCCAGCAGTCAGCGCGTCCTGCACCGAGCCGCGCCTTGCCGATCGCGCGGAACAAGGCGATGTGGGCGCTTGCCATCCTCATTCTGCTGACGGCGACGAAGAACGTCTATATGGCCAGCATATCCAGCTATTTCACTTTCTACGTTATCGACAAGTTCCATCTCGATGTCCGCGATGCGCAGCTGATGCTGTTCCTCTTTCTCGGCTCGGTCGCCGTCGGCACGATCATGGGTGGGCCGGTGGGCGATCGCCTGGGCGCGCGTTTCGTGATCTGGTTCTCGATCCTCGGCGTCATTCCCTTTGCGCTGCTGATGCCCTATGCGAACCTGTTCTGGACCTGCGTCCTGACTATCGTCATCGGCCTCGTGCTCGCCTCGGCCTTCCCGGCGATCGTGGTCTTTGCGCAGGAGCTGATCCCCGGCCGTGTCGGACTGATCGGCGGCATCTTCTTCGGCTTCGCTTTCGGCGCGGGCGGACTGGGGGCTGCGGCTCTCGGAGATTTTGCCGACACGCATGGCATCCCCTTCGTCTATACGCTCTGCTCGTATCTGCCGTTGTTGGGACTATTCACGATCTTCCTGCCACGAATTCCGCGGCATTGATCGAAATCGGCGGGCAATCAGCCCGCCGCTTTTCTGGAGCGCTTATGCGCAAGCCGCTTGTCAGGCGTAGCGGCTGATGGCGAGGTCCGTCGCGTCGATATCAGGCTTGCGGCCGCTGACGAGATCGCTGATGACGCGGGCCGAGCCGGAACTCATGGTCCATCCCAGCGTGCCGTGACCTGTATTGAGATAAAGCCCCTTGATCTTCGTAGGTCCGATGACCGGCGTGCCGTCCGGCGTCATCGGCCTCAGGCCCGACCAGAAGGAGGCCTTGGCAACGTCGCCGCCGGGGAAGAGATCGGTGACGGAATGCTCAAGCGTCCGGCGCCTCGCAAGGCCAAGATCATTGGTATAGCCGGAGATTTCAGCCATGCCGCCGACGCGGATGCGGTCGCCGAGGCGGGTGATGGCGATCTTGTAGGTTTCGTCCATGACGGTCGATTCCGGTGCGCGCGAGGCATCGGTGATCGGGATCGTCAGCGAGTAGCCCTTGACCGGATAGACGGACAAGTTGATGCCGAGCGGTTTCAGCAGCAGCGGCGAATAGCTGCCAAGCGCAACAACGATCGCATCGGCATTCAGGCGTCCACGATCGGTCACCACGCCACGTACTTGGCTGCCTTCGATGTCGAGCCCCTTGATCGTCGTGCCGTATTGGAATTTCACGCCGAGCTCGATTGTCTTCGCAGCAAGCGCATTGGTGAATTTGAAGCAGTCGCCTGTCTCATCCTTCGGCGTCAGCAAACCGCCAACGATCTTGCCGCGGACATGCCGGAGAGCCGGTTCGACACGAATGCAGCCGTCGGGATCGAGCACTTCATAGGGGATGCCGTCGGCTGCCAAGGCCTTGACGTCCTTGGCCGATGCATCGAGCTGCGCTTGCGTGCGGAAGAGCTGCAGCGTGCCCTGCATGCGTTCGTCATAGGCAATGCCCGTCTCTTCACGAAGGGCCGCGAGGGAAATGCGGCTGTAATCGGCAAGGCGCAGCATGCGGCTTTTGTTGATCGCATAGCGCTCCGACGTGCAGTTGGAGAGCATCTTGACGAGCCACGAGAGCATGGCGCCATCGACCTTCGGGCGCAGGATGAGAGGCGCGTGGTGCATGAACAGCCACTTGATGGCTTTCATGGGAATGCCGGGTGCCGCCCAGGGCGAGCAGTAGCCGAAGGAGACTTCGCCGGCATTGGCAAAACTCGTCTCCAGCGCCGGTCCCTGCTGCCGGTCGATGACGGTGACTTCATGCCCGGCCTTGGCAAGCTGATAGGCTGACGTCACGCCGATGATGCCGGCACCCAGAACGACGACTTTCATGATGTCCTCAGAGACTTGAGAGATGGGAAGATCAGCGATATTGACGGTGGAAGCGATGGCCGAGACTGGTCAGGATTTCATAGGAAATCAAGCCGGCGTCGCGCGCAAGATCATCCACCGTCTGATGATCTCCGAGCACTTCCACCATGCTGCCGAAAGAGAGCGCGCCTTCGGGCAAGGCGCTGATATCGATTGTCGTGCTGTCCATCGACACGCGGCCGACGATCGGCAGGCGAACGCCATTATAATAGACCGCGCCGCGATCGCTAAGGCTGCGCGGCAGGCCATCGGCATAGCCGGCGCCGATCGTCGCAAGCCGGGTCTGGCCCTTGGTCACATGCACGCCGCCATAGCCAACCCGCGCGCCCTCCGGAACGGTTCGCGTCTGTACGACTGCGACATCGAGCCGAACGACGGCCTCCATGGGGTTGGCAACACCGCCGGTCGGAGCGCCGCCGTAAAGCGCAATCCCCGGGCGTGCCAGTATGCCGTGGAAGTCTCCGCCGAGAAAGATGCCGCCGGAATTTGCGAAAGAGACATGATATTGCGCGAATTCCGCTGCGACGCGACGCATTTCGGCGAGCTGATCGGCGTTTTGTGCATTGCCGGCCTCATCCGCGGAGGCAAGATGGCTCATGATGAACAGGATATCGATGTCTTCGGATGTCTGCAGATGAGCGGTCACGGCACTTCTGTCTTCCGGCGGAATGCCAAGGCGCGACATGCCTGTATCGAATTGCAGAATTGCGGGGAGCCTGCGCTGAAGGGACCGTGCGGTCCGCGACCACTGCTGCAGCTGATCGAGCGAATTGATGACAGGCACGATGCCGCCATCGGCGCAGGTAGCTTCGTCGCCAGGCAACAGGCCATTCAATACGAAGATCATCGCATCGCCAGGCAGTTGCGGGCGAAGGCGCAGCGCCTCGATAAAATGGGCGACGAAGAACTGCCGGCACCCGCGGTCGTAGAGTGCTTTCGATACTTGATTGGCACCGAGCCCATAGGAATCGGCCTTGACGACGGCAGCCGTCTTCGCCGGCACCACGATGGCGGATAACTTGTCATAGTTCCGGCATAGCGCGGCCAGATCGATCGTCAGATAACCACACGTCCCGCTGTCGATCGCCGATTTTAGCATTCGAGAACCCACAATGCCGCCGTCCATCTCTGCCACTCAATTCTTCCAAAGCAGATTATTGAAAGGATCGTGAAATTGCTCACCAAATGGTGATTGATAATTGTGTAGTTGGACGGATATTGAAATGATCTGCGAATTTTTGAAAGAATCCACATGACCGCTCTCGACGCCATCGATCGCAATATTCTCAAGCTGCTTCGCCTTGACGCCCGTGTCAGCAATGCGAAATTGGCAAGTGAAGTGGGGCTATCGCCATCGGCCTGCCTGCGGCGCATCAAATTGATGGAGCAGGCAGGGGTAATCCGCGGTTATACGGCGCTGGTGGACACGTCGCAGGCGGAAGCGGCGATCGCCGTCATCATCAACATCACGCTTGAGCGGCAGACGGAAGAACACCTCGACCGCTTTGAGGCGGCGGTGCGCAGGCATCCGGAAATCAAGGAGTGTTTCCTGATGACGGGCGGTTCCGATTATCTGCTGCGCGTCGAGGTCGCCAATCCCGGCGACTTCGAGCGTATTCACAAGGATATTCTTTCGACCATGCCGGGAGTGCTGCGAATCCATTCGAGCTTCTCCATCCGCAATGTGCTTGCGACGCGCCCAAAGGGGCTGCGCTGAATGGGCCGACGTCGGCTCAGCGGAGGAAAGGACCTTACTCTGCCATACCGCGATCCTGATCCCAGCCGATACCCGCTGCAGCATCCACTTCGCAGATCAGGCCGGTGGGTTCGTAACTGATTTGGACCTTGCCGTTCAATTCCGCAGCAAACAGGCTTTCTATCAAGCGGGAGCCGAAACCCCTCCGGGTCGGAGGTCTTACGGGTGGTCCTCCTTCTTCCCGCCACCGTAGCTTGAGGCGTTCGGCTTCGTCCGTTTCCAGCGACCAGGTAATGGCAACCCGGCCATCGGCTACCGAAAGCGCGCCATATTTGGCCGCGTTCGTCGCAAGTTCATGCAGCGCGAGCGATATGGAAACAACGGCTCGCGGCGCGAGCTTGATGGCCGGACCAGAGATTTCGAACCGATCTTTTGGATAGGGCGACAATGCCTGGGCTATGACTTCGGTCAATTCGGCCTGCTCCCATTTGCCATGGATCAGCAGATCATGAGCGCGCGCCATCGAGGAGAGCCTTGCCTCGAAAGTCTCGACCGCTGCCTTGTCCGTATCACCTCTGCCCAACGTTTGACGCGCGATTGCCATGACGGTGGCAAGCACGTTCTTGACGCGATGGTTGAGCTCGCCGACCAGCACCGTCTGCAGGCGCTCGGCTTCCTTCTTGGCGCTGATGTCGTGAGCGGTCTTCGACGCTCCCACGATCCGGCCATAGACGTCGTAGATAGGGGAAACGCTAAGGAGAACATCGACAAGCTCGCCGTTCTTGTTGCGTCGCTTCGTTTCGTAAGGCTCTACTTTCTGGCCCGCACGGATACGCGCCAGGATCGCCGGCTCTTCGTCACTGCGGTCTTCCGGAACGAGCATCATTACGGACTGGCCGATGGCCTCTTCGGCCGATTGTCCGTAAAGCCTTTCAGCACCGCTATTCCAGCTCGTGATGATCATGTTGAGATCGATGCTGAGGATCGCGTCGTCCGATGAGGCGACAATTGCCGCCAGTTGCCGCTCTACTTCCTGTGCACGCTTGCGTTCGCTGATATCGGTGACGATCGCAGCGACCTGCTGGACGCGTCCCGAACCGTCTTTCAAGGCGGAAACGGAGTTCGCCACCCAGACGAGGCTACCATCCTTGCGAACATAGCGCTTCTCGATCTCGAAGCCTTCTCCCGTCGCCATCATCGCTTCGAACAGGCGCTCATTCTCATGCAGGTCGTCTGGATAGGTGATGTCGAAAGTCCGCATGCCGAGCAGCTCGTTCTCGGAGTAGCCGACAATTTCGCAGAAGCGCTCATTCACCCGAACGAAACGGCCATCGAGTTCGCACTGGGCAAATCCTGTCGTCGATTGCGAGATGACGGCGCGAAACAGCTCTTCACTTTCACGCAGCGCCTGTTCCGTTCGAACCCGTTCCGTCGTCTCGTTGACAATGCAGAACACACCCAGCGCCCTGCCGTCCGTATCACGGACGGGCGAATAGGAAATGTCGAAGTAAACCGTTTCGGGATAGCCGTAGCGCTCGATGTAGAAGGGCCGGTCCTTGGCAACGACCGCCATTCCATCATGAAGGACGGAGCGGAGAAGCGGTTCGAGGTCACTCCAGAGTTCGGCCCAGTTTTCCCGCGCAGGCCGTCCGAGCGCTCGGGGATGCTTGTCGCCGATCGTCGGCGCATAGGCATCGTTGTAAAGCGCAATAAAGTCCTCGCCCCAGAACATGACGATCTGAGCTTGGGCGGGGAGCATGATATCGACAGCGGCGGCAAGGCATGGGGGCCACGCCGATCTGGGGCCAAGACTGGTGGTTGCCCAGTCGAAGCCGGAGATAAGTTCAGCCATCTCGTTCGTTTGTCTCGCCAGTTCGGGCACGATGTTCAGAATGCATCCTCTCTTTAGCGACCGCAATCCATGAGGATTGTCCGGCTCCCCTCAGGCTTGCGAATTCATAGCATATACTCCGCTACGAAGTGCAGAGAGAAAACTGCTGATTTCGATGTATTTTAAGTCACATAAGTGAATATTCGCTTGCCGGCCTTCCGCGCGCGTTAATCAGTCAATGATGAGAGTGGATTGTATTGATCCGATAGCCCGTGACGAGATTTCCTCTCATGCAGCGGGAAGGTTAAATCATTTTCGCGCTCCAGGCATTGACTCAGGCTGCGCGCAGCAGCATGCCGAAGAGGTCGCGCGGATCGTCCGGGTCGGCGATAATATCGAGCTTCTGGAAATAATCCGTGCCGGCCAGCTTTTCGCGGACGTAGCGCAGGGCGGAGAAATCCTCGATCGCGAAGCCGACGCTGTCGAAGAGCGTGATCTGCCTGTCACTGCTGCGGCCCGCTGCCCGGCCGCTGACGACCTGCCAGAGTTCGGTGACCGGATAGTCCGCGCCCATCTGCTGGATTTCGCCCTCGATGCGGGTCTGCGGCGGATATTCGACGAAGGTGTCGGAGCGCAGCAGGATGTCGCGATGGAGCTCCGTCTTGCCCGGGCAATCGCCACCGATGGCGTTGATGTGGACGCCGGCGCCGACCATGTTGTCCGTCAGAATGGTCGCGAATTGCTTGTCGGCCGTGCACGTCGTAATGATGTCGGCGCCTTCGATGGCAGCCTGCGCCGAGGTGCATGGCACCAGACGCAGGCCTGTTCTGGCGAGATTGCGAACCGTCTTTTCGGTTGCTCTCGGATCAATGTCGTAGAGGCGGACTTCCTCGATGCCGAGGACCGCCTTCATCGCCAGCGCCTGGAATTCCGCCTGTGCGCCATTGCCGATCAAGGTGAGACGGCGCGAATTAGCCGGCGCCAGATGTTTGGCCGCCATCGCCGAGGTCGCCGCCGTGCGCAGCGCCGTCAGCAGCGTCATTTCCGTCAGCAGCACCGGATATCCGGTCGAGACTTCTGCAAGCAGGCCGAAGGCGGTCACCGTCTGCAGTCCCTGCGCCATGTTCTTCGGATGGCCGTTGACATATTTGAAGCTGTAGACGGCGCCATCCGAGGTGGGCATCAGCTCGATGACGCCGTCATGCGAATGCGAGGCGACACGGGGCGTCTTGTCGAAGAGGTCCCAGCGGCGGAAATCCGCTTCGATAGCATCCGTGAGTTCGATGAGTACGGTTTCGATGCCGATGTGATGGACGAGCCGCATCATGTTCTCGACGCTGACGAAGGGAATGAAAGCTTTTTCCGATGGGAGCGGTGCGGACATTCTCGTATCCTCGATGGAAATCATTTCCCTAGGGTATCAAGCGGATCGATTGACTGAAATCGCAAAACTGTGTCAGTTCTGGTATGAGTTTATACAAATTGCCCAGGATTTTTGACAGATTAGATAAGATCAGGATCTGCGATGACGCTTGCCAAGTATATTCCCGATGATCTCGACCGGCGTATCATCGCTCATCTGCGTGCCGACGGGCGGGCTTCGCTCTCCAAACTGTCTGATGTTCTGGGCGTCGCGCGTGGCACGGTGCAGAACAGGCTGGACCGGCTGATAGAGACCGGCACGCTGCTCGGCTTCACCGTAAGGGTCCGGGAAGACTATGAGGAGCAGACCGTGCATGCCGTCATGATGATCGAAGTCGTGGGGAAATCGACGACGCAGGTCATCCGCAAGCTGCGAGGCCTTCCCGAAATCTATTCGCTGCATACGACGAACGGCAATTGGGATCTCGTCGCCAATATCCGCGCCACCAGCCTGTCCGACTTCGACCGCGTCTTGCGCGAGGTGCGGATGATCGACGGCGTCGCAAACAGCGAAACCAGCCTGTTGCTGAGCAGCCTCTGAAAGGCATCATTGACGGTTGTCGCAGACCTTGCAACGGCATCGAGCCTGTTGTTGGGCGCGCTTTCATGGAATGCATCCTGCCGCTATCGTAATTTGCCGGACTCTGTCGGGCTTAGCGAACCCCGCACATCCTCCAGCGCTTTTTCAGAAAGCGTGGATGCCATATGTTCCATATACAACTAACGCTCGGATGGTTTGCCGCTTTGGCTCTCCAGCCGATAGCGATGTCCCGGATAAACCAGCCGCGCCGTGGACACGATGCCGCGTGCCGACCATGTGCGTCGCCAGATCGTCAGGCAGGGTTCGGTCTTCAGGATCGTCAGCAGCTTGCATTCCCAGGCTTGCGGCATGACGGCTTCGACGACATGTTCCGAGCCGCTGAGCGGGGCAACGGCCGAAAGGTAGGCATTCGGCGTCATGTCGGTAAAATCCTGCTGCAGGTAATCGGGCGCGGCGTCCGGATGGACATGCCGGTCTTCGATCTGTACCGGCACGCCGTTCTCGCTATGCACGATCAGCGAATGAAAAGCCGGCGATCCGATGTCGAGTTCCAGTGCATCGGCCACGTCGGGCGAGGCGGCCTCCTGGGCCAGCACAATAACGGTTGCCTGATGAGAATGACCGCGTTCGGCGATTTCCTCGGCGATGTTGCGGACCTCGAACAGCGCCGATGCGCCCTTACGCTCGGCGACGAAGGAGCCGACGCCCTGGATGCGAACGAGCTCGCCTTCATTGGCCAGTTCCCGCAATGCACGATTGGCCGTCATCTTGCTGACGCCAAGCTCGACCACCAATTCGTTTTCGGAGGGAACGCGATATTTGGGCGGCCACTCGCCGCTATGAATGCGGTCGAGTATCATTTGCTTGACGCCGGCATAGAGAGGTGCGGTATCATTTTCCGCCAGTTCGCGTTTCATCTCGCCGGAACGCTTCATTGCCTATTCCCTTTGCACCGCGTGAATTTGCCTCGAAAACAACTTTCCCACTTGCATATCATAAATTATCTCATATGGTACCCTATACAACCTCGCAATCAATCCTAAAAATTAATTGGGAAAGCGGGCAAGCCGGCGAAGATCGGTAGGAAAGCGCTGTAAAGCCTGTTTCAACCTCAGAGGAGCTCAACACAATGAAATTCAGTGCAATTCTCTTGTCAGGCGTCGTGGCTGCCGCCGCTTTCGCCGCGCCGGCATTCGCCAAGGACTGGAAGACGGCAACGATCACCCTGGAAGGCGCTTACGCGCCGTGGAATATGACAAACGCCGACGGCACACTCGGCGGCTTCGAGCCGGAGCTCGCCAAGGTTCTGTGCGAACGCGCCAAGATCGATTGCAAGCTTGTCGCTTCCGACTGGGATGGCATGATCCCGGCGCTGAACGCCGGCAAATTCGATGTGATCATGGATGCTCTGTCGATCACCGACGAGCGCAAGCAGGTCATCGGCTTCACCATTCCTTATGCTGCAACGCCTGCCGCTTTTGCGACCGCCAAGGACAGCCCGCTTGCCAATGCCGCCGGCACCGGCACCACGATCAAGATGACCCCCGGCCAGACCGGCGTCAAGGAAATCGACGTATTGAAGGAAGCCTTCAAGGGTAAGACGATCGGCATCCAGGCTGCAACCGTCTATGCCAAGTTCGTCTATGACAATTTCGGCTCGATCGCCACGATCCGCGAATACAAGACCGGCGCCGACCGCGATCTCGACCTGCAGAATGGCCGTATCGATCTCGGCTTCGATGATGCCGTCTACTTCGCGAATGCCTTTGCAAGCGCTAATGATTCGCTCGCCTTCACTGGCCCGGAAATCGCCGGCTCCATCTGGGGTGAGGGCGAAGGCCTCGGCATCCGCCAAGCCGATACCGACCTGCGCGACAAGTTCAATGAGGCCATCAAGTCTGCGCTTGCCGATGGCACCATCAAGACCCTGTCGATGAAGTGGTTCAAGGTCGACGTCAGCCCGAATTGATGGGTGCGGCCTTTCGGCCGTTATCATCGGTCTCCGGCTTTGCGGCCGGAGACCATATGATATCCTGACGCCTGAAACTGCCACGGACAGGGATTGGATCTATGGCAAGCTTGCAATTGCTGGGCTTCGGCTCGAACGGGTGGGGCGCGCTGCTGCTTGTTGCCACCTTGATGACGCTTGCCGTCACGGCAACCGCCTTGGCCATCGGCGCCGTCCTCGGCGCGGTGATTGCCTTCGCGAAGCTCTCGGGAAGCATGGTGTTGAAGACGATTGGCAATATCTACACCACCGTTTTCCGTGGCGTTCCCGAACTTCTGATTATCTATCTGATCTATTTCGGCGGGTCGTCAGCGGTAACGTCGATCGGCAAATGGCTCGGCTATGAAGGCTTTCTCGGCCTGCCGTCTTTTGCCGCGGGTGCACTTGCTGTCGGCATCATTTCCGGCGCCTATCAGGCTGAAGTGTTCCGCGGCGCCTATCTTGCCATTTCCAAGGGCGAGCTTGAGGCGGCGTCTGCGATCGGCATGCATCGCGGCTTGCGCCTGCGTCGCATCATCATTCCACAAGTCTTCCGCTTCGCCATTCCCGGCCTCGGCAATGTCTGGCAGCTCAGCCTCAAGGATTCCGCTTTGATCTCGGTGACCGGCCTTGCGGAGCTGATGCGCACCAGCCAAGTGGCCGCCGGTTCCACCCGGCAGTATTTCCTCTTTTTCATCGCCGGCGGCATTCTCTATCTCATCCTGACCAGCCTGTCGGACCGCATCTTCAACAAGGCTGAACGTCGCGCCAACCGCAGCATGCCGGCTGCGACGATCGGCCAGGCTTGAGGAGGACGGTATGGATTTCGATTTCTTTTCGAGCACGATGGTCACCCTGCTGAAAGCAGTGCCGATGACGCTGCTGCTGTTCTTCCTGTCGATCTTCTTTGGCGGCATTCTGGCGCTCGTCATCGTAGCCATGCGCGTCAGCGGCAATCCGATTCTCTCCGGTTTTGCCAAGGGCTATATTTTCGTGTTTCGCGGCTCGCCGCTGCTGATCCAGATGTTCCTGGTCTTTTACGGCTTGGCGCAGTTCTCCATCATCCGTTATTCGTTCCTCTGGCCCTTCCTGCGCGAGCCCGTCGTTTGCGCCATCCTGTCGCTGGCGCTTTGCACCGCCGGCTATTCTGCTGAGATCTTCCGCGGCGGCATCCGCGCCGTTTCGCCGAAAGAGATCGAAGCCGCGCGTTCGATCGGCATGTCCGGCTTCCTGCTGGTGCGCCGCATCATCGCGCCGATCGCTTTTAGGCATGCGCTGCCGGCCTATTCGACCGAGATCGTGCTGATGATGAAATCGACGGCGCTTGCGAGCCTCGTCACAGTCTGGGAGGTCACCGGCGTTGCCCAGCGGCTCATCTCGCAAACCTATCGCACGATGGAAGTCTTCATCTGTGCTGCGATTATCTATCTTGTGCTGAATTTCATCATTCTGCAGGCCATGGCTCTGCTGGAATATTCTCTGTCCCGCCATCGCCGCGCGATACCGCCGGCGCTGAAGGCCTAAAGCTTACTGGAGCAGGCAAATCATGCCAGGTGTCACCCGACTTTCCGTCCGCAACATCCGCAAGAGCTTCGGCACTCATGAGGTCTTGCGCGGCATTTCCCTTGATGCTCAGGATGGCGATGTGATTTCGCTGCTCGGCGCTTCCGGCTCGGGCAAATCGACTTTCCTTCGCTGCATCAACCTCCTCGAAATCGCCACCGATGGCGAGATCTGGGTGGATGGCGAGCAGATCCGCATGATCCACAAGAATGGCAAAAGCTATCCGGCGAGCCACAAGCAAGTGGATCATATCCGCTCCGAACTCGGCATGGTCTTCCAGAGCTTCAATCTCTGGTCCCACATGACGATCCTGCAGAATGTCATCGAGGGGCCGGTTCATGTCCTGAAGCGTCCCCGCGCCGAGTGCATCGCCGAGGCCGAAGCGTTGCTGGAAAAGGTCGGTATCGCCGACAAGCGCCATGCCTATCCCGCCCATCTTTCTGGCGGCCAACAGCAGCGCGCGGCGATTGCCCGTGCGCTGGCCATGAAGCCGAAGGTCATGCTGTTCGACGAGCCGACCTCGGCACTTGATCCGGAACTCGTCGGCGAAGTGCTGCGCGTCATGCGCGCGCTTGCCGAGGAAGGCATGACCATGCTGGTCGTGACCCATGAAATGAGCTTCGCCCGCAATGTCTCCAATCGCGTGGTCTTCATGAAAGAAGGACTTGTCGAAAGCACCGGCACGCCGGATGAGATGTTTGGCGGCGGCGCCTCGCCAGCCTTCCGCCAGTTCATCGGTCATTTCGGAAACGGGCAATGACCGTCACGATCGATCAGCCGCTATCCTGGCGTGACGTCGCGCGCGTCGGCGACGGCGAGCCGTTGTCTCTCTCCGATGCCGCCTGGGAGCGGGTTGCGCAGGCAAGCCGTATCGTCGAGCGCATCGTCGAAACGGGCGTGCGGGCCTATGGCATAAATACCGGCGTCGGTGCGCTTTCCGATACCGTGGTCGATCGCGATTCCCAGAGCCGACTCTCGCGCAACATCGTCTTGAGCCATGCCTGCGGTGTCGGCCCGCTTTTGCCGGCGCGTGAGGTGCGTTCTATCATATCAGCGCAGATCGCCAATTTTGCCCATGGCCATTCCGGCGTCCGGCCTGAAATCGTCAGGCATCTGGCTGCGTTTCTCGAACACGACTGCATTCCGGAAGTCCCGTCGAAGGGCTCTGCCGGCTATCTCACGCACAATGCTCACGTCGCTCTCGTTCTGATCGGCGAGGGCAGGGCCGTCGTGAAGGGCAAGTCGATGAAAGGCGACGAAGCGCTCGCCGCAATCGGCCTCAGCCCCCTGGTGCTCGGCGCCAAGGAAGGCTTGAGCCTCGTCAACGGCACGGCTTGCGCCACGGGACTGTCGGCGCTTGCCGTCTCCCGCGCTGAACATTTGCTTAGCTGGGCCGATGCTATTGCCGCGCTCACATTGGAAGCCGTGGGCTGCCAGATGGCGGCTTTCGATGAGAATGTGCTGGCGCTGCGCCCATCGGCCGGCATCGCCAAGGTCGGCCGCAGTCTGCGCCGCCGCCTGCATGGCAGCGGCCTCATTGCTGCCGCTCTCGGACGGCGCACGCAGGATGCCTTGAGCCTGAGATCGGTGCCTCATGCGCATGGCGCCGCATGGGATGTCTTCGAGCAGACGGGGCGCATCGTCGATCAGGAACTGGCTTCGGTCACGGATAATCCCGCCGTTTCGGGCACGCCTGAAAAGCCCGTCGTCTCTTCCGAAGCCCATGCGGTTGCACCAGCCCTCGGCCAGGCGGCCGATAGTCTGGCGATCGCGATCGCTCAAATTGCTGCGATGAGCGAGCGCCGGACGGATCGCCTCGTCAATCCGCTGGTCAGCGGCCTGCCGCCCTTCCTTGCCAGCGACGCCGGCAGCCATTCCGGTTTCATGATTGCGCAATACACGGCTGCGGCGCTGAGCAACGACAACCGACGGCTCGCCGCTCCCGCATCGCTCGATGGCGGCCTGACCTCCGGCCTGCAGGAGGATTTTCTGGCTCACCCGACCGCGGCGGCCAACAAGCTGATCGCGATCCTCGATAACGCGGAATACATCCTGGCGATCGAACTGATGGCGGCGGCGCAGGCGCACGATTTTCTCACCTCGCATGGGACGCGAGCGCCAGGAACCGAGCATATCTATGCGGCCGCTCGTTCCTATGTGCCCATCTATGGCGACGATCGTCCGCTGAATGCGGATATGGAAGCCTTGCGGAGCATGATCGCCAAGATCGCGCCGCCAGCGGAAGATGAAACTGGAGCATGAAATGACTGCGGAATTCGACCTTGCCGTCGTCGGCCTCGGCGCAATGGGAAGTGCGGCTTTGTCTTTCGCCGCAGCGCGCGGTGCAAAGGCGATCGGAATCGAGGCACATTTCCCCGCTCATTCCCTCAGCTCCTCGCATGGCGACAGCCGCCTGATCCGCCTCGGCTACTTCGAAGATCCATCCTATGTTCCGCTACTGAAGCGTGCCTATCAAAACTGGTGCTCGCTGGAGGCGCGGCTGCGGGCCGAAATCCTGACGGTGACAGGTGTCCTGCAGATCGGCATGCCCGACAGCAAGATCGTCAGCGGCACACGCGCTTCCTGCGACATGCATGGATTGTCGTACGAAGTACTCGACCGGGACGCCATGAACCGTCGTTTCCCGGCTTTTGCGCTGGACGAAGGGGAGATCGGCGTGCTCGATCCGCAGGGCGGCTATGTCAGGCCTGAAGCGGCGATCATGGGCTATTTGAAGCTTGCGGCGGAAGATGGCGCCGTTTTGCATTTCGGCGAGCGCGTTGTTGCGATCGATCCCGACGATACGGGTGTCACCGTCGTTTCCTCGACAGGGCGATATCGCGCCCGCAAGGTGATCGTCGCAACGGGAGCGTGGATTGCCGAGCTCGTGCCGCAGCTGAAGGCGCATGCTCAACCTATCCGGCAGGTGGTCGCGTGGTATCAGCCTAAGGATGGCTTTGTTGCCGAACCGCAGCGCATGCCATGCTTTTTGCGCGACGAAGGAGCGGAAGGGTCCTATTTCGGCTTCCCGGCGATCGGCGTCGATGGCGTGAAAATCGGTCGCCATGCGCATTTCCGCGAGCCGATCGACCCGACAAAGCCGAACCCGCCGGTCAATGATACGGATACCGATCTGCTCGACAGCTTTGCTCGCAAGCGTCTGCCGAACGCGGCCTCATTTCGCGAGCGGGCGACCACCTGCCGCTATACCATGCTGCCGAGCGAGGATTTCCTCATCGATCAAATGCCGGGACAGCCGAATGTAGTGGTCTCGTCGGCCTGCTCCGGTCATGGTTTTAAATTCACCAGTGTCGTCGGCGAGATCCTGGCCGATCTGGCGCTTGAAGGAGGCAGTGCGTTGCCGACCGCCCTCTTCTCATTCAAAAGGCACTTTGGCGGCGAAGCGGCATAGGCCGCCAAGCCTCCGGCTTTCTAGCCGACCGTCATGCGGCGCAGCACGTTCGATCTGAAATAGAAATGCTGGACGAGCGCGCCGAATATGTGAAGGACGACGACCGCCCAAAGCACCGCTTTGATCGGTCCGCCATGCAGGAAAGCGGCCGTGTCGATGCCGAGATAGTAGGCGGCCATTCCCGAGAGCGGCATGGCGAAAATCAGTGCGTAAAGCAGGAAATGCGTCAGGTTGGCGATGTAATGCACGATCACGGGCTGGCCGTCCGGCATTGCGGGAGTTTCAGACGAAAATTTGAGCGCCAGGCGCACGATGGCGAGCAGCAGGATGGCGATGCCGACATAGGCGTGAATGTTGGCACTGGCAATGTCGGCCGGCGTCGGCGTCTGCCCATGGCGTACCAGACGCCGCCAAGCGTTCATTCCATCGGGGAACAGGAGATTGAAGAAAATAAGTATGGCCATTAGCCAGTGAAGGATGCGTTGCGGAACGGAGTAAGCGGATCGTGCGAGCATCATGCCTCCTTAGATTGGAACTATTCTAAAGGTAGGGCATGATCCTAACGGGAACCTGAACGGAGCCCAGTCGCACACGATAAGCAGGTCGCGGCAAAGGGAGGCAGTCGCTAGGGAGCACAAGGTGCTTCAGGCCCGGTCCTCCGCCATATCAACTCAGCACGGCACGCGGCTCGAGGAATGATTCCAGGCCATGGACCCCGAACTCGCGGCCGATGCCCGACTGTTTGAAGCCGCCGAAAGGGGCCAGCGGTTCATGCGCCGCGCCGTTGATGATCACGCGGCCTGCCTCGATCTGCTCGGCGATGCGCTTAGCTCGGCCGATATTCGACGAGAAAACATAAGCCTGCAGGCCATAGGTCGTATCGTTGGCGATCTCTAGTGCATCGTCTTCGTCGCGATAGGGGATGACGCACAGTACCGGCCCGAAAATCTCCTCGCGGGCGATCCTCATATCGTTGTTGACGCCGGAGAAGATCGTCGGGCGAACGAACCAGCCGCGAGTAAGCCCTTCCGGCCGCCCTTCACCGCCAACGATCAGTCGCGCGCCTTCTTCCTGGCCGAGGCGGATATAGGATTGGACGCGACCCCATTGCTTTTGACTGACCATCGGGCCAATCTTGACGCTGGGATCGCTGGCATTGCCAACCTTGAAAGCCGCAGCTGCCCGGATCAGGCGGTCATGGATTTCCGCCAGCCGGTTTTCGGGGGCGAGAATGCGGGTGCCAGCGATGCAGGCCTGGCCGCTATTTGTAAAGCCGGCCGTCAGCACCTGCGGAATGACGGTATCGAGATCGGCATCGTCGAGAATGATGTTAGGGCTCTTGCCGCCGAGTTCGAGCGTGACGCGCTTCAAGCTCGCCGATGCAGCCTGCAAGATCGCCCGTCCGGTGACCGTAGAGCCGGTGAAGCTGATCTTTGCGATGTCGTGGTGGCTGCTGAGAGCGGCGCCCACCACATGGCCGTAGCCGTTGACGATATTGAAAATACCATTCGGCAGGCCGGCCGCATGTAGGCACTCGGTGAGGAGCTGCGTCTGGATCGCACTCATCTCGGAGGGCTTGATGACCATGGTCGCGCCTGCCGCGATGGCTGTGGCAAGCTTGTTGCAGATGAAGCCGTAATTGCTGTTCCAAGGCGTGATCGCGGCTGCAACGCCGGCCGGGCGCATCTCTATCTCCGCATGGCCGATACTGCGGCGAAATTCATATGTTTCGAGTGTCTCGGCCATGTTGAGGAATGCGGTGGCGGCATGCGGTACCGAAAAACCGATGAAGGATGCCGGGGCGCCGTATTCTTCGCGCATGGCGTCGGTGAGGTCCGAGGCTCTGGCCGCAACCGCATCGTGCAGGCTGTGCAGCATGGCGATGCGCTCGGCCTTCGAGCTTTGCGACTGGCTAGCAAATGCTGCCTTGGCAGCGCTTACGGCATTGTCGACATCCTGTTCGTCGCCAAGGCGAACGGTGCCGATTTGCTCTTCCGTGGCCGGGTTGAAAAGAGGTGCTTCCTCTTTGCCATGGGGTCGAATGAAGCTGCCATTGATGTAAATCGTGTCTATCGTGCGCATAAGCGTCTCCTTCATCTTCACGACAGAGGTAAGACGCGCTATCTGTTCGGTGTAGTGGGACAAAGCAGTACAGGCTGATAAGGAAAATCGCGCAATGAAGGCCAGTCTGGCGGAGCTTGAAGCGATCGCCGCGGTTGCGCGCCATGGTGGCTTTCGCGCGGCCGCCCGCGAACTCGGCATGTCCTCCTCGGCGCTCAGCCACGCGGTCGCCGCGCTGGAAGAACGCCTGTCCGTGCGGATATTCAACAGGACGACGCGCAGTGTCACGCTATCGGATACCGGCGAGCGCTTCTTGGCGGAAGTGGTGCCGGCGCTTGTGGCAATCGACAGGGCGATCGAAAATGCAGGCCTGTCTTCCGGTACGATATCAGGCATGCTTCGTCTCAATATGGCGCCCGGCGCAGCGCGCATGCTACTGACACCGCTTATTCTCGAATATGGCCGGCGCTATCCCGATGTCGAAATCGAGATCGTCACCGATGACGCTCTGGTTGATGTCATTGGCAAGGGCTTTGACGCTGGCATTCGGATTGCCGAGGCAGTTCCGACCGATATGGTTGCGATCCCGATTATTCCGACGCTGCGCTCGCTCGTCGTCGGTTCACCCAGTTATTTCAGCCAGCGACCGCCGCCCCTCGTTCCCGGCGATCTGCTGCAGCATCGCTGCATCCGGGCTCGTAGGGCCAGTGGCAAACTTTATCGCTGGGAATTCGAACGGCACGGCCAATCCATCCTGATTGATGCGCCGGGAAGTCTTATTCTTGATGCTTCCGACCTGATGCTGAGCGCTGCTCTCGAAGGAGCGGGGCTTGCCTATATCAACGAAGCATCCGTCGCCGACCATATAGCGGCGGGCAATCTGATCTCCGTACTGGAGGATTGGAGCCCACCCTATCCTGGTCTTAGCCTGTATTTCGCCCAGCGCCGCCAGATGCCGGCACGGCTTCGGGCCTTGATCGCCCTGATCCGCGAGCAGAATGCGTCCCGCTGATCGCCGGATCCCTGATAGAGGCAAGCAGCGGCTCCACTGATGAAGCCGCTGCCGGTTTGTCGTTACTTGCCGGCGTCCTTGGCTGCCTTCTCGATCACGGCGGCAACTTTTTCCGGCTGCGACGCGAAGACGGCGTGGCTTGCCTTGATTTCGGTCACGTCGCTGCCGGCGCGCTTTGCCATGTCGCGCTCGAGCTCCGGGTTGATGGAGCGGTCGTTGGTGGCAACAATGGCCCAGCTCTTCTTCGCCCGCCATGCCGGATCGCCGACTTTGGCGGTAAAGGCCGCCTTCGAGGCGAAGACCTGAGATTTCGCCATGAAATCGGCCTCGTCCTTCGGCAGATCGGCTGCAAAGTCCGCCGCGAATGCCGCTGGATCGAGATAAAGATATTGGCCGTCCTTGGTTTCCCGGATGTTCATGCCGCCAGCTGGCTTGGAGCTTGCGAGGCTGATCAGGCTTTCGCCCTTGTCCGGCTGAAACGCGGCGACATAGACGAGACCGGCGACGTCAGGATGGTTGCCTGCTTCGGTGATGATCATGCCGCCATAGCTGTGGCCGACGAGCAGGCTCGGGCCATTCTGAAGGTCGAGGACGCGGTTGGTGGCGGCGACATCGTCGGCAAGCGAGGTGATAGGCTCCTGTACGACGGTGACCTTTAAGCCGTCCTTTTCAAGGATCTCGGCGGTCTTACGCCATCCCGATCCGTCGGCCAGTGCGCCGTGGACGATGACGATATTCTTGATCTCGGCTGCCTGCACCGCGAAGGCGAAAGTGCTTGCAGCAAGGCCGAGAGCGATGATTGAAAGAAAACGGGTCTTCATTGGGGTAACTCCTGTCAGTCGAGGTTCATGCGGTGGGGTTAAAAGGAAGTTTCAGCCGAAGGTGAAGGCGTAGGCCTGGACCCCAGGATCGAAGAAACGGATCTCGAAGTTGCGAGCGGTGACGTCGCCGGACTGACGGACGAGCTGGTAGAGCCTGGTGGCAGTCACGGTGCCGTTACCGTCGGCGTCGATATCGGAACCGTGGTCGGCGCCGGGCGCCTTTCCATCCACGGTTACTTGGAAGCGGACCGGCTTTCCATCTGACGACGGTCCGAGGACGAGGTGCAGGTCGCGGGCACTGAAGCGATAGCTGATGCTGCCACCTGCCTTATCGAGCGATGCCTGCTCGGACCCGACTGTCCAGGTGCCTGCCAGTCCCCATTGGTTGAGGCCGGGATTGGCAATGGAATAGTCGGCTGCGGTATCGGCCTTCAGCCCTTCGGGGGACACGAATCCTGTGGCCTGGCTGTAGCCGACATAGGTTTCGCCGGAGCGGATATGGCTAAGGTCGGGGCTTGCTTCCGCGCCCTTTGCATCCGGAACGACCGGGCCGCTTTGAGCCATGTCGCTGCCGGCCTCGCGCAGCAGGTCCTGGATTGCCTGTTCCGTCTGGCGGTAGTTGCCTTCACCGAAGTGCTGGTAGCGGATCTGCCCCTTGGCATCGATCAGATAATGGGCAGGCCAGTAATTGTTCTCGAAGGCACGCCAGATGCGGTAGTCGTTGTCGATCGCAACGGGATAGCCGATCTTGAAGTCGGCGACCGCCTTCTTGACGTTGTCGACATTCTTCTCGAAGGCGAATTCCGGAGCATGGACGCCGATGACGACGAGACCCTGATCCTTATACTTTTCCGCCCAGGCACGAACATAGGGAATGGTGCGGATGCAGTTGATGCAGGAATAGGTCCAGAAGTCGACGAGCACGACCTTGCCGCGAAGCTCGGCCGTCGTCAGTGGCTGCGAGTTCAGCCAGGTGACCGCGCCATCGAGTGACGGGGCGGGGCCTTCGATCGGAAGATCGCTGTGGAACGGACGCGCCGCGTCTGTCGCAACCTTGCTGGCGCTGTTGCTGGCAACTTCGGTTTCCGGGGCTGACTTAGGGTGCAACTTTTCCAGCAAGACCTGCTCGAAAGAGCCCGTGCTTGCATAGGAGAGGCGAGCCAGCAATCCGGTATCGAGGCCAAGGGCGATCGCAGCAACGCCGGCGAGAACTGCAGCACCAGCAAACTGCCGGATGCGTTCGCTGAGGCCGAGTGATTGCTTCATGCGGGCAAAGATCTTGCCACCGGCAAAGAGTGCAACGGCAAGCGAGGTGGCAGCGCCGGCGCCATAGGCAAGCAGCAGGAAGGTCGTCTGCAGATTGGCGCCTTTCAGGGCGGCACCCGTCAGCACAAGCCCGAGGATCGGGCCGGCACAAGGTGCCCAAAGCAAGCCCGTTGCGATGCCGAGCACAAAGGAGCTTCTGACGTTCGCTGTTGCCCGATTGGCGCCGGCAGCGTTCAGCAGGTTGTTGCCGAGATCGACAGCCGGTCGGGAGAGAGCGCTGGCGATGCGCGGCGAGATTAAGCTCAGGCCGAAGAGGCCGAGCAGCACGATCGCCGCGAGGCGTCCATATTCATTGGCCCGGATCGCCCAGGCGCCGCCGACGGCGGCAAGGGTTGCGACAATGGCGAAGGTAAGCGCCATGCCCGCAAGCATGGGAAGCGTGCTGCGGACGAAGGGCCGTCCGGCGCGAGCAAAGACGAAGGGGAGGATGGGCAGGATGCATGGACTTAAGATCGTCAGAGCACCGCCAAGATAGGCTATGATGAGAAGTGTCATCGTCTTGTTCCTTTGGAAGCGATTGACCGGCCGCGGACGGCGAGGTGCCGTGCCCAGCAGTGACGCTATCTGCCCGTGGTGACGTATCCCGAATGTGTCTGATTGCGCGGCAGATTGTACCGAAACGTCGATGTCTCGGGCTTCGATACACTGCGATACAAATCGGATGGTGGCGGGGTGGTTTTGCAGTGAGTCTAGCCGCTTGCCGAGGCGTTGCCGCCAAGAGCCGCGAATTGTATCACATTGTATCTGTGCCGTCTGAAGCTACAAAGGCATTCAAAACGCCACCGGCTGCGACACATCGGCGATACATGCGGCTGGCTTTCTTATGCTCACGATCCAATCGATAGGAGAGACAGATGTCCGAGGAAATCAATCATAACCGCCGCCGCTTCTTTGGTATTGCCGCCGCCGCTGTTGCCGCTGCCGAATTCGGCCTGCCTGCCATCGCCGGTGCGCAAGAAACAAAGGCTTCCACATCGACCCTGCCGGCAATCAAGGCTGGAAGCCATACGTCCTTCGAAGCGCTGAAGCAGATCAATGCGGGCGTGCTCAATGTCGGTTATGCGGAAGCCGGCCCGGCCGATGGTCCGGTCGTCCTGCTGTTGCACGGCTGGCCCTATGACATCTACAGCTTCGTCGATGTCGCGCCGCTTCTGGCCGGCGCCGGCTATCGGGTCATTATCCCCTATCTTCGCGGCTACGGCACCACCACCTTCCTTTCGAAGGACACGCCGCGCAACGGCCAGCAGGCCGCACTTGCCGCTGATATGATCGACCTTCTCGATGCGCTGAAGATCGATAAGGTCGTCGTTGCCGGCTACGACTGGGGTGGCCGCACCGCTGACATCATGGCGGATCTCTGGCCTGAGCGTTGTAAGGCGCTGGTATCGGTTAGCGGCTATCTCATCGGCAGCCAGGAGGTCAACCGCAAGCCTCTCCCGCCGAAGGCCGAGCTTGCCTGGTGGTATCAATTCTATTTCGCCACCGAGCGTGGCCGTCTCGGCTATCAGGAAAATCGCCATGATTTCGCAAAGCTGATCTGGCGCACCGCCTCGCCGCAATGGGCTTTCGACGATGCCACTTTCGATCGTTCGGCTGCCGCTTTTGACAATCCCGACCATGTCGACATTGTCATCCATAACTACCGCTGGCGCCTCGGTCTGGTGGAAGGCGAGGCAAAGTTCGATGCCTATGAGAAGAAGCTCGCCGCTGGCCCGGTGATTTCGATCCCGACGATTACCATGGAGGGCGATGCCAACGGTGCGCCGCATCCGGAGCCGGCCGCCTATCGCGGCAAGTTCTCGGGCAAGTACGAGCATCGCGCCATCACCGGCGGCATAGGCCACAATCTTCCGCAGGAAGCGCCGCAAGCCTTCGCCCAGGCTGTGATAGATGTTGATCGTTTCTAGTTCAGCGGTAGTGTGCGCGAGTGGGTGCCGGCAAAGCCGGCGCCCGCTCCCGTTGGTACGACAAGGAACGACTATTCGTAGGTTGGTGCTTACGATGATGAGTGGGAAATAGAAATGGATCATGTCGACCATATCCTGATCGTGGATGACGATCGGGAAATTCGCGAACTGGTGTCGAGCTATCTGAAGAAGAACGGCTTGCGGGCGACAACGGCCGCTGATGGCCGGCAGATGCGCAGTTTCCTCGAGGCCAATTCGGTCGATCTGATCGTGCTTGACGTGATGATGCCGGGCGACGACGGCTTGGTGCTGTGCCGCGAGCTTCGCGCCGGGAAGCACAAGACGACGCCTATTCTCATGCTGACGGCGCGCAGCGATGAGATGGACCGCATTCTCGGCCTGGAAATGGGCGCAGACGATTATCTAGCAAAGCCTTTCGCCGCCCGCGAACTTCTCGCCCGCATCAAGGCAGTTCTTCGGCGCACCCGCATGCTGCCGCCCAATCTGCAGATCAGCGAAGCCGGTCAATTGCTGGTCTTCGGAGACTGGCGGCTGGATACGGTCGGTCGTCATTTGCTCGACAAGGATGGAACGGAAATCACGCTCAGCGGTGCGGAATACCGCCTGCTGCGCGTCTTCATCGATCACCCGCAGCGGGTGCTCAATCGTGACCAGCTTCTGAACCTGACGCAGGGCCGCGACGCCGATCTCTTCGATCGCTCCATCGATCTGCTCGTCAGCCGTCTTCGCCAGCGGCTGGGGGATGACGCGCGGGAGCCGATGTATATCAAGACGGTTCGCAGTGAGGGCTATGTCTTCTCCGTGCCGGTGGAAATTGCGGAGCTTCGCCCATGACCGTGGCCGACCTTTCAGGTCGCCGGCCATGGTGGCCGAGCACCCTGCGCGCCCGCATTTCGCTGATCCTGCTGGCCGGGCTTGCGATCGCCTACGGTCTGTCTTTCAGCGTGCTCTATATCGAGCGCTACATGTCTGCAAAGGCCGTCATGCTCGGTACTCTGGAGAACGATGTCGCGACCTCGATCGCGGTGCTCGACCGCCTGCCGGCCAATGAGAGGGCGAATTTTGTCGATTGGCTGAGTCGCGGCAATTACAATTTCGAGCTGGGAAACGGCTTGCCCGGCGTGCCCGATACCTCTGCCCATGGCGCGGAGATCGCCGCCAAGATAGAGGATGCTGTCGGCCATCGGTTTCCGATCCGCATGGAAGCAATACCCGGCCCCATCTCGCGGCTGCAGGCCCATCTCAAGCTAAGCGATGGCAGCCCGCTGACGATCGATGTTACGCCCAAGGGCGTCATGCCGATGGCGGCCTGGCTGCCTTACGTTTTCGTCGTCCAGATGCTGTTGATCGTCCTTTGTATATGGTTTGCCGTGCGACAAGCGACACGTCCGCTCGCCGAGCTTGCTGCCGCGGCCGATGCGCTCGATCCTAACAACAAAAGCCCGGCCTTGAGTGACCGCGGGCCGAGCGAAGTAGCGCATGCCGCAAGAGCCTTCAACGCCATGCGGGATCGAATCGCGCATTATCTCGAAGAGCGCGTGCAGATCCTTGCGGCTATCTCTCACGATCTGCAGACGCCGATCACCCGCATGCGCCTGCGTGCCGATATTGCCGATGATTCGCTCGAGAAGACCAAGTTGTTGCAGGATCTCGGCGAGATCGAGCGTCTGGTGCAGGATGGGATCGCCTATGCGCGCAGCGCCCATGGCAATGGCGAGAAGAGCGCCCGCATCGACCTTGCCTCCTTCATCGAAAGCATCAGCTACGATTATCAGGACACCGGCAAATCCGTCGAGATTCTTGGCCTTATCCAAGGCACGGCGACGACGAAACCGCATGCGCTGCGTCGCATTCTCACCAACTTCATTGACAATGCCCTGAAATTCGCCGGTGCGGCGGAAATCGCCGTGGAGCGGCGGGAAACGGGCCAGATAGCGATCACTGTTTTGGATCGCGGTCCCGGTATTCCGAAGGACCAGATAGGGGCGGCGATGCAGCCCTTCTTCCGGTTGGAGCAATCACGCAACCGCAACACCGGCGGCACCGGTCTCGGTCTGGCGATTGCCCAGCAGCTCGCCCAGACGCTCGGCGGCTCCGTCAGGCTCTATAACCGTGAAGGCGGTGGCCTGGCGGCCGAAGTCCTCCTTTCCTGATCGCTTGTGGAAAGGACTAGATAACTGGCCTTCTATTCGTTCGGACGACGGCTAAATCCACCCAAACAAGCAGGCTAGTGGCAAGAGCATGGTAGCTAGCGCCAACCAAGTCAGGAGTCGTTCTCTGGATAGTCGCTTGGCATCTTCTTTGGAAACAACTTTATATGCCTCTATCCGAATCTTCTCTGCGTCCCCATCGAGATCGCGTGTCTCGAAATGTTGTCTAGTTTCGTTTTGCCCCAAACGTCTCTCCGACTTCGCCGTTATCCGGTCCATTTATTATTTTCAGGATCTTTGTAAGCATTTGTATCCGGCCTGTCAGGCTCTACGTTTTGTGACACTTCCGCCAATTCCGGAAACATGCCGGATACGTCGATCCATCAAAAACAACTCCGTCAACAGACATTGCCCTCACGACATAGCAGACGGGCGGTGCAACAAAGGAGTGTTCCATGACCAAGATCGACAAGGTTCTCTACACCGGCAAGACCCACACCATTGGCGGCCGTGATGGTTTCGCCCGCAGCGATGACAACCAGCTGGATGTCAAGCTTTCGCCTCCCGGCAGCGCCCATGCCGGCACCAATCCCGAGCAGCTCTTCGCCGCCGGCTGGTCGGCCTGCTTTATCGGCGCCATGGGCCTGGCCGCTGGCAAGCGCAAGATCAAGCTTCCGGCCGATCTCGCCGTCGATGCCGAAGTGGATCTGGGAATGACGGAAGGTGCTTATTTCCTGCAGGCACGCCTCACTATCAGCATGCCTGGCATCGAGCGTGAGCTCGCCCGCGCGCTGGTTGAGGAAGCCCACCAGACCTGCCCTTATTCGAAGGCTACCCGCGGCAACATCAATGTCGAGCTGAAGCTCGCCTGAGAATCACTCAAACGTCGATATTGCGCGCCGTTCCGGAAGGTGCGGCGCGCCGAATCGTTAATTTTTCCGCGTCGAATAATCAGCAAGGCAGCGCCTGCTTTGCGCCTGGAGGATTTCATGAGACCAATCATTCTTCTCCTTGTAGGAGCTGCGATTTTCGCCGCTCCCTGCGTCTACGAGCCCAGCTCCAGCGAGCCTTCGGCGCTTGCGAGCCTCGCCGTTTTATGGGGCGGTTCGGGCTCCAATCGAGCCTCGAATTAACCATTTGTTAACCATATCAACGGTACACAGGATCAACGATTTATTCACATAGATGACCAAAGTGCTAACAGACGCTCGCTCGATCCGTATCAAGGGCCGCTCATTTCTTGCGGTCATGCTTTCGCCGGATCTTCCGCTGGACCAGTGGTTGACCAGGCTTGACGACCTTGCAGCCCGTTCGGCCGGCTTCTTTCTGGGGCGGCCGGTCGTGCTCGATATCACCGACCTGCCGATCGACAAGGCACAGCTCAAGGAGCTGATTGCCGAGCTTTCGGCCCGCAATGTCAGCATCATGGGCATCGAGGGCGGTCGCCCGTCGATATCGGAGCCCGGTATGCCGCCGATCCTGAAGGGTGGGCGTCCGGCTGCCGATTTCGAAGTCTCAGAGGCCGAACCGGTCGTGGAGCGCCGCAACAGCGAGCCCAAGGCGCCGCCGCCGGAAGTTCGTGCGGTTACGCAATCGCTGATCATCCGCGAGCCGGTACGATCCGGCCAATCGGTGATCTTTCCCGAAGGCGATGTCACCGTCATCGGTTCGGTGGCATCGGGCGCGGAAGTTATCGCGGGTGGATCGGTCCATATTTACGGCGCCCTGCGCGGCCGCGCCATGGCGGGCTCGATCGGCAATGCCTCGGCTAGAATCTTCTGCCGCAAGCTCGAGGCTGAGCTGCTGGCGATCGATGGCATCTACAAGATGGCGGAAGACATATCACCCGGCCTCAAGGGGCAGGCCGTCCAGCTCTGGCTGGATGGTGAAACGATCATGGCCGAAAAACTAATCTGAGCCGAAGCCGGCCAAAACAGGAGAGCAAGATGGGCAAGGTAATCGTCGTCACATCAGGCAAGGGCGGAGTTGGAAAGACGACTTCGACGGCCGCATTGGGGGCGGCTCTGGCACAGAGAAACGAAAAGGTCGTCGTTGTCGATTTCGACGTCGGTCTGCGCAACCTCGATCTGGTCATGGGCGCGGAACGCCGCGTGGTTTATGACCTCGTCAACGTCATTCACGGCGATGCCAAGCTGCCGCAGGCATTGATCCGCGACAAGCGGCTGGAGACGCTCTTCCTCCTGCCGGCTTCGCAGACCCGCGACAAGGACAATCTGACGCCCGAGGGTGTCGAGCGCGTCATCAACGAGCTCAAGAATTATTTCGATTGGGTCATCTGTGATAGCCCGGCCGGTATCGAGCGCGGCGCCACGCTTGCCATGCGCCATGCCGACGTCGCGGTCGTCGTCACCAACCCGGAAGTCTCCTCGGTACGCGATTCCGACCGGATCATTGGCCTGCTTGATTCCAAGACGCTGAAGGCGGAGCGTGGCGAGCGCATGGAAAAGCACCTGCTGCTGACCCGCTTCGATGCTGGCCGCGCCGAACGCGGCGACATGCTGAAGGTCGACGACGTGCTGGAGATCCTCTCCATTCCGCTGCTCGGCATCATCCCGGAAAGCACCGATGTCCTGCGCGCGTCCAACCTCGGCTCGCCGGTGACGCTTGCCGATGCGCGCTGCGCGCCGTCGCTTGCCTATTTCGACGCCGCACGCCGTCTTGCCGGCGAGCAGGTGCCGATCACCATCCCTGGCGAAAAGCGGGGTATCTTCGGCAAGATCTTCGCAAGGAGGGCCGCATGAGCATTTTCGGACTGTTCCGCAAGCAGAGATCTGCACCTATGGCGCGCGAGCGCCTGCAGATCCTCCTTGCCCACGAGCGTGCCTCCGCGGGCTCGGATCTCGTATCCGTGCTGAGGGAGGAAATTCTCGCCGTCATCGCCAAGCATGTGCAGGTCGATCGCGACAAGGTGCAGGTGAAGATGGATCGCGACAAGGACGTCTCCATGCTGGAGATCGATGTCGAGATCCCGCGCGACGCGGCCTTGAAGGCGGCCTGACTATAGGCCCAACGCCTGTCAAATGCGCGAATTCTGTCACATGGAACTCTCGTGTGACAGAATTGCTAAAATTTTCGCACCCGGCTCTTGCAAAGGGTGCGATTCGCGATTATTTGCAGCCCATCACCTGTATCGATGGCCTGCCGCGCTGACATTTCTGTGTCGAGGCGGTGTTCGCTGTCCGGGTCAATAAGCAAGGGCGCTCCCCAGAAATGGGTAGAGCGCCCTTTGCTTTTGTCGCATGCCGGGTGCTTTTCTTGTTCCATGCCATATGCCAGTTTGCAGCGATGAGGCGGGAGGCGGCTTGCTTGAACGGGTTGAATTATCGATGGAATGCGATCTTCAGATGGCTGCTCGCCGGCCTCTTGGTTGCGGCCTACGCCGTCTCTGCTCGCGCGGCCGATAGGACGATCTTTCTGACTTTCGATGATGGGCCTTTACCTGGAACGAAGAACATTCTTTCCGTGCTAAGTCAGGAAAATGTCCCCGCCGCCATGTTCATGGTCGGTCAGCATGTCGAAACCATTCCGGCCGGGCGCGACCTCTTGGCAGAGGCCAAGGCGATGCCACTGGTGACTGTCGGCAATCACAGCTACAGCCACGCCAACAATCGCTACAGACGATACTATTCCAACACCCAAGCCGTCGTCGCCGATATGCTTCATGCTAATGAAGTGCTGGGTCTGACGCCGATCGTCAATGCGCGATTGCCGGGCAGGGATGTCTTTCGGCTTCCGACCGTATCAAGGGAGGATCTATCCATCAACGTCGCCCAATGGGAGCGCGAATGGCTGGATTACGAGCTCGTCGCCGAAGCAGGCTTCTATCTCTTCGGCTGGGATTTCGAATGGGTGCATAGCGACGATGGCAAGCCGGTCCAATCGGTGGACCATCTCGTCAACGAGATCGACCACCTTTTCCAATACGGTCGTTTCACTCAGCGTGGAAAGATGATCCTGCTCATGCATGACGAGATGTTTCAGGACCAGTTCAATGGTCGCGAAAACCTGCAGTCGCTGATCCGCATGCTCAGGGATCGTGGCTACGCTTTCGGCGATATCCGGAATTATGCGCCTTCGAAACCGTAAAAGCGCAGACTAGCCTTGCCTCGCCGCAGCTCCTGCTGCGACCGTCAGGATGAAATCGTCGAGCTCCTGTTCCAGGCTTTCGATCGGCAGGCCGACGAAACGCCCTTCGAGGCTGATGCTGACGACGCCATGCACAGCCCCGAAAAGCGTTCTCGCGCGGATGGCGCGCGCCGTCTCCGACATGTTCGGCTGCAACTCCGCGAGCGGCTCGGCAATGACGCCCATCAGGAACATATGCTCTTCCAGATGCCATTCGGGGCTGGGGCGGTCATCCGGAGGCCGGTGGTCGAACAGCGCCTTCCACAGATTGCGATGGGTGGCCGCAAAGCGCAGATATCCGCGCGCGAGATTGCGCAGCCGGTCGGCTGGTGTGTGATCCCGAACCTCCGTCAGCGTCAGCGATGCCTCAAGCGCCTTCAGCGTCGCCGAATTGACGTGAATGACGAGATCGTCTAGGTCGGCGAAGACCGTATAGAGGCCGCCAAGGGCGCAGCCTACATCCTGGGTGACATCACGCGCCCTCAGGTTTGAGAGCCCGTCTGCAGCGATGCGATTGCGCGCCGCCTCGATCAGCCTGAGCTTCAAGTCCTCGCGCTTTTCCAGGGTTTTTCTCGCCACTCGCTCTTCCAATTCAATTTTTGAACGTTGTTCAAAATTATTCTTGAACAACGTTCACGATTCTGGCATACATCATTTCGTGAACATCGTTCATAAATGGGAGACGGCAAATGTTCAATTCAATTCTGACGCTCATTCGCGGTCGGGCTTATGATGCACAACTGGCGTTCATCGATCGCAATGCGGTGCCGCTGCTGGCCCAGCAGATCCGCGAGGCGGCCAGCGCCATTCAGTCGGCGCGGCGGTCCGTGGCAATTGCCATCGCGCAGAATGAGCAGGAGAAGAACCGGCACGCAGCGATTACCGGCCGTATTGCGGACCTGGAAACGCGCGCGGTGGCCGCCCTGCAGAAGGGAAGTGACGAACTGGCTCGGGAGGCGGCCGAGGCGATCGCTCAGCTCGAAGCCGAGCGGGATGCTTCCGAGAAGGCGCAGGCACAATTCATCCAGACGATTGGCAAACTCAAGGCAACCGTTCGCACCTCGGAAGCGCGGCTGCAGGAATTGCAGCGGGGCGAACGCCTGGCGCGCGCCACGGAGCAGACACAGAAGCTCAATGCCGCCTGCGGCGACAATTCCGGCCTGGCGACGCTCGATGACGCCGAGGAGACGCTTGCCCGTCTTCAGGCATATCAGAGCCGCTGCGAAATTGCGGCCTCCGCCATGAAGGAAATGGATGCCGCGAGCCGGCAGGCACATATCATCGAAAAACTCGCCAATGCTGGTTGCGGCGCACCGCTCGGTCCTTCTGCCGATGACGTGATTGCCCGCCTGCGCGAACGCATGAATTCAGCAGCCTGAAAACGAACACAACGAATACATTTGAGAGGATACGATCATGAATGACAGCTTCCAGAAACATTCCCAGGCTTGGGTCAGCTTCTCCTACATCTCTTTTGCCGCCGCCGCTTTCATGCTCCTCGTCGGCCTTTACATGATGCCGATCGATCTCTGGGGCAAAGGCTATCTCGCCATGGGCATCCTGATGCTGGTGCAGACGGCGGTCAATGTCACCAAGACGGTTCGGGACAATAGCGAGGCTGACAAGCTGATCCGCAAGGTGGAAGATGCCCGTACGGAAAAGCTCCTGGTTAAGTTTAATCGTGACGGTCAGGACTAATCTTTATTAACGACGCCACAGAGTTGTATCCGCGCTCAACCGTTGCGTAACAACTCTATGGCGTCCTGTTGGCCGAATGAGGGATACGCCATGCAAACGCACCTGATGAGATCGAGGAAGTTCGCGCCGCTGTTCTGGACGCAATTCCTGACTGCCTTCAATGATAATTTCTTAAAGCAGACTCTGGTTTTCGTCATTCTCGCGCAGATGGCGACCGAGGGTGCGGCGTTGGTCACGCTTGCCGGCGGCATCTTCATCGTGCCGTTCCTGCTCCTGTCGGCGATTGCCGGCGAGCTTGCCGACAAATACGAGAAGGCCAGGATGGCAGAGCTTCTGAAGCGCTGCGAGCTCGGCGTGGCAGCGATCTCTGTTGTCGGCATCGCCTTTTCATCCATCTGGATCCTGATGCTCGCCCTCTTCGGCTTCGGCGTCATTTCTTCGCTTTTCGGACCGATCAAATACGGCATCCTGCCGGACCACTTGGAAAATCGTGATCTTCCCAAGGCCAATGCCTGGATCGAGGGCGGCACCTTCATCGCCATTCTCACCGGCACGATGGTCGCTGCCGTCGCCTTCCGCGAGGGCGAGAATGTCTGGATCTTCGGGCCGATGATGATGGGGCTTTCCATCCTCTGCTGGTTTGCCGCGCGTATGATCCCTTCGACGGGCTCCAAGGCGCCGGATCTCGTCGTCGACACCAATGTCGTGCGCTCGAGCTACAGGCTGGTCAACGAGCTTCGCGCCGATAGCCGCATCTGGCGGGCGTCGCTGATGAACTGCTGGTTCTGGTTCGTCGGCGCCTTCATCATGTCGATGCTGCCGGTCATGGTCACCGATATTCTCGGCGGCTCTGAAATCGTCGTTCCCGCCTACCTGGCGATCTTCGCGATCTCCGTCGCCATCGGTTCGGCCATTGCCGGATGGATGGCCGCCGGCCGCATCGTGCTTTTGCCGGCGCCCATCGGCATGCTGATCGTTGCGCTCTTCGGCCTCGATCTCGGCTGGAACCTGTGGGGCCTGCAGTCGACCAGCCATGCTGAAACCATTCTTGCCTTCTTCGCCGGACCCAAAACGATCCGTGTTGCCATCGATCTGGCCGGCATGGCAATCGGTGGCGCCTTCCTGGCAGTCCCGACCTTCTCGGCTATGCAGAGCTGGGCGAATGAGGATCGTCGCGCCCGTGTCATTGGCGCATCGAATGTGCTCTCCGCGCTCTTCATCGCTGTGGGCTTGGCGCTCGTTGCTGTCCTGCAGGCGATCGGCCTATCGGTTCCGGTCATCATTCTCAGCATCTCAGTGCTCAATATCGCGATTGCCTGGCTCATGCTGAAAATGCTGCCGACCAATGCCTTCCGCGATCTGATCTCCATCATCTTCCGCGCCTTCATGCGGCTGGAAGTGGAAGGTCTGGAAAACATCCGCAAGGCTGGCCCCGCGCCGATTATCGCGCTCAACCATGTCAGCCTGCTCGACGGCGCACTCGCACTCGCCATCACCGAGGAAGAGCCCGTCTTCGCCATCGACTATGCCTTCGCCAAAAAATGGTGGATGCGGCCGCTTTTGAAGATGTGCAAGTTCCTGCCGCTCGACCCGACCAAGCCGATGGCGACGCGCTCGCTGATCAAGGTCATCCAGGATGGCAGCCCGGTCGGCATCTTCCCCGAGGGCCGTCTGACCGTCACCGGTACGCTGATGAAGGTCTATGACGGCGCCGCCATGGTAGCCGACAAGACCGGCGCGATGATCGTGCCCGTGCGCATCGATGGTCTGGAAAAGAGCTATGCCTCATACCTGACGTCGAGCCATGTCCGCCGCCGCCTCTTCCCCAAGGTCAAGGTGACGATCCTAGAGCCCGTCAAGCTCGATGTTCCCGCCGAGCTCAAGGGCAGGAAGCGCCGCATCGCCGCTGGTGCCGCCCTCTACCAGATCATGTCGACGCTGATGTTCCGCACCGCCGACACCAGCAATACCGTCCTCGGCCGCGTCATCGACAGCGCCCATGAATATGGCGGCAAGAAACTCGCGGTCGAGGACCCGATTGCCGGCAAGCTCTCCTACGCCAAGCTCCTGACCGGGGCTGCGGTGCTGGGCGCGAAGTTCAAAAAGATGTTCCCGAACGAGAAGACGCTCGGCGTGATGCTGCCGAACGCCAATGGCACAGCTGCGACCGTGCTCGGCGTCATGTCGGCGGGCAAGGTTCCGGCCATGCTGAACTTCACGGCTGGCGCCGCAAATATCCTCTCCGCCTGCCGAACGGCTGAGGTCAAGCACGTGCTCTGCTCGCGTGCCTTCATCACGCAGGCAAAGCTCGGTCCGGTGGTCGAGGAGCTCGAAAAGCATGTGGCCTTCGTCTGGCTGGATGAACTGCGCACGCAGATCACCTCCTTCGACAAGATCGTCGGCCTCATACGCAAATATCGGCCGCTGGTGAAACGCAGCGCCGATGATCCGGCCGTTATCCTCTTCACCTCCGGTTCAGAAGGGGCGCCGAAGGGCGTGGTGCTGACGCACCGCAATGTCCTCTCGAATGCCGCCCAAGCCGCCTCGCGCATCGACTTCCACCCCGGCGACAAGGTATTCAACGTCCTGCCGATGTTCCACTCCTTCGGCCTGACGGCAGGCACGATCCTGCCGCTGGTCTCGGGCGTGCCGGTGTTCTTCTATCCGTCGCCGCTGCACTACCGCATCGTGCCGGAGCTGATCTACGTCTCCAACGCCACCATCGTCTTCGGCACGGATACGTTCCTGAACGGCTATGCCCGCACCGCTCATCCCTACGACCTGAGATCGATCCGCTACATCTTCTCGGGCGCCGAGCCGGTGAAGGCATCGACCCGCGAGGTCTACATGGAGAAGTTCGGCCTGCGCATCCTGGAAGGCTACGGCGTGACCGAGGCTGCCCCGGTGATCTCGCTGAATACGCCGATGTACAACCGCACGGGAACGGTCGGCAAAATCATGCCGGGCATGGAATGGAAGCTCGAGCCGGTTCCCGGCATCGACGAGGGCGGCCGTCTTCTCATCCGCGGCGCCAACGTGATGGCCGGCTACCTGCGCGCCGACAATCCCGGCGTTCTCGAACCGCTGCTGGAGGGTTGGCACGATACCGGCGACATCGTCACCATCGACGAGGACGGTTTCGTCAAGATCCGCGGCCGCGCCAAGCGCTTCGCCAAGATCGGCGGCGAGATGATCTCGCTTGCCGCGGTGGAAACGCTTGCAGCGCAGCTCTGGCCTGGCGCCCTCAGCGTCGTCTCGGCCGTACCCGACGCCAAGAAGGGCGAGCGTCTCGTGCTGCTGACCGATGCGCCGGGTGCGACGAGAAGCGACTTCCTTGCCTTCGCCAAATCGAAGGGCGCCACGGAAATGATGGTTCCCGCCGAGGTGACTGTGGGCAAGGTGCCGGTTCTCGGTTCCGGCAAGGTCGATTTCGTCACCGCACGTGCCATGGCCCTGGAAGCGCAAGCGCAGTCACAGGCGGCGTAAGCTCCGGATATTGAAACAGTGGAGCGGTCGATGGCTTTTGCCATCGGCCGCTTTTTGCTGCCAGTTCATGGCGGAGTCGCCGTTTCAGGCGGCGCTGGGAAGGATGATCTGAAACGTTGTGCCATCCTTGCCGCTATCCAACAGCTCGACGCTGCCGCCATGCGAGGTTAGCATCGCTCTCACGATGCCGAGGCCCATGCCCGTGCCACCATCGTCCCGCCGCGTCGAGAAGAAGGGTTCGAAGATGCGATCGCGATTGCCTTCGGCAATGCCGCTTCCATTGTCGCGCACCTGGATCGTTATTCTCCGCACTTCGCCGCTTGCCTTGATTGCAAGGCTTGTGGCGCCGTTCTGAGAGGCATTTTCAGCCAGATTGGCGAAGACAATACCGGCGGCCTCGACTGGGAGTGCCAGCATCCCGTCGGTGCCGTCTTCATCGATGATCGTCAATTGGGGAAATTGCATCTCCAATTGGGCAACGATGTCGCGAAGGTTGCTGGAGCCCTGTTCCGATGGAAGCTCGGCTTTCGCGAGTTCCCGAAGGCGCGACAATAGCCTATCCAGCCGCTCGGTATCGGCGATGATATTTCTTAGAAAGCGGTTGCGCTGCTCCGGGCTCATCGGATTGCTGTCGTCATCGTCGCGCAGCAGTTCCGCCGCTCCCTTGATCGAGGTGAGGGGCGATTTCAGTTCGTGCGAAACATGGGTGGCAAAGGAGCGCACATAATCGGAATGGTCGACCAGCTTACCGGCGAGATCGAGAAAGCTCTGTGAAAGGGTCGCGACCTCGCGCGTGCCGTAGATGTCGAGCGGCCGGATTGCGGAGCGTCCGCCGCGGGCGATCTCTTCGGTCCGGACAATCAGGGCATTGATCGGCGTAGTCAGCGTGCGCGTCAGCACGTAAGCTACAATGAGGGTGAAGATCAGAACGGCAGCGAGGGTCGCGATCTCCGCCGGCGCCATGGCGCCGGAGGCGGCGCGCACGACGCGAAACCAGATGATCGTCAGCATCGGCAGCGTCATCACGGTGAGAAGCACCGCGTAGACGATGAGGGCCAGCGGCGGCCGCCATTTCGACTTCACCCGCGGCGTGCGCATCAGACGGTTCCTTCCGCTGGTGATGTCAGCTTGAAGCCAATGCCGTGCACCGTGGCGATGATGCCCGTGCCGCCGGCGGCCGAAAGCTTGGCGCGGAGATTGCGGATATGGCTGTCTATGGTGCGGTCGGCGACCTGCATGTCGGCGCCATAGGCCGCTTCCATCAGCTGATCGCGGCTGAAGACGATCTCGGGGCGCGACAGCAGTGTATCGAGGATCGAGAATTCGAGCGCCGTCAAAGTGAGCGGCACATCGGCGAAACTCGCGGTGCGGCTACCGCGATTGAGCCGCAGAGATCCCACAGACACGGAGCCATTGGTCGCATCCGGCTCAGAGCCATGCCCGGTTCGCCTCAGGATAGTCCGGACCCGAGCAACCAGCTCGCGCGGGCTGAAGGGTTTGGTGACATAATCGTCGCCGCCGATTTCCAGGCCGAGGATCCTGTCGATCTCTTCGTCGCGGGCCGACAGGAAGAGGATCGGAAGGTTCGATGTCTTGCGAATGCGGCGGCAGACTTCCAGTCCATCCATGTCGGGCATGCCAACGTCGAGAACAATCAGATCGAGACCGCCTTTGTGAAAGGCCATCATGGCCTCGGTGCCGTTGCGCGCGGTCGTCGTCTTCATGCCGGCGCGGTCGAGCGCAAAGCAAATCACGTCGCGAATATTCGGTTCGTCGTCGGCGACAAGGATGCGCGGTGCCATGTAGGGCCTGTTCTGGTTATTCTCCTCTTTGTCTTCGTTTCCGCTTCATCTGACAAGGGTTGCATCATTTTTGAGGTAAGCGTCGAGACGAGCATCGCGGTAGGTCCAGCTTCGCCAATCACGCGGACGCCGAAGATGCTGCCAGAAAAGTATTTCACGCACTTTGCGGGCTTCGATGTCGGCAGGCAGTGCTGCCAGATAGCTGTCGAGCGCCGGGATGGCCGCGGGACCGAGCGTCGAGAGATAATTGAGATCCAGCACGATGCCGTCGCCCGATATCTCGCGGCTATGGGCAACATTGAAGCGGGCGATGAAGGCCGGGATATCGGCAAGCGCGGCGGCGTAAAGTGTGACAACCAGTGCTGCGCAACTGAGCGCGATCAGCCATTCGTTAGAACGACGCAGCAGAATGCGCAGGAAAATGAGGAAGAGCCCAATGGCCACCAGGCCGATCCAGATGCCGGCTGCAACGCGCAGTTCCGTCAGCGAATAGGCTTCGACGTAGAGATCGAGACGCAGAATGGAGGAAAGGCAGAGCAGGATATTCTGTGCGATCCAGAGTTGCACCATGCCGCGAAGTAGGGGACTTCTGTCACCCGGCCCGCCGCGACGCATCGCGGCAAGGACGAAGGCGGCGGCAAGGATTGCGGTAAGCATCAGCGGATATGCACCGCGATGGGCATATTCGGCGTGGCTCATGCCATCGGGCAGGCTGGCTCCGCCCCAAAGATAGGCGAGATCAAGCAGTGTCTGCACCGCGAACAGCGCGTTGAATACCACAAGCGAGCGCAGCAATGCGGCATGGCCGAACAGCCCATCCTCAACGCTTGCAGCGTCCGCAGCGACCCCTTCGCGATGGTGACGGCGGCGCTTCAGGCGTGGATGAAGCAGCGCGGAGAGGAAGACTGCAACGACGAGCCAAAAGCCGATGCGCCACATGCTCAGCAGTTGCAGCAGGAAAGTGAAGTCGATGCTGCGCATCGTCTTTTCGATCAGCGGATTGGCCATAGCGAAGAGACCAAGAAAGCCCGCGGCAAACGCCAACGGCATGATCCAGCCGCGCAGATGATGTCGAACACCGTCCGGCGCTGGCTTCTGCAGCCGCCGCAGCCAGCGATAGCTCGCCTGGCGGAAGGGCCGCACCGGCAGATCCAGCAGGAAACGGAGCAGTGCCAATGGTAAGCGCGTCGATTGTCGAGGGAGCAATCCGCCGACACCCAGCGATATCAGGCAAAGCCCAATCAGGCTGGTGATGATGCCCATCCAGGATACGGTCTCGACAAGCGGCGCCGACGCAAGAAGGCAAAGGATCACAAAGGCTGCAATCTTTGGAATCGATTGCCTTCTTCTGGAGGAGATCAGCAGGCCGACGGCAACGGCATTGGCGAAGAGAAAAAGATTAATGCCGGGCATCTCGTCGAAAAGAAGAATGTCAGCCAGAGCGATAAGAATAATGAATGTGAGGAGTTTGTGGTTGGATCTGTTGGAAGAATTTGCGGGAATGGCGAGTGTACCGGATAGGCTCATCGGTATTGGCTCCGTAGAGGATGTCTGGCCAAGGTGAAGGGTATGATCCTGGCATCTTGAACCGGTGGATCGGCCAGTGAGTGAGGATCGTTCTCCAGCCACCAGCCTTCCTTGAGAAGACTGCGTGGCAGGCGGGTTGGTGGAGCTGTGGTTGTCTCGGGCGTGTTGTTCATGGCGCGACGATGCCGTCCGCCTTTGCAGAATTTGTGCAGAAGCTGGGGAGCTCTTCAGGAAAAATGACTAAGTCGAAACGCCCAAATCATCGTGCTTGTATGAGATCCGAACGAGAATTACCGCTGGTAAAGCCAAACCGGATGAGACGAATTTTAGCACTGCGTGAAAGCTGTCTCAAAATGGGGTAGTCACTTGTGGAATTTAATCCTGTGTTTCCCAGCTTCCAGTCCGCCTATGGATTGCCGGTGTGAAAATCGATTTGTTGACGCGGCTGTCGTACTCACCCCTGACGACAGCCGGGAATCTCGGAAGCGGCTTTCAGCTGCGACCGAGGTTCTCGTCAAAACAGGAAGTCTCCACATTCGCGATGAGACCGCAAACCGGCCTGAAGATGGGTCAGGGATGAACCAAAGACTAGCGAATTTGGATGCCAAATTGCTGTACAATCGCCTTGCCGTATGCGCGCTTTGATTGTAACTTCCCTGGCGGTCGCCGAGCAAAGGGTGGAGATTGCATGGTCATGACGCAAAGCAATTTCCCCTCGCCACCGGATCGCGAAACCCTGCAGGCGCTGGGCTTTGATCCTGCGCTCGGCCGCAAGTTTGAAGCCGGTATCGAATCTGGCCTGCTGCGCGATCTGCATGTCGTGCTTGCCGCTCGTTCCGGGCATGTATGCCTTGAATATTATGCCGTTGGTCCCGACGAAAATTGGGGAGATCCGCTTGGGGATGTCGCCTTCGACGCGGATACGCTGCATGATCTTCGCTCTGTCACCAAGAGCATTGCCGGCCTTCTTTATGGCATCGCCCTCGACAGGGGATTGGTACCGCCACCGGATGCATCTCTCTATGAGCAGTTCCCGGAATACGGCGATCTCGCCCGAGATCCTGCGCGCGCCAAGATCACCATCGCCCACGCGCTGACGATGACGCTGGGGATGGAGTGGGACGAGGATCGCCCGTATACCGACCCGCTGAACAGCGAAATTGCGATGGAGAACGCGCCGGACCGATATCGTTTTGTTCTGGAGCGTCAGGTGATCGCCGAGCCGGGAACGCGCTGGATTTATTCCGGCGGCAGCGTCGCGCTTGTGGGGGCGATCATCGAGCGCGGCACGGGCAAGCGCTTGCCCGACTTCGCGCGAGAGGTTCTCTTCGAACCCTTGGATATTGCAAAATTCCACTGGAACGCCGGGCGTGATGGCGTGGCGTCGCCGGCATCTGGATTGCGTCTCACGGCCCCCGATTTGCTGAAGATCGGGGTGCTTCTCCTTCAGAAGGGTGTGTGGAACGGCCAAAGGATCGTCTCGGAAGACTGGATCGCGCAATCCCTCGCGCCGGCGATCTCGACCGGGGACGGTCTGAGCTATGGCAGATTGTGGTTTTGCGGCGAGGACCTGATTCCGGCGTTTGACGGTTCGCGGCCGTGGTATGCCGGCTTCGGTAATGGCGGACAAAGGCTCTGGCTGATGCCCGATGCGGGTGTCGCCGCCGTCATCTATTCCGGCAGGTATAATTCCTGGGACGCCTGGATCACGCCTACCCGCGTCTGGCGCGAAATCATCCTTGCCAATCTGCTGAAAGCGTGACGATGGCTCTTTCAAAAGCTGAGTTTCCTACAGTTGTGACCCAGAGACTGCGGCTTCGCGAAGCGAGCATGGACGACCGCGACGATTTCCATGCTCTGATTTCGATTCCGGAGGTCACGCGCTTCTCGAATTGGGTTGATGCGCCGAAAATGGCGCAGATCGAGCGCTCTTTGCGATGGATGATCAAAATCTTCCCCAAAGGAACGGGCTGCTCATGGATTATTGAAGACAAGGCTTCCGGCCGTTTGCTCGGAGCCATTCGTTTCAACAGCTTCGACCGGCGCGCCAAATGCGCCGAACTGGGCTATGAACTGCATCCCTCCGCCTGGGGCAAAGGGCTTATGAGCGAAGCGGCGCGCGCCATCGTCGACTGTGGCTTCGATGTGTTTTCGCTCAATCGCATTGAGGCCTGGACGTTGCCGGGAAACGCTGCGTCCGACCGGGTTCTGGAAAAAGTGGGCTTTCAATATGAGGGCACGCTACGCCAGAAGGCGCGGTTCAAAGAAGCCTTCCATGATTTCCGCATGTTCGGTTGCCTGGCTGGCGACCGGCAGAGCTAGCCCCTAGTCGATATCCCGGCTCGTTTCGCCGGTTTCTTGCTTCATCAATCAATCGGCCTAAGCCAGCCCCGATAATGAACGACGGGGCCGATGAGCGGCAGGGCAATCGGTACATCGAAGTGGAAGCGATCGCCTTCTGCCCATTCATAAGCGATGCTTTGGGGCGCCAGAAAGAGCGCTAGCGGTACGCGCAGGAACGACCAGTGCCGCATCTTCATACTGAGGCCGTTGCCACGAATGGGAAGATCGAATGAAAAGCGGAAGGGTCCAAAGCGTTCGACGAGGCGGCCATTCTCTTCGCTCAAATGGCTGAGAAAGCGCCGGCCGGAAAAATCCCGCGTCCATCGCTCGATGCCGTTGTTTTCGTCGAAGGAGACATGCAGCGCATGCTTTCCTGCCGCGGGAAAGCCGAATATTTTCGCGACCAGCCGCGCAAGCGGTGAGCCCCCGCGGGTGACGACCGCTTCGCCTCTGGCGCCGCCCTCGCCGAAGACCTCGTGCATGGCTCGCACCGGCTCGGAAAGATGCGCGAAAACAGGACCCATGACACGCCGATACAGCGGCATATAGGACGCTTCCGTCGTTTCCTCGGTGATTGCCAGATCGCGAAACATGCTCCGGAAATCCTTAAGCACCAAAAGCCCGCCGGCGTGACGGGCGCCGGGTGGAAGACGGCTTTCGCGCAAGGCCCGCACCAGCAATTGCGCCGGAAGCGTGGGAATTTCCACGCCGTCTCCATTTTCGGCAATCAGGGTCCAGCGGCGAGCCTTCATGGCGCCTTGCTCCACTCCCTTGATCTCGATCGTCACAGCCGATCGCGCGGTCCCAAGCCTGGCTGTCAGACCCTGGAGCGGCAGCAGGAAGCGGCTGATCTTTCTGAGCGATGTCAGCCAGTCCCAGGCAATCGGCCAAGACAGCAGCCAGAGCGCCAAAGTCTGAAAGGCGAATTCCGGCCCCGCCCGAAAAATGACGCTGGGCCGGCCGGCAAAGCTATCGACCAGCAGGTCGTGATCCGGCACGTCGGCAAGCGCCACCAGCCGGCGCAGAGGGCGATGGCCGGAAACCGCATAAGTTTCACGCTTCAGCATGTGCCAGCCGGTCGCATTCCGCCATTGTCGGCCGCGCCAGAGCCGTATTGGCTTGCCGACATAACTCAGGATCGCCGCTGCGACTGAGGCACCAGCGGTCGCACGGTTGGAAGCGCTGATCGACATCTCTATCGAACGAACCTCCTCCATATTCTTGGCAAGGTCCGCAACGACGGCGCTGGAGAGCGCCGGCACGCTCGATGCACCTGAGATGACAGTGACGCCGGCCGCCTTGGCCTCTTCGTCAAGTGCGCCGATCGCGCCAACGAAATTGCGGGCGTCGGCAAGATCGATGTAGTGGATACCGGCCTCTATGCATGCTCGTGGAACTCTGTCATCGCTTTGCTGGAAGGGGCCTGCCGCATCGATCAATAGAAAGGGCCTGTACTCGCTGAGGATCGCGGAGATATCGCCATTTCGATCGGCTTGCAGGGCAAGTGCTTTGGGTAACTGCAAGGCGAGTGCTTTTGCCGCTTCAAGATTGCGTCCCGCGACCAGAACCTCGAAGCCGTCTTCGGCAAGGCGCCGCGATAGCCGCGCGCCGAACCCGCCATAGCCGCCGAAAACGAGGATTCTTTTCAAAGGATGCGGCTCGCCTGCTCTGGTGTCGGCAGCCAGCATGTCTCGCGCTTTCCGAAGATGCGATAGCGATTGCGGACAAGCCAGAAGTAGATCGGATCGCGCAGCCGATGGGGCACGATGCGCAGCGCGGAAATCACCTTCCAGGGCCAGCCGAGGCCGGCATAAATGGCCAGCACCGCGTCGCTGTCGCGCAGCACCTTCGCACCGTCGATGATAATGAGGCTATCCGGATCGGCGGGGTCCATGCCGCAGCGGCGATAGAGGGCAATGCCCGTTTCATTCTGCATGGAGGCAAGACGGAAACGGCCATAATGATCATGGCGCAGCACGAACTGGGCGTTGGCGGTACACAGGACGCACATGGCGTCGAAGACGATGATCGGCCCTTGGTAGT
Source organism: Rhizobium sp. No.120 (assembly GCF_054558365.1). Taxonomy (NCBI): domain Bacteria; kingdom Pseudomonadati; phylum Pseudomonadota; class Alphaproteobacteria; order Hyphomicrobiales; family Rhizobiaceae; genus Rhizobium; species Rhizobium sp. No.120. Next base: position 272,015 of record NZ_BAAJNQ010000004.1, read on the forward strand.
CGCTGATGGTGCTTTTGCTCATGTTGGCGGCGTTGTTTTCCGTAAACCGGTCTGGTCACAGCTTTGACCGGTTGCATTGCCGTCGTCAATTGCACGTTTCTGTGGGCTGCCATGTCAAACTGACAAACGACCGCGAGCTTTGTATCGCGGGGATGGGCAGCGGAAGGATCGAGAGAAGCAAGCCGATCGATCGCCGGTTGGCATGCGGCCCGATCTGCTAGACCGGGCCGCGCGCATCGCGGAAGAGTGGCTTAGCGATAACGCCAGCCACCATGCCACCACTCGCGATGTACCCAATAGCGATGCCCATCCCAATAGCCACGGCCTGGATAGAAGATGCCATAGGCCGGAACCGCCGGCACGACGACCACAGGGCGTCCATCCGGACGGCAGTAGCCATAGGGATTGCGATGCCAGCCCATGCCGCATCCATCGCGGGCTTCGGCTGGCGAGATGGCTGCAAGGCAGGCGATTGCAGCGAAAGTCAGCAAAACGATCTTTTTCATGATGTCCTCATTCGTCCTTGAAGAGCTTCAAGCGCTTGTCCCTTCAGTCCTTAAACGACGGCGAGAGGCAAATCCGTCGCTGCACAGCGATGACTTTGCCCTCGGGGGAGAAAGATTGGCACGTGTGGTAGGTAAGCCGACGAGCGATGCAGGAACTGTACTGGCCGCAGGATCAGGATCGAATTTCGAGGGCTCGGGATGCGAGGCGAGATTGAGCCGGGCATGATTTTGCCGCAGGTACCGTTTTCTTGCCGATCATCGGTACTCGCCGCATCAAGGCGCGCAGCACGGCGAGAATTGCTTTGTATTGCTCCCCCGGACACAAGCGGCCATTGGAATCATAGGCAAACAGGAGGCGGCGCCGGGCGAATGCATGCGCCAGCCAAAAGGTAAAGGCGACGCCGACGCCCCAGCCCATCAGCGTATCGCTTGCCCAATGTGCGCCAACCCACTGGCGCGACAGGCAGATCAGGATGCCGATCGGCATGAAGACGGGCCGAAGGCGCGGAAAGACGAGCGCCAGCGACATCGCCATGGCCCCGGCCGTTGCCGAATGTCCGGAGGGAAAGGAGGCGAAGTCAGCGTGGAAAGCAAAGGGACGAAAGAAAAAGGCACCGTTCGTGTCCAGGAGTTCCGGTCTGGCGCGACCAATAGTGTTCTTGGCGAGCGAATCGACGATGCCACCCCCGGCAACCGCAAGGAAAACGAATGCCGCTGCGGTGGCAATGAGATCCGCACCTCTGCGCATGGATTTCCGCAGTTTATGTGCGGGCGCAAGGATTGCGGATGTCAGCAGCGCACCGCTGAATGAGAGCACCAGAAGTCCCGTGCCGAGGCTGCTGATCCATTTTGCCGTTCCGCGTAGCTGTGCTGGAAACGACTTCATCCAGATACCCAGGGGATAATCGGCCGTCCACATGACGAGCAATGACAGCGCCAGGAAAATGGCGATGATGACGATAGGGCGCTCAAGAAATGCGCGATTTGCAGGAGGTTTCGTGGCCTGCGTGCTGAAGAAGCAGCGAAGGCCGCTGGTCATGCGCCTGCGACCGGTGGCGGCCGAGCTCGCCAGCGCTTCTTTCACAGCCTCTCGGCGTCGTTGCCATGCCTGCATAAAGCCGACTTTCCGTTGCTGTCGAGACAGCCTTACATGGAGCCGGGCACACCAATCGCCTTTCGCTCCGTTTCCCTTGGAAACGCTGCTACAGCAACACGCTGACAGCCGCCTGAAAGGTCTCGATGGGCAGGCTGGTATCCCGTTTGTCGGAGCGACAAAACAAAGGCCAGGCATCGGCCGGTCCGGCCGGTTTTAGAAATGCCACGTTGTGGCGGAAAAGTTGCTTAGTGCCCAAAAAGAATATTCTTTCAATAAGATGGCCGCTGCCTCCGGCGGCTCCGAGCGAAAATTGCCGGAAGGATTGCGTCAACGGTCTTTTTTAGCGACAATTAGGGTAGCGTTCGGTGGGAGGAGCCAAATGCAGCACTATTCCGCGCATGCGGATCAGGTTTACGCGTCTGCACAATCGGCGGCGGCGAGTTCTTCCGTCGTTGCTTCCTGGCGGCGGTGCATGATGATGCATCGCCTGGCGCCGGAGGAGAAGCGTCTGCCGATGCGTCTGTCCGGTCAGGAATTTCAAACGGCGTTGGAGCGATCGGAACGGCTGGTTGCGGAAGCCGCCAATGAGTTGGACCGGCTTTTTCTTGCGGTCGGCAAGGCTGGTTGCTGCCTGCTTCTGACCGATCGGGATGGTATCGCGCTCGAGCGCCGGGGCGCCGCCGGCGATGACAAGGAGTTTCACGATCTCGGCCTGTGGACCGGTTCCGTCTGGACCGAGGCGAGCATCGGTACCAATGGCATCGGCACGGCGCTTGCCGACGAGCGGGCAGTGGCAATCTTTCGCGACCAACATTTCTTCTGCTCCAATATCAATCTCAGCTGCACCACGGCGCCGATCCGCGATCATCGCGGCCAGCTTGCCGGCGCGCTCGACATTTCCAGCTGCCGCGACGATGTCAACGACGCGACATTGGCGATCCTGTCGCAAACGGTGCGCGATGCGGCAGTGCGCATCGAGCTCAATCTTTTCCGCAGCGCCTTTGCCGGTGCCCGCTTCGTCATGGTACCGACGGATACCGCGTCCACTTCGGCGCTGCTTGCCGTCGACCGCAACGACCTCGTGCTCGGCGCCACCCGCGCGGCCCGCCTTGCGTTGAAGCTCGACGATCATCGCATTGCCGCAGGCATTCCTGCCTCCGATGTTCTTCTCGAGCAGCAAGGGGCCGCAGGCGGGGATCTGATCGAAGCAGAGCGTGCCGCCCTGCTTAGGGCTCTTTCGCGTGCCAACGGCAATGTCTCCCAGGCGGCCGCAGCGCTCGGCATGAGCCGCTCGACCCTGCATCGGAAGATGAACCGGCTCAATCTGCACTGAATTGTTGGATAGAGGCACATTCGCTGGAATACATGTCGCAGAGTTGCGACACTGTGCGCTGCAGCATGGCGAACCGCCTCTATCGCTAGCCGCGATGTGCTCTCAGACTTCTCCCATCGGTTCGCTTATCGAACCTGCCGACCAAGGGAGGATGGCATGCTGCATCAGAAGATCGTCGAATCTCCGTTCAAACTCAAATATGGCAACTATATTGGCGGCCAGTGGCGCGAGCCGATCGCCGGCAAGTATTTCGACAACCTCACGCCGATCACCGGCGGCAAGATCTGCGAGATACCGCGCTCGGATGAAAAGGACATCAATGCCGCGCTCGATGCCGCCCATGCGGCCAAGGACAAATGGGGACGCACGTCCACCACCGAGCGCTCCAATATCCTGATGAAGATCGCCCAGCGCATGGAAGACAAGCTGGAGGTGCTGGCGCAGGCGGAAAGCTGGGACAATGGCAAGCCGATACGCGAAACCATGGCGGCCGACATTCCGCTCGCGATCGACCATTTCCGTTACTTCGCGTCCTGCATCCGCGCGCAGGAAGGCTCGATCGGGGAGATCGACCACGATACCGTCGCCTATCATTTCCATGAGCCGCTCGGCGTCGTCGGCCAGATCATTCCCTGGAACTTCCCGATCCTGATGGCGGCCTGGAAGCTTGCGCCCGCACTCGCCGCCGGCAATTGCGTCGTCATCAAGCCCGCCGAACAGACACCGGCCTCGCTTCTGGTCTGGGCGGAAATCATCGGCGATCTCCTGCCGCCCGGAGTCCTCAACATCGTCAACGGTTTCGGCCTCGAAGCCGGCAAGCCTCTGGCAACGAGCCCGCGCATCGCCAAGATCGCCTTTACCGGCGAGACAACGACCGGCCGGCTCATCATGCAATATGCCAGCCAGAATCTCATTCCTGTCACGCTTGAACTTGGCGGCAAGTCGCCGAACATCTTCTTTGCCGATGTTGCAGCCGAAGATGATGATTTCTTCGACAAGGCGCTCGAAGGCTTCGCGATGTTCGCCCTCAACCAGGGCGAAGTATGTACATGCCCGAGCCGTGCCTTGATCCAGGAATCGGTCTACGACCGCTTCATGGAGCGGGCCGTCAAGCGCGTGGAAGCCATTAAGCAGGGCAATCCGCTGGATGCCGCAACCATGATCGGCGCCCAGGCATCGAGCGAGCAGATGGAGAAGATCCTCTCCTATCTCGATATCGGCAAGCAGGAAGGTGCGGAAGTGCTGACGGGCGGCGGTCGCGCTGATCTCGGCGGCGAGCTGTCGAGCGGCTACTACATCAAGCCGACCATCTTCAAAGGGCATAACAAGATGCGGGTCTTCCAGGAGGAAATCTTTGGCCCGGTGGTGTCGGTGACCACCTTCAAGGATGAGAAGGAAGCGCTCGAGATCGCCAATGACACGCTCTACGGCCTCGGCGCCGGCATATGGACCCGCGACGGCAATCGTGCCTATCGCTTTGGCCGGGAAATCCAGGCTGGCCGTGTGTGGACGAATTGCTATCACGCCTATCCGGCCCATGCCGCTTTCGGCGGTTACAAGCAATCGGGCATCGGACGCGAGACACACAAGATGATGCTCGATCACTACCAGCAGACCAAGAACATGCTGGTCAGCTACAGCCCTAAGGCGCTCGGCTTCTTCTGAGTTCTCCCAACGAGGCGAGCAAGGCTCCCGGCTGCGGCCAGGAGCCTTTCAGCATGTGCAGGCGGTGATGGAGGATCATCATGGACGATAGTGGATCGCAGCCGCGTGTGCTTGCGACCGACAAGGCGCTCGAGCTCATCCGCGAGATACAAAAGGACTATCCCGATATCCTGTTTCATCAGTCGGGCGGCTGTTGCGACGGCTCTTCGCCGATGTGCTATCCGGCAGGCGAATTCATGATCGGTGACAATGACGTCAAGCTCGGCGAAATTGGTGGCGTGCCCGTCTATATCAGCGGGAGCCAGTTCGAGGCCTGGAAGCACACGCAGCTCATCATCGATGTGGTACCCGGTCGCGGCGGCATGTTCTCCCTCGACAATGGGCGGGAGAAGCGATTTCTGACCCGCTCGCGTCTCTTCGGCGGTGCTGAAGCCTGCGCAATCCCGGACATCAGCCGTTCGCCGGCGCAATAGGCAGGGCCATAAATGGCGTGTAGTATTCGCCTAATACCCGCAACCGCAGGCGCTTTGCTAGACTGCCGTCCGTTGGTTTTGAGGGAGGAAGCGATGCCAGCAGCAAAGATCTTGATGATCACCGGTGATTTCACCGAGGACTACGAAACCATGGTGCCGTTCCAGACGCTGCTTGCCTGCGGCTATACGGTCCATGCCGTCTGCCCGGGCAAGAATGCCGGTGAGACGGTGGCAACTGCTATTCATGATTTCGAGGGCGACCAGACCTATTCCGAGAAACGTGGTCACAATTTCGCATTGAATGCGACCTTCGCCAGCATCCGCGCTCAGGATTATGACGCCCTTGTCGTTCCCGGCGGCCGCGCACCAGAATATCTGCGCCTTAATCCCGATGTGATCAAGGCGGTCCAGCACTTCTTCGAGGCGGGCAAGCCGGTTGCGGCCATTTGCCATGGCGCGCAATTGCTGGCGGCTGCGGGTGTTCTCAAGGGGCGCACCTGCTCGGCCTATCCTGCCTGCCGTCCTGAGGTGGAGCTTGCCGGCGGCACCTATGCCGATATTGCTATCAATGACGCGGTCGCCGACGGCAATCTCGTCACCGCACCGGCCTGGCCGGCGCATCCGGCATGGCTGCGCCAATTCATGGCCGTGCTCGATGCGAGCGCATTGTCGGAAGCAACCGCCGCTTGAAGCTGAAAAGGGAGGCGCGCATGTGCGAATTGTTCGTCAAGGCCGATGCCAGGCTCTGGGAAAGCACCACGCGCTCCCTACGCATCGACGGAATGGTGACTAGCGTCAGATTGGAAAATTTCTTCTGGTCGAAGCTGGAGGAAATCGCCCGGCGTGACAGCATGAATGTGGTGCAGCTCATTACCAAGCTGCATCATGAGTCGATCGACGCCGGCCACGATCTCGGCAATTTCACCTCGTTCCTGCGGGTCTGCTGCGCACGCTATCTCGACCTGCAGCTGGCCGGCGACATTTCGAGCGATCTTTCCCAGCCCATCGCTGGCGTCGATGCTCCTGCCATTCTTGGGCGTGAACGTCTGAAGTATCATTGATCCTATCGACACGGCAGCGCCGCTATCCGTAAATCTTCGCACGGCCCGTTTTATGATGTCCGCTGTGCCGATAATTATTCTTGTGGCGACATACAACTTATAGGTATGCTTCTCGCCGAAACATATCCTGGGTTATTCAAACTTTAACTAACTTCCGGTAGCAATCGAGTCATCGACTATCGCATGAGGCATAGAGCTTTGCGTCAGGCTTCCATGAGGGAGAGGCTGTGGCGTTTGAGGATAAGCGATGACCTTGATTTCAAATGCGCCCTCGGCGGCTTTGGCCAGTCTCCAGCAATTGAATAAAGTCACGACAATATCGAAGCAGCTTCCGTCCGCCGCCGATAGCCTTATTGCGGTGGCGACCGGCCAGACGAACAAGGTAGCCGTTTCCAAGCAGCCCACTCAGGCCCAGTCGAAAGTTTCGGAAGCCATGTTCAGCATGAGCAAGGACAGCATCGCGAAGCAGAAGCTTGATCTTATCGAGCGGACGGGTCGGGCTCTTGGGGTCGAACGAAGCGACTATTCCTCCATGGACGAGTTTGTTGCAGCTATGAAAAAGGTCTACGGCGAGATCAAGGTGCAGCCTGGTGGCATGGGGGCGTTGCGTGCGCTTGAAAGGCAGCTCGGGCTCGATAAACTTGGCCTGACGATCGCAGACGTTATCGAGAGCGCTCAAGATGGCGGCAGCAACGACAAGGTCACGAAAGCCTTCGAAAGACAGGCGAAGAAAGAAAAGGACGAGGCGAGCGGAACCGGATCGGATCAGGCTATCCAGATTGATACCGCTGCTGCCAATCTCTACGGCCTGCTTTCGTTCAACTGACTTGATTTGTCAGTCCCTGAATCCAACTCCGGCGATGCTATCAGACGATTTCTGATAAGCTCGGCCGCCGCATCCGCCGCAGTTTCCATGTAGCTCGGATCGCGATGGAGCAGGACTACGGCAAATGAACCGTCAAGGAGCAGCATGATCTGGCGCGCGAGCGGCAGGGAATCCTTGCCGGCTCCAGCTTCTATAAAGGTCGAAGCCAGCCAATCCTCGACGCGCTTCTTGTGGGCGCGCGCCGCAACCACGGCCGGATGGCCGGGAAGGTTGATGAGCTCCACCGAAGTCCGCAGGAAGCCGCAGCCTTGCCATTTGGCGCTGCGTGCCGATTCTGCCAGATGGCGGAAAATGCCGGCAACCTTCTCGGCGGTATCGCCTTTCGTTTCCTCAAACCAGCGTTTGAAGAACACGAGGTTCGGCTCGTCGCGCGCCTGCAGATGGGCCGCGATCAGGTCGTCCTTGCTGCGGAAATGATAATAGAGGGTACGCTTGGTGACGCCTGCCTTTTCGGCAATGACATCGACGCTGATCGCGCGGATGCCATCGCGATGGAACAGTTTTCCGGCCGCCTGAAGAATACGTTCGCGTGTCGGCTGCGAGCTAGCTTTCATGGCTCAATGTATACCGGGTAGTGAATATACACAATGCGGTGATCGCCTCATCTTGGTGGCCATGAGCGAGCAACACATTCCATCATCCTCGGAACTGCGCAGCCAGCAGATTTCCATTTCATGCGATGACGGCGTCGTCCTCGGCGGCCATCTCTGGCTTGCGAAGACAGCTAGGCCGGAGGGCAGCGTGATCATTAATTCGGCCACGGGCGTACTTGCGCGCTACTATCATCGCTATGCGCAATTTCTGGCCCAGCATGGCTTCGATGTCCTGACCTACGATTATCGCGGTATCGGGCAATCGCGCCCGTTACAGCTGCGCGGCACGGGCTATCGCTGGCGCGATTGGGGCGAGCGGGATTTCGATGCCGCGCTTAAATGGACGGCTAGCCATCATCGCAGCGGCCGATTGATGGTGGTTGGCCATAGCGTCGGCGGTTTCCTGCCGGGACTGGCCGAAAGTGCCCCGATGATCGACAGGATGCTGACGGTCGGTGCCCAATATGCCTGGTGGGGCGACTACAGGCCGTGCCGGCGCGCCGCCCTCTTTCTCAAATGGCATGTCGTTATGCCCGCAGTGACAGCGCTTTGCGGCTATTTTCCGGGCCGCCGGCTCGGCTGGCTGGAGGACCTGCCCAAGGGCGTGGCAAATGAGTGGAGCTTTCGCAGGCCCCGGTTCGAGTGGAGCCATCCTGCGGCGGAAAGGGAGGATGCTTTGCGGCGAATGGCTGCGGTCCGAGCGCCGATCCTCGCGATCGCGGTTTCGGACGATGAACTCGGCACGGTACCGGCGGTTCGCCGTACGCTCCGCTATTATACCGGCACACAGTCCCTCGTGGTACAGTTGTGCCCTATTGATCTCGGCCGCGACAGGATCGGTCACTTCGGCCTGTTTCACGACAGCTATAAAGAGAGTTTCTGGACCGACACGCTGACGTGGCTCTGTCATGGACGCAATCCCTGGTCGGTCTCGGAGGTGAAACTGGAAGATTAAGGCTCTCCCCAGGGCCGCGGGTTTGCGCGGATGCCTGTGTTGCATAGTCTGATCGTCTCGGATAGACGCCATTTTCGGATCATGACTGAGATGCAGGCCAGGCATTTGCCGGCTTTCGAATATTTGAAAAATCGTAGGATGGAGATTGGGATGACCGGGCAAAATGACGAATATGTCTATGATGAGGTGAGCGGCGAGTGGCGGCCGGCTGCGGAAATGGCGGCTGCGGCTGCCGCCACCGAGCTTGTCGTGCTCGATGCGAGCGGCAACGTGCTTGCCGATGGCGACTCCGTCACTCTCATCAAGGATCTGAAGGTGAAAGGCGCCAACCAGACCCTGAAGCAGGGTACGGTCATCAAGTCCATTCGACTGACGGACAATCCTGAAGAAGTCGATTGCCGTTACGACGGTATCAAGGGTTTGGTTCTCCGCACTGAGTTCATACGCAAGCGCTAGACCATTGCGACGAGTCGATCACTCGGGCCGGCATATGATGCCGGCAAGTTGGATGAAACCGGGAAAGCTGGGGCGAACTTGTCTCTCATGTTCCCGCTAGCCGCTCCGGTGAGGATTGAACCCGGCCGGGTGATCATGAATGGTGCCCTGCTATAGCAAGGTCATGCGGTGAGGGAAGAACAATTCCTCCCTTTCTGCGCGGTTGCAAAATTGAACGATATCGAGCCGATTATCCGGATTCCCGAATTGTAAAATTGTAAATTGGTGCTTATCTCCTTTGCTAGATGCTTTTACATAACCTGTACGGGTATGTAACGGTTGCAGGCCGGCTGGGGGATTATGCATGCATCTTGAAGACTATGCCGCACTCGGCCGCTCGGAGTTGCGCGTCAGTCCGCTAGCGCTCGGAACCATGACTTTCAACAAGGGAGGCGTCTGGCCATCCCGTGAAAACCAGCCTGCGGCGGTTCTGGCACGCTATCTCGAACTCGGTGGCAACTACCTCGATACCGGCAATGGAGCGATCAAAGCGGGCGGCCAGACGGTTGTCGGCAGCTATATCGCACAGAACTCGATCAGGCGTGACGATCTTGTCATCGCTGCCAAATTCAATGTCGAATGGGATGGTGAAACAGCTGGCCGTAAAGCCGTGATAGCCGGTTTCGAGCAGGCCCTTCGACGGCTGCGCACCGATTACCTCGACCTTTATTGGCTGGACAATTGGGACATTCAGGCGCCTCTGGAAGATATATTGGCGGCGCTCCACGATCTCGTCCAGTCCGGAAAACTGCGTTATTTCGGCATTTCCGATGCCCCTGCCTGGAAGGTGGCGCATGCGCACCTCCTGGCGCAATCCAATGGCTGGGCTCGGTTCATTGGTCTGCAGATCGAATATTCGCTTGCAGCGAGGCTGTTTGAAAACGAGCTCATTCCGCTGGCACGAGGATTGGGGCTCGGCGTTGTCTCCCATTCACCTCTGAGTGGCGGTCTCATTAGCGGCAAATATAAGCGTGCCAATAATCCGAGCATGAGGCGGGGCATTGCGGCGCAATTGGCGCAAAGGCCCGACGAGCAGGATCTTGAAATCGTGGACGCCTTGTTCCGCGTCGCCGACGAGCTTGGTACGACAACGGCACGCGTGGCTCTTGCCTGGGCAATGGGACGCCTTGGCGTATCTTCCACGATTATCGGGGTTCATACGCTGGAACAACTCAATGAGGATATCGGCGCGCTTGATGTCCAACTCTCGCCCGAACAGACGGCGACGCTGGATGCGCTTACGATCCCCAATCCCGTCATGACCCTGCCGCTGCACAATGCCGCGCCGCTGAGCTGCGTCGATTGAGCTGCAGCCTGCAAGAGGAAGCGATGCCGGGCGGGTCCTGGGGGTCGCAGCAGCTTTCCTGGTGGTGCCCTGCGCCTCCCTCTCGCTTGCGATTGCGGCTTTGCCGCAGGCAATTGATCGAGACGATCTGGCTTTCTCTTAAATGAGCTATGCGGACCGAGTAACCTTAGCGAAGGCAGAAGAGCCGCGATCGATGTGTGCAGGAACGCGGCCGTGACGGTCGCGTTCCTGCATATTGTTCAATCACATCAAGCGATGTCGAAGCGATCGGCGTTCATGACCTTGGTCCATGCCGCAACGAAGTCCTGGACGAACTTCTTCTCGGCACCGGCCTGGCCGTAGACTTCGGCGATCGCGCGCAGCTGCGAGTTGGAGCCGAAAACGAGATCGACGCGTGTTGCGGTCCACTTCACGTCGCCGGTTGCGCGGTCGCGGCCCTCGAAGACGTCCTTGGCATCCGAAACCGCCTTCCACTCCGTGCCCATGTCGAGCAGGTTCACGAAGAAGTCGTTAGTCAGGGTTTCCGGACGCTTGGTGAAGACACCGTGCTGGCTCTGGCCGACATTGGCGTTCAGCACACGCAGGCCGCCGATGAGGGCGGTCATTTCCGGAGCCGTCAGCGTCAGAAGCTGCGCCTTGTCGATCAGCAGCTCTTCGGAAGAGACGGTGTAGGCCTGCCGCTGATAGTTGCGGAAACCGTCGACGATCGGTTCGAGAACGGCAAAGGCATCGACATCGGTCTGTTCCTGTGTCGCATCGGTACGCCCCGGAGCGAAGGGAACAGCCACATCGTGGCCGGCCTTCTTCGCAGCCTGCTCAATGGCAACCGAACCGCCGAGAACGATGAGATCGGCGAGCGATACCTTCTTGCTGCCGGTCTGGGCATCGTTGAACTTCTTCTGGATGCCTTCGAGCGTTGCCAGCACGGAAGCGAGCTGGGCCGGCTGGTTGGCTTCCCAGTCCTTCTGCGGAGCGAGACGAATGCGGGCGCCGTTGGCACCGCCGCGCTTGTCGGAGCCGCGGAAGGTGGAAGCAGAAGCCCAGGCAGTCGAAACCAGCTGCGGGATGGTCAGGCCCGACGTGGCAATCTCGCCCTTGAGGGTGGCGACATCGTTGGCATCTATCGCTGCATGATCGGCCGAGGGGACCGGGTCCTGCCAGATGAGCTCTTCGCTCGGCACTTCCGGACCGAGATAACGAGCGCGCGGCCCCATGTCGCGATGGGTCAGCTTGAACCATGCGCGGGCGAAGGCATCGGCGAATTCGTCCGGATTTTCGAAGAACCGACGGGAAATCTTTTCATAGGCCGGATCGAAACGCAGGGCGAGGTCGGTGGTCAGCATGGCGGGAGCGTGACGCTTGGACTTGTCGTGCGCGTCCGGGATCGAGCCGGCGCCCGCGCCGTGCTTCGGCACCCACTGATGCGCGCCGGCGGGGCTCTTCGTCAGTTCCCATTCATAGCCAAACAGGTTCCAGAAGAAGTTGTTGCTCCACTTGGTTGGAGTCGAGGTCCAAGTGACTTCGAGACCGCTGCCGATCGTGTCGCCGCCCTTGCCGGTGCCGAAGCTGTTCTTCCAGCCGAGGCCCTGTTCTTCGATGCCGGCGGCTTCCGGCTCTGGGCCGACATGGGCTGCATCGCCGGCGCCATGGGTCTTGCCGAAGGTGTGCCCGCCGGCAATGAGGGCAACGGTTTCCTCATCGTTCATCGCCATGCGGGCGAAGGTTTCGCGGATGTCGCGTGCGGCTGCAAGCGGGTCCGGATTGCCGTTCGGTCCCTCAGGATTGACGTAGATGAGACCCATCTGCACGGCTGCGAGCGGGTTTTCCAGATTGCGGTCGCCGCTGTAGCGCTTGTCGCCGAGCCAGGTATCTTCCGCGCCCCAGTAAATATCTTCTTCCGGCTCCCAGACATCTTCGCGACCGCCGCCGAAACCGAAGGTCTTGAAGCCCATGGATTCCAGCGCGACATTACCGGTGAGGATCATCAGATCGGCCCAGGAGATGCTGTTGCCGTATTTCTGCTTGATCGGCCACAGCAGGCGGCGGGCCTTGTCGAGGTTGACGTTATCCGGCCAGCTGTTGAGCGGAGCGAAACGCTGCGTGCCGGAGGAGGCGCCGCCGCGGCCGTCGCCGGTGCGGTATGTGCCGGCGCTATGCCAGGCCATGCGGATGAAGAGCGGGCCGTAATGACCGAAGTCGGCCGGCCACCACTCCTGCGAATCCGTCATAAGGGCGGTGAGGTCCTTCTTCAGGGCCGCCAGGTCGAGCTTCTTGAATTCCTCGGCATAGTTGAATGCCTTACCCATCGGGCTGGAAAGCGCGGAATTCTGGTGAAGGATCCGAAGGTTCAGCTGATTCGGCCACCAGTCCCGGTTCGAACGCGCGGAAACACTCGTGTTTCCATGCGGAAACGGACATTTGCCGGCAGTTTCGACTTTTGTATCCATGATACTCTCCCTTACGATGATTTGATTTGTGACGACCGGAGAAGGAGCTTTGCCCGCCCGCCGGGACATGGCCCGGTTCTAAAACGGGTATGGCAGCGACATGACAGGCGCATGAATCTCTCGTTGTTCTGGCCTCGCGTGAAACGGAGACGTGGAAGCAGGCAAAGCTTGGGTCCCCTGCCTTCCGACCGGCCCGTGCATCGATGAATTGAACGCAGTCAACGCCCTTCCTATGAGCTTCGTATGACAGGCGGCCACATCTCATCTTTGCTGCGGCACTATAGCCAAGGCTTTCCATTAATTTAAGTTGGATTTCCTGATTGGGGCGATAAGATGCGCTTATGGCAAACTTCACGCTTAAACAGCTTCGTTATTTCGAAGCGTTGGCCCGGCTCGGCCACTTCGGACGCGCCGCCGATCTATGCTCGATCTCTCAGCCCGCCTTGTCGATGCAGATCAAGGAGCTGGAGGAGCAGCTCGGCACGAACCTCTTCGAAAGAGGCGCTCGTCAGGTCCGGTTGACCAATTTCGGCGAGGCCTTCGCTATCCGCGTCCGGGACATCCTGCGCTCCGTCGATGAGCTGGGAGATCTCGCCCGCGCATCGCATAATCAGCCTGTAGGACGGTTGCGCATCGGCATCATCCCCACGGTCGCGCCCTATCTGCTGCCGAGCATCATCGGTAATCTCTCTCGCATCTACGACGGGCTGGATATCCATGTGCGCGAGACCCTGACCTCGAAGCTGGTCGAGGAGCTGGAGGAGGGGAGGCTGGACACGGCGATTGTCGCTTTGCCCGTCTCCGAGACATCTCTGACGGAAGTGCCGTTGTTTGCGGAAAACTTCGTGTTGGTGCGACCGAGCGAGGACGAGGGCAAGCCGGTGCCCAACCGGGAGGCGCTTCGCGAAATGCGGCTGCTGCTGCTGGAGGAAGGGCACTGCTTCCGCGACCAGGCTCTTTCTTTCTGTAACATCCATTCAGCCTTGCCGCGCGAACTGATGGACGGCAGTTCACTGTCGACGCTGGTGCAAATGGTCAGCGCCGGCATCGGCGTCACTTTGATACCGGAGATGGCGGTCGCGGTGGAAACTCGTTCCGCCTCGGTGTCGACCGTGCGTTTCCAAAGCCCGCAGCCCTCGCGCACCATCGGCATGATCTGGCGTAAGACAAGCCCTCTGGCCAAACAGCTCATGCAGATTTCAGAAGTGGTGCGCGAGGCGGCCGACGCCATGCGCGAACAGCATGATTCGATCGGACGCGCGCAGGATCTGGAACTTGATAGGCGAGAGCGGGCAACCCATGGGGGAATGGCGTAGCCCATGGGCATGGGGTGTCCGCGCGGAAGGAAGCCGACGCGATCCCCTCATATCGGGACGGAAAGATCCCGTTAACCGTGTTTTCTTACGAAGATTTATGGATAACAAGTCATGTTTCAGGAGATCCGACTTCTTCTTGAAAGGCATGTGCAATGTTGCATCCCGAAACTTCCGGCTTCTCTTTTCGTAAAACCTGCCTGCGTCTGACATTGCTTGCTCCCATCGCCGCTATCGCGATGGTGCCCGTCGCCAGCCATGCCCAGGAACAGACACTGCTTAACGGCCAGAATATTGGTACAGTGGGTGGGGCTGTCGCCGGAGGTCTTGTCGGCAACAAGCTCGGCGGTAAGAAGCATAAGACACTCGGGACGATCGCAGGTGTCGTCGGCGGTGCGGTTGCTGGCAGAATGGTCGGCAACATGGTCGACAACCGGAATTCGCAGTATGGTCAACCGATGCAACAGGCAATGCCGATGCAAGCTGATCAAAATATTGATCCGCAAGCTACCGGCAGCATTGCCAATGACGGCGCCGCTTCCTTGTTAACGGGTCGGAACATCGGCGCCGTCGGCGGTGCCATTGCAGGCGGCATCGCCGGCAACAAGCTTTCGGGCAAGAAACACAAGACCTCCGGAACGATTGCTGGCGCAGTGGGCGGCGGCCTGCTTGGTGGGGTCGTTGGCAACATGGTCGGCGGTCAGTAAAACGTCATCGTAACGCGCTCGGCGGCGGCCGAGGGTGCGACAGAGATATCGTCCAGCAACCCTTGACGATTCGCTGGATTGGCTTGAAAGCACGAGTGCCGAAGTGGGCGGGCGAGGGCCGAGTTCCTCGTCCCGCCCAACGTCGTGTGATCTTGCTATTCTGGCCGATATGCGCCCCATCGGCTCAAGATTGTTCCGAACACCAAACATCTCGTCTGGCTGTGCTGGAGGCGCCGGGCTTTGGATAGCCGCGCCAATGCGGACGACGATCCTCCCTTCAAGATCACCTTTAACGGATTTTCCCGTGGTGACGGTTGCACGAATCCACAAGGTCGCAAGCGGGATCAATCCCACCACCATTGAAGGCTGACTGACGGATATCCGAACCCGCATCTTCATCTGCCGCCAATCTTTCCACAAGCGGCTATATTTCAAACGATTGAAAATATTTTAATCGTTTAAATAATTTAATGCCTTGATTTACAAAGGAACTCCTCCATGTCATGCCAGTGACGCATGGCAATGGAGGTCGTGATGCAAGAGTTTGAAAACGTAAGAAATGAAATTCCTACGTATGTGATTGATCGCCTCGAAAACGAATGGCGGGTAATGCAGACTCAGAATGTGCAGCTGGAAACCGGGCCGGAGAGGGAAGCGTCTGGAAATACAGCGCCCGCAACGAGCGATAGTCTCGGATCTCTCGATAAGTAGTATTTATAGAGGCAGGAATCGCACCGCACTCGCCCGTCTAACGGTGCTATTGAAAGCATCGCATTCCGCCTTTTTCCATGACATCCAGAAAACGGATCAGCCCCGGCTTCTTGCCAGGGCTGTCGTTTATCGTGGCGTCGCCGGCTCCCGGTGCGATCGAGACAAGAGCCGGTTCAGGCGTCGAGATAGCGCTCGGTCAGGCGTGCCCACATGGCAGCACCGACGGTGAGGCTTTCATCGGCGAAATCATATTTGGCGCTGTGGAGAATGGCCGAATTCAAGCCATTGCCGAGGCGCAGGAAGCTGCCAGGCTTATGCTCCAGATAATGCGAGAAATCTTCGCTGCCGGGGATCAGGCCGCAGGTGGTGACCTTGTCGGCGCCGACAAGTTCCTCGGCCACCATCCGTGCGAATTCCGTTTCCTTCTCCGAGTTGACGACGACCGGGTGTCCGTGGACGTAGTCGATCTCGGCGCTAGCGCCATAGCCGTCTGCGATAGAGGCCGTCAGTTTGCGGATGCGGGCCTCGAGCAGCTCGCGCACCTTCGGATCGAAGGAGCGGACCGTGAGTAGCATCTTCGCGCTTTCTGGAATGACGTTCGAGGCTTCGCCGGCGTGGATGGCACCGACGGTCACGACCGCTGTCTGGGTCGGGTCGACGCTGCGGGCAACGATCGTCTGCAGGCTGACAACGAGGTTGCAGGCGACAACAACCGGGTCGATGGTCAAATGCGGCCGCGAGGCATGGCCGCCTTTGCCTGTGATGGTGATCTCGACCGTATCGGCGGCGGCCATCAGCGGGCCGGAGCGTAACAGCCACGTACCTTCCGCAGCACCCGGATGATTGTGCAGCCCGTAAATGACGTCGAAGGGGAAGCGTTCGAACAGCCCGTCCTTGATCATCGCAGGAGCGCCGCTGACCGCGCCTGCCTCTTCGGCCGGCTGGAAGATCAGGTTCACGGTGCCGTTGAAGCGGCGGGTGCGAGCGAGATATTCAGCGGCTCCCAACAATATGGCGGTGTGTCCATCGTGACCGCAGGCGTGCATCTTGCCTGGCGTCTTACTTGCGTAAGTGGCGCCGGTCTGCTCGGTGATCGGCAGGGCGTCCATATCGGCGCGGATCGCGATGCTCTTCTTACCGGCTCCAACAGTCATGCGCGCAACGACGCCATGGCCGCCGACATTGCGCGTCACCTCATAGCCCCATCCCTCCAGCTTCTCGGCGACGAAACGCGCCGTTTCCGCCTCTTCGAAGGATAGCTCGGGATTGGCGTGCAGATGCCGGCGGATGCCGGTCAATTCGGCCTTCATCGGTTCGAAATCGGAAAGGCGGGCGAAATCGTTGTCGAGGGTCATGGCTATTCCAATGGTTCGCTTGAGCCGCCATCCGCCATACAGCGTGCGGGCTTCACTGATGATATGTGTGTCGCGCTAGATGAAGCGCGACAGGAAGCTTCTGGTACGCGGATGCTGCGGATTGCCGATCACATCCTCGGGCGTGCCCTGCTCAACGATCTTGCCGCCATCCATGAAGACGACGCGGTCCGCAGCTTCGCGGGCAAAGCCGATCTCGTGGGTCACGACGATCATCGTGAGGCCCTGTTTTGCAAGGTCGCGCATGGTCGCGAGCACTTCGCCGACCAGCTCCGGATCGAGCGCCGAGGTCGGTTCGTCGAAGAGCATCAGCTTCGGCTTGATCGCCAGCGCTCGGGCGATTGCGACGCGCTGCTGCTGCCCGCCGGAGAGTTGCCGGGGGTAGTTATGAGCCTTGGCCGAAAGCCCGACGCGATCAAGCAGCGCCAGCGCATTCTCGGTCGCCTGCTTGCGGCTTTCGCCATGGATGCCGATCGGCGCTTCGATGACATTCTGCAGCGCCGTCATATGCGGATAGAGGTTGAACTGCTGGAACACCATGCCGATTTTGCGCCGCTGCAGCGCGATCGCATGGTTGGAGAGCTTGACCAGCCTGCCCTTGTTCAGCTGGTAGCCGATCTGCTCGCCATCGACTTCGATCGAGCCACTGTTGATCGCTTCCAGATGGTTGATACAGCGCAGGAAGGTCGACTTGCCGGAACCGGAAGGGCCGAGGATGACGACCACTTCACCCGGCATCACATCGAGGTCGATGCCTTTCAAGACTTCGAGATGTTCGAAGGACTTGTGGACGTTGCGCGCCCGTACCAGCGGGCTGACCTTGACGACTGAGTTCATCGGAGCGTTCATTGGCCCGCCTCCTGTGCCGGCACAAGCGCCGGCGCGCTCTCCGTTGCCGTCTTCGTCCCGCCGGAGCGGCGGTCGGCGCGGCTGTAGTAGCGCTCGATGTAGCTCTGGCCGATGTTGAGCATCGAGGTGATCAGCAGATACCAGATGACGGCGACGAGCAGCATCGGAATGACTTCGAAGGTGCGGTTATAGATCGACTGCACGGAGTAGAGCAGGTCGGCCATGGCGATGACGCTGACGAGCGAGGTCGCCTTGATCATGCTGATGAGCTGATTGCCCGTCGGCGGCACGATGGAGCGCATGGCCTGCGGGATGATGATGCGCCGCAGCGCCCGGATGCGTGTCATGCCGAAGGCCTCGGCGGTCTCGAATTGGCCTCTGTCGACCGAAAGCAGGCCGCCTCGGATGATCTCGGCCATATAGGCGGCTTCATTGAGGGCGAGGCCGGCGATCGCAGCCGTCATCGGGCTGATGACGGAATTCGTGTCCCAGCTGACGAAGGTCGGGCCGAAGGGAATGCCGATCGACAGCGTCGGGAAGAGCGTCGAGAGATTGTACCAAAAGATCAGCTGCACGAGCAGCGGCGTGCCGCGGAAGAACCAGATGAACAGCGAGGCGAGCGTGCTTGCCAACCTGTCCTTGGACATGCGGGCGATCGCCAATAGCAGGCCAAGGGCGATGCCGAGCGCCATGGCTACGATGGTCAGGCCGAGTGAAACATACAGGCCGCTGATAACGACAGGATCGAAGAAATATTGCCCGACGACATGCCAGCCGAAGTTTTCATTGCGGGCGACCGACCATGCCCAATAGGCCGCGATCGCAAGGGTGACGACCCAGGCCGCCACACGACCCTTCGGGAACGGCGTGTGGGCATTCGCCACATCCCGTTCCCACACATCGCCTTCGGGCGATGCGATGTTTCCGGCGTTCCTACTCATTTCGGCAACGTCCCGCCAAGATTGATACCGGGTTCCTTGATCATGTTATTCTCAAGGCCCCACTTCTTCATGATGGCGGCATAGGTGCCATTGTCCATAAGAAGTTTGACGGCATCCTTGAGGATGGGGCCGAGCGGCGAGCCCTTCGGCACGACGGCGCCCTGATAGAGATCCTCGAAACCGTTCTTCTGGCCGACGCCCGTCAGTTCGAGCTGGCCGTTCGCCTGCGAGACGAAATAGGTGAGGGGGGCCTGCGAGGAGAAGAAGGCGTCCGAACGCTTGGAGCGGACGGCGAGGATCGAGCTGGGCTGGTCGGTGAAGGACTGGACCTCGATCGCGCCCTTACCATCTGTTTTGCACTTCTCAGCCTGAACCTGGATCACCTTTTCCGCCGAGCCTCCAGCCATGACGGCGATGCGCTGGCCGCAGGCGCTGTCGAGCGAGGTGATGCCCTTCGGATTGCCCTTCTGAACGGCGAAGACAACGAATTCCTGTACCCAGTCGACGAAATCGTTGGCTTCCTCGCGGCTCTTAAAATCGCCGATCGGACCGAAAGCGAATTGATAGCGGCCGGAATTGATGCCGGCGAGGATCGCAGGCAGGCCGCTGACGCTTTCATGCTCGATCTTCACGCCAAGCACCTCGCCGATCGCATCGGTCAGATCGGCACTGGCGCCCGTCAGCTTGGTGCCGGTGACGATTTCGTAGGGAGGGAAGGAGCCGTTATTGACCGAGATCATCTTGCCGGAGGTGCGGATTGCCTCTGGCAGCTTGGCCTGCAGGTCCTTGTTGACCAAAAGTTTCGGCAGGCTCGCATCCTCAGCAAAGGCAGCACCCGACATTATCAGGCTTGCCAGGGCGACGTAGGTCATTTTTTTCAGCGACATGTTCATTCCCCTTTTTGCTTTGTGTCTCTGATTTTTCAGTCGGTGGTCAGGCAGCGCTCGTCCGGCTGCCGTCAACGTCGAACGGGAAGAGTTCCTCCGGGGTCATCAGCCGCGGCAGGATGCCCTGCACATGCAGCTCCTTGGCGAAATCCGCGATCATCTTGCGGTTGGCGGCAAAGCCGCTCGCATCCCAGCCTTCGGGCAGCTCGGTTGCCGATTTCAGGAGTTCGTCGAGCATGAAGGGCGTGGTGTCGGCATATTTGCGCCGCTTGCTGAGCCACATACGCTGCGATTCATCGATGAGAGCGCTCAGTTCGCCGATGACCCATGGATGTTCGGCGACGAACTCCGCCTTGAAACCAATCAGGTGCATACCTGGTACATAGCCCACATCGGCAAAATAGCGATGCTCGGCAGCCCGGAAATCCGGCAGAAGCTGGCGGAAGCCGGAATTGCCAGCGAAATAGCCGTCCGGCATGAAAGGCGTGAAGATTGCGTCGAGTTTGCCTTCCTTCAGCAAATCCACCATCGGCCTTTCGCCAAGTGCTGCTTCGATGCGGCCGGGGCGGCCGAAGCCGTCGAGGCGGTCGGTGATCGGATGGGCTTCGGTCAGGCGGCCGGCATACCACATGGCATCTTCGACGCCGACGCCCTCGCGGCGCAGCGCCGCCCGCGTCCAGGTATTGCCGGAGTCGCGCCAGCCGGTGACACCGATGCGCTTGCCGGCCAATTGGGCGAAGCTCGTGATCGGGCTGTCCTTGGTGGTGATGACGCATCGGTGGCGGAAGCCGCGCATGATGAAGTTTGGGATGCCGACCACACTCTCATCACTATCGATGCGCAGCTGCGTGTATCGGCTGAACGAGGTTTCGGCCGCGTCATAGGTGTCGCTCTTGCCGACATGGGAGACTAGCGTGCCGACCCGATCCACCTTGATGTCGAGCTTGGGGGAGGAGACGTCACCCAGGACCAGAGGGGTCATATAGTCCCAGTCACGCAGGGCAAGGCGGAGAGTAAGGGGCATGAAATTCACTCGCAGGAAAACTTGTTTTCTCAACGAGTAAATGTTCAATATAGGTCGATCAAATGTTATTACGTTATTGAACATTAAAAATGGTGCAAAAATGGGCGAAGAGCGGGATGCGAAATGGTTTGCCTCGAAATTGAGCGACGATCGGACCATCCGCGGCATCGCACTCGAGACAAGTGCGCTCATTCGCGCCGGTGCCTTACCGGTTGGTACCAAGCTGCCGCCGATCCGTGACCTTGCCTTTGCCCTTGGGGTGAGCCCGGCGACCCTGTCGGAAGCCTGGAGTGAACTCAGGCGCCAGAAGATCATAAGCGGGCGTGGCAGGAATGGCACATGGGTCAGCGGCGACCGCTTTGTCGCCCAGCCGGCCCGGCTTGCAAGCGTTGGTGATTATGGCTCCGGCGCCCTCAATCTGACTGCTGCCGTTCCCGATGTGCAGCTGCTGCCGAAGCTCGAGGCGGCGATGGCTCATGGCGCTTCGGCGGAAAATCTGAACAGCTACGAGCGCAGCCGAATTCTGCCGGAACTGGAGAGCGAAGTCAGAAAGACCTGGCCCTACGAGCCGGAGGCGTTCCTGGCGACCAATGGCGGCTATAATGCCGTCTACACCTTGATCAACGCCCTGGTCATGCCGGGTGCCGCTGTCGCGATCGAAGACCCCACAGGCATGCGGCTTCTCGATATTCTCGAGGATCGCGGTGCGCGCATCATTCCGGTGAAAAGCGACGAGGAGGGGCCGCTGCCGGCCTCGCTTGAGGAAGCGCTGAAATATCGCCCGGTTGCCTTCATCTTTCAGCCGCGCATCCATTCCGTCACCGGCCAAAGCGTCAGCGCTGCACGCATGATAGGGATCGCCGACATCCTTCGCGACAAGGATACATTGATCGTGGAAGACGATGGTATCGGAGATATCTCGATCGCGCCGCGCCATTCCCTCGGGCATCTTTTTCCCGATCGGGTCATCCATATCCTGTCGTTTTCGAAGACGCATGGGCCGGATCTCCGGCTCGCGGTCTTGTCGAGCTCGCGGGCGATCATCGACCAGATCCAGTCCTATCGCAGCTTCAGCTCCGGCTGGACCAGCCGTATTTTGCAGGGGGCGGCGGCCTGGCTACTGCGCGATCCGGCAACTGCGTCGTGCCTCGATCATGCCCGCAGGACCTATCGGGAACGCCGCGCAGGCCTTATCAATGCGCTTCGCGAGCGTGGCGTCGATGCGTGGCATGGCGAAGGATTATGTGCCTGGGTGCCGGTCTCGTCGGAACCCTTCGCAATGGTGACGCTGGCTGCTCGGGGTATTGCAGTGCATCCCGGTGCCAAGTTCTCGGTCCTGCCCAGCAGCCATTTGCGCGTCGCGACGGCCAATCTCTCGGAGCGGCGCGAGGAGGTTGCCGATGCAATCGCACTTGCCGCCGTTCACACGTGATCTTCCAAGACAGTCAGCCGCGTTGGCTGGCTTCAATAGCTTTGGGAGTGGCTTTCGAGGCGCCGGTAGAGCGAACCAGGATTTCAGCAAGCTTGGAAGAGGCGAGCGCAATGATGGAAATCGCGGCCAGATAGATTGCGATGTAGACCGGCTGCGGCAAGTGGACATCGCGCATCAGCTGCCCATAAATTTCGGTAAAGCCGCGATGGCACATGTAGATCGGGTAGGAGAGATAGCCGAGAAAGATGCCGGGCCGTTGCAGTCTGGCCGGCAATTCGAGCATCGTGCCGGCAAGGACGATGAGCGGCGAGATCAGGATGCAGAAAACAAGCGCGGATTTCAGCGAATAGCTTGGCAAAAACAGCAAGATCAAGATCGTGGCGATGGGCAGCAGGGCGGCATAGCTGTTCATGGTCCAGCCAAGCGCAGTGTTGCTTCGAAGCCGATAGATGATCATTCCGAGCGTGAAGGAAAAGAAGACGCGGGCAAAGCCGCCGTCCACGGAGTGCCATTCCCAACCGAGGTCAAGCGATTTGTGGAAGAGGACCGAACCGATCAGCAGCGCGAGAGATGCGGCCGCGATAAGGATCAGGCTCCGCGTCTTTAGCCTGAACAGTATGAGCACAAATACGAGGTTCGCGAGTAGTTCCCAAAAAAGCGACCATGCCGGGCCATTCAGCGGATAAAGCGCCAAGATGTCTCCGGCCGACCGCGTCAGAAAACTCGGCGAAGGCAGCATGAATATGGTCGTAAGGATGCTTGCCGCAAGATCGGACCGTCCAACACCAGATGCCTGCCAATGCAGCAGCAACTGGACGAGACCGTAGACGCTGCCGATGAGGAAGAGCGGATAAAGACGCGCGTAGCGTGCCTTCATGAAGGCACGCACGGTCATGCCGCTTGCGAGTTTTTCACCATAGGCTCTGGCGATGACGAAGCCACTGAGCACGAAGAAGAAATCGACTGCGATATAGGCTGACGGCGCATAGGGCCTGTCGAGGTGATAGACGACGACGGCGAATGCCGCCAGCCCGCGCATCGCATCCAGGGCGGCATATCTATGTCTCGTTGCATCAGCCGGCATTGATCGAAACCTCGTTGGGAGAAAAGGTAACGCCTAAGCTATCCGGCCGCACGCGCGCCGAAGAATTCGCTTCTCAAATTTCGATCGAGCGGGCGTACCCGCGAAAGATTGCCCAGGAACTGGCGGGGGTTTGTCAACACCGACCGATTGAGGAAATGGGTCCTGATCAGGTTGGAGGATTTGCTGTGGGCGCCGGCATGGCCGACCCGATAGATGGCGCCGCGGAAGGGCAGCGAACCGAGGGGAGAGCCGCCATCGGCAAGCAGCTTGCCGATGCGCACATGGCTGCCGAGCATGGATTTGATGTAATCGATCTCGGCATCCTCGAAGGTCGCCGGTAGGCGATAGAGATCGGAGCGGATAATCAATGATGTCCCGCAATAATTGGCGAAGTCGTTGTGATGCATAAGCAGACGGCCGCCTTCGTTCCAGAGATAGCCCCGGTCGATTTTCCAGCCGTTCGCGTCGCTATTTCGAGCCGCGAAATCGACGATATTGGCGCTGACGAAATCATCGTCGTCGACGATCATGAAGAAGCGGGTGTCGCGCGCCGAAAGCATGCCACTCAGGACGCGGCGGCCCTTGTCCAGCCGGAACGCATCGTAGACCTTCTCGCGATCGGCGCCATTGATGTCATGCAGCTGGTTTGGCGGGAAGGTCACGCGTTCCGCAGTAAAATTCGGCGGCAGATCCGGTAGATCGGCGCCTTCGTTGGCGACGACTACGCCGCGCCAGTTTTTGTTGGACTGCCCGGCGATCGATGCGATCGTTTGCGACAGGCGTCGTTTCAGCGCCGGCCAATCATTGGAATTGGCCTGATGGCGAACGGGAATGATGAACGTAACCAGTGTCATGAGGCGCCTTTCCGACTTGGTATTCTATCGCGAGATCGAATGAGCCTTGTTTCCGTCCTTATTCGCGATGACCGCTACTGTGCCTTCGCGAGCCGGCCTTGCAGCGTGGTCCGCACGAGGAAAAGGACCCTTTCCCTGCAGAAGAGAAGGATAAGGGCCGAATAGGCGAGGCCACCGACCAGGACTTCGCAGACAAGGCGTTCCGCCAGGGGCTGGTTGATCAAGGCCGACGAGATTGCCAAGACGGCGACAAGCATGCCGAGATAAGCGGCGATAGGCCTCAGGAACTGGCCAAAATATTCCAAAATGCTGAGGCCGATCAATCGCGACACCATCCACAGCGTCACCGGCCAGAGCATCACCACTCCGAGCATTAGCCCGAAAACGACAGTCGTCACCCCATATTGGTGAAGAACGAGCACGGTGAGGATCGAGACGACATTGCGCACCAGCTGATAGTAGAACCACCAGTCGGATCTGCCCTGGCTGGTGATCAAGGAAGCCTGGATAATGCCGATGCCAGCCATCAGACCGATGACGCAGAAGAAGCGAACCGGCCAGATGGCGGCGGCCCAGTGCGGTCCGAAGATCAGCGGAATGGCATCGTCGGCGACCGCGGCAAGCCCCATGAAGGCCGGGAAAGACACCAGCGAGCAACCGAAGGTCGCCATGAGGAATGCTTCGCGCACTTTGTCCTTATCATGCTGCAGTGACGAGAGCAGCACGTGACTGACGGAATTCAGGCCGCCCGCGACGACATTGTTGAGCATCTCGTAGAGACGCCGTGCGAAATTATAGATACCGAGGGCGGCCGGGCTTACCAGCGTTCCGATAATTAGCTGGTCGAGATTCATGGTCTGGAGGAAGCGGTTGCCCGAGGCGAAGATACCGTAATGCAACAATTCACGCAGGCTCGAGAGCTTGATCCGGAAACCCGGCAGCCATTTTGCGCCCCAGAAAGCGGCAACGCAGGCGGCAGCGGGAGCGGCGATCTGCGCAATGGCAAGCGCCCACAACCCGAAACCGGCAAAGATCAGCGCAAGACAGATGGTCGCTGAAACGGTAGTGGCGATCGCGGTACGGGCCGCTGCGAGATGAAAAGACATCGTGCGGCCGATCAAGGCATTTGGCACGATGATCATCATGTCGAAGAAGATTTTCAGCCCGATGATCAGTAGCAGCTTGACGATGTCGTCATGCCCGACCGAGTGGGCAAGAAACGGGGAAAGCACAAACAGCGCGGCATAAAGGACCGCCGCGGAGACAAAGGACAGCCAAAAGACTGTATCGAGGTGGCTGCGCCGAATGGATTTCTGCTGGATCAAGGCCTCGCCAAAGGCCGTCGGGCCGAAGCCGGAAGCGAAACTGACGATGGCGAAGGCGAGTGCGACCAGGCCGAAATCCTGGGGCAGAAGAAAACGCGACGTGACGACGAAGACCAGGCTGTTGAGCGCCGTCGGGATCAACGTGTCCAGCGCCGACCAGAAGGCGCCTCTCAATGCAGCCCGCGATCGGTTTTCGCTTAAATGTTCAAAGACGACTTCATCCGCTTCGGAAGCCAGCAAACGCATACCTCGCCGTTTTAGACCTTCGGCGAATGCCGAAATAGGGCGCCCGCCATTGCCGCTTCGCCGTCGCTCGATGGAAACGCGGCGGCGTGCTGGATGCTAGATCTAGGCCAGCCCCTCGATTTGTCCAGGGAGAATTGTTGCAATGCAACATTGCGTTGCTGAAAGTGATCTGGCGATCAAGGCAAACGCGAAATCTGTCTCTTCAATACGACGAAAAGCGCCGCCGCTACTGCGCAGCTGAGCGGACTCTCGGCTCGTCCCATTCGATTTTGGGAGCTGTCTCCGTTTCCTCCGGAGGCTCGTTCATTTCGTAAAAATAGCCTTCGAGCATGTCGCAGGCGCGTTCGCTGGCGCCGATCTTCGCTTCCGTTTCGCTGATGGCGGTGGCGATCGCCTTGATGCGGGCACGCAGCATGTGGCCGACCACGTCCTTGCCCGGCCGTTTGCCCAGCCGCTCCAGATGAAGGCCGATTCGATTGGAATGTCGCTCGAGTTCGCTCTTGCTGAAATTCGCTTTGCGAATTTCTTCCAGAAGGCTCGCGCGCATCTTGGCGACCGGATCGAAGGTGCCCGGCTCCCGCTCGTCCAGCACGACCTCGGTAATCAGCTTTTCGATCGCGACCAGCGCCTGCAGGTCGACGGCATCGGTCAGTTCGACATCATAGCCGGTATCGTCGAACACCTTGCGGCGAACGGGGTCGAGAAGAAGCTCGTAAGCTTTCTGCAGTTGCGCGAAAGCGTCGGTATCGCCGCCGGAATCCGGATGCGCTGCCTTCGCGCGCTTGCGATAGGCCGCCTTGATCTGCTCTTCGCTCGCATCGCGCGCAACGCCGAGAATATCGTATGGATCAGTCACTCCAACTCCTGCCGCCGCTTATTCCTGTTTAAAGGCCCAGCCGCTGATATCGCCAGCGCGGTTTAAATGTCCCGCCCGACCGTTTCAATCGGCTCGGGCGCTATTTGTACCATCACAAAGGCAGAGTTTGGACAAAAAGAGTCCTATGTCAAAGGCGAGCAGCCTCTTCTGTGGAATTCAGCGTTTCAGATCGTCCGGTCGAAGAAGACGGTCGAGCGTGCCTGCTTGAGCTGATAGAGCTGAGCTGGGCGATTGCTGCCGCGTCGCATTCCCCCGGCAATCGGCTCGATGAAATTGACTTCCGCGATGCGTTTGCGAAAGGCGGATTTATCGAGAAGGCGGCCGAGAAGCCGCTCATAGACGGCCTGTAATTCACTCAAGGTGAAAGCTTTCGGCAGGAGGTGCGCCGGCAGGGTCGTATATTCGACTTTGTTGCGCAATCTGGAGAGCGCCGCCTTCAATATGGCGGCGTGGTCGAAAGCCAGCGGCTCCGCCATCCTATCACCCGCGATCGGATGCCAGGCGACGTCGGTCATATTGCCGCCATGCTGTAGGCTGACGGCATCCTGTGCGATCAATGCCATATATGTCACGCTCAAGCTCCAGCCGCGGGGATCGCGTTTGCCATCACCGAAGACGCCCACCTGCTCGAAATAGGGCGCCGCGATGCCTGTCTTGTCGCTGAGCACGCGTCTTGCCGCGGCCTCCAGGCTCTCATCTTCATCGATATGAATCCAGCCGCCGGGCAAGGCCCAGTGATCGGCAAATGGTTCTGTGCCGCGTCGGGCGAGCAGAACCTCGAGCCCGTCCGCCGGCAGGGCGAAGATTGCGAGATCGACTGAAACGATCGGCCTTTGATGGGGGTCTTCAGAGCTGCTCATGACTGGAAACATAACGCAGCGAAACCTTAGTGTAAAGTTTCAACTAACTTAGTTGACAAAATTCACTAAGTCGTATTTGTTCGCGTCATCATAGTTTGAAGCGCCACTTCCAGGAGGCAGTCATATTTGGATTTTGTTTCATCAAGGCCCAACCGACCCAGTATGTGATCCAGTACCGGAGCGGCCGGCCGCAGCGGGAGGGAGCAGGGCTCTCGTTCTGGTATTTCGCGCCATCGAGCTCGCTGGTCGTGGTGCCGACAGCCAGCGTCAACGAGCCTTTCATTTTTCCCGAGGTGACCTTGGACTTCCAAGAAGTGACGGTTCAGGGGCAGATTACCTATCGTATTGCTGAGCCGAAACGGACGGCGGAACTGCTCGATTTCTCGTTCAATGCCAAAGGTGTTTACGGTTCGGAAGACCCGCAGAAACTATCGCAGCGGCTGATCGATCAGGTTCAGGTCGTCATGCGCGCCGAAGTGCAGGCCCTGTCGCTGAAGGAGGTGCTGGCGGCCGGCGAGCTGCTGGTCGGGCGTGTCGCGACTACATTACATGACCACCCGGTGCTGCGGGCGCTGGGTCTTGAACTGCTCAGCCTGTCGATCCTGGCGGTGAAGCCGAAACCTGAAACTGCCAAGGCGCTGGAGGCCGGAGCGCGCGAAGCGCTGCTGCGCAGTGCCGACGAGGCGATCTATGCCCGCCGCAATGCAAGCGTCGAGCAGGAGCGGACGATTAAGGAGAATGAGCTCGCAACCGAAATCGCTGTCGAAAACAAGAAGCGCCAAGTACGGGAGGCACAGATGGATGCCGAGCGCTCGGTGCAGGAGCGGCAGCTTCAAATCCGCCAGGAGGAAATGATCGGCAAGATCGCGCTTGAAGAGCAGAACAAGGCGCTCGTTGCTCTCGCCTCGGCCAATGCGCGCGAGGAAGCCGACGCGAAAGCCTATGGCCTTGCTGCCATGATGAAATCGTTTGGTGATGCCGATCCCAAGATGCTGCAGGCGCTCGCTTCGGTCGGCATGGATCCTGGTCAGTTGATGGCGCTCGCCTTCCGCGATCTTGCCGACAACGCCACCAAGATCGGCCAGCTGAACGTCACCCCCGATCTCCTGCGCGAGATGCTGCAACCTCAGGCAAGGGGATAAGTCATGCCTGTTGCAAACAACGCAAAGGCTGAAGATAGAAAGATCGTGCTGATTGTACGCGACACCCGCCTTGACGAACTGGCCGCGCGCTTTAATACCGTCCAGCAGGCGCAGTTTTTCGTCGAGCACTTAGGCGCGGATTTCGGCGATTATCTCGCGGAACACCAGCGTTATCAGGCGGCAGCGCGCGACGTCGAAGCAAGTCTGCGCTCTGTTGCCAGGGTGCAGACACTCAACCGCCGCTATCTGGCAAACTTCATATTCGGCGGCGACGATCTCGTCGTCGTGCTTGGGCAGGATGGCCTAATCGCCAATACGCTGAAATATCTCGACGGTCAGAATGTGCTTGGCGTCAATCCCGATCCGAAACGATGGGACGGAGTGCTGTTGCCCTTCCAGGCGGCCGATTTGCGCAAGATCGTCCCCGAAGCCTTGGCGCAGCGCCGGCCGCTCAAAAAGATCAGCATGGCAAAGGCGGCACTCAATACCGGAGAGGTGCTCTACGCGGTGAACGACCTCTTCATCGGCCCGCGCAGTCATGTCTCGGCGCGCTACGATCTTCAGATCGGTGAACGGCACGAGCGGCAGTCGTCGAGCGGCATCATCGTTTCCACAGGGATGGGCTCGACCGGCTGGCTGAAAAGCCTCTATGCCGGCTGGGTGGGTGCGGCCGCGAGCTGCGGCGTGGAGCTGACGGCGGGCATTGCCGATGCTTCCTTTCCCTGGGATGCGCAGTTCCTGCACTATTTCGTACGGGAGCCTTTTCCCAGCCGGACGACCGGTGTTTCGCTGGTGTCGGGGCAGGTCGATGAAGAGATACCGATGATAGTCGTCTCCGAAATGGCGGAGCATGGGGTGATCTTCAGCGATGGCATCGAGGCAGACTTCCTGCCTTTCAACGCGGGAGCGCAGGCCAAGATCGGTATTGCTGAGCGCCAGGGTATTCTGGTGACGTAACGTCAATCGGCCCGTTCCATTGCAGGAAGCGGGCCGATTATACAATGCTTCAGATGCTTAAGCCGCCGAGAAGGGGACTGCGACGAAGGTTTTGTTGCCGTCGCGCTCGATCAGCAGCAGCACGGATTTGCGACCATCCTTGCCGGCCTTGGCGACGGCCGTCTGAACCTCATGGGCGTTGCGTACCGGCTGGTCGTTGACCGAGACGATGATGTCGCCGGTCTGGATGCCGGCCGCAGCGGCGGGCTTGTCCGGATTGACGCTGGCAACGACGGCGCCCTCGACACCATGCGGCAGATTCAGCTGCTCACGCACATCCGGTGTGAGGTTGGCAAGGCCGACACCGATGCTTGGCTGGTTGGACGGCTGCACCTTGCCATCGCCAGCGTCGTTGGCTGCCTGCTTGCTATCGTCATTGCCGCCGATGGTGACATTGACATCCATGCTCTTGCCGTCGCGCCACAATGTGACCGAGCGCTTGTCGCCGGGAGAGAGATCGGCGACCAGCCGCGACAGATCCTTTGGCGTCTTGACGGTTTCGTTGCCGACTGCCGTGACGATATCTCCGCTCTTGATGCCGGCGCGGGCGGCTGGCGTATCGTCGTTGACGCTGGCGACAAGCGCGCCCTGGGTCTGCGAGAGGCCCATGGCATTGGCGATATCCGAGGTCACCGGCTGGATGGCGACACCCAGATAGCCGTGATCGATCGAGCCGTTTTTCTCGAGTTTCGCAACGATTGCCTTGGCCTCGGCTGAAGGAATGGCAAAGCCGACACCGACGCTGCCGCCGTTCGGCGAGTAGATGGCGGTGTTGATGCCGACGACATTGCCTTCGCGGTCGACCAGCGGTCCGCCGGAATTGCCGTGGTTGATGGGCGCGTCGATCTGAATGAAGTCGTCATAGGGGCCGCTATGCAGGTCGCGGCCGCGGGCCGAGACGATGCCGGCGGTAACGGTCGTGCCGATGCCGAAGGGATTGCCGATCGCCAGAATCTGATCGCCAAGCTTCAGCTTGTCGGAATCGCCCCAGGCGATGGTGGCGAGTGGCTTCGGCGCGTTGATCTTCAGGATGGCAAGGTCGGACTTGGCATCGGCGCCCAGCAATTTGGCCGGTAGCTCGGTGCCGTCATCAAGCGTCACCTTGATCTCGACGGCGTTTTGAATGACGTGGTTGTTGGTGACGATGACACCATCCGGGCTGATGATGAAGCCGGAACCGAGCGCCATGGCGCGCTGGCTTTGCTGCTGACGCGGCATCTGTTTCGGGAAGGGGATACCCTGGTTTTCGAAGAATTGCCGGAACTGCTCGTCCATCGGCGAGTTGCTGCTGTCGGCGCTGGTATCGGTCGCCTTCATGGTGGTGGTGACGGTGACGACGGCCGGCTTGTCGGCATCGACGATCGGAGCGAAGGAGCCGCCGGGTGCGATGATGCCGGCCGGTTCGGCGGCCGAGGCGACGGTTGCGGATGTGCTGAAGGCGAAGGGCAATGCGCCGGCGCCGACGATGATAGCGGCGCCGACGATGGCGGCTGTGCGATGTTTGCGGAGAAGAGAAGGCATGGCAAAAGTCCCTTGCGAGATCGTTGGCGGTTTGACGGCCCGTCCATATTCGGAACGGGCTTCGATTGGTTCCGCGTCAATTTTGCGAGCGACTTTGTTTCCCGTTTTTACTCTGGGAAGCAAAGTATAGATTTGAATTGGCGCTTGGTGTTAATATGATCTGCCAAGAAACTTTTACAAATTAAATATTGATCATGTTTTTATTGCAAAATTTTTAGATATTACATGAATTTAATGTTGGTCGGCCGGAATTTTTCCATATTTAGCTTTGCGCTACCGGCCATCTCTTGAGAGCCTCCGTTCCAAGCTCCGTCAGTGCGTAGATGCCGCGGTCGATGCGCTCGAACCAGCCATAGACATTATCCCTCAGAATTTGTGGCGCCTTCGGTGCCGCTTCGCGCATATCCTTCGGGCGTTGCACGCCATTTTCGATAGCGGCAGCGCAGGCAAGGGCCTGTTGGCGATAGGCAGTCATGATCGGCTTGCGGGTGCTGCCGCCAAGAGCGGGGTCGCCCTTGCGCCGACGATGTTCGTCGACAAGGCGCGACCTGCGCCGTGCATTCTTGCGCGGCATCGGCGCGACGGGGCTGACGACGATGTCGACTTCGTCGTTGTCCGAGACGGACAGCATGCCGAAGCCGAGCCTGCGGCAAAGATCGCGAAAGCGGCGATCGCCTTCCCGCCCCTTGCCCTTTGCCGAGACGCGGGCGGCGATCCAGACCTCGTCGCTGGCAGCGGCGCGATCTACCGCCTGCAGGATGAGTTCGAGGTTGAAGGTCATCTTCAGTTCGCAGATGACGACGACCGGAGGCTCGCCATCAGTCAGGCCGACGAGGTCGCAGCCGCCGATCTCGCCTTTCACCGCATAGCCGGCGGTTTCGAGAAATGACTTGATGGGGAGATAGAGCGCCGTTTCCAAATCCGCCTCCGGGCCTTGCACATCCGGGTAAGCTTAGCCGATTCGGTTAACTAGAAAATCCACGGCGGCAAGAAGGCACTCTCAGATATGTCGGCGACTATTCCAGGTTAGCAAAAGGAGCGGTTACTACGGCCCCTTTTGCTATTCGCGACTGCTCAAGCCTTGAAATCCAGCTCGACCTCGCAGGCGCCGATCGAGGTCGGCAGGAGCGGCTTGCGGATGCGCCGGCCGAATTGCCGTTTGAAGCCGAAGACGTTGCCGATGAGGCTCTTGGTATAGAGGCCGGGTCCGCTCGAATAGATGCGCCAGCCGCCGTCGACGGCGATATCGCCCGCCTTGACGCGCGCCCATTCCGCGGAAGCCTGATAGCGGTCGTCGAAGGCCGCGTCGCTGCTGCTGAAATAGGTGTTACGCTGGCGCAGCGACGCATGTTCCACGCGTCCGCTGACGGCAATCGGATTGGCAAGTGCGAGCGCCGCCCATACAGCCTCCGCGTCGTCTTCGAGCGCTAGGGCTTCGCAGTAACGCAGATGCGCATGGACATACATGAGCCCGATTTCGCGGCCGAAGAAGGAGGAGGATTCGGCGCGTCGGAACAGCTTTTCCGGACCGCCGGAATAGGTCGCCGGCTTCTCCATCAGTCGCACACCATCCGGGAACAGCAGATTCTCGCGGATGATCTTCATGTGGGCATGGCGCTGATCGGGCGTGAACAGGCCCCCGATCATGGGCTGCGTCATTGCGATCAGCGAATAATGGAGGCCGGTGCGCGTATCCTCCGGATGCAGCAGCAATTCGACACCGTCATGGCTCGGATCGAAGACGCCATAGCCGGCAACGATGCCATCGCGCATCAGAAGCTGGTTGAAATCGGCGCGCATGGCGACCGCAGTCGCCTGTAGCGCCTGTGCTTCCTCATTTCGGCTGGCAAGCGTCAGGATATTGGCGTAGCGCACCAGCTGTTCGTAAAGCAACGATACCGTCCAGCTACTGACCATCCAGTCGCGCAGATGCGGATCGGCCGGCTGCAGGCTGTCGTTCCAGTCACCTTCGCCGTAGCGGATGAGGCTTGTGCCCGGCACGAAGCGGCTCCGTACGGTGTCGAGCAGTTTCTCGATGTGATCGGAGATCGTCGCGCGTTCCGAGGTCAGCTGCATCGTGTCGTCGGCGCGCCACGGCACCGTTTCGGCGAGGAAGGTGAGGTCGCCGGTCGCCTCGATATAGTCGCAGAGCGCCTTCAGCGGCCAGACGATGATATCGCCATGCGCCTCGCCGGCGCGGATATTGGCATAGGGCTCCAGCATGAACCATTGCGGCCAGTCGCCGCGATCGCGATACTGTTCGGAAAAGAGCGTCGAAAGGATCTGCCGGACCTCTTCGTCATGCTCGTAGGCAAGCAGGAATTCGATCGGCCCCTGGCACACGTCACGCGTGCCCCAGGCAGCCCCGGTATATTGCTCGAGCCCGTGCGGCACGCTCAAATGGACGATGGCATCATGCGCAATCCAGGGCAGCATGATCGCCTGTGCCGCCACATCGCGGCCATCGCCCTCAATGCGGGCGCCCCGCGTCACATGGCTCCAGAAGCGTTGCGCGGGCGCGAGCATCTCTTTGCTGTCGACACCGGCGCTGTAGCGCGCGGCAAGGGCTTGGGCCGCATCCGGATCGGTCATCGATCCCGTGACGGCAAAGCGCAACTCCTTCGTCGGATACGATTTCAGGGCGATGAATGGGCCGTTGCGGGCGGTGCCGTCGGTGTAAAGCAGCTCGTCGCCGCCAACGGCTGCGAGTGCATCCGGCGTCGACGTGACGAGATGGTATCCAGCCTTTGGATATCGATCCCATAGCCAGGATGGCTGCGGCCGGAAGTAGATGCGCTTGCCCGCCGTATCGACTGTGATATTCGCTACGGCTTCATAGTCGCGCTCGCCGAGAACGATATGACCGAAGACGAGGAAACGGCAGGCTTCGCCCTCCACCGAAACGCTCCATTGCATGGCCGGATCATCGCCGGAGGCGATTGCCGAAACGATGATGGTGCGACCGGGGAGCTTGTAGATCCATTTGGTATCGCTGAGCCCCATTTCGAAGGCGGCAGGCACGCCGAGCAGGCGCCAGCCATCGCCGAGATCAACGAGGATGCGCAGGCCGCTCGACCGCGTCAGATTGTAAGGGTCGCGGGAAACAGAGAAGAGCTTGTGGAAGGACGTGTTGCCTATGGTCAACTGCGCGGCGAAGATGCCCTGCATCCAGCAGGTGGCAGCCAGCGTCTGGTCGTCGAGCAGCATATTCTGGCCGCTGCGAACGATAGCGCCATGGCGGCGGGCCACCAGGCGTTCTTTTTCCTGGAGCACGATGTGCCTGTTGTGCGCTCCATCCGGCACGAAAAAGGAGAGCAGCTTTCCGTCGGCGCGCTCCTCCAACATCCGCTTCGGATAAAGCGCGTCGATGGCGGCCTGATCCAGGCTGCCGCTGTCAGCAAGGGGGGCATCCTGCACGAGACTGCGTGCCGATTGAGCGGCAGCAATCGTGTCGATCACCAATTCGCCCTGAAGTTTCGGCAGGCCATCGAGATGGGAAAGATCGGTATCGCTGGAAGCGGCCGGATGATCAGCGATGAAGAGGCCGAAGAAGGTCGTAGTGGCGGCGCCACCTGTGGCGAGCGAAAGCGGCTTCGACTGGATTGTCGGGCAGGCGACCTCATGCTGGCGGCGCGCGCTTGGCAGGCTGGTGCCGAAGTCCGGTACCATGACGCCATCGTCACCCTTCGATGGCACCAGCAGCTGGATTGCATCGGTCGCGTAAGCCGCGGTACCCTCGAGGCAACCCTGCGCGAGCCACGGATTTCGCCCGCCGCCCTGCTTAAGGTTTTGTCGATTCATGATGACAGGGCCGAAGGCGGCATGGGTGGCGATGTGATGGTCGATATATTGTGAGGCATAGGCCTCGCTGTTCATCAGGAAGCCGCGGTCGCCGAGACCGACATCCTGAACGAGGATGAGGTCGGTCGAAAGCGTCGCGTTGGTGTTGTTTTCCAGCGAAACCTGCCAGAACCATGCGGTCTCACTCGGGTGCAGCCGCAGACTGACCGTGTGCTTGATGCCGGCCGTTTCGCCGCTCCAGGAAAAACCGTTTCCGCCGTGGCCGAATTGTACTGCAGCCTTCGGACCGACGATTTCAGTCGTTACCGGCTTGGCGCCGCCGATGCGCAGAAAGAGCCGGCCGATGCCGCCGTAGACGGGCGAACCGAGGACCTGATTGATCATGACGC
This sequence comes from Rhizobium sp. No.120, assembly GCF_054558365.1. Taxonomy (NCBI): domain Bacteria; kingdom Pseudomonadati; phylum Pseudomonadota; class Alphaproteobacteria; order Hyphomicrobiales; family Rhizobiaceae; genus Rhizobium; species Rhizobium sp. No.120. The sequence goes on from NZ_BAAJNQ010000004.1 coordinate 307,163, forward strand.
CGCCCTGCTGGTCGGCAAAGTCGATCGAAAACAGCGTGCCATTCGGCAGTGCCGAAGCCGAAAGTCCGGCGGTATTGCTGAGTGTAGTGAGGCCAAGTTCTTCGCGGCGGGGCGTTTGAAAGCTGCGATTGGTGTCCGAGGACATAAGCGTGATCTCGCTGATTCATGGATCGGATGAAGGGCACTAGATCACAAGGCGGCGCCCGATCATAGGAGGCAATTCGCCATTCACCAGCGCAATCTTTTGTGACTGCTTCCGGAAAATACAGGGCTCGATCCGGCGTAATGCGCCGGATCTTTTCCGTGAGAGAGCACCCGGTTTCAATGATGCGGAAGCTCCGCAACCTGGTTGGCCGTGCGGATAACAGCCGAAAGATCGGCATCATCGAAGGTTTCCTTGGAGATGCCTTTGACCTTGAAGGTCCTGCTTTCGCCCGGTGCTAGATTGACCAACATCTCATCGACTTCGGCATTCGGGCTGATGCGGTCGACGAACAGGCAGACATCGCGCAGGAAAGACTGCGCCGTGATGGTAACAGCAATCCCATCCGTTGTCTGGACACTTTCGATGTCGAAGCGCGGCTGCGGATATTGCAACTTCATATCCTTCTCAAAAAACCACCAGGCTTCGGCATCGCCGAGACGCGCACGCAGATATTCCCGGCGCGGATCGCTCGGGGTCGCGACCTCGGCTGGGATCTCGATATCGGCATTCTCGAAACGATCGCACAGGACGCGCCAGAGGTGATGACGGGCAAGCAGCGTGCCGTTGAAATCGAAGCGCTCGACTGTGAAGGGCACACGCCAGAATAGCGTTGCGTCATTGACGGCAACGGCCGCCAGCCCATTGCCGCGCGGCTGGATGGTGAGCAGATGCGGCGCATAGCTATGCTTCAACGCATACCAGAGTGGTTTTTTCCGACCGGCGCCATCGATGGCCGCCCAGGAGGTGACCGGCCAGCAATCGTTGAGCTGCCAGACGATCGTGCCCATGCAGGTCGGCCGATGCGAGCGCATGTGGTCGATGCCGAAGCTGATCGCGCGCGCCTGGTTCAGCTGCGTGACGAAGAGCCAGTCGTCGAAGTTTTGCGGGCAGGGAAACCAGCCCTCTAACCCCTGCAGAAGCTTATCGTTGCCGCCGGTTGCCTTTTGGTGATGCAAGACCGCGGGAGAGGCCGGGGCGCGATCCTTCTCGCGAACGGATTGGGCAAGTGTTGCGAAGGTCGGTGGCGCCTGCCAGCCGAATTCGGAGCAGAAGCGCGGGATGTAGCTGCGGTAGGTTTCGTAGCCCACCTCGTTCCAGACATCCCATATGTGCTTGCAGCCGTGCTCATCGGCATTCGGCGCGATTTCCATGGAGCCGGAATAGGGGCTGCCTGGCCAATAAGGCCGGGTCGGATCGATCTCGGCCACCAGCTTCGGCAGAAGGTCGAGGTAGTAGCCGGCGCCCCATGGGCGATTGCCGAGCACGTCCTGCCAGCCCCAGTCGAAATAGCCCCAGATATTCTCATTATTGCCGTTCCAGATCACCAGCGAGGCGTAAGGCATAAGCCTTGTGATCGCCTCGCGCGCTTCCGCCTCAATCTCGCTGTAGACCGGCCCTTCTTCGGGATAGGCGGCGCAGGCAAACAGGAAATCCTGCCAGACCATGATGCCGGCGGCATCGCATTCCTCGTAGAACGTATCGGTCTCGTAGATGCCGCCGCCCCAGACGCGCAGCATGTTCATATTGGCGTCGCGGGCTTGAGCAATTCGCTCGCGATAGCGTTCGCGAGTCACGCGCGGCAGGAAGCAATCGTCGGGGATCCAGTTGGCGCCGCGGGCAAAGACCGGCACGTCGTTGACGACAAGCGTGAAGGCCGAGCCAATCTCGTCCGGTGTCGTATCCAGCCGCACGGAGCGGAAGCCGACGCGCCGCTTCCAGCCGTCGAGCGCCGCCCCATCCGAGCCGAGCAGCTGCAGGTCGAGATCGTAAAGCGGTTGAGCGCCCATGCCATGCGGCCACCAGACCTGCGGGTTGTCGATGCGGCATTCGATCAGCGCGTGGGTCTCGCCTTGCGCGACGCGCACTTCCGCTCGCTTGCCGCCGATGGAGAGGACGAGCGCCACACTATCCGTGCCCTTGTCAGCCCATTCGATTTCGACATGCAGGCGCGCAACGCCTTGGCTGCCTTGCAGCGTGATTTCAGGGCGGATGCTGCCGAGACGCGCCTTCGACCAGCTCTCGATCAGGATCGGTTTCCAGATGCCCGAAGTGACGACGGTCGGCCCCCAGTCCCAGCCGAAGTTGCAGGCCATCTTGCGGATGAGATTGCTCGGGCCGGGATAATTTTGCGGGATATCGGCGGCGCTGCCGAGCTGCTTGCGGACTTTCTCACCATGTTCATAGGCGGATTGGAAATCGACGGTCAGCTCGTTACGGCCGCTTTTCAGATGATTGCCGATATCGAAGCGGTAGCTGCGATGCATGTTGCAGGTTTCGCCAAGCAAACTGCCGTTCAGTTCCAGGCGTGATGCCGTGTCGAGGCCAAGACATGAGAGATCGATGCGCTCGGCGTCCTCGCCACCCCAGTCAAAGGCCAGACGATAGCGCCAGGCGGAACGCCCAATCCAGTCCTGCGAGATTTCGTTGACGTCGAGATAGGGATCGGTGATCAGCTGCGCCGCCATCAGGTCGAGATGAACGTTGCCCGGCACGGTCGCGGGGATCGAATTAGGCAGGGCCGGTGCGCTGGAGGGCGCGCGAAGGCGCGAGATGGTCCAGCCGGTGTCGAGCGTCTGTCTTTTCATGTCATGTATCCGTGATGAAATGGATGTCTCAAACAGCCTTTGGCGCGATGAATTGCAGGCCCGCCTGCAGGTGGCGATTCATGTGATAGGCGTAAGCGATTCGATCCCGTTGTTCCAACGCTTCGATGATGACGCGGTGATCATGGTAGGCGCTGTCGACAGCCTCGCGTGAGCGCTTGCCCGCCTCCATAAGCCGCTGCAACAATGGCTGCAGAATGCCATAGACTTGTGACAGGGTCTGATTGCCGGCGAAGCCGACAAGGGCGGCATGAAACCTGAAATCAAGTTTCGCAGCCTCGGCCAATGTCGATGCGGCCTTCATCGCGTCGTTGATGGAGCGTAGCCTTTCGATGGCGGTTTCATCGGCAGTTTCGAACAGAAGATCACTAAGATTGATCTCGATGAGACGACGAAATCCCTGAATATCTAGAAAGCTTTCTGCCGAGATGTCGATAGCGAAGGAGAAGAGGTCCATCAGCGCCTGCTGGCGGCGGTCCGTAATCACCGCGCCGACCTTCTGGCGGCTTTCGACTATGCCATAGGCCCTCAAGATGCGGATCGCTTCGCGCACTGTATTGCGGCTGGCATTGAACATGGACGCGAGCTCGGCTTCTGAGGGCAGGGCATCTCCGAGACCGAGATTGCGCTCGCGCAACAGCCGCCGCAGCGCGTCGACTACCTGATCGACCGCCGAACCTTTATCCTCAATATTAGCGGTATCCACCACCATCTCTCCCCCGTGGTTGAAAGCATATTGTTGGTCAATAGTGGCGTCAAGCGACCAATAATGATAGACATTTCGCCTTTCAGCGGTATTTTGCTGGACAAATGGAGGGGGATCATATGGAAAGCTGCTGGCGTTGGTTCGGCCCGAAGGATCTCGTTCCGCTCTTGCATGCGCGCCAGGCCGGCGCGACAGGCATCGTCACGGCACTGCATGACGTCTCGCATTCGCGCGTCTGGACGCCGGCCGAAATCGAAGCGCGAAAGGCGCTGGTGGAAGCGGCCGGGCTGCGCTGGAGCGTCTGTGAATCGATCCCCGTTCCAAGCGCCATCAAGCTCGGCGGGGCAGGGGCAAAGGCCGCGATTGACGTCTGGAAGGATAGTCTCGCCAATCTCGCCCGCGCCGGCATCAAAACCGTCTGCTACAATTTCATGCCGGTTGTCGACTGGACGCGCACGGATTTGCGCTTCGAAATGCCGACCACTGCGCTCGCATTGCGTTTCGACATGGCGGAGTTCGTTGCCTATGACGCTTTCGTCCTGCGCAGGAAGGGTGCGGAAGAGAATTATGCGCCGGACCTGCTGCGGCGGGCCGAGGAGCGGCTGAAAGGGCTCTCGCCGGAGGCCGTGCAACGGCTGGAGAACAATATCATCGCCGGCCTCCCCGGCGGGGAGGACAGCTATGGCCGTGACGCCATCCGCTCGGCCATCGCCCTCTTCGACGGCATGACGGCTGAGGATCTCCAGGCCAATCTCGAAGCCTTTCTGCACGAGATCGTGCCGGTTGCCGCAGAGCTCGGTGCGAGGCTTGCGATCCACCCCGACGATCCGCCCATCTCGCTTTTTGGCCTGCCGCGCGTCGTCTCGACGGCATCGGATCTGCGCCGCATCCTCGGCAGCGTGGATGATCCGGCTAACGGTTTGACGCTCTGTGTCGGATCTCTCGGCTCTCGCGCCGACAATGATGTGCTTGCTATCGCAATCGAATTCGCCTCGCGCATCAATTTCGCGCATCTGCGCGACGTTGCGCTCGAAGCCGATGGTTCATTCGTCGAGGCCTCCCATTTGGAGGGGCGCAGCGATATGTATGCCATCCTGCGCACATTGCTCACGGAGGAGGCACGGCGTCGCGAGGAAGGCCGGGAAGACCATATGATCCCGATGCGGCCGGACCACGGACATCTGATCGGCGACGATATCGATAAGCCGACCAATCCCGGCTATTCCCTCATCGGCCGCTTGAAAGGCCTTGGCGAGCTTCACGGCGTCATCCATGCGATCGGCAAGGCAGGGCTTTGAGCCTCAGGGCATTTGCCGTGCCATGTCGGTGAACGGGGCGAAGAAATAAAGCCTGCCGTTGCATATTCGATAGGCTTTTGCCTAAAGTTTAATCTTGTTACTATTTTGATTTTATTTAGTTTTTTCGCCTATCAATGTCCAATTCGCTAACCTTCAAACTCGAATTGGCAAGGTCGACCTTCCTATGAATTCCGTTTGGCCCGACGCCCCGAACGACGATTTTCGGTCACTTTTCAAGACGCATCCTTCGCCGATGTGGGTCTATGATCCCGAGACGTTGAAATTCCTTATCATCAACGATGCCGCCCGCGATCTCTATGGCTATAGCCTCGCTGCATTTGCGGTCATGACCGTCCTTGATATCCGGCCTCCGGAAGAACGCGAACGCATGCTTGATGCGGTGCACCACCGCACTGACATCGAGACGGCGCAGCGCTGGACCCATCTGAAGGCCGATGGCGAGACATTCGAGGTTCTGACCTATGGGCGGGAGATTCGCTTCGACGGCAAGATGGCAATCCTGGCGATCGTGCAGGACCGCACCGAGGTCAATGCAGCACGGCGGCAGGTCGATGCCACCCAGTCGCTGCTCGACAGCATCGTCGACAATCTCCCCGTCGGCGTCTTCGTCAAGGATATGGAGCGGGACGGCCGCTATATCCTGTTCAACGAGGCATTGGGCGGCATCGTCGGGCGGTCGGCGCAGGATATGCTCGGCAAGTCGGACAATGTTATATTCTCCGATGAGCAGACGGCGATTTTCCGGGAGCAGGACAGGCTTGCCTTCGATACCGCTGAAACCGTCTACTTCGAGGAAACCATCCACACGGTGGATGGAGTGACACGCATCCTGAAGACGGCAAAACGGGCGCTTCCCGCCCCGGCGGGTCAAGCGCTGCGCTATGTGCTCGGCATTTCCCAGGACGTGACTGAGGAACGTAGCGTCGAGGCGCGGCTTGCGCATCTTGCCATGCATGATTCACTTACCGGCCTTCCGAACAGAGCATTCTTTTCCGAGAGCATCGTTCGGCAAGTGGCTGCTGCGATGCCGGAAAAGCCGATCGCGCTGCTCTACATCGATGTCGATCATTTCAAGCATATCAACGACAGCAAGGGCCATGCCGCCGGTGATATGCTCCTGCGCCAAGTTGCCGAGCGGCTCCAGCAGCTTGCCGAGGGGAGCGATTTCGTCGCGCGCCTGGGCGGCGACGAGTTCGCGCTGATTTTAAGGATGGCAGATGCCGGGCGAGCCCGGCGCTTCGCCGACCTGCTGTTGCAATCGCTCTCGGCACCTTTCGATCTGGATGGCGTTCGCGAACACGTGACCTGCAGTATTGGGATTGCCATGGCACCGGAGCACGGCAACGATGCTGACGTGCTGATGCGGGATGCGGATCTGGCGCTCTACGCCGCCAAGGCGAGCGGCCGTTCGACCTATCGGTTCTACCAGACGGAGATGCGGCTCGAAGCTGAACGGCGCCATCAGCTTACGCTGGAGCTTCGTGAGGCGCTGCAGAGCGACGAATTCGAACTCCATTACCAACCTATCATCCGTCTGGACGGAGACGCTCTTTCTGGCTTCGAAGCTCTGATCCGCTGGCGCCATCCAAAGCGCGGGCTCATCGCGCCGGCTGAGTTCATCCCCATCGCCGAGGAAACGGGGATGATCGTTCCGATCGGGGATTGGGTGCTGCGGGAGGCCTGCCGGACCGCCATGGAGTGGCCAGGCAACCTGAAAGTGGCGATCAATCTCTCCGTCTATCAATTCCGTCATGCGAGCCTGCTGGCCACCGTCGTTTCTGCACTGAGCGAGACAGGTCTTTGCCCCGGACGCCTGGAGATTGAGGTCACGGAATCCGTCCTGCTTTCCGAGGTCGAGCAAAGCCTGTCGCTGCTGCGTGCCCTCAAAGAGCTCGGCATTCGCATCGCGATCGACGATTTCGGCACGGGCTATTCCTCACTCAGCTATCTTCGTTCTTTCTCTTTCGACAAGATCAAGCTCGACCGCAGTTTCGTCGCCGGCATGGATGCCGATCCCGGCAATCTTGCAATTGTGCGGGCCGTCGTCGGTATTGCATCGGGTTTCAATGCGGTGACATTGGCCGAAGGCATCGAGACGGAGGCGCAATTGGCGAAATTGCGGGCCGAGGGCTATCACGAGGTGCAGGGTTTCCTGCTCGGGCGGCCAATGTCACGCGAGGATGCCCTGGCGCGAATTCTAGGCGAAGTTCGCCTCGCCCGGCTTATGCGCGCCTGAATGCCGGCGCATGTATGACCGCCGAAACGCTTGGACGGCCATCGCAAATAATAATCAAAAAATTTGGTACCTTGTTGTCGGGAAGGGTAGTTGACCAACGTCCTTGGGTCAGCCCCGACAAGGGCATGAGACCAAGAACCGCTCCAAGGAGACCAACATGACCGATGCAACAGAACAATCCCAACAGCCGCGCGTGCCGGTTCGCGGCGGCGTCGTAGCCTATCTGACGGTAGATGGCGCTGTGAAGGCAGCCGAATTCTACAAGCGCGCCTTCGGTGCCGAACAGGCCTTCATGTATCCGGTCGACGAGAAAGGCCGGACCATGCATATTCATCTCTATATAAACGGCAGCTCGGTCATGCTCGGTGATGCCTTCCCGGAATACGGCCATGCGCTGGAAACGCCGCAGTCCTTCACCATGCAGCTCGTCGTCGATGATCTCGATTTCTGGTGGCAGCGTGCCGTCGATGCCGGAGCCGAAGTAGTCGTCGCGCCCCAGGTGATGTTCTGGGGCGATCGCTGGGGCCAGCTGCGCGATCCCTTCGGCGTCGCCTGGGCGATGAATGCGCCTGTCAACAACTGACACTATCTCTATAGCTGATAGTAGCATGCCCTCGGTGCAGATAGCGCCGAGGGCACCTCTTTTCTCCCGCCGCGAAGATGTTATTCGGCTAGCAAGGCCCGCGTCAGCGTATGCTCGGCCTCGATGAGGCCATCCAGAATCGAATAGTGATGCTTATCGGGCTCCACCACGACTTCGGTCGCCGCGCCAAGTCCCGTCCAAATATTCGCGAGTAGCGCGTTTTGGCGAATGAATTCGGCGCGTTCGCTGCCGCCGACCCAACAGGTAAGGCGAATGCCGTCGATCGGCTCTAGAAGCGCCGGACTTTCGGCCCTTGCCTCTGCATCATCGATGCGAAGCTGCTCGTTCATGCCGCGCTTCATGATCGGCCGCAGGTCGTGGACGCCGGAAATGGCGAGAACATGCCGGATGCGTTTGCAGATCGCCTCGCCCAGCGGCGACGTCGTCGTCATCATGCGGGCAACGAGCTGACCGCCGGCCGAATGGCCCGTCAGAACGATGGGGCCGCCGACGAGTTCGGCCGCTTTCGTGATCGCGGCTGCAATCTCCTTGCCGATCTCGGCGATGCGAGTTTCCGGGCAAAGAGTATAGGAGGGAATCGCGACGGCATATCCGGCTGCAACGGAGCCGCCGGCAAGGTGCGACCAATAACTCTTGTCCAGTTGCAGCCAGTAGCCACCATGGACGAAGACCACCAATCCCTTCGGCTGGCCTTCAGGGAAAAAGAGATCGAAGCGATTGCGCTCCGCAGGACCATAGGCGAAATCGAGTTTTGCGCGTCCCGCCGCCGTCAGCCTGTCGCGAAAGGTTTTCGCTGGCTCGACCCAGGCGGCTGGCCATTGGTCACCGTCGACGATATAGGCACCATTGGTATAGGCTGCGTCCCAATCGGTAACCCTGAAATAGCTCATGTTCAGCTTCCTCTCTCCAGCTGCCGGTACCTGAAGGTCAGGTCACGGCGGCGCGCACGGTGAAGCGCGCGTCTTTCCATGATCCGCTGCTCAGGATTTCCTCAAGCACCATCACGGCGCGCCAGACGTCGTGATAACCGACATAGAGCGGCGTGAAGCCGAAGCGCAATGTCGACGGGGCGCGGAAGTCGCCGATGACGCCGCGTTCGATCAGCGCCTGCATGACTTGGTAGGCGTTGCTATGGATGAAGGACACCTGGCTGCCACGCTTTTCGCTGTCACGCGTCGTCTCAAGTTCTACACCATATTGGCCGCATTTGGCTTCGACCAGACGGATGAAGAGATCGGTCAACGCTATGCTCTTTCGGCGAAGCGCGTTCATGTCCACATCTTCCCAGATGGACAGCGCCCCTTTCAGAGCCCGCAGGGCGAGGATGGGCTGCGTGCCGCAGAGAAAACGCTTGATGCCGGCATCGCCGTCGAAGCTTCGTTCGAAGGCAAAGGGGCGCGCATGGCTCCACCAGCCGCTGAGCGGCTGGACGATCGAGGCGTGATGACGCTTAGCAACATAGATGAAGGCCGGCGCGCCCGGGCCGCCATTCAGATATTTATAGGTGCAGCCGACGGCGAAATCGGCACCGGCACCATCGAGATCGACAGGCAGGGCGCCGGCGCTGTGGCACAGATCCCAGATGACGAGTGCGCCTGCCGCCTGAATGCGCTTCGTCAGCGCCGCCATGTCGCGCAACTCGCCGGTCTTGTAGTTGACATGATTGACGAGCACGACCGCGACCTTGTCGTCGATCAATTCCTCGATGGTAGCGGCATCGCGGCCTTCGAGGCGTAGCGTGACACCAGGACGCGTCGAAACGACGCCTTCGGCCATGTAGAGATCGGTCGGGAAACTGTCGCCCTCCGCCACGATCACGCTGCGATCCGGTCGCATTGCGAGCGCTGCATGAAGTGTCTTGTAGATGTTGATCGAGGTGGAGTCGGTCACGACAGTCTGGCCTTCGGCGGCGCCGATCAGCCGGCCGACGCGGTCCCCGAGCTCAAGCGGCAGGTGAAACCACCCGGCACTGTTCCAACTGCGGATCAGGCCGTTGCCCCATTCTTCCATGGCGGCCTGGCGCACTTCGGCAAAGACCTCGTGCGAGGCAGCACCGAGCGAGTTGCCGTCGAGATAGATGACGCCGGCGGGCAGGGCGAAGCGGCTGCGGAAGACGCGCAGCGGGTCTGCCTCGTCCATGGCCTCGACGGCCGCGAGATCGGGAAGGCTATCCATGATGTCGTTGCCTCGTAATCTATTCGCGAATGGTTTCTCGGGTGACCGCTCCGCCGCGACTGCGGCGGATGCTTGGGAGCGCCAGCATGATAAGCACGAACAGGCCGGTGGCGAGCTTCAGGTTCGGCGGCGGCATGCCGGCGGCAAGGCACAGCGACACCAGCTGATAGTAGATGATGGAGCCGACGAAGGGCGCCAGCAGCTGACGTAACACGGTCTGCTTGCCGGTGAAGGCCTCGCCGATCATCAGCGCCGCAAGGCCGTTGATCAGGATGCCGATACCCATGTTGACGTCTGCAAAGCCCTGCGACTGAACCATCAGCGCGCCGCTTGCGGCTGAAAAGGCGCTGGCGATGCCGACGCCGCCGATAGTGGCGGCCCAGACATTGATGCCCTGCGCTTCGGCCATATCGGGATTGGAGCCGACGGCGCGCATGGCCGTACCCTTTTCCGTCTTGAAATAGAGGTTGAGGGCAATCAAAACGATCAGCGCGAGGATGCCGGCGATGACGATCTTGCTGGTCGGAAAGCCGGGTGCTGCGAACGGCACCCAATCGAATACGGTCGGCGAGCCGAAAACCGAGAGGTTCGACTTGCCCATGATGCCGAGATTGACGCTGTAGAGCATCGTCGACATCAGGATGCCGGCAAGCAGCGTATGGATTCGGAAGCGCAGATGAATGAAGGCCGTGCAGCAGCCGGCAGCAAGGCCGACGACGAAGGCGACGGCGATCGCCAGCGGCGGTGCGATACCGGCGGCAAGCAGGATGCCGCAGACGCAGCCGCCGAGCGGAAACGCGCCTTCACTGGTCAGATCCGGAAAGCTCAGCATCCGGAAGGGGATCATGATGCCGAGAACGACGAAGCTCAGGATGAAGCTCTGAGCCAGCGTGACCGGGATGAGCGAGACGAAGCTCGAAACGGTAGTCTGAATGAAATCCATCATGATCTCAGCTCACCAGCAGCATGCGGTCGGTCTTGACGGCGAAGTGGCCGATGAGTTCGGGCACGGTGATGCGCCGCTTGCCATCCCCGGTAATTTCGAGATGGACGCGGCCGGCATCGAGCATGATGATGCTGTCGCCGAAATCGACGGCGTGCTGCATGTTGTGCGTCACCATCAATGTCGTCAGCTTGAGCGCCTCGACCGTGCGCACCGTTGCCTGCATGACGATATCGGCGGTGCGCGGATCAAGCGCTGCCGTATGTTCATCGAGCAGCAGCACGTCGGGTGAACCGCCGACTGCCATGATGAGGGACAGCGATTGACGCTGGCCGCCAGAAAGCAGCTCCACCTTGGTGTCCAGCCGGTTTTCGAGGCCGAGGCCGAGCACGGCAAGGCGCTCCTTGTAGGCGGCGAGGCGGGCGGCATTCAGGCCGGGGCGAAATCCTCTGCGCTTACCGCGCAGCTCCGCAAGAAGCATGTTCTCGCCGACCGTCATGCTGGCGGCCGTTCCCTTCATAGGGTCCTGGAACACGCGGGCCAGACGCGCGGCGCGCTTGTGAACCGGCATGTTCGTGACGTCATCGCCGTTGATGAGGATCTGACCGGAATCGAGGCTGAGGGCGCCGGAGATCGCATTCAGCATGCTGCTCTTTCCAGCGCCGTTGGAACCGATAACGACGCCGAATTCGCCTGTCTTCAGGGAGAGCGTCAGGCCGTTGAGCGCTACTTTCTCGTCGGGCTGGCCTTTATAGAAAACCTTGCGCGCGGATTTGATCTCGAGCATCCGTGCCTCTCTGCGGTGTAGGGTTATAAAATGGCGGCGTCTTAACGCCGCCATGGATCGGATTGATCCTACAGCGCCGCGCGTCACATATGACGCGCAAAGATCGCTGTAGCGCTTTAAATCTGCTGCATAATTTTATCCCTAAATCCACGTCGATTTAGGGAGTTATGCAGTAGAAGATGCCGCCAATTACTTCGTGAAGCAATTGCAATCGGCAAGCGAAGCCGGAACTTCGGCGCCGAATGCCTTCAACACGGTCTTGTTGATCAGCGGCGCATGGTCCTTGTAAGCCGGAACGGAAGGCTTGATCGTCTTCGGATCGGCACCCTTCAAGATCTGCGCGGCGATCTTGCCGGCGTTTTCGCCAACCTGTTCATAGTTGACGGCAAAGCTTGCCGGAACGACGCCGTTGCGGACGGCCGCGTCATCGGAATTGACGATCGGGATCTGTGCCTGGCGGGCGGCGGCGGCAACGGCGGGGATTGCCGGCTGCAGCAGGTTGGAAGCGGGCGTGTAGATCACGTCTGCCTTGCCGGCGAGCGAGGCAATGCGCTGCTGGATGTCGTTGACGTTGTCGACACCGACAGGAACCACTTCGAATCCGGCTGCCGGAGCGGCCGCCTTGACCTTGTCGAGCAACGCCACGTCATTGGCCTCGCCCGGATTGTAGGGAATTCCGATACGCTTGGCATTCGGAAGCAGCTTCTTGGTGAAGGTCAGGATGGCGGAGATGTCCTGCAGGTCGCTCGAGCCGGTGATCCCGACGTCGCCTGCATCCCAGGACGGGACGAGCTTTGCGGCGACCGGATCGGTGACGGCGGTGAAGACGATCGGAATGCCGGAGCCTGCGAGTGCCTTCTTGGCGATCTGCGACACCGGCGTGGTGACCGTGTACATCAGTTTCGGGTGTTCGGACTGAAGCTTAGCGATCATCTGCGGAACAAGCGAGGCGTCGAAACTCGTGTTGCTCTCGGAATAGACGACATCCTTGCCTTCTACGAAACCGTTGTCGGCGAGCGCCTTCTTGAAGCCGGCGATCGATGCGTTGAGCTGCGGATGTTCACCGAAGTTGGCGATTGCGATCTTGATCGGTTCGGCCGATGCCGTTGCGATACCGGCAACGAAGGCGCCGGCGACGACGAGGCCGGAAAGCCATTTAGATGTAGATCTCAGCATATTTTCCTCCCGAATGTAACAAGGAGCCGTGTTCCGCCGGCTCTCTTGCGCGGGATCATAGCGACTGCCGCAAGACTGTCAATTTGCGATATATGATATTCACCACAGGCAGGTTTTATATATAATTTTGAGAGAAAAGGATTTTATATATAATTCGATGCGGAGGGATTGGGATGAGGATCATGCAAGACACCGATGCCCTGAGCAAAACGGAGGCGGCTTACTGGCTGTTGCGGCGCGACATCCTCAATACTCGGTTGAGGCCAGGTGCATCGCTAAGATTGAGCATGCTTCGAGATACCTACGGCGTCGGCTGGACGCCGCTGCGCGAGGCGCTGTCGCGGCTGGAAGCTGAAAAGCTGGTTACTGCGGTCAGCAATCGCGGCTTTGCGGTGGCTCCCGTATCGCGCGCCGAATTGGAGGATCTGACGCGCGCGCGCATGATCGTGGAACTGCCGCTTTTCATGGAATCGATCGAGAAGGGCGGGCTGGATTGGGAATCGGCGGTTGTGACGGCGCATTACCGCCTGTCACGCTGCAAGATCGTGCTCGGCTCCACCTCCGACGAAATGGCGGATGAATGGGACGAGAAGCACAATGCCTTTCATGCAGCACTTGTCGGTGCTGCGACATCGAACTGGCTTCAGCGCTTCCGGTCCACCATCGCGGATCAGCTTCGCCGCCACCATCGCTTTCTAGGTCTGGCGCCAACGCAGCGCGCGGCAGCCGGCCTCTCCATCGGTTACGAAGAAGCTGCCGCTGCCCTGCAGGACGCCATGGCGATCCAGCATCATACGGCTTTGATGGAAGCCGCCCTCGACCGCGATATCGAACGTGCACGGGCTCTGATGACCGAGCATATCGGTTATACGCTGCAGGTTTATATCCGCTCCGAGGATAAAGACGGTTAACTTCACTATGTCCAATTCCAATAAATAGTGCTACTATATCAATATGTTAGATTGACACGTTCGCCGATTGCGCGCTACCAATATCCTGCGGCTTTCTGCCACTGTGGTGTCCTGTTCAAAGTCTTGGAGGGCGCTAAATGGGCAAGCGCAGCACCGTGCTTTTGACGAAGCGTGTCGTTGACGCGGCTCGACCCGATCATGAACGCTACCACGTTTGGGATGCGAGCTTTCCGGCTTCGGTCTTCGCATCACTCCCACCGGCTCAAGACATTCATCATCAAATATCGGGCCGACGGCAGCGGGCGTTCGGCTACCCAACGAATCCTGACCATAGGACGTTTTGGTCAGATCACCGTCGAGCAGGCAAGAAAGCTCGCTAAGGCTAAACTCGGCAGCGTTGCTGCAGGAGGAGATCCGGCAGGCGATTTGCGGGCAAGGCGCCGCGGTGTGACGATCGAAGCCCTCTCATCCAGCTTTCCGGCTGAGCGTCGCCGGATGTCATGCGCAAAGTTCCGACCAAATTTCTCGGCCCAAAGGCAGCCGTCCGATGGGAAACGGTGATCCCTCGCGCCGCCTTGATTAACTTTACGGTGTCGTTAAGGTCCTGACCTCGGCAGAGCTTCCGCAAAATCTACATGGTATGCAGCCCTTATTTTTGGCGAGCGGATCGCGCAGCGAGTGCGCTTTTGACATCCTCCTCCGCATGATCGAGCAGAGCAATCAGAGCCGCGCTGGCGCCCGAAGCGTCACCGGCAGCAATATCGTCGACGACCTGTTTGTGTAGCGGAAGCGAGTGTCGCTGGCCTTGCGGGTTGTCATCGGTAAGTCGAAAGCTGATGACGAGCGCTGTTTCGATCAGGGCGGCGAGCGAGCCGATCAGTTCGTTGCCAGACATATGTAGCACAGCCTGATGGAAGGCGAGATCGGGGATAGCAAAGCGTTCGCGGTCGTCACCGGCTCTTTCCATCTCGACGAGAAGGCGCCGCAACTCAGCGATCTGCGCTTCGGTTGCTCGTTTTGCGGCCAGCGCCCCGGCGGCAGGCTCTATTGCTCGGCGCAATTCGAACAGAGATCGAGCCTCTTCCACCGTCGTCCGGTATCCATAACGCCACACAAGAACGTCGGGATCGAGAAAGTTCCAATCCTTGCGGGGGCGTACTCTCGTTCCTATTCTTGGGCGCGACTCCACCATGCCCTTTCCGATGAGAACCTTGATCGCCTCGCGCAAGACGGTACGGCTCACGCCGTAGGACGCGCTCCAATCATCCGCATTAGGCAACTGCTCACCAGGCAAGATCTCACCACGAATAATGCTCTGACCGATCTCATTGAGCACTCTTGCGTGCAGGCTGACACCCATCGACCCCTGCGCGCGGGAGCCCGCCAGCAGCATGTTCGACGACAGTTCACGATTCTTCATACTATTCATATTATTGTTACTTATCTCCCTTAATAGTCGCATTATTGAACATGTTATCGAGAGTCACGTCAACGGCCAAATAAGAGTATAGAGCGTTGCCGACATGCCAGGTTTCAGAAATACTTCCACTTATCTCGGCGGTAATTTGCCACATACTATATTTACACATGATAAGCACTTGAAGCTAAATCTCATTCTCGGTTTTATATTTAGAGATTCGATTTATTTCGAAAATAAGCTGGCGTATTTTCTAGAGAATATTCAGAGGTATTGCTTTAAGGCTAACTGCTTGTTCGCTACGCGATGGGCATCTACCGGCCCCTTATGTTCAGTGGCGATCATACCTGCCGCGGCAACGGCACTGAGCTCGTTCATTCTTAGTTTCGCGCTTTCCGTAGACTGACTTTTCACCGCCGCCACATTTCGCTTCGCCAGCTTTTAAGCCGGTCGCTTTCCTGTGGCTATCGAAGACCCTCACAGGAAAACTTCAAAATGCAATCTTCAAAGAAAACTCATGCTAGCGACTTAACCCGGCAGGATATTCGCAGGCGGATAGCCATTGCAGCTTCTGCGGATAATTCGGCTCGTCGTGCGCCTCCAATGGTGAAACCGTTGGTATTATGGTCAACCCTTGCCTGCATGATATCGGCGCCAGCCTATGCAGTCGAACCCTGGATCATGGTCGAGAAGAAGACCTTTACCGGCGATGTCGACACCTATCGTGGCCAGGGTGTAACGACGGACGGAACTAGCTGGTACTTTTCCGGCACCAATGCCCTGGAAAGAACAGATCTCAATTTCAATACCACCTTGCGTCGTTCACCTGCGATTGCGACTGCCCTGTCAAATCCATCCGCTTCTGCGCCCAAGGGCTTGAACCATATCGGCGATATCGATTACGCCAACGGCCTGCTTTATATATCGCTTGACTCCAGTCGGCGGGATCCGGTCACCGGCGGCAGGTACAACACGCCTGTCTTTGCAATTTATAACGCCAGCGACATGACCTATACCGGCAAATCCTTCGCGCTGAACCCGCCACATGGAACGCAGGATATCGCCAGCTGGGTCGCAGTCGATGCCAAAAACGGCCTTGGTTACGGCATGGCTTATGATAATGCCAAGGAAATCGCCGTCTACAATCTTTCCGATTGGTCGTTCAAGAAATATATTCCGCTCTCGCAGACCATTGACCAGGCACAGGGCGGAAAGCTGCTTGGTGGTTGGATGTATTTCTCCACCGACAATGACTCGAAATTCATATACCGCGCCAATCTTGCAACTGGCCAGGTCGAAACCTTGGGCAATCTTAAGACCGATTTCGACCAAGAAGTCGAAGGATTATCTTTTGCTCAGACCAAGGATGGTTGGTCCCTCTATGTCTCGAACAGGGAGCAGCTGACCCCGGATGCTGATGAGACTATCGGCTTTTATCGCTATCTGCGGCCTTACGGCAATGCGCTCTCCGGCGAGATCCATGCCAGTATCAAAGGGGCGTTCATAACCGATAGCCTTTATCTGCGCGATGCCGTCAACGAGCGCATCCGATCGGCATTCGATGGTGTCGGCGCATCCTCCTTGCCCGTGATGACCTATGACGAGAAGGGCGTCCAGCAGGCAAGCGGCAATACGGAAGGGATCGCAATCTGGAGCCAGGCGATCGGTGCGAGAAGCAAGGCAGACGGCGCCGGCTATGCGGCCGGAATGGATCATTCGACCGCCGGCTTTCTCTTCGGCGCGGACGCATCTGCCGGGATATGGCGGCTTGGCATCCTCGGCGGATACAGCAACACCAGCTTCGATGTCGACGCCCGTTCGTCTTCCGGCTCAAGCGACAATTATCACCTTGGCCTATATGGTGGCTCGCAATGGGGTTCACTCGGTTTCAGATCCGGCCTTATTTATACCTCGCATAGCATCAGCACGACCCGCCACGTCGTTTTCCCGGCCTTCAACGAGACGCTCTCGGCCGATTACGAGGCTCGCACTACCCAAGCCTTCGCCGAACTAGGCTACAAGTTCGACGCCGGTCAGGTGGCTCTCGAGCCCTTCGCCAATCTCGCTTACGTCCATCTCGGTAGCGAGGCATTCGCCGAGTCCGGCGGGAAGACCACCGCATTGGCAAGCGACAAGGGCTCGATCAACACGACCTTCACCACGCTTGGTCTTCGCGCTTCGACCGACATTCCGATGTCCGACGTCAAGGCAAAAGCACGCGGGATGCTTGGCTGGCAGCATGCCTATGGGGATAAGACGCCAAACTCCGACTTCGCCTTCAATACCGGAGCGAGTTTCTCTATAGATGGCGCACCGATCGCCAAGGACGCGCTGACCATGGAGGCGGGTCTCGATTTCGCCCTTTCCTCGACGGCAACCGTTGGTGCTTCCTATTCCGGTCAGATTGCCAGCAATGCCCAGGACCATTCTTTCAAGCTCAACGTCAATATGAAATTCTAGCCGGTGCGGGCATCGCGCAGGCTTTACCCTGCAAAAATCAAGGCGTCGCCGCAAACCGGGTGCGTGCGGCGCCGTCCCCACACAGCCCCTTCGTGAAAGCCCAGATGATGAGCAAGGAAATGAGTAATAAGTTTGGTGCCTATTCAAGTCTGAACGACAGAAGCGTTTTTATTACTGGCGGAGCCAGCGGTATTGGCGAAAGCCTTGTCAGACAGTTTTGCGCGCAGGGCAGCCGGGTGGCGTTCGTCGATATTGCCGAAGAAAGCGCGCGCGCCCTTGTCCAGTCACTTGTGTCGGAAGGAGCCTCCTCACCGCTCTTCATCCCGTGCGATCTGCGCGATATAGAGGCTTTGCAGGCGGCAATGGCGGAGGCTGCGACGCGCAACGGGCCGATCCAGGTCCTCTGCAACAATGCCGGCAATGATGACCGGCATCAAACGGATGATGTCACAGTCGCCTATTGGGATGATCGGATGGCCGTCAATCTGCGACACCAATTCTTTGCCGCGCAGTCAGCCAGACCCTTCATGAAAGCCCTTGGCGGCGGCTCGATCATCAATCTCGGCTCGATCACCTGGATGGTGGGAGATCCCGATTGTCCGGCCTATGTCACGGCGAAGGCCGGCATTTATGGCCTCACGCGCGCGCTTGCTCGTGAGTTTGGGCCGGAGCGTATACGCGTCAATTGCCTTGTGCCGGGTTGGGTCATGACGGAGCGGCAGATAAGCCTTTGGCTGACGGAGGCCGGTGAACGCCAGATTGCCGACCGCCAATGCCTGCCCGACCGCGTGCAGCCTGACGACATCGCCCGTATGGCGCTCTTCCTTGCCTCCGACGACAGCGCCATGTGTACGAGCCAGCAATTCATCGTCGATGGCGGCTGGGTATGAGGGAATGTCAAAACCTTCAGCCGGAGCTTTGGCGGGAAGTCCCGCTCCTCTCGTCATTTGCTGGCAACGGAGCCGATCGCGTCTTGAGCAAAAAACGGAACGTTTATGGCATTATTCCAGCAAAGATACAGACTTCCGAAAGCCAAACCTTTCGGATGATTTCGACCCGGAAATGGGAAGTCGGAGCGAGCGGCTGAGAGCGATGCTCGCTATGTCTTACAGCCGTCGGATGCGGGGTGCCCATTCGAGCAATCCGTTCACGAATCTCGATTGCTGTAAACGGTGCTAGGAATTGCAATACCGATTCTATCACGACATCGATCCGCTCTATCGTCATGAGGAGATTGTCGTGCTTCTCCCTGATGCAGAAAGACGGCGTCGCCGAATCGATTTTGTCGCCGCAGACATGGCGATCATTGGTGTGGTTGTTCCCTCCCTTTACCCCAGCGAAGATTACTTGATCGATTTTGCGAATGCTCTCGGCTGGCTTTATTTTGCCGAAGCCCTCCACTTCGAGACGGTGTTCTTTCTGCGACAGGCATGCCTGCTTGGTTCGTCCATCAGTACCTGCGCTCGCCATTCGCTCGCAGCATCGAGCGACTACGCATCACAGTGGCAGATTTTTGTAAGAGCATTCGACGGGGTCGATCTTGACGGGGAAGCCGAGAGACGTGCCATGGCAGGTGCCGGACAGGCCTATGCCCATCTCCATTCCCTGTAAATAGGAATACCTCAGTGACACTGCGCTCTTATCCCTGATACCGCTGACCAGATATTTCGGAACGAAAGCGCCTGGCCGTGTCTGGATCAATGCTCCCTTAAATGGGTGTCGATTGGGTTGCACGGGTTTTTGGCGCCAGTTCTTACATGGGCAAAACGAAATGAATCCGAGGGCAATAATGCCGTTGCCCCCCTCTGATGTACGAGAACAGGGAGCCGCAACATTCGAGTTGCATTCGCGGCGCCCTGCGAATGGGATCTTTGGTTCGTTTCCGTTCAAGAGCGAGGCCAAATATGGCGTGCTTGAGGTAGGCCCATGTCACTGATATCGCCTACAGTCGCTGCGCCCAATTATCGACGTCTGGTACGACATCTCAGATACCGGCATACCACTCGTAGCCACGATCCTCCCAGAATCCGCCGTTACCGCCCCAGAGATCATCAAACCGGTCACGGATTTCGATGCGCATGACATATTTGGCGTGTTTATAACCAAGGTGACGCTCAACGCGCAGCCGCAAGGGAGCGCCGTGTTCGACTTCCAGATCTTTGCCGTTAAGCGAATAGGCGAGGATCGACTGCGGATGAAAGGCGTCGATCAGGTCGATACTCTCGTAGTAGCGGCCGCTGCCGTCGAGTGTTTGTTCCAGTTCATCTGCGCAATAGAAGACGGCGTAGCGAGCGCCTGGCTTCAGCCCCGCAGTCTGCAGGATCAACCCGAGAGGAACACCCTGCCATTTACCGATGGCGCTCCAGCCCTCGACACAGTCGTGGCGGGTGATCTGGGTGCGAGAAGGCAGCTTTTTCAGATCGGCCAACGAAAATTCCATCGGCCTGTTGACCATGCCGTCGATCTTGAGCCGCCACTCGGCAAATTGAGTTTCGACCATCTGGATATATTCAGCGCTGTTTGGCTGAATTGATCCATTCGGATGAAAGCTCGGCGAGATGTCTGTATCGGTATATTCTCGGGCAAGCGTTTGCGGAGAGACGATGAGCCGCTGTGTGCCCATGGTCAGCCGCTCCGCCAATGCAAGCACCTGTTGTACATGCTGGTTCTGAGAAATGTCATCGCATCCGGTCAGGCCGACGGCGCCCAGACTGGCGGCCGAGCCGATGAGAAAGCGGCGGCGGGTGAAGATGGAGCTCATCGATCGGTCTCCTCGTTGATGATCGCGTAGCGGCCGGTCACCATCGAACGCATGTTGTTCCAAAGGCCGGAGAGAATGACCATCGCGATATGCACGACGACGAAGGCCACCAGGCTCCAGGCGGTGATGAAATGAATGGAGCGGGCCGATTGGCGACCCCCGAAAATATCGAGTAGGAAGGGGTACCCGGCGTCTATCGCGGGTGACATGGTCAATCCCGAACCGATCATCAGCGGCAGTAGGATGAAGATGACGATGAGATAGGTCAGCTTCTGCAACGCATTGTAGCGCCGCGCCTTTTCGCCTTGCGGGAAGCGCAGCCGGGCGTGGTCCTTGACTTCATGCCATATATTTCTGGGCACGATATCTTGAGCCGTCGGCGCGAGATCGCGGCGGAAATGACCGCCGATCAGGCCGTAGGCCATGTAAACGAGCCCATTGATGACAAACAGCCAGGCGAAGAAGAAATGCCAGCGTCGGCCAGCTGCAAGATCCTGGTAGCTCGGTATCGTTGCCCAGGCCGGAAATGCGCGCGGCATCATTTCACCGTCGGCCGTGGAGGCACCGAGAATGCCGGTCGTGGTGATCGACAGACGGCCGACGCGCACTATTCCGGTGATGTTGTCGCCATCGTGATTGCTGGCGATTTCGAACCAAGACGGATCTTCAACCGCTCCGTAGCTTCCCCAATGTAATTGTGGATCGGCATTGAAGATCTGCATGCCACTCATCAGCAGCAAGGTCAGACACAACACATTGATCCAGTGCGTTATCCGCGTGAGAGCCGAATGACGGCGAATGAAGATCTTGGCTGGGGGCGGTGGCGGCGCTGTGCCGATCTGCTCGATGCTTGTCATGGATAATTCTCCTGACGTGCCGCCGGAGGCGGTGTCCGAAATCATATGTTGCAACGCTATCGCCGCTCATTGAGCTGCCCGGATGCGATCGGCAACCGGGCAGCTCCGTGATGGCGGCATCGATGCGTCACATTGGCGGGATGACGCCATTTATGCCGACCACGACACGGTCGGATTCAACCGTATTGTCTCCATCGGTCGTGCCGTTGATGATGACTCCTGCGCCGGGCTTGATGTCGTCCTTCGTCGCCTTGCCGAAGGTGACGACCGGCGTGCCTGGAGGGATCGAGATCTTCTTCTCGCCGCCCTTGTAGGTGAGCGACAGGGTCGGACCATTGACCGAGGTGACGGCGCTGGCAACCGTCGCATTGGTCATCGAACTCTTCGGCTTTAGATCCCAGCCGTAATCGCCCTCACCGGTGCCTTTCATCGCGGCGGGAAAGATCAAGACTTCGAGCGCCCCGTTGATGCCGCTGTCGGTCGGAACGGACGCGATGCCGACGAAATCCCCAGGCTTGATGTCCTTCACGGAGGCGTTGACGATGCCGTTGACGGCCCAGCCGGATTTCAGATTGACCGTCACGTCCTTGCCTTCGCGCGATTTGACCATCAGCGTATCGCCGCTGAGGCTTTCCACGACGCCGCGAACGCGCGCCTTATCGGCAGCCTGTGCGGATAGTGTGGTCGCGGCAGCAAGCGCCAGCACCATACCCATGATCTTCAACTTTGTGAGCGACATTCTGCTCTCCATATCTTGCATCTTTTCGATATGATGCCCATCCGGCTATCTGGAGCGGGTAGGGCGATCGTTCTGGAAATGAGGCAAGGCGGCTATGGCATCTTACCAGCGGCCACTGTCCCTCAATTCCGCTTCCTCATTCGGCGCTTGTGCGAATGCGTTACAGCGATCACGCCGTTGTGATCACAAGAAGGGCGACAAAAAATCCGGTTCGGGATGTAACAAATAGCGCCGATCAACGAATGACTGCACGCGAATGACGAAATCGGTATCGGAACAGGTCCTGAAAGGCTTGATGCTTCTCTCGCTTGACGGCGATGAGGCTGCGTACAGGCGCTTGCTCGTCATTTTGCGAGATCTGCTTTTGGCATTTTATCGAAGGAGGCTTGGATCGAATGCAGACCGTGACGCCGAGGATCTGGTTCAGGAGGTGCTTTTGGCGGTGCATAGCCGGCGCATTACCTATGATCGGGAACGTCCGTTCACCGCGTGGTTTTTCCAAATCGCGAAATACAAGCTGATCGACCATTTCAGGGTAAATGGCAGCAAAAGAGGCGTGGAAATTGCTTTGGGGGATGAGATCGCGGCTGAATTTCGAGAGGAGGCGCTGTTTGCTCACCTCGACATCGACCGTCTTCTCGACCAATTGCCTGTCAAACAGAAGGAGCTTCTGAGGCAGGTAAAGATTGCCGGAAAGACCACTGCTGAAGCCGCAAGCGAGAGCGGGCAGTCTGAAGCAATGGTTCGCGTCAGCATTCACCGCGGGATGCGCGCGATTGGACGCAAGCTGGGTTTTGCCAATGACGAAAAATGATGAATTCATCGAGGCTCTGGTAAGCGATCTCACTCCAGTTCGCCGTCATGCGCTGCGAGTGAGGCTTGCGCTTACGATCATTGTCGGCGTGATCGGTGCGGCCATCGCGCTGCTTATATCGCTCAACTTTCGCCCGCATCTGCACCATGTGACGGTAGCGGCGTTTTGGGTGAAGTTTTTATACACTGCAGTTTTGATGAGCGCGACGATCGTCGCCCTTGACCGGGTCGCGCGCCCAGAGGGTTCGATTGGGAACATGGTTCGGGTTCCGGTCGTGGCATTCAGCATCGTCGCGCTTCTGGCCATCGCTCAACTCGGGCTGTCGCCGGCTTCATCCTATCCGGGTTTGATCATTGGATATTCAGCGTTCTTTTGCCCTTTCCTGATCGTGGCTTTCGGCATTCCCGCTTTCTGCGCCAACATGTGGTTTCTGAGGCGTGCGGCCCCCACGCGCCCGGCACTCGCCGGTTTCGTTGCAGGCGCTTGCGCCGGGGGTGTCGGCGGCTGGGTATATTCCTGGGCCTGTGTGGAAAACGGTATCCCATTCATCGCGATATGGTACACCCTGGGCATCCTGCTGAGCGGGCTGGTCGGAAGCCTGGTCGGTAAAGTTAGCCTGCGCTGGTAGCTTCGTTTTGACCTGCAGGCATGCTGCCGATCTGAAGCTTTCCCTTTTTTTGACGATAACGGTCGTCGTAAGGTGGTCGGCGGGAGACGATCGGGCAAATCCTGCTCCACCCGCAACACTGGCTGAATCGCCCTATTCTTGCTGGCGATGAGATACCATGGCGCCATCGTTCGCCAAACTGGAACCCATACTATTCCCCCGCACATCAGGTTCAAGTCTGCGCCATTTTTCTGCCGACACGCCGGCGATTCAGCAGGTTTTGGGAGAAATACGGTGCGACGGCTAACGCTGACGGTATCGCGATCAAGGCAGGAACTTTTTTCTAGGCGCTGTAACGATCTGGTTTGTCGCACGAATGAAGGTGCTGTCGATGATCAGGAAGCTCAATCTTACTGCAATAGAACGGACGTCGGGCATCGGCTTGAACGAGTACCCAACATTGAAACGCTAGGCGCCGGCGGATTGTACCGGCAGATCGAAAGGACCTCAGATGTTCGGAATAACGCCACTCGGCTGGCTCCACACGTTGGGGAGTCTTCCCGCCATCCCCACTGCAGCATATATGCTCATCCGGTATGGCCGGATCACTCCACGCAGCGTGGCTGGTCGAATCTATTTCGTCTGCATGCTGATTGGCGGGCTCACTATTTTTCTCGTCGCTAAAGCCCCTGCTAGTCCTGCAATCGGCATTGCCACTCTCGTGGTCGTGTGTGCAGGTTACAGCATAAACAAGATGCCCTTCTTAGGGCGCCTTCAAACGTACCTGGAGACTTTTTTGTTGTCCCTTAGCGTGTTCATTTTGATGGTTCCATCCGTATCAGAGACTTTGCGACGCGTGCCCGATGGTCATCCTATTGTTGCCGATCCGGATTCTCCGATCCTTAAAGTGGCACTTGGGATACTGGGGACGATGTTGGTGGCGGGTCTTGCGGCGCAGTTTCTTTCTCTCGCTAGATTGCACAAAAGAGCAGTTTGAACTTGGAGCACTTGCCGAGGCCCAGATCACGTCCCCTCCAGAACCAAATGCGCGACCCCAACCGCAACCGTTTTAACGAGTTGCATAGGCATCGTAATGTTAACGAAGCTTAGGCTGCCACGTACACTGCCTGATGTCGATGCCTTCAAGGCCTCGATGGTAGCGGGCATAAGGCCAGCTCGCTTCATCGGCGCGCCGTCTTGGTTTAATGTTATGGTTAAATTGGGGGCTATAGTTGGACCGGCAGGAAATCGGCGCATGCTGAGATTTTGAGAGAGCCCGACATCGTCGTTCAAAGGACACAGAATGAGCGCACTCAATCAGATTGAGCATATCGTGGTTCTCATGCTGGAAAACCGATCTTTCGACAGCATGCTCGGAAAGCTCTATCCAAAGTCGCCAGATTTTGACGGTTTGTCGGGTTCCGAATCCAATCTCGACGCAGCGGGTGCTGCGTATGCTGTTCACAATGTAGCGGGCTCGAGCGACGCGACGATGTCCATCCCCAATCCCGATCCGGCGGAGAGTTGGTCCGACATCAATATGCAGCTGTTCGGCACGAGCTTGCCGCGGTCAGGAGCGAAGCCGGATATGAGCGGCTTTGTGAAGAATTATCAGGCTCAGGCAGCCCATTCGCCGGGAGTTTATGACCCGGCAAGCGTGATGCATTATTTTACGCCCGAGCAGGTTCCCGTGATCAGCAAACTGGCGCGGCAGTTTGCAGTCTGTGATCGCTGGTTTGCTTCCGCTCCCTGCCAGACCTGGCCGAACCGCTTTTTCGTGCATACCGGCACGGCCAACGGTTATGAGAACAATTCACCTGTTCACTTCCCATACCAAATGCCGACGATCTATAATCGCATCGACGATGCGCGATTGCCTGGTGGTTGGAAAATCTACTTCCATGACGTGCCGCAAGCGGTCACGCTTGAGAAGCTTTCGCTTTCGTTAGGTCGGTTTCGACTTTTCGACGAATTCCTGACTGATGCGAAAACTGTAGACCTGCCTGCCTACTCGTTTATCGAGCCACGCTATTTCGCTGACGTTTCCTTACCGAACGACCAGCATCCGCCCCATGTGGCAACTCTTGGCGAACAGCTGATGGCCGATGTTTATAACGCGCTTCGCAACGGCCCTGCGTGGACCCGAACGCTTCTGATCATTACCTATGACGAGCATGGCGGATGCTATGACCACGTTCCGCCGCCGCCGGCACAGCCGCCGGAGCCGAAACGACGCGGAGCCGCATTCGATTTTAGTCGATATGGTGTGCGTGTGCCCGCTGTCATCGTCTCGCCCTACGTTGTCGAGGGCATTGTGCTGCGACCGCAGAACGATACGCCTTTTGATCACACATCCATCATTGCGACGTTGCGCAAACGGTTTCCAACTCTGGGACCACCTTTGACGAAGCGCGATGCGGTTGCGCCAGACCTGTCGAGTGCTCTGGGCCTCGCGTGTCCAGACAATCTCGGACCTGACTGGCTCGATGCCACACCCTACAGCGCGTCGCCCACCGACGTCGCTCGAGCGCGGATAGCACCGCCAAACGGTATGCAGTCCGCGCTGCTTGAGTTTGCAGCAAATATGCAAAATGGCGTAACAGGGGCAGCGCTTGAAGCGAGCAGCTTCATCGGCCAGCAAATGCAAGACTTGTCGCGTGGACTCAATGGCGTTCCCGAGGGTGTCGCCAAAGACATGGCATCCTCGATCACATACATCAAGTCTCGTCTCGGCGCGCTGTTCCGAACTGTTTAAGCCCGACGAGAGGCGAAGGGAGTGCGGACATGCCCGTCAGACATAGATGGTCAGGGATACGGTTTTTCACAATCGGCAAAATGGCTTCCCAAAAAGATCAGGGTGTCACCCTGCTCGCGAACAATCGCGTGAGAAGAATCGCTGGTTCGAACCTCTTCAAGAACGATGCGTTTGCCATTCTTGTGGGATAAGTTGGTTTGTGCCAGCCTTTTGTTCCCGTGCACAGATTTGGATGGTAGCGGGCGCAGCATGTTGGCACCTTGTTTTTGGGCAGCAAACGAGCGGCTGGAAATTCTCGATGAGTGACCGAGGCGATGACCGACTGCCGGACCAAGCTACGACCAAGGGTTGAGGATTTTGCCGCCGATGAAATTGAGCGCGTCGTTTCAGATTTATTCGCATGGCCCGCCCGCGCGCGGTGTCGATATCGAACGCCTTCGGGAGGCCTATGCGGAGATACCGGCCGGCTATCTCGATATGGTCACACAGATGACCGATGTTGTGCTTCTCTGGAAGCGAAGGGGAGAACTGCGCGTGTGGGGGCCAGATCATGTTATCGCAATGGATCAGGCATACGGTGTCTCGGCCAGGATTCCAGGTGCGATGCCCTATGCGGACAATGGCGGCGGTCAGCTGTTGGTGCACGGCGCTGGAGCGGAGGGGCTTGCGACCTATCTGGTTGATGCCGGATCGCTGTTCCTCGACGACGATGCATCGTTCGTCGCCCCCGATCTCGATACCCTGTTGGAAACCGAGCTAGGGGCCGACATTGTTTTCCAGTCGGATGAAGTGCCTAACGATGAGGCGGGAGGGCCGGTCGCACTAGCATGAAAATGATCCCCGCCATCATAGTTGGAATCATTATAGTTGGAATATCGTTCCCGTCGGCGGCCGAGAAAAACGTGTCCCCCGATATCGTCAGGCAGCTCCCGGCTGGATATCACGCCATCGCCAGTGCGCACCTGGCGGCGGGAAAGCCGCTGCGAAGCTTCGAGATTATCGTGCTTGGCCGCGACGACGAGGACAGCCTGCCCGCGGCCTCGAGGGGCGCTCCAGCGCGTCCCCTTATCGTGTTCGAGAAAAGGGATGGGCAATTCGTTGCCGCGGGTCGCAATGACGATGTCGTCATGAAGGCTGATGAGGGAGGGCAGTGCGATCCCTTCCTCGATGGCGGTGCGACGATTGCGGTTAAGGGTCGATACTTTACCATCGAGAACGGTGTTGCATGCGGCCAGCATTGGACCGATTACATCACCTTCAGGCTGGACGACCGTATCGGTGGCTTCGTCTTCGACAATGAACGGCGTGAGGCATGGGAGCTCAACCCCAGCAACGATCCCAGCGCGTCAATTTTGGCGCACGCCGGACCGCCAAGAACGATCCGCGGCCAATCAGGGACAGCCACGCCGCTCGACGCTTGGAGGCCGACGGTGTCACGTCTGACGCGATGAACCAGATTGACATTGCCGAGCAAAGCAGACCTTCAGATAAACCGCGCATTGGCGTTGAATGGCCGGGCTTTCTTCTATTTGGCGTCTTGAGGTCAGGCGCTTTTGGGATTTCAGTTTCTCGGTAGTTTTACGCCTCTCGCAGGCCCTTGCTTCTCTTCGGGATCGGCACACGGCCCTCCCAGCATGGGATCGGTAGAACGAGATGGTAGCCGGCAGAATTTGGAACCCAATTCGCTCAACAGGCAGGTTATCTATGCCGCCGGTTACTAGACCTTGGCTGACTTCGCTGAGCATTTCCCCCAGGTAATGTCACGTTGTCGAACGATCGTTGAACCGTCCGGGAGAAGGCAGAGTTCAGGTCATGGCGGCAGTGACGGCTTTCCGATGCGCCATCGCGCGGATGCGATGGATGTGAGTGGCGAGAGCGGTGTGCTTCTGGTGCGGCGGGACGAAAAGATTTCGGATCGCTGAGAAGACCGAGATAAATCGTTGCAACCGCCAGCGGATCGAAAACCCTGCATCGCCCGCTCCCGTTCTCGTAGTGGCAAATGTGAATTTTCCGCGCAATTGTTCAGGCCTTTATGCGACCGATGTTCAACGGTCGGCATCACATCCCGCTCTGCCGCTCCATTAGAGCGCAGCTTGTCGGTGATGATCCGCTTGGGTGGTCGGCCTTGTTTCTTCAGCAGTCTGACCAGCAATCGCTTGGCGGCCTTCGTGTCGCGACGAGACCGGACGATTTCATCGAGAACATACGCGTCGTGATCAACGGCGCGCCAGAGCCAGTATTTCCGACCACCAATGGAAATCACCGCCTCGTCCAGATGCCAGATGTCCTGGCGAGACAGCTGCTTGCGACGTCATTGTTTTGTGTAGGCCGGTCCGAATTTCCGACGCCATCGCCGGATCGTTTCACACGAAACGACAATCCCGCGCTCGAGGAGCATTTCCCAGACGAAGGCTCAACGGAAATCTGTAGGAGAGCCAAACGGCCTGGGCGATGATCGACGGCGGGAAACGATGATTCTCATAGCGGAGGGTCGCCGTGGTCATCCGACCAAATTCCCTTGCAACCGTTAAGCCCAGGACAATGGGACGTCACCCGTTCAAACAATGGGTCCTGACCTTAGGGCGATCCACGAATTGGGGAGCGTGACAAGCCAGGCCCGCGTCCTGAGTCGGAGCGCGTAGGGCGCACCCAATATTTCCCGACAACGCCACCATCACATATTGGATCGGAAATCCATCTGCCCTAGAGCGCGTCCATTGAACGCGGAATCGAGCTGAGGATTCCCCTGGCTGTGGAATTCTGATTCCATTGCCCCGACTGTTGATTTGGTCGGAGGCAATATGATCCGAGCTTTCCTTGATGATCTGCGTAGCCGCGTTCTGGCTGCGTCACGCGATGGCATGTCGGCGCGATCAGCGGCGGCCAGATTTGGAATTGGCATTTCAACGGCCATCGCCTGGATCGCCAGCGCACGGGCGGGTCAGTTGACGCCTGCGAAGCAGGGCCGACGCAGTGGCTCACGCCTCGATGCTCACGAGGACTTCATCATCGGCATGATAGAAGAGGAAAAGGATATCACGCTCAATGAGATGGTTCTGCGATTGCGTGAGGACAGAGCCGTATCGATCGGCCGCAGCGCGCTTGACGTCTGGCTGCGAAAGCGCGGCTGGACTTTCAAAAAAAGACCGCACATGCACTGGAGCAGGAGCGTCCTGACCTCCTGAAACGTCGTCAGGACTGGTTCGACGGCCAACTCGATCTCGATCCGGCGCGGCTCGTCTTCATCGATGAGACCGGCCTGAGCACGAAGATGTCTCGGCTTCGCGGACGGGCCCCTTGCGGAGATCGATGCCGCTCACCGGTCCCGCACGGCCATTGGAAGACAACGACGTTTACCGGAGCGCTCAGGCTATCCGGAATGACCGCACCCATGGTCTTGGACGGTGCGATGAACGGGGTAGCATTCCAGGCCTATGTCCAGCAGGTTCTCATTCCAACCTTGGCACCGGGCGACATCGTCATCATGGACAATCTGCCTGCACACAAAGCGGAAGGCGTGCGTCACGCAATCGAAGACGCCGGATGCCGATTGCTTTACCTTCCTCCCTACAGTCCCGATTTTAACCCGATCGAGAAGGCATTCGCGAAGCTCAAAGCCGTCTTGCGCGCCAAAGCCGAGCGAACGATCGACGGCTTATGGAATACCGTCGGCCACATCCTCACGCTGTTCGAACCACAAGAATGCGCCAACTACTTCATATCGTGTGGATATGACCCCGAATAAAACGGACGCGCTCTAATCATTCCGCAACCTAGGAACCCGATATCATGATTGGGCGTTGTACGTCATCAATTGAGGCGTAAGCGAGAGGTGAACGTGGTTGAGAGCAAGAAGCTGACGATCGTCGGTTCCGGCATCCCCGGGCTGGACGAAATTCTCCGTGGCGGTCTGCCTGCATCAAATCTCTATATTGTCCAGGGTGCGCCAGGGTCGGGAAAGACGACCGCAGCCTTGCAATTCCTCCGGGCCGGCGCCGCGAACGGAGAGCGCTGTATCTATGTCAGCCTGTCTCAAACGAGGGCAGAGCTGGAGGCGATTGCCCTGTCTCATGGCTGGACGCTTGAGGGCATTCGGGTGGAAGAGCTCGCGGCTTCCGATACGGTCAGGGGAGTGACCGATCAGTCGATTTTTCAGACGGCTGAACTCCGTCTGGACGAGACGCGGAAGATGATCGAAAGCGCAATCGAGGAGCACAAACCCAGTCGGCTGGTCTATGACTCACTCCTGGAAATACGGTTGATCACCGGTGATTCACCCCGCTTTCGTCGCGAGCTGATCGCCTTCAAGGCGTTTCTTGCCAAACGCGACATCGTGGCTCTGCTGCTTGATACCCAAACTCCAGAGACCGATCGAACAGGGGAAGAGGTTGATGGCATTGCTCACGGCGTCATTCGTCTCGACAAATCGCTTGAGGAATATGGCGCGGTTCGCCGCCGCATCGAAGTGAGCAAGATGCGCGGTGTGCCTGTCGCTGACGGCTATCACGACATGGCGATCCGCGAAGGCGAGGGCGTGGTTGTATTCCCGCGGATCATACCGGGCGCAGTGGCGAGAACTGTTGAGCCGCAGTTGATCAAGTCGGGTGTGGATACTCTCGATGACATGTTCGGCGGCGGCCAGGAAGCAGGAACCACTACCCTTGTCATAGGGCAGGCAGGGACTGGTAAATCAACCATGGCCTCGCTCTATGCGACTGCGGCCCTCAAACGAGGCGAGAGCGTAGGCCTTTTCCTGTTTGAAGAACGAATAGAGACCTTCTTCCGACGTTCGGAAGGGTTGGGCATGGATTTGCGCCAATTCCACAAGGATGGTCGGCTGATCATCCGGGATTTCAATCCCAATGAGATCTCGCCAGGCGAGTTCGGCCAGATCGTCCAGCAAGCGGTGAGCAGTGAAAGGGTAAAGGTCGTCGTCATCGATAGCTTCACGGGATATCTGAATTCATTGCCGCATCGTGAGAAGGCGGTCCGCGATATCCAATCGCTCCTGAAATTTCTTGCGCGAGCGGGCGTGCTTACCATCCTTATCGTCGCGCAGCATGGTCTGCTCGGTCAAGGTGTCGGTATTGATGTCGATGTAAGTTTTCTGGGCGACACGGTGCTACTGCTGCGAATTACCGAACATGAGGGCAGGCTGCGGCGCAGCATCACCGTTGTGAAGAAACGGCACGGCCCGCACGATCTCGACGTACGGGAACTGTTCATCCAAAGCTCCGGCGTCACGGTCGTCTCATATAACCCGATTCCGGAGACCTGATCGCTCGTGGCCGAGAATGACAGCCATCTCGACTGGGTATTGGTAATCGCACCTTATCGGCGCGACGCGGAACATTTGGAGATCCTTCTGGCTCAGAATGGTGTAGCCGTGCGGCAGGCGGACGGCTTGGAACAATTGACGGCGCTGTTGGCACAAACACCTGGTGTCCTTGTTACCACCCAGGAGGCACTTGATCCGGAAGTGCAGAAGGCGATCG
Organism: Rhizobium sp. No.120; assembly: GCF_054558365.1. Classification (NCBI taxonomy): domain Bacteria; kingdom Pseudomonadati; phylum Pseudomonadota; class Alphaproteobacteria; order Hyphomicrobiales; family Rhizobiaceae; genus Rhizobium; species Rhizobium sp. No.120. Next base: position 338,733 of record NZ_BAAJNQ010000004.1, read on the forward strand.
GAAACCACCTTGTCGAACAGCCAGAATGGTCTGAGATGCCTGTTCTCATCCTATTGGATCGGATGGTTCCTCCGGCCCGCGTTCAGGCTGAGCTGTCGGCCGCTTGGCCGCGCTCGCGGCAGATCTACTACCAACGGCCCGTAACGGCGCTCGAATTGCTGAGTGGCGTTCAATCGAGCCTCCTAGCGCGCCTGCGCCAGCGAGACGTTCGAGACCACATGGAGCGCGAGCGCGAGCTTCGGCGTGAGCTCAATCATCGCGTGAAGAACATTCTCTCGAGCATCTCTTCAATCTTCCAGATGACCCGACGACATGCCGTTGCGCTGGATGAATTCGCCGATGATTTCGCCGGTCGCCTTGCCGCTCTTGCCAACGTACATTCCGCAGTGTTCCAGGCGAATGGCGATGCAGCAGAGTTCTCCCATATTGCCGAATTGACCTTCAGCCCATATCGGGCGCGAGGCGCGGATCGCATCAGTTTCAAAGGGCCGGAAATTTTGCTGAGTGCCGAAGCTGCAACAACGCTGGCCTTGTGCTTCCATGAGCTTGCGACGAATGCGCTTAAATATGGCGCCCTTCTAAAGCCGGAGGGCAGGATAAGTTTGAATTGGTCCGTTTCACAGGATGGTAACCTGGATCTTGAATGGTTGGAGAGAGGCGGTCCGCCAGTCTCGGAACCGAAAAGCAGCGGATATGGAACACGGTATATCCGCTCGGCGTTATACAACCTGTTCGGTACCCCGCCCACCATCCAGTTCCATCCACAGGGACTAAGCTTTACTCAGATTGGTCCGCTTGCGCGAGTGTCACCGAAGGACCTTGACCTTTAGGAGACCTGTTACCCATGGAATCTTCAGCGCCTCCGTTGCGGATATTCTGTCTTGAAGACAACCCGCTGATCATTTTTCAAATGGAGGCCATGATCGAGGATTTGGGCCATATCTTTGCAGGGTCTGCTACAAGCTTCGCCGACCTCGTTAAAAGCCAGGATCTCGGTGGCATCGACGGAGTGCTGGTGGATATCGATCTTGCTGATGGACGCACTGGCCCGGACGCGGCGATCTGGCTTTCCGAACGGGGAATTCCAAGTATCTTCGTCACGGGTCAGGCGGCGATTGCGGCGGAGCATTCCCCGGTGGTGCTTGCAACAATCGGAAAGCCGGTGTCCGAGATCGAACTCGCTGAAAAGTTGGAGCTGTTTAGACACATCAATCGCTATGGCCGGGGACGCTGATAATCGACGTGAGAGATAAGGCGCAGCTGGCTTGCTAGCGGTACTGTCGATCTAGCTTCGAGGCTCATAGCCTCTGCAGCATCCTTGCTGATCACGAAGTTTCTCGCAACCGGTCAACTCGTGATATCTCCGGATGGTAACCGAAGAGGAACATTCTGTTGGTTGAGCGATTCTCCTTTCAGCTCACGAGAGCTGAAAGGAGAATGTTATGAGAACGAGACTAGTCGTTTCAGTGGCCGCTTTCGGCCTTCTGGCCGGTTCGGCCTTCGCGCAGTCTTCCACGGTCACGGGCGCCGCAGGCGGTGCGGTGACTGGCGCAGTTGTCGGTGGCCCCGTCGGGGCTGCAGTGGGCGGTGTCGCCGGTGCGATTGCCGGTACCGCGATCGATCCGCCGCCGGAGAAAGTGGTCACTTACGTAGAGGAGCAGCCCCTGCCTCCCTCCGAGGCAGTCGTCCAAGACCAGATCGTTGTCGGCCGCCCGCTTCCGGAGACGGTCGTCGTCACACCGGTCCCAGACAATCCGACCTATGCCTACGCCGTCGTGAACCACAAACGTGTCATTGTCCAACCGAAGACGCGCACGGTTGTTCGCGTCCTTGAATAACGCCAGGGTGGGCCACCGAGGAAGAGCTTTTCCTTCCACCGTGCCACGGAATCGTGTCGCTCCAACTCAGACAGCTTGCTGGGGGCTTTATCCTGCAGCGTGTCACGAATTTAGCGAGGCCGCCCTTTGCTTTGTTGGATTCGTGACGCGTCTGGCTTGCTGTGCAACTTCATGTTTGGCCGGAAGAGCAAAAGACTGGTGCCGCACTCGATGCGGAGCTCCATTGCGGCGCTAGAATGTTCCCTTTCTTTGATCTTTCCGATTTTGAAGAAAGCTGTGCGTCCCGGTGCCCTCGAATGGCCTTCATTCATGGCGACGGGCATCGGCTTCCGCCGTAACACTGATCCATTTGCGATGTGAAAAGCACGCTCTTCACTCAAGTGCAAGTTGCTTGGGTTGGAACAATGAAGCTGCCTGTAGGTTAGATTTAATGATCGCTGAAACAATAGCTCATGTCCGCGTAAGGCGTGGAGAATTACCTGATGCCGCTCGCAGCTCAGTCAGATACCGCATCCAGCCATCCGCGGATCTACTATGTGAATCCATTGCTGCTGGCGGGGCGAGATGGATGGAACGAGGTATTTGATCACGCGAGCATGCTCGGTTTCGACATCGTGCTCTCGGCCCCGCCTTTTCGCAAAGGGGCAGGCGCCGGTGTTTTCTCCACGGACAATTACGAACATCTGGATCCGGCGCTCGAGCTGGGAGGAGATGCAAAAGAGGGCCTATCCGTGCTGGCCCAAGATGCGCGGGCGTCTGGGATTGAATTCATGCTGGATCTTATGGTTACCGCGCATGATGCCGGGACCGCAGCCGCCTTTACTCCACTCGATCCACGACGGTCGCCCCTCGCTTCAACTAGGCCGACAGCGCTATTCCCCATGAAGGTAATCGACGAGTGGGAGAGCCGGCTGGCGGAGTTTGCGTCATGTGGGATCGCCGGCTATCGGGTCCTTGGCCTTGGCGGCCTGCCTGTCGATGCCTGGCGTCGCTTGATGACCAGCGCAAAAAGGGCAAGGCCGGGAACGAGATTTTTTGCCTATACGCCGGGAACCGATTTCGCTCTGCGCTCGGCATTACGGGACTGCGGGTTCGATGGTGCCTTCTCGTCGCTTGCCTGGTGGGATCTGCGCGAAAGCTGGTTCCTGGAGGAATATCATCTGCAGCTTCCTTTCGGACCGCAGATCGCTTTTCCGGAAGCACCGTTTGGACGGCGATTGGCGCATGGCACCGAAAGCATGGAGGTCCGCGAGCGAAAGTCCCGCCGCGCTCTCCGTCTTGCGGCCGAACTCGGCGATGGATTGCTTGTGCCGATGGGTTTTGAATTCGGCGCCACCCTGCCGCTCGATCCGACATATGGTCATGGCGAGGGTTTGCGTGTCCTCAAAGCCGAAGGTGCTTATGATATCTCCGCGGATATACGCGACCTGAATTCCACGCCACGCTCGTCTATTCGATGGACGACCCTTCGTAGCGAAACGACGAGCCAAGTGACGGTGATTGGACAGGCTGATCGGCCCACCTTGCGGGAGGCAGCGCATGCGCGGCTTCTCGCTGTCAACAGAGATCTGCGTCGTGGGGCGGAACTGCCTGACGACATCATGCATCGCTTGGCCTCGCCTTTCTTGCCTATCGAGGTGGTGCTCAACAGCCGCAGGATCGCTCCGGGCGAGCTGCGTGTTGTCACAACCGAGGCCCACCCTCTCGTCACGGCTGACGAAGGGGAGCTGTCCCTCAATGAAGCGACGGCCTCTTCGCGCATCGCCATCGAACATGTTACGCCGCAGGTCGACGATGGACGCTTTGCCGTCAAGCGCATCGTCGGTGATACCGTGATCGTCGAGGCGGACATCTTTGCCGACGGCCACGATCTGCTGGCGGCTGCCCTTCTTTACCGCGCTCGCGACGAGCTTGAGTGGCGTCGAACGAGAATGGTCCTTTCCGAAAACGATCGATGGCGGGGGGGCTTCCTGCTCGATCGCATCGGGCGCTTCGATTTCAAGGTCGAGGCCTGGAAAAATCCCTTCGCCATCTTCCGCTACGAGCTTCTCAAGAAGAGCGAAGCGCGGCTCGATTTGCGGTTGGAACTGATCGAAGGCGAGGAGTTGATCCGGGATGCCGCAGCTGATGACGGCATATCGATGAGGGACGAGAACAGGGCGGAACTCGCGACGCTGCTTGCCGAACTCGAAAGGCGTGACGGGCCAGGCAAGCTTGAGTTGCTGCTTGCCGCACGTACGAACGAGCTGATGGCGCTCGCCGACCGCCGTCCCTTTGCCTCGCACTCGCGGACCTATGGTGTGGAAGCCGAGCGCCGCGAGGCGGCCTTTGCAAGCTGGTATCAGATCTTTCCCCGTTCGCAGAGCGGGGATCCCAATCGCCACGGCACTTTCGAAGACGTCATCGCACGCTTGCCGGCCATCCGAGATATGGGCTTTGACGTGCTCTATTTCCCGCCGATCCACCCGATCGGCCACACCAACCGCAAAGGCCGGAACAATTCTCTTATCGCCGCTCCAACTGACCCAGGCAGTCCTTACGCGATTGGTTCGGAGGACGGCGGGCATGAGGCGATCCATCCCCTCCTTGGTGGATTCGATGACTTCGAGCATCTGATTACGGAAGCTAGGCGGCTCGGATTGGAGATCGCACTCGACTTAGCGATTCAAGCCTCCCCCGACCACCCGTGGCTAAAGGAACATCCGGGCTGGTTCGACTGGCGGCCCGACGGCACGATCCGTTATGCGGAAAATCCGCCGAAGAAATACGAAGATATCGTCAATGTCGATTTCTACGCGCCGGAGGCGGTGCCAGCACTTTGGGCTGAACTGCGCGACATCGTCGAAATGTGGGTCGAGGAAGGCGTGGAAATTTTCCGCGTCGACAATCCCCATACCAAGCCTTTTCCCTTCTGGGAGTGGATGATCGGCGATATCCGTGCGCGTCATCCGCAGGTCGTGTTCCTTTCGGAAGCCTTCACAAGGCCGAAGGTGATGTACCGGCTGGCGAAGGTCGGCTTCTCCCAGTCCTACACCTACTTCACCTGGCGCAACACAAGAGCGGAGCTGGAGGAATATCTGACCGAGCTTACGCGAGGTGAGGTGAGGGAATTCTTTCGCCCGCATTTCTTTGTCAACACGCATGATATCAATCCGGACTTCCTGCAGAACGCGCCGCGCTCTGCCTACCTCATCCGGGCCGTCCTGGCCGCCACACTGTCCGGCCTTTGGGGCGTCTATAACGGTTTCGAGCTTTGCGAAGGACGTCCGGATGCCAAGCGCAAGGAATATGCCGATAGTGAAAAATACGAGATCCGCGCCTGGGATTACGACCGCCCGGGTAACATCAAGTCGGAGATCTCGATGCTCAACCGAATTCGCAGGGATAATTCAGCGCTGCATTCGCATCTCGGCCTGACCTTTCTGCCCTCGTCGAACCCCAACGTCATGTTTTTCGAGAAGGCAAGCGTCGGGCGACACAATGTTCTGTTCGTCGCCGTGACGCTCAATCCGCACGCGATAGAGGAAAGCAATGTCGAATTTCCGCTCTGGCGGTTCGGCTTGGCAGACGAAGGCACCCTCGCTTTCGAGGATCTCGTCAGCGGCCAAAGATTCAGCCGTACGGGCAAGTGGCAGATGATCAGGCTCGATCCGGCTCATTTGCCCTTTGCCATCTGGCGTGTCAGGGCAGGGGAGGTCTGAGATGGATACTGTTTACATGGCTGAGGTGGATAAAGCTGCCAATGACCCGTTATGGTACAAGGATGCGATCATCTATCAGCTGCATATCAAGTCCTTTTACGATGCCAATGGCGATGGCATCGGCGATTTCGAAGGCCTGTACCAGAAGCTTGACTATATCGCTGCGCTCGGCGTGAATGCCATCTGGCTCCTGCCATTCTTTCCCTCGCCTCGGCGCGATGACGGCTATGATATTGCCGATTATCGCAACGTCAGCCCGGACTACGGGACGCTCGAGGATTTCCGGAAGTTCGTGGCGGCTGCGCATGAACACAATATCCGCGTCATCATCGAGCTCGTCATCAATCACACCTCGGACCAGCATCCCTGGTTCCAGCGCGCGCGGCAATCACCTGCCGTAAGCCCTGAGCGAGACTTCTACGTCTGGTCGGATACCGACCTGAAATTTCCTGAGACCCGCATCATTTTTCTCGATACGGAAAAGTCGAACTGGACATTTGATCCCGTGGCGGGCGCCTATTATTGGCACCGCTTCTATTCGCACCAGCCAGATCTCAATTTCGATAATCCACTGGTCATGAAGGAGATTATCGATGTCATGCGCTTCTGGCTGGAAACCGGCATCGATGGCTTCCGCCTCGATGCGATCCCCTATCTCGTCGAGCGCGAGGGCACCAACAACGAAAACCTGCCGGAAACCCATCTGATCCTCAAACAGATCCGTGCGGCGCTGGATGCGACGCATTCCGGCGTGCTGCTCCTTGCCGAGGCAAACCAATGGCCGGAGGATACGCGAGAATATTTCGGCGACGGCGACGAATGCCACATGGCGTTCCATTTCCCCTTGATGCCGCGCATGTACATGGCGATTGCCAAGGAGGACCGCTTCCCGATCACCGACATCATACGTCAAACGCCTGAGATCCCCGACATCTGCCAATGGGCGATCTTCCTCAGAAATCATGACGAGTTGACGCTCGAAATGGTCACCGACGCTGAACGCGATTATCTGTGGGAGACCTATGCCTCCGACAAGCGCGCTCGCATCAACCTTGGCATCCGACGCCGGCTGGCGCCATTGATGGAACGCGACCGCCGCCGTATCGAGCTCATGAATGCGTTGCTGCTGTCCATGCCGGGAACACCCATTGTCTATTACGGCGATGAGATCGGCATGGGAGACAATATTTATCTCGGCGACCGGGACGGAGTACGCACCCCGATGCAATGGTCTCCCGATCGCAACGGCGGCTTTTCGCGCGCAGATCCGGCACGGCTCGTGTTGCCGCCGGTTGCCGATCCCCTTTATGGCTTCGAGGCATTGAACGTCGAGGCACAGGTATCGGACGCGCATTCACTTTTGAACTGGACACGGCGAATGCTGGCGCTGCGCGGTCGCCACAGCGCCTTCGGGCGAGGTTCAATGCGCTTTTTGACGCCGGTCAACCGGCGGATTCTCGCCTATTTGCGAGAATATGGTGACGAGGTCATTCTTTGCGTTGCAAACCTGTCGCGCGTTCCCCAGGCCGTAGAGCTCGATCTGCAGCAGTTCGAAGGGCGGGTTCCCGTGGAGTTGACGGGCATGTCGCCATTCCCGCCGATCGGACAGCTCACCTACCTGCTCACACTGCCCCCCTATGGTTTTTTCTGGTTCCAGCTCGCTGTCGAGGCCGACGGACCAACCTGGCGTACGGCACCGCCCGAGCAACTTGTCGATCTGGTGACGATCGTTGTCAGGCGCAGCCTGACGGAGCTTGCCGAGCTGCCGCATCACGCGGCGGTGCTGAGCAGGGATATCCTGCCGGCCTATCTTGCGAAGCGTCGTTGGTTCGGCGCCAAGGACCAGGCTCTGCAGGAGGCGCGGCTCGTTTCCGCGACGCCGATACCCTTTGCCGACGGCGTCGTGCTCGGAGAGATCGAGGTTGTGCTGCCGGATCATGTGGAAAGCTATCAGTTGCCGCTCGCAGCCGAATGGGACGATACGGCGACCAATGTGCTCGCCCAGCAGCTTTCCCTTGCCCGTATCCGGCAGGGCAGGCGGATTGGATTCCTGACCGATGGATTTGCCGTTGAGATGATGGCGCGGGGCATCCTTCAAGGCCTGTGTGATCGATCGACGGTCAGCGGGCGAACCGGCATGATCGAATTCATCGGCACTGATCGGCTCGATTGCCTGGCTTTAAGCGAGGACATGCCGATCCGCTGGCTTTCGGCGGAACAATCCAACAGCTCCTTGCTCGTGGGTGATCTGGCGATGATCAAGCTGATCCGCCATGTCTTCGTCGGCGTCCATCCGGAAGTCGAGATGACGCGCTATCTGACGGAACACGGTTATGAACATACCGCCCCCCTCCTGGGCGAGGTGGCACGCACCGACGGCGAAGGCCGCAGATCGACGCTTATCATCGTGCAAGGAGCGATCCGCAATCAAGGTGATGCCTGGAATTGGATGCTGTCCAACCTGCGCCGCACCGCAGATGAAATCGTGGTCACAGAGTCCGCCGTCGAGGCGGCCGATGAGCAGTTGCAGCCGCTTCTGCATTTCGTTTCCATGGTCGGCGAACGGCTCGGAGAATTGCATGTTTTATTGGCGCAACCGACCGACAACGAAGCCTTCGCGCCACGTCGGGCGGATGCACACGATATCGCTGACCTTCGTAAAACCGTAACGGGCGAGATCACCTATGCGTTTTCCAAGCTCACGGATCTTGAAGACACTGTCGAGCCCGAGATCGCGGAACAGATGTCCTTGCTGCTTGCCGAACGCGACAGGATCCTCGAGCTTGCCAGTGCGCTGGCGGGCGAGGCGAAAGGCACGTTGTTGACGCGTGCGCATGGCGATTTCCATCTTGGTCAAATCCTGGTGACGGAAGGCGATGCTGTTATCATTGATTTCGAAGGCGAGCCCGCGCGCAATCTCGCCGAGCGTCGCGCCAAGACGAGCCCTCTGCGCGACGCTGCCGGCCTGCTGCGGTCGCTCGACTATCTCTCGGCCACCGCCATGCTCGAAAACGACGCCATTTCGGATCATCATGATGCCCGCCGCCGAGAGGTGATCCAGCGCTTCGCGGAAAATGCGGAACGCATTTTTCTGACGTCCTATATCGAGGCATTGGCGGCTTCGCCAGATTTGCCGAAAACGCCTGTCGAGGTGCGGCGGATCATCGATATCTTTCTTCTGGAGAAGGCTGCCTATGAGATCGCCTATGAGGCCCGAAACCGGCCGAAGTGGCTTCCGATCCCGCTGAACGGACTTGCCGCCATCATAGCCCGACTTTCGGAGAGCCGCTCATGAGCGACGTTGCCGACATTCTCAGCGGAGTGGATGCGAGTTCCATACATGCGCTGGTAGAGGGACGGCATGGAGATCCCTTTTCGATCCTCGGCATGCATCAAGGTGTGGACGGCCGCTACAGCGTCAGGGCCTATCTGCCGGGGGCTTTGCGCGTTGAAATCCTCGATCGCGATAATGATCGCGTTCTGGCATTGGCCGATCTCATCCAGCCGGCAGGTCTGTTCGGCGCGATGCTTGCCGAACGCAACGCCTATTATCTGCGAATTCAATGGCCCGATGCTGTCCAGGTGACGGCCGATCCGTACAGCTTCGCGCCGCTGCTCGGCGATCTGGATCTCCACCTGATCTCGCAAGGCACGCATTACAACCTGAGCGAAGCTCTCGGCGCTAATCCTATGACGATCGACGATATCGCGGGCGTGCGCTTTGCGGTTTGGGCGCCGAATGCAAGCCGGGTATCCGTAGTCGGTGACTTCAACGCCTGGGACGGACGCCGCCATCCGATGAGGCTCCGGCCGCAGGCAGGTGTATGGGAGATATTCCTTCCGCACGTCACCGTCGGCGAACGCTATAAGTTCGAGATTCTCGATCGCTTCGGCACCCTGCTTCCGCAAAAGGCCGATCCGGTTGCGCGAGCCGCGCAGCCGGCGCCATCGACGGCGTCCGTGGTGGCTTCCTCCGAGCCTTTCCGCTGGAACGATCATGGCTGGATGGACAATGGCCGAAGCACCGATCATTTCGCCAAGGCGCTTTCGATTTATGAGGTCCATGCGGGCTCCTGGCTGCGCAACATGGAAGATGGCGGCCGCGCGCTGGATTGGATCGAACTCTCGCAGCGGCTCATTCCCTACGTCCGCGAAATGGGTTTCACCCATATCGAGCTGCTGCCGATCATGGAGCATCCTTTTGGCGGATCGTGGGGCTATCAGCCACTCGGCCTGTTTGCGCCGACCGGGCGCCATGGCACGCCCGAAGATTTCGCATATTTCGTCGATCGCTGCCACCAGGAAGGGCTCGGTGTCATCCTGGATTGGGTGCCGGCGCATTTTCCGACGGATGTCTGGGGATTGGCGCGTTTTGACGGCACCGTGCTTTATGAGCACGAAGATCCGCGCGAGGGCTTCCATCGCGACTGGAACACGCTGATCTATAATCTTGGCCGCAACGAGGTCAAAGGCTTTCTGATCGCGAGCGCGCTCGAATGGCTTGAGCGCTATCATGTGGACGGGTTGCGCGTCGATGCCGTCGCCTCCATGCTCTATCGTGACTATAGCCGCCCGGAAGGCGAATGGATCCCGAACCGCTACGGCGGGCGCGAAAACCTGGAAGCCATCGAATTCTTCAAGCATCTGAACAGCATCGTTCACGAACGCTGTCCGCATGCACTGATGATCGCCGAGGAATCGACCGCTTTTCCGAACATCACCAAACCCGCTGCGGAAGGTGGGCTCGGCTTCGACATGAAGTGGAATATGGGATGGATGCACGACACGCTCCACTACATGTCGGACGATCCGGTCTATCGAAAGTATCATCATGGCTCGATGACCTTCGGCATGATCTATGCCTATAGCGAGCGCTTTATCCTGCCGTTTTCGCATGACGAAGTTGTGCATGGAAAGGGCTCCATGCTCGCCAAGATGCCCGGCGATCAGTGGCAGAAGATGGCCAATCTCCGCTCTCTTTTCGGCTTCATGTGGGGCTACCCCGGTAAGAAGCTTCTCTTCATGGGCGGTGAGATCGGTCAATGGTCGGAATGGAGCCATGACAGTTCCGTGGAATGGGATCTCCTCGATGAACCGTCTCACGCCGGCCTGCAACGGCTGGTGCGCGATCTGAACCGGATCTACAGGTATTTTCCCTGTTTGCAGCATGGCGACACCGTGCCGGACGGCTTTGAGTGGGCTGTTGCGGATGACGCCGAACAGTCGGTTTTCGGAATGCTGCGCTTCGACGCCGGGCGGCGGTCGGCCGTTCTGGTGATCTCGAATTTCACGCCGGTTTTCCGAGGCGGATACAGGGTCGGTGTCCCATTTTCCGGTTTCTGGCGGCGGATACTCGATACTGATGACTCTGTTTATGGCGGAGCCGGTATCGGCTCTAGCGATCGCGTTACCGACGGTTTTCCCGCGCATGGGCGTCGCCAGTCCCTTCTCCTCGATCTCGCGCCCCTTTCAACGGCAATGTTCCTCTTTGATCCCGAAGGAGCGACGAAGGGAGGAGAACAATCCTGAAAATCTGCTGTCTTTGGAGGTTGGACAATACCGTCGGGCACCGCATTCGACGGAACTGTCCGTTAGCGGACATCGTTTTTCTTCCAATTTGATCTATCTTTGATTGCATGAGGAGGTTGTTAATGAAGGTCATGATCGTCGAAGACGAGCCCTTGGTGGCACTCGAGTTGGAGCGTATCGCTATCGAAGCCGGCCACGATGTCGTAGGCTCTTTCATGACGGCAGAGCAGGCCCTGGCCTACGCGTCAAAGGCACAGGTGGCTTTTGTGGATCTCGGCTTGGCCGATGGCCACAGCGGAGCGGGACTCGCTCGTCGGTTGACGGATCGGTTCAGGATAAAAGTGATCTTTGTGACCGGCAGCCCCGAACGGGTTGGATACGGCCTCGAAGGAGCAGTCGGAATAATCGGCAAGCCATTTACCGACAAGGCGATCATCGACGCCTTGGAAAAAGCGCAGCGCCTGCAAGGATAAACTAGCGAAGCTTCAAGGCTTTCGAAGAGCGGCGCAAGCTTGTCGCTCAACCAGGGTGGCTCAGGACAGACTCCAAACAACGGTCCACGGTCCCATCGAGTTGTTGGCTATGTTGCCCACCGAGAAAAATGCTTGCCCCTCGGCAGGTCCTTGTAAAGCAGCTGGCGTGTTCGACAAATTGGCTGCCAGATGGAGACTTGAGGCCCCCATTTGCCAGCGCACTCTGAGGGGCGAGGCGTTTGGATCGTAGGTCGCCGCGCAACTAGGCGCATCAGCAAGGAGCGGCACGACGACCTGATGTCTGAGCCTTAGCAACTGCCGGTAATAGTGACCAATTGCCGAGTTCTCATTCATTTTGTCCCACCGCAATTTCGCGCTGCGGAAGGTGGCTTCGGCCGTAGGGTCGCACGCATCCTCCGCTTCGAAGCCGGGCAGGCGTTTCAGTTCGTCCTTGCGGCCAAGCCTTATCTTGGCGTTGAGCTCCTCATCGAAATCGCAAAAGAAGGGAAAAGGGTCGGTAGCGCCCCATTCCTCACCCATGAACAGCATGGGGATCTGCGGCGAGAGAAGATAGATGGCTGCGATGGCCTTTATCGCCTCGATCGGGTGGGAGGAAATCATGCGATCGCCGCGCGCCCGATTGCCGATCTGGTCATGGTTCTGGATGAAGGAGATAAAGGCGGATGGCGGCAAGCCAACGCTTGACGATCCCCTTGGCCGCCCTCGATATTCCATGTGCTCCCCTTGAAACGCGAAGCCTTCGGCAAGCGCGCGGCTCAGACGCGGTATCCAATCGGCATAATCTTCGTAGTAGCCGAAGGTCTCGCCCGTGGCCGCCACGTGAAGAGCGTGGTGGATATCATCATTCCATTGTGCAGTGAAATGGCGCGGCTTGTCGTCCTCGCCGCGTGCGAGGAGGGCCGCTTCGTTATCCTCGTTCTCGACGATCAGATGGACATGGCGTTCAGGGAATGCGCTTCGGACGCGACCGGCAAGTTCGAGAAGGATATGCGGATCGCTATCGTCCTTCATCGCGTGAACGGCATCGAGCCGCAAACCATCCATCCGGAACTCGCTCAGCCAATAGATTGCGTTTTCGATGACGAAATCGCGGATGAAACGACTGCCTTCGCCATCGTAGTTCAGGCCCTTGCCCCAGACGCTTTCGTGCCGGTCGCCAAAGAACGGCGCGTAGCGGGGCAGATAGTTCCCGTCCGGTCCGAAATGATTATAGACCACATCGAGAAAGACGCAGATGCCGCGCTCATGAGCTGCATCGACGAGCATTTTGAGATGCTCGGGACGGCCGTAGCTGCTATCCGGCGCATAGGGTAGGACACCGTCGTAGCCCCACCCGTACCGACCGCGAAAATCCGAAAGCGGCATGATTTGAATGGCCGTTATGCCGAGGCGCTGCAAATGGTCGAGCTTTTCGATGGTCGCCAGAAATGTGCCAGCTTCCGTGAAGGCGCCGACATGCAATTCGTAGATGACGATCTCCTCCCAGCGGCGTCCCTTCCATCCCTGCGTTTTCCATGCGAACGTTGGATCGATCAGCTCGCTCGGCCCGTGAACGTCTTCGGGCTGAAAGCGCGAGGCAGGATCCGGTACGGCAAACCCATCGGCCAGCACGAACTTATAGCGATCGCCGATCTGCGCATCATCGACTTCGACGACATGCCACCCCTCCCGGCTCCGCCGCATGGTCCATTCCCCGCGCTGCTCGATGCGGACGAGCACGCGCTCCGCCAAGGGCGCCCACAGGCGGAACAAGACCGCATTTTCGTTGATTTGTGGTCCAAATGCGAAGCCGTGCTGCATGACACCCTATCCGGCGATGACGCTGAAATTTTCCTGCATCCAACGCATCTTGACGGGAACAGTTCCTGAGCTGGGAACAGATCTCTTTCAGTTCCGTTCGTTATGGCGGCCTGACGCAGAGAGGAAGCCATGACCGTCTTAACCTCTACCTATCGCCTGCAGTTTCGCGGAAATGTCACCTTTGACAGGGCAACGGAGCTGGTTCCCTATTTGAAGAATCTCGGCATCAGCCACGTCTATGCCTCGCCAATCTTTGCAGCTAAGACGGGATCGACGCATGGCTATGATGTGACTGATGCGAACGAAATCGATCCGGTGCTTGGCGGTCGCGAGCGGTTCGATGCTTTCTGCGCGGCCTTGCAGCAGGCGAGCATGGGCTTGATCCTCGACATCGTGCCCAACCATATGGCCGCCTCCGTTGAAAACGCCTGGTGGCGTGACGTGTTGCAGCGTGGATCGGGCAGCGCCTATGCCGGCCATTTCGATATTGACTGGCGCCGCAAGCTCACCTTGCCGCTTCTGGGACGTCCATTCGAGGAAAGCCTGGCCGCGGCGGACTTTCATCTTCGCTACGAGCCTGCGGATTGGGGCATCTATTTGGCCTATTTCGACGATCTGCTTCCGCTCTCGATCGAAAGTGCCGGGCGGCTGGCAGCGGACATAGGAATGGATGCGGAGCGGTTGCGCGCATTTTCGAGGGATGCGGCCGCGATGAGAAAACTGCTCGCGGAACAGCATTGGCAATTGCTCTATTGGAAAGATGCCGCCGAAAACCTCAGCTACCGGCGCTTCTTCGAGGTGGCAGGCCTGGTTGGGATGCGGGTAGAGGACGCACGGGTCTTCAACGACACGCATCGGCTGATCATCGAATTGGTTCGTTCCGGACAGATCCAAGGATTACGCGTCGACCATATCGACGGATTGGCCGATCCGAAGGGCTATCTCGATCATTTGCGGCAAGCTGTTGGCCCGGACACGTTCATCGTAGTCGAGAAAATCCTTGCCCGTGGCGAGGCGCTGCCGGCGGATTGGCCGGTGTCGGGAACGACTGGGTACGAATTCATCACCGCCATGGCAGATCTCTTCTTGAACGAGGAGGGATTGCGCAAGCTGGATGAGGCCTACGGGTCCGTCAGCGAGGAGGATGCCGACTTTGCCGCAGGTTTGCGCAGGGCGAAACTGTTGATGATCGAACGCAATTTCGCCGGCGAGACGAGGCGTCTGACGAAGCTGGCATGTTCGGTTTTTCCCAATTTCGACGCGGAGGAAATAGCGTCGGCGCTTCGCGAACTGCTGGTCGCCTTTCCGGTTTACCGTACCTACGGCTATCGGGGCGCTGCATCGTCCGATGACGTGGTGGTCATCGAGAGTGCTTGCGAGAAAGCCCGAAGCCGATTGCCCACCGTTGATGCCCTCGATGCGCTCGGCCACCTTCTGAAAGGGGAGGGTTCTGCAGCCGAAGCTCTGGAGTTTCGAGCCAGATTCCAGCAGCTCAGCGGTCCGATCATGGCAAAGGCAGTCGAGGATACGCTGTTTTATCGGTATAGCCGCCTGATCGCATTGAATGAGGTGGGTGGCGAGCCGCATGCGCTGCCGGGCTCGGTGGCAGCCTTTCACCAATTCATGACCGATCGATTTCGGCGACAACCCCGCGGCCTTTCCTCGACATCGACGCATGATACCAAGCGGGGAGAAGACGC
This sequence comes from Rhizobium sp. No.120, assembly GCF_054558365.1. Classification (NCBI taxonomy): domain Bacteria; kingdom Pseudomonadati; phylum Pseudomonadota; class Alphaproteobacteria; order Hyphomicrobiales; family Rhizobiaceae; genus Rhizobium; species Rhizobium sp. No.120. The sequence continues at coordinate 353,795 of NZ_BAAJNQ010000004.1, forward strand.
CCGTGCCCGCCTCTACAGCCTCACGCAGGATCCTGATGCCTGGATTACCGGTGTCGAACGGTGGCTCAACATGAATTCTCCTTTTCGTTCCGGCCTTGCTGATGGACCCGCACCTGAGCCCAATGTTGAATGGATGCTTTACCAAGCGCTTGCCGGCATCTGGCCGCAGGACATCGAAGGAACCGATCGCAGCGTACTGAAGGAGCGGTTTTGCGCCTATGCCTTGAAGGCCATCCGAGAAGCCAAGCTCCGTACGGATTGGATGAATGAAAACCCTTCCTATGAGCATGCGGTCCAGGCCTATGCCGCCGCCTTGTTTTCGGAGGATAATCAGGACTTCATCCGTGATTTCGATCGAACGCTGCGCCCTTTCATGGAACTGGGCTTCCGCAACAGCCTGGCTCAATTGCTAATCAAGCTCACGGCTCCTGGTATCCCCGATATCTATCAGGGGACCGAGGGTTTCGATTTTAGTCTGGTCGATCCGGACAATCGACGGTCGGTCGACCATCTGTGGACCGACACGGGAACTGTAGATCCCGTTGCATCGGATGCGGCTTCCTTGAAACGGCACATCATCCGCAAGGTGCTTCGCTATCGCAATCAGCACCCCCTTCTTTTCCTTGAGGGCGAATACGTGCCCTTGGAAACCAGCGGGACACGAGCGTCCAATCTCGTGGCCTTTGCGCGCGTTCACGAGCGGGAAATAGCGGTTACGATCGTGCCGCGTCTGGTCGATATGCCTTCATCGGATTTCTGGAAAGACACCGCCGTGACGATACCGCGAGAGCTCAAGGCGCCGCTATACGATCTCCTGACGGATAAGCCTTCATCAGCTGGCGATCTTCTGGCAGCGCACCTGTTTGGCGATCATTCCCTATCGCTTCTCGTGGTAGATCGGTGACCTACGGCCTGGATGCGTGCCCTGTTCGATTTCAAGGGCGGAACAAAGCGCTTCACAGGGTGTTTCTGCTGCGCAGCAACATCACGAGGATTCTATGACGGAAGGCGGCAAGAGGCATGCGATCGAGCCTGGAGACTATACGCGCCTGGGAGCGAATTATGACGGAGAGGGTGTCAATTTCGCACTTTTCAGCGCCTATGCGGAAAAGGTGGAGCTCTGCCTTTTCGACGAAAGCGGAAAGCAGGAGATCGAGCGGATCGCTCTGCCGGAATATACCCATGAAATCTGGCATGGCTATGTGCCTGGATTGAAACCGGGTGCCTTGTATGGCTACCGCGTGCATGGCCCGTTTGATCCTTTAAATGGTCATCGCTTCAATGCGAACAAATTGCTCGTGGATCCCTATGCCCGCGAGCTCGTAGGCAACATCGAATGGTCGCAAGCGCAATTCGCCTATGGTCTGGATGACGAGCAAAAGGATCTGTCCTTCGACGAGATCGATAGTGCCGGACAGATGCCCAAATGCCGTGTCGTCGACCTCAAGAATGAAGCACCGGATAAAAGGCCGTCGGTTGCGTGGCCGGAGACCATTTTCTATGAGGCGCACGTCAAGGGAATGACGATGCTGAATCCGGCAATTCCGGAGCCTTTGCGTGGCACCTTTGAGGGTCTGGGGCACGGGGCGGTCGTCGATTACATCAAGAGCCTCGGCGTCACTTCGATCGAGCTCCTTCCCATCCATTTCTTTCCCGATGACAGTCACTTGCTCGACAAGGGCTTGCGCAACTACTGGGGCTACAACAGCCTTGCCTTCTTCGCGCCGGCAACTCGTTATTACGGGCCCAAGGGTCTCGAGGGCTTTCGCGACATGGTGCGTGCCTTCCACGATGCCGGTATCGAGGTCATCCTCGATGTCGTCTATAATCATACGGCGGAGGGCAATGAACTCGGCCCGACCCTTTCCTTCAAGGGTATCGACAATTTCTCCTATTACCGAACCCTGCCGGACCAGCCTCGCTACTACATCAACGATACCGGCACCGGCAACACGATCAACACCTCACATCCGCGCGTGCTGCAAATGGTGACGGACTCGCTGCGCTATTGGGTCGAAGAAATGCATGTCGATGGCTTCCGTTTCGATCTCGGCACCATTCTTGGCCGCGAACCGCAGGGTTTCGATCAGCGCAGCGGCTTCTTCGACGCGGTCGGCCAGGATCCGGTGCTTGCCAAAGTCAAGCTTGTCGGCGAGCCGTGGGACATTGGTCCCGGCGGTTATCAGGTGGGGGGATTTCCGCCGGGCTGGGCGGAATGGAATGACAAATATCGCGATACGGTCCGGGATTATTGGAAGGGCACACCCGGCATGACAAGGGATTTTGCCGCCCGCATCTTAGGGTCAGGCGATGTTTATGATCTTCGCGGCCGCCGCCCATGGGCCAGTGTCAATTTTATCGCCGCCCACGATGGCTTCACGCTCAATGATCTCGTTTCCTATAACGAGAAGCATAACGAGGCCAATGGCGAAGACAACAATGACGGCCACAACGACAACCGCAGCTACAATTACGGCGCTGAAGGTCCGACGGACGATAAAGCCATCAATACCGTTCGAGAGCGCCAGAAACGCAATTTTCTCGCGACCCTCTTTCTGTCGCATGGTACGCCGATGCTGCTGGCGGGTGATGAAGCCGGCCGCAGCCAGATGGGCAACAATAATGGCTACTGTCAGGATAACGAACTCAGCTGGCTGCATTGGGACGATCGATATGGCAGCGCGGAAGCGCTTTATACTTTCGTCAAACGACTGATTGCCTTGCGTCAGGCACATTCCATATTGAAGCGGGAAAATTGGCGCGACGGTCTGATCGTCACCTGGCTCAATCCGGGTGGCGGCGAGCAGACGGATGAGCAATGGGACGATGAAGCAAATACCGCGATCGGCTTGCGCCTGTCGCGCGAGCTGCCCTTCGAAGAGGGCTGGGATGATGTTCTACTACTGTTCAACCCTCGTGGTTCAGATCTAGACTTTACCTTGCCGGATGACAAACGCTGGGCTCTGGAGCTGTCGACATCCAATCCTGATGAGCCAGATCGAGGCATGCTGGATAAGAAACTGGTAAAACTTGAAGCCCGCAGCCTCTCGCTTTTGCGGCCGGTCTGAAACAAGCGCAGGTGAAATGACATTGCGCACCGCAGTCCTACGAGTGCAGAAGCTTGGCCTGGCAATGGAGATCTCGATCTAGCCTAATTGAAGATGCTGCCGATATCACGCCCTTGCGGCGGGAGTGATGTCGGCTGTTCGTGGTGTCGGTTACAGATTGCCGGCGGAATCCTGAACGCGGAACGGAAGGTCCTCGATGCTGTTGGATTCAGGAACCGAAGAGGTGGCCTTTCGCCGACCGGAAGCCGAGCTTTTCGGAGATTTCATGAGCAGCTTTCAAGAGGCTGTCGAGATAGGCGGTGCGGTTGCGCAAACCATCTTCGCGTGGGGTAACCAGGCAAAGTGTCGCGATGGTAGAGCCGTCAGCCTGACGGATCGGGACAGCGAAGCAATGGGTGAAGTTTTCCACTTCGCTATTGAAGGTGAAATAGCCGTCGTCGGCGGCCTGGCGCGCTTGAGCGATGAAATCGGCCGGCTCAAGCCGCCTGCCATTCGGCAGGATAAAATCGTCTGGCGGAATGAAATCGAGAATTTCCTGATCCGAAAGATGTGCGACAAGCAGGCGTCCCGAGGCTGTCCACGGAATTGCGACGAGCTCGCCGACATTTGACGAAATGCGAAACGGGCGGATACCTTCACGCATCATCGCGACCGTATATTTATTGCCTTCCAGCAGGCACATTTGTGCTGTTTCGCGCGTCTCCTCCGCCAGCACGCTCAGCATGCGGCCGCACTCGCGCATCAGGTCGAATTGTTCGGCATAGGCTGTTCCGAGAAAATAGAGACGACGGCCGAGAAAGACCCGGCCGTCGCCGCCCTGGTAATCAAGCATGCCATGGCCGAGCAAAAGATTGACGAGCTCGTAGGTGGAAGAGCGTGGCGCGCCGATTTCCGTGGCGATCTCGTTTGGGCGCATGGGCTGACGCTTTACCCGCAGAAACTCCAGGATCTCGAACGCGCGATCAAGGCCTCGCATGCGTCGGGATACAATGTCGCTTTCGTTCTCGGCCATGCTTTTCTCCGAATACTCCAAACCAGCCGCTACCGGCAGCCGCAACGTACCCGCACACGGTGCCGCCTATACGGGCGCTGATGCCGCCATATCTCGGCAAGATGCTGCGATAACATTCACGCGTGCAATGACGCAACGTGTGCACCGTGTTCTTCTTTCCTCTCAATTGAAACTCGAAGTCTTGAGGAATTCGGTAAGCCGCTCCGTCTTCGGGCGCACGAACATGTCCTTCGGATCGCCTTCTTCGCAGATGACGCCCTGGTTCATGAAGATGACGCGCGACGAAACCTCGTAGGCGAAGCGCATCTCATGGGTGACAAGCAGCATCGTCATGCCATCGGCAGCTAGCCCCTTGATGACTTGAAGAACTTCGCCAACCAGTTCCGGGTCGAGAGCCGAGGTCACCTCGTCGAACAGCATCAGCCGCGGCGCCATGGCAATGGCTCGAGCAATGGCGACGCGCTGCTGCTGGCCGCCCGAGAGCTGTCCCGGATAATGATTGGCGCGGGCAGCAAGACCCACCCGGTCAAGCCATTTTTCGGCGACGGCACGTGCATCCGTCCTCGAGATTTTCTTCACCTTGACGAGACCGAGCATCACGTTCTCGGCTGCGGTCATATGTGGAAAAAGATTGAACTGCTGGAAAGCCATGCCAGTGAGTGCGCGCTGCCGCGCGATCTCCTTCTCGCTCTTGCGGCGGCGGATGCCGCCGTCGACATGATAGCCGATCTCCTCGCCGTCGAGGCTGATCTTGCCCCCCTGGAATTCCTCCAGCATGTTGATGCAGCGCAACATCGTCGTCTTGCCGGAACCCGACGAGCCGATGATGGAAATGACCTCACCTTCCTGCACGCTGCAATCGACGCCCTTGAGAACCTCGTGCTGGCCATAGGTTTTGCGCAGACCCTGAATGTCTAGAATTGTCTTGCCCATGGATCCGATCTCCTCAGGACGGCAGTGCGGTTTTGCGCTCGACATATTTGCCGAAGCGCTCGATACCGAAGTTGACGATGAAATAGAGGCCGCCAGCCAAGAAATAGAACTGGAGGCTCATGAAATTGCGAGAAATGATCTCCTGCGTGCGCAGGAGCAGCTCAGCGACGCCGATCACGGAAAGAAGTGTCGATGCCTTGACCATTTCGGCTGCCGTATTCACCCAAGCCGGCAGGCATTGCCGCATTGCTTGCGGCCACAGGACCGAAGTGAAAGTCTGGGTGAACGTAAGGCCAATTGCCTTGGCCGCCTCCGTCTGACCTTTCGGGATGGCCTGGAGGGCGCCGCGCACGATCTCGCCGACATGTGACGAGCAAAAGATTGCCAGAGCAAGAACGCCTGCGGAAAACGGCCCCAAATCAAGCCCTACCGCGGACGAGACGTAATAGCTCGCCAGTACGAGGACGAGTACGGGCGTGCCGCGGATGACATCGGTATAGGCCCTGATCACAAGGCGCAGGATGGCGCCGCCATAAACAAGCGCCAAGCCGACGAAGACGCCCAGAGCGGATCCGACAAGAATAGCAAGTAGCGAGATCGACACAGTCACGCCGACGCCATTCAAAATGACGTAGCGGGCGATCCAGAGTTGTTCGAGAAATGTGTGGGACATTCGGATCCTACCTGGGCAGGGCCAGCCGGCGCTCGACGAAGCGCATCAGGGCGGCGATGAGGAAGCAGGTTGCGACATAAAGAGCCGAGGTGACGAGCCAAGTTTCGATGACGCGGAAGCTTTCGACATTGATCTTGCGGGCGGCAAAAGTCAGTTCCGGTACGGCGATCGCTGCCGCTAGTGACGTGTCCTTGAACAAGGAGATGATCGTCGAAGACAATGATGGCAGGACGTTGCGCAGCATCAAAGGGGCGATGATCGACCCGCGGATCTGCATGGATGTCAGTCCGATGGAAAGACCTGCCTCGGTCAGGCCCTTCGGAATCGATAGCAACCCTGCACGGAATACCTCTGCCAGATAGGCTCCCGAATAAACGGAAAGCACCAGGACGAAACTTCTCACCTTATCCAGGCGGAAGCCCAGCTGCGGCAGAGCAAAGAAGACGAACAGCACCAAAACGAGGATCGGCAGGTTGCGAATTATGGTGACGTAGACCTGTGCCGGCACGACAGCGATACGGCTCTTCGACGTCAACGCAAAGGCGAGCACAAGGCCGATCAGAGCGCCGATGAGGATCGAGATGACCGCAAGGCCGAGGCTGAGCGCCAAGCCGCTCAGAAGAAAATCAAAGTTGCGCCAGACGGCGGCAAAGTTCAGCGTGTAACCCATGGCGGGCTATCCCTTTTCAGGCTGGCGGAGCGGGGAATGCCCGCTCCGCTATGCTGTTACTTGTATTCGACCGGAAAGCCGATCTGCGGCGGGGTGAGGTCTTTGCCGAACCAGGTCTTGTAGGACTTGGCGTAGCTGTCGAATTCGACGCCGGTCATGGCTTCATGCAAAGCGGTGTTGACGAAGTTCAGCCAGTCCTGATCGCCGCGCTTAACGGCGCAGGCATAGGTCTGCGGGTTCCATCCATAACCGGCGTCCTTGTAGCGGCCGGGGTTCTGCGTCATATACCAGGCGAGCGACGACTGATCGGTGGCAACGGCATCGGCGCGTCCTGACTCCAGTGCTTGATAGATCAGATCGACGGATTCATACTGGTCGACCTTCGCGTCCGGCAGGGCGGCGTGGACCATGGATTCCGCATAGACGTTCTGAAGAACGGAAACGGTGACGGAAGAGCCCGCCGCCTTCAATGCCGCATAGTCGGCATATTGCCCATCCGCCTTCAGCATCAGGCCGACGCCTTCGCGATAATAGGGAATGGTGAAGGCCACCTGCTGGGCGCGCTCGCCGGTCACGGTCATGAACTGGCAGGTGATATCGACCTTGTTGGTGGTGATGTTTGGAATACGGGCGTCGGACGACTGATTGACATACTCGATCTTGTCGGGGTCGCCAAAGAGGGCCTTGGCGATGATGTGGCCCATGTCGACATCGAAACCCTGCAGCTTGTCATCGGCGCTCTTGAAGTGCCACGGCGCGTTCGTGCTGCCAGTTCCAAGAACGAGGTGGCCACGCGCAAGCACCTCATCGAGCTTGCTGCCTTCGGCTAGGACGGGCGTGGAGGAGAGGAGTGCAGCGGCGACCAACGACATCAGGCCGGCGCGAAAAATAATGCTCATGGTTGTTCCCCTTGGTCAATGACTCTGGAATCCGATATTATGGACATATGTCTGTTATCTCGGACGGCGCATATCAAGCGATAGGCACGGCAACTTGTCAATAGTGACTGCTGCCACCCATCGTCGGAGATTTTGGAATGATGAAAGCGCCAGTCGGCTCAAATGTCGTGATCGACGATCGCAATGCGACCTCCGCAGGCACGCCATGAAGAGACGCGATATCAGGAAACGACGGTCCGTCTTGTCAATGGGCAGCGCCAAGTCATGCAGCGATTGGTAGGCGTGTCGAAGCAAGTTGGCAGGAAAAGCCGGGTACAGATTTAGGCAAAAGTGTTTCCTGTCCGACTTCGCGCAGACGACTGGAACGGCGGAGATATTACCTTATTGCTCGATGTGGCGCGTGTCATCCCATCGAAAGGATGGGGCAGCTTCATGCGGGGTGGCCGGATCGCGTCAGGCCCGACACCGCATTTGACGCCGCAGGCGGGCGACGAAGCATCGCCCGCGTGTCTCATGCTCGTTGATCGGTATGCACCAGGTTGCTTATTCGACCGAAAGAACTTCGCCCGTCCGGCGGTCAATCACAACCTTCAGGTCGTCGCCATCGCGGTCCGTGCCCTCGACGATGAAGACATTTCGCCTACGGACGACGTCGTCCACTTCCCGCATGCCTTCGTCCCGTGCGATGCGAATGGCCTGACGTTCGCTGATACCCATGGCAACGGGCGGCGGCTCCATGCCCGGATTGATGCGCACACCGCCGGGACCGATCTCGATGCTTTGTGAGAACGATGGTGTTGCTGACATGATGGCCGCTGCTGTAATCGCGGCGATGGTAAGATTCTTAAACATGGGGCCATCCGGAAATGATGAGAATCGCGTCGTCGAATTTTTTCTCGCTGTTTCACTGCGAATAATCAAGAGCCGGATTTGCCCTTGACGATCCTCGATGCGACTTTGCGAGGTTTATTGATCATCCTGCGGCGGAGAACGCCGCTTGGCGCGTGCAATAGGGTGAAAGTCGGATAGCGCTGGAGGACGGCGTAAACCCGCGTTCTACCATCCGCAGAAGATCGTCAATCAATTTATGAGATCCGCCTCCCGCAAGCCCGGGAACGCCAAAACGGCCTCGCACATAAGCGTCGAGAGGATGATCGCCGGTGGGTAGCTTGCGGTGACCAGGGCTAGAAGATCGCCAGCCAGGTCGCTCATTGCCTTGCGTGCGCCGCCAACCACATCATGTGTTGGTCGCATTTTGGATTTCTCGCTGTTGATTCAACGACATCCCGATAGCAGCCCGTATCTTGCGCAATGGTATAAAGCCGCGTTTTAACGACCTGCCGCCCAGCACCCGTGCCGGCGATCCATCGGTCGAAGATCTGGCTGGGCAATTACGGGCTTGACAAGTGTTGGTCAACCAAGTTTCGACGGTGTCAGGCTGCCGCGGCATCGCCATTAAACGCGGTGATGGCCCCGGTTAAACGGAGGTAATTTTTCGGCTGGATGGTGCGGATCCAAGAGCCTATCCGTGACGATGGATCAGACTATAGTCTGAATACCCAAGGCATAGGTCCAATGGCTGTGGAAAGGTGAAATTTCGGCGATATCGTAGTGCGCAGTGACTTGCCGGAGCAATTGCGGCCGTGGGCGGCGGTCGGTTCACGAGACAGGTGTGCTCTGTCATTGATGCGGCCAGGATCGGCTCGATTCTAGCCGACGGCGATGCCCGGCGGGGTCGATGCTAACAATCGGTCCCGCCGCAACGTAAGCCGTGATGACGCCACTCGATCGAAGCAAATAGTTGAAAGGAAGCAGCAAGAGGGAAAGGCGAGGCAATCAGAATATCTTCCGGTTCGGAACAGCCAATTGATGGGATGGAAATTGAAAGCAGCCATAAATACTTCCCCGGCGGGCGAGACACCGAAAACAAGATATATGAAAGCATGCATGTTTTAGCTCGAACCTTCCATTGAAAGCTTGGTTGCCGCAGCATTGAAAGCTGGCTGGCATCGAGAGTCTGTTCTTCTAGCAATAATAAACAGCGCCATGCGAAACGCTGAAAAGATACAATTACCATGTTGGAGGATGCATTCATGAGTGATCATTTGGCGATCCAGCCCATATCTGACAGAAGCATGGATCTAACCCGGACTATGCAGACCTATTTCGCATTCAAGCGCGAGATGAAAAGGCTGAGGGATGTGTTGGAGCAAGAGCGACGAGTAAGCGGCGAAACGATAGCGACCTTCTACGATGCCCGCAGAAATGTGCCGTTTGCATTCGAAATCACTCGCTTCTCCGAATGCAGGAAGCAGATGGATCGTCTCCTGATAGAGGCTGAGGAAATAATTGAAGATCTGAATGCCGCTTCAGTTGCAGTCTCACATACAAGTGCAGAAACTGCATGGCCCTCATGGGCGTCGTTGGCTTAAGAAGCACGTGGAAATCCAAGAGGTAGGATGGAGTGCGATCCGTTGCTCCTATCCGAGATGCCGTGGGAGCGGGAAGGACGTGGGATGCCGGTGAGGCGACGCGGCTTGAAAATCAATTCGGCTTGCTCCCAGACCGCTACCAACAACCTTTGGAGCGGTCTGGGAGCGCTTCAGAATGCTTTGGAAATCCTTAAAGGGGTGTCTGAGGCCAAAAGATCGTAGTGACGCTTCCGGAGCAGCAACCTTTTCAATACGTAGTTGCACTGATGAAGAATGTCGCTATTACGGCTGTGTGCGAGGAGATCGGTCTTGTCATCGGCCGCCGATTTGCGAACGCACTCCAATTCAGTCGGATTTCGAGGGTCAATTATCCGCGTAACCTCTTCGACAGGGGAACATAAACCGTGTCTGCTTGTTGGACTGCCGAGCGCCTTTGACGCGCAACAAGCGGAGACGGATTATGGCAAAAACGGTCGGCGACTTTATTGTGCAACGGCTTCATGATTGGGGTGTGCGACGCATCTTCGGCTATCCGGGAGACGGCATCAACGGCCTCTTCGGCGCATTGAACCGGGCCAATGGAAAAATCGAATTCATTCAGGCCCGTCACGAGGAAATGGCGGCCTTCATGGCATCGGCCTATGCCAAGTTCTCGGGCGAATTGGGTGTATGCATCGCTACGTCAGGACCGGGCGCTACCCATTTGGTGACTGGCCTCTATGATGCACGACTGGATCATCAGCCCGTGCTGGCGCTTGTCGGCCAGCAGGCTCGTCGCGCGATCGGCGGCCATTACCAGCAGGAAGTCGATCTTGCCTCGCTCTTCAAGGATGTCGCTGGCAACTTCGTCCATCAGGCGTCAGCTCCATCGCAAGTGCGCCACCTGATCGACCGGGCGGCGCGCATTGCGCTTGCAAACAAAACGGTCACCGCAGTCATCCTGCCCAACGACCTGCAGGAGCTGCCGTATGAAACACCGCCCGGCAAGCATGGCTCAGTCATCTCAGGCATTGGCTATGTCGCGCCTAGAACCGTGCCGCATGAGATCGATCTCAAGCGCGCAGCTTCGGTTTTGAATGCCGGAGAAAAAGTTGCGATGCTTGTTGGCGCCGGTGCGCTCGGTGCCACCGACGAGGTGATCGCGGTCGCCGATCGATTGGGGGCGGGAGTGGCAAAGGCTCTACTTGGCAAGGCCGCCTTACCGGATGATCTTGCCTGGGTCACGGGCTCGATCGGGCTTTTGGGAACCGAGCCATCCTGGGAGCTGATGCGCGACTGCGATACGCTGTTGGTGATCGGTTCGGGATTTCCCTATTCCGAGTTTTTGCCGGAGGAGGGCGATGCGCGCGGGGTCCAGATCGATATCCGGCCGGATATGCTTTCCTTGCGCTACCCCATGGACGTCAATCTGGTCGGCGATGCGCGGGAAACCTTGCAGGCTCTCCTGCCGCTCCTCAAGCAGAAGCAGGATCTTTCGTGGCGCAAGGAGATCGAGGAAAGGGTCGGCGAATGGTGGCGGACGCTGGAGACGAGAGCCCATGTCGAAGCCAATCCCGTCAATCCGCAGCGCGTTGTCTGGGAACTATCGCCCCGGCTTCCAGATGGGGCCATCGTCACCAGTGATTCCGGCTCGTGCGCCAACTGGTATGCACGCGATCTTCGAATGCGGCGCGGCATGATGGCATCGCTTTCCGGCGGCCTTGCGTCCATGGGAGCGGCGGTCCCTTACGCGATCGCGGCTAAGATCGCCCATCCCGAGCGCCCCGTTATCGCCTTGGTCGGCGATGGGGCCATGCAGATGAACAATATGGCCGAACTGATCACCGTCGCCAAGTACTGGCGCAATTGGTCCGACCCTCGCCTGGTGGTCTGCGTCTTCAACAATGAAGATCTCAACCAAGTGACATGGGAGCAACGCGTTATGGAAGGCGATCCCAAATTCGATGCATCGCAGCGTATTCCGGACGTTCCCTATCATCGCTTTGCCGAAATGATCGGCCTGCGCGGCATATTTGTCGATCGACCGGAGGCGTTAGGCCCGGCCTGGGATGAGGCACTTGCCGCCCAACAGCCCGTGGTCCTCGAAGTTAAGACCGATCCGGAAGTGCCGCCGCTACCGCCGCACATCACCTTCGAGCAGATGCGCAACTTCAGCGCCACCTTGCTAAAAGGAGATCCGGAGGAAAGCGGCGTCGTTAAAGGCACATTGCGGCAGGCTCTGAGTGCCATTCTCCCCGCTGGCAGATAAGGAAAGGAAAAACAATACCCGCCGACCCGTGGATCGGCAGGTATTGTCTGTCGCCGAACGGAGGCTGGAGCGGCGACATGGAACGTCGGCTGTTCAGGCGAGCATGCGTATTTTAGGCTCGCGATCCCAATATCGCTTGGAAGCTGCCTCTATGAAGGAGCCGAGGTCCACGACGCCGGCATCAGGTCGAATACCCGCTTTGTCGAGCAGCGCCTTGGCGGCAGCGTCATGACCGATGGCTTTCAGGTGTCCGAAAGCATCCATGACCCACTGAACCGCCGCGCCCTCGTTCATCAAAGACGTTGCTCCTTCTTTTGAAAGAATGACGGCGATGGCGTCGAAAAGCTGGGACGGCGAACCAAGGAGCTGTCCGTCCGCCCTGATCGTATTGCCGTCGGAAAGTTTCGTCCCTCCAACCTTGGGGGCGACGATAAAGGACCTCGCCTTGGCCTCGTTCAACGCGTCAACGAGATCCGAAACAGCCTTGGCATCGCTTCCTGTGGCGATCAGGATTCCGACCTGACGTCCTTCCAGCGTTTCTTCCATATTCCTGTGAATGGAGAGCGCCACGGACGCATCGAGCTCGATCGGCTCGCGCGCCGTTGGGCTCCTGGTTGGGTTGACAAGACCTAGCCCGGTCGCAACGCGATTGGCGAGACCGGCATCGACGTTCAAGAGATTGCCGACCATGCGCGGAGGCACATGCGGTAGTTGCACTTTTGATAGCTCGAAGACGAAGGCGGAAGCGATGTGCGCCTGTTCTGACGGCGTCTGGGATTTCCAGAAAAGACGCGCCTGGCTGTAGTGGTCGGCAAACAGTTCGGCACGCGCACGCAGCTTGTTGCCTTGTTCATCGGGAGCCGATGCATGCTCATAGGTGTGAAAGCCGGTTACCGGACATTCGCGTGGACCGCCGGTTTCACTATTCTCACCTAAACTGTTCGGCTCGTAATTGGCGCGGCCCTTCGGAATCTCCATTTGCATTTGCCCGTCGCGCTGAAAATTCATGACAGGACATTTCGGCGCGTTGATCGGCAACTGATGGAAATTGGCCGTTCCGAGACGGGATTTCTGCGTATCGAGATAGCTGAACAGACGACCTTGGAGCAGGGGATCGTTGGTGAAATCGATGCCCGGAACGATATTGGCCGGGCAGAACGCCACCTGTTCAGTTTCGGCAAAGAAATTGTCCGGGTTGCGATCGAGAACGAGGCGTCCGACGATTTTCAGCGGCAAGACTTCTTCGGGGATGATCTTGGTGGGATCGAGGACATCGTAGGGAAGGCTCTCTGCAAGGGATTCGTCGAACAGCTGCAATCCCAACTCCCATTCGGGAAAGTGCCCTGCGGCGATCGCTTCGAAAAGATCGCGGCGATGATAGTCGTTGTCGGCCGCCTGCAGTTTCACTGCCTCATCCCAGACCAGCGATTGCACGCCAAGCTTCGGTCTCCAGTGAAACTTTACGAATGTCGATTTGCCCGCATCATTAACGAGGCGGAAGGTGTGAACGCCGAACCCTTGCATCATGCGGAAGGATCGGGGAATTGCACGATCCGACATTGCCCACATCAGCATATGTGTGGATTCCGGCATCAGCGACGCCCAGTCCCAGAAGGTGTCATGGGCGGTGGCCGCCTGCGGATAAGCTCTGTCGGCTTCCATTTTGACGGCATGGACGAGGTCTGGAAACTTCATTGCATCCTGGATGAAGAATACAGGGATGTTGTTGCCGACCAGGTCCCAATTGCCTCGCTTGGTATAGAACTTCACTGCAAAGCCACGAACATCGCGCGGTGTGTCCACCGAGCCGGCGCCTCCGGCGACGGTTGAGAAACGGACGAAAACCGGTGTCTTCTCGCCTTTGCGCTGAAAAAGATCTGCGCTTGTGATGTCCGAAAGCGGCTCATAAAGCTCAAAGAAGCCATGCGCAGCCGATCCACGGGCATGCACGATCCTTTCGGGAATACGTTCGTGGTCGAAATGGAAGATCTTTTCACGCAGGACAAAATCTTCAAGCAGTGTCGGGCCGCGTGTCCCGGATTTGAGGCTGTTCTGATTGTCCGAAACCCGGATGCCCTGATTGGTTGTCAGATGATCGGCGCCGCCATGAGGGCCGTTTTCGGGGATGTGCTGGTGTGTCTCGCCGCCTTCGCCGCGCGAAGTTTCGAAGGGCGTGTCCGTCGCCATAATATCCTCCTTCTGCCGCCGGGACTGCTGATCGAACCTCTTGCGACCAACAATGTTCCGCTTGCTTAAAGATTGGCATCCCACGACCTCAAAGTTCGATCAGCGCGATGCCGAGATCCTTCCGATGTCGACGATGCAGCTCTACCGGTGTTTCGATGATGGTTGCTTCCAATGTCGGATGCACGGCACCTTCAAGGAAATGTCCGCCGCGCGTCGAGCCATCCTTGAGGCCCAAGACGGCGTGAAGATGAAGGCTTGCCTTGCCGTCGTCGCCCATCGCAATATCGCCGATCAGGCTCAGCACCTCGCACTGTTCGGTGACGGGAATTTTGCGGTAGCTGCGATCGGCGAAATCGAACCAGCCGACGGTCGCGCGTTCAAAGGCGCCGATTGCCGTGATCGAAGCTGCAGTCAGACCCTGCTCGGTTGCGAATGCGGCAAGCGACGCGAATGCCTCCTCATTCGCGTCGAGAACGACAACGTAGGTCCTCTGCCCGTTTTGAAGCTCGATTTTCTTATGATGCATGGCATCGCCTCGCCTCCATGTTGGCTGTCGTGATCCATGTCGAGATTGCCCCTGCCGTTGCGGCAGCCTCGGCACGGTCACGCTGCCGACCTTTGGGTTGACGCACGCTTTTTCTGTTGAATCTGGCATCGAAAAGGTCGACGGGTCAGAACCGCATAGAGCCTGGCGGGTTCCACTTGCGTGAAGAATCTTCGACGTGTGTGGAACCTGAGAACGGGATGAGGGTTGGGTGACAGCAAACAATCCGAGCGAAACGACCTGAGAAGGAAAAGCGTATGCCTGCTCATCCCAAGCCTCCATTCCTAGCGCAGCAGCAGACCATGCCCGGACAGTCGGGTGCGATGAGGCCTATACCCGACCACGGCGAAGACACCTATCGTGGATCCGGCCGTCTTCTCGGCAAAAAGGCGGTCATATCGGGTGGAGACAGTGGTATTGGACGCGCCGTGGCGATCGCCTACGCGCGTGAGGGAGCAGATGTTCTCATCGCATATCTCGATGAAGACGAGGATGCGGCCGAAACGAAACGATGGGTCGAGGATGCTGGGCGCAAGGCCATACTCGTCCCCGGTGATGTCCAAAAAAGCGAGCACTGCCGAGCGATTATCGATATGGCAGTCGCTGAACTCGGAGGCATCGACATCCTCGTCAACAATGCCGCCCATCAGGCAAGTTTTCGTGATATCGGCGACATCAGCGATCAGGAATGGGAATTGACCTTCCGTGTCAACATTCATGCGATGTTCTATCTGACCAAGGCAGCCGTTCCCCACATGAAGCCGGGCAGTGCCATTATCAACACGGCCTCCATCAATTCGGACACGCCGAACCCGACATTGCTCGCCTATGCGACCACAAAAGGCGCCATTCAAAACTTTACGGCCGGCCTGGCGCAATTGCTCGCCGAGAAGGGCATTCGAGCCAATGCCGTCGCGCCCGGGCCAATCTGGACACCGCTCATTCCCTCGACCATGCCGGAGGAGGCGGTGGAGAATTTCGGTAAACAGGTGCCCATGAAACGCCCTGGTCAGCCGGCCGAGTTGGCAACGACTTATGTCATGCTTGCCGATCCTTTATCGAGCTATGTTT
Source organism: Rhizobium sp. No.120 (assembly GCF_054558365.1). NCBI lineage: Bacteria > Pseudomonadati > Pseudomonadota > Alphaproteobacteria > Hyphomicrobiales > Rhizobiaceae > Rhizobium > Rhizobium sp. No.120. The sequence continues at coordinate 369,532 of NZ_BAAJNQ010000004.1, forward strand.
CTGGAGCAACCGTCGCGGTCACCGGTGGCAAGCCCATCCTATAATGGGAAGGATAGGTGGGCGAAGGTAGGCGGCTTCACCCATATCTGATGAGTGCTGGAACGTTTTGCCTGCCCCACTGAACTGCGCATGTTTATCGTCTCCTACTTACCATAAATCCCACCGCTATGGCGGCCGGGGCCGCGATGGCGAGCAGCGTTGTTGGCCGATCTTACGCTTGATTTCGTGCATGGCGCCTGCGCTTTCATGCCGCCCAGCATTCTTCTTTCCGCTAATGGTGCTTGAAATACTGCACTTCGCGCTCGTGCTTTTCTGCCGCCTCGCGGGTTTTGAAGGTTCCGAGGTTTTTACGCTTGTGCGTCTTGGGATCGAGCTTGCGCGAGTAAAGGCGATATTCGCCTGACTTTAGTTTGCGGATCATTGCTGCATCTCCTCTCTTCTACAAATATAACCTCAAGGAGGGGTATCGGTTCCGCACGCGATCAGGCTATCTCCTTTCGAAAGCCTCAATGCTCAGCGGCCGCCAAAAATAACGCAGTTGGCGAAACTCGGTCTTCCTCTGACCACGGCGCTCGCGGCTAACGGGCCTTTCCCGCTCGCCGCGAGCCGTCGTCAATCCTTCGCGAGCTTGCGGAAGACCGTCGCCCCGCCGACTACGGCTATGGTCGCCAACACCACCGCAAACAGTGTTGCACCGAGGGAATGACCGGCGTGGTCGATGACGACGCCCGTTGCGACAGGCATCAGTCCGGCCGGGATATAGCCACCGATATTGAGAACGGCATTCGCCTCTGCCCGATGATTGCCTGGGACGTGCAGTCCGATCAGCGTCAGGCCGCCAAGCTGTCCGAGGCCCTGTCCGCTGCCAGCAAGAAGTGCTGCGGCAATCAGGGCGGTTGCATTGGACGAGATCACCGCCAGCGCAATGCCCGCCATGGACAGGATTGTTGCCGTAGCGCCGCATAAGAAGATGGTGCGTACAGAAAATTGGCGGGCGGCGAACTGGACACCGGTCGCCGTAAGGAACATCGCGCAGGCCATGCCGCCGGCGATCAACGGGCTGGTGACGCCGAGCAGGTGAGACAGCAGCGAGGGGCCAAGTGCCAGCACAAAGGAGGTCGCGGTGATACCTGGCCCAAAGACAGCAATACCGAACAGAAGATGGCGATGGTTGGCGCGCGGCACACTCGGCAGATGCAGCCGCCAATTACGATCGGCCTTTGTGCCGTGATGCTTCAGTGGCAGCATTAGGATTGCTGCTAGCGCACTCAACAGCACGGCAAGTTCGACGGCAAAGATCGGAATCACCGCCGCCGCCAGCAAGAGGGCGATGCCGCCGGCGAGCAGCGGCCCGAGCCCAGCTCCGAGAACCATGGAGACGGACGCGATCAGCGAGGCTTGCCGTTTGCGTTCCGGTCCGCCGAGATCGACCACGGCCGCCATGCCCGCCGACACGACGACGCCGACAGCGACACCCGACAGGAAGCGCGCAGCGATCAGCATTGCCACCGAATGGGCACTGGCGAAGAGCAGACAGGCGACAAGAGCGGCCGCAAGCCCCGGGATGAGGACAGGCTTGCGCCCGTACCGATCGGAGAGCTGGCCAGCGACCAGCAATGTCAATAGCAGGCCAAGGATGTAGGCGGCGAAGATAACGGTCAGCGTGGCTGATGAGAAGCCAATCGCAGCCTGCCAGCGGACATAGAGCGGTGTGGCCGAGTTCGAGAGAATGAAGACCGCGGTAATGATCCAGGCGGCCATCCACATTCGCCAAGGCGGATGGGCGGCGTTCTCATAGGCGGAGTGAGCAGTGTGGGAGAGTTTAAGAGACATGGGCAGACTCGATTGGTAAGTACGATTTTAGTCGTACTTACCATAGTTCGATAAAAGTCGTATATATTAATTCGACAAGAATCGTACTGATATGCTATGAGAGCTGCCATGACCCTTTCGAGCACCGACAACCGCCACACCGTTCCTGCCGATCTGCCGCCGCCGCTCCCCGAGCCGGCAGCGGAGGATTTGCGTCTCGACGTCATTATGGGAGCGCTCGCCGATCCCTTGCGCCTCACCATCGTCCGAAAGCTGCTTCTGGAGTCGGAAGCCTACGACCACACCTGCGGCTGGTTCGGTTTCGACCGGCCGAAGTCCTCGCTGACCCATCATTTCAAGGCACTGCGGGAGGCGGGCTTGATCCGGCAACGGCAATATGGGCTTGAGCGCCGCAGTCGGGTGCGCACTGAAGACCTCGACACTCGGTTCCCCGGCCTTCTCGATCTGGTGAAGGCGTGGCGACCGGTAGGGCCAAACGGATGATTCAGCTTGCCTCGGCCCCAATCAGCGCGTCCACGGTTGAGGTCCGCTCGCGCCATTTGGCCGCCGGCCTCGAGTTCGGGCCGTAGCGGGCGGCAAGTCATCGGATGGATTCTTATGACGCTTGAAGCTCGGCTCGAAGACGCGGCGCTGTTGGGGGCCACCGTGAAGAATACTTCTCGTAATGCATCCTGACGACCAAGGATCAATGATGCACATCACACTCCGGCGCTACACCCAGACAGTTTTGAGAGGCATCATGGCAAATCGGGCAAGCTGGAGAAAAAATATTCCATCTAAGCTCGTTGGCGGGTATTTCCGTCTTTGCCTATAAAATTTGTGGTCTTTATCTTTCGTGTCATTGAACCCGAGGGGATGACATGAAAATTCATATTGCAGGTCTTTTTTCCGCAATTCTACTTGTAGCGACGGGGGTTGCACAGGCTGAGACAATCAAGGTCGGCGTCGTGCCGGGCGTTTATGCCGATTCCATAGAAGCCGTAATCCCCGAGGCTAAGGCCAAGGGCTTGGATGTCCAGGTTGTCGAATTCAGCGACTGGACCACGCCAAACATCGCGCTTCAATCCGGTGATATAGATGTCAACTACTTCCAGCATCAGCCGTTCCTGAACAATGCGATCAAAGAACGGGGCTATGATTTCGTCAGCGCGGGTATCGGCGTTCTCGCCAATATCGGCATCTATTCGCTGAAGTACAAGAATTTTGACGATGTGCCGCAAAACGGAAAGGTTGCGATCGCCAATGATCCCGTCAATCAGGGTCGCGGACTGCTTCTGCTGCAAAAGGCTGGGCTCATCAAGCTCAAGGACGGCGTCGGCTTCAAGGGCACGCTCGACGATATCGTAGACAACCCCAAGAAGCTGACCTTCAACGAGGTCGAGGGGCCGCAGCTCGCGCGCGTAACCGGCGATGTCGATTTGGCCCAGGGCTATCCCCATTTCATCGTCGCATCCAAGGCCTTCGATCCGAGCTCGGGCCTCATCTATTCCGGTGTGGACGACAAGCAATTTGCCATCATTTTTGCAGTACAGAAGCAAAAGGTAGATGATCCCGGCATCAAGGAACTCGTGGCGCTTTATCAGAATTCGCCGGCTGTCCGAGCGGCAATCAGCAAAGCATTCGCCAATGATCAGAAGCTTTATACGCTCCCATGGCTGAATTGATCGAGCGCATAAGGCAGGATTCGGAAAACAGGACGGCGGCGAGCGGCGGCACCTTGCAGCACGCCGCCGCTGCCGGTCAGTCGCTGCCAGGCTCTCCGATAGGGTCGGTAGCTTTTGACGGTGTCGAAAAGATCTATTCGTCGGCAGTTGGCCCGGTCCATGCCCTCAAGAACATCAGTCTCGAGGTGCCGGCCGGCGCGATCTATGGCATCATTGGTCGAAGCGGGGCTGGAAAATCCAGCTTGCTGCGGACCATAAATCGCCTGGAAAAGCCGACCGGCGGAAAGGTGCTAGTCGACGGACAAGACATTTCGGTGCTCGATGAGGACGCGCTAGTCGCATTGAGACGGCGCATCGGCATGATTTTTCAGCACTTCAATCTTCTCTCAGCCAAGACTGTCTGGGGCAATGTCGCTTTGCCATTGATCGTTGCCGGCGTGCCGCGCCGGCAGATCGAAGAAAGAGTTGCGGAAGTCCTGTCACTGGTGGGTTTGGAGGGCAAGGAGAGCGCCTATCCGTCGCGCCTTTCCGGTGGTCAGAAACAACGCGTAGGCATTGCGCGCGCGCTTGTTCATAGGCCTGAAATCCTCCTTTGCGATGAGGCGACATCGGCGCTCGACCCCGAGACGACGATTTCCATCCTGGGCCTGCTCAAGGACATCAATCGCCGTCTCAAGCTGACCATCATTCTCATCACGCATGAAATGAGTGTCATCCGCGAGATATGCGATCACGTGCTTGTTCTCGATCAAGGTGAGATTGCTGAAGCCGGGCCGGTCTGGCGCATTTTCGGCAATCCGCAGCATTCTGCCACGCAGGCACTCTTGCGGCCACTCAATCGCGAAATCCCGGAGGATATAGCCAAGCATCTGCGATCTTCGCCAAGGGACGGGCATTCGGAAGCTATTTGGGAGCTGGCCTATACGGGTGAGCACGGGTTGGAACCTGACCTTTCTCGGATAGCCAGCGCGACCGGTGCTTCCGTGCGGTTGCTGCAAAGCTCGCTCGACCGCATTCAGGGTCGCGTTCATGGCAGACTGTTGATTGCCGTGCGCCGGACGGACAGCATTCCCACGGTTCCCTCGCAATTTGCCGATCTTGCTCATCAAGTTAGGGTATTGGGTTATGTCGACCATGATGTATGAGCGCCTCTGGCAGGCGTTTCTCGATACGATTGCGATGGTTGGCGTTTCCGCTCTCATCGCAGCTGCCGCCGGTATTCCCCTTGCCGTGTTCCTGGTGCTCTCGGCGCCTGGGGGGCTCATCCATGCGCCGCGGCTACATGGCGTGCTCGCCGCGGTCATCAACGGCTTTCGCGCCACGCCATTCATCGTTCTTCTGGTCGCGTTGTTGCCGTTGACGCGATTGCTCACTGGAACGACGATCGGCGTATGGGCCGCCGTCGTGCCGCTCTCCATCAGTGCCACGCCTTTTTTTGCGCGCATTGCCGAAGTGAGTCTTCGAGAGGTAGACGCCGGTTTGATCGAAGCTGCCCAGGCGATTGGCTGCCGCCGCTGGCACATCGTGCGCCACGTGCTTCTGCCTGAAGCGCTTCCCGGCATCGTTGGCGGCTTTACCATCACCATCGTCAGCATGATCGGTGCCTCAGCCATGGCTGGCGCGGTGGGTGCAGGCGGCCTCGGAGACATGGCGATCCGCTATGGCTACCAGCGCTTCGATACCACCGTCATGGCGGTGGTCATCGCTGTGCTCATCGCCATGGTCTGTTTGGTGCAGTTTGCCGGCGACTATGCCGTCCGACGCCTGCGAGCACGCTAATTCAGCGATAATTTCCGGAGTGACCCCATGACTGAACGCGATGCTGTGCTGCCTGCGACCGGATCGGAAGAGGCGAGTGCCATCAGACGCCCGTTGCCGCCGCATATTCCGCATCTGGTCCGCTCGGATGCCGAGGCATTGGAGATTGCCCATCGCCTTGCAGTTCGTTTTGCGGAGGGCGCCGCAGAACGGGATCGCGTTCGTCGTCTTCCCTGGGATGAAGTGGAGGAATATACCGCAAGCGGCCTCGGTGGCATCACGGTACCGAGGGAATTCGGAGGCGCCGACGTCTCCTGCATAACGCTTGCCAAGGTCTTCGAAATCCTTTGCGCAGCCGACCCGGCACTCGGTCAGATTCCGCAAAACCAGTTCGGCGTGCTGGCGCTGCTGCGCGATGTGGGGTCGCCGCAGCAGAAAGCCCGGATCTACGGCGATATCCTTGCCGGCTATCGCATCGGCAATGCGGGGCCGGAGCGTGGGCGGAAGGCGGTCAATCACAGCTCAACTCGCCTGACGCGCGCGGCGGATGGGCTGAGATTGACCGGGCGGCGCTTCTATTCCACCGGCGCCATCTTCGCCCATTGGATTCCGACGCGCGCCGTCGACGATGACGGACGTGCCGTCCAAGTCTGGGCTGCTTATGACGCGCCGGGCGTTCGCATCATCGACGACTGGTCTTCTTTCGGCCAGCGCACGACAGCCAGCGGTTCGGTAGAGTTTACGAACGTGCCGGTGGATGAAGCCTTGGTTTTCCCGGTCTGGTCCTATGCGGACAGGCCCGGTGTCTCCGGACCTGTCTCGCAGCTCATTCAGGCCGCGATCGATTCCGGCATAGCGTTGGCTGCTACCACCGACGCTATGAGCTTTGTCCGCGATCACGCAAGACCCTGGATGGATTCCGGCCTGCAGTCGGCCTGCGAGGATCCGACGATCCTGCATGAAATAGGCGATCTCCATGCGGATTTGCACGCCGCGCAAGCTCTTCTCTACGAAGCGGCGGCTGTTATCGACGAGGTGGCAAAGGCGCCGGTCAGTGAGGCGGGAAGCGCCAGAGCTTCCGTTGCTGTTGCCGAAGCCAAGATATTGACGACGGAAGTCGCGCTGAAAGCAGCTGAGAAGCTTTTCGATGTCGCGGGGTCCGCGGCGACGCGGGGAGCCCACAATCTGGATCGGCATTGGCGCAATGCCCGGGTGCATACGCTTCACGATCCCGTGCGCTGGAAATATCATCTGCTCGGCAACTATCAGCTCAACGGCATATTCCCGGCCCGTCATCAATGGAACTAGCGAGGAAAACCGTGACTGATACCGACTTTCGCGTCCCCGTCGAACCCGCGCGGCCACCGCTGCGGCGGCCCGATCTCATTACTCGCGACGAACAGGCGATCGCGGTGGCAACCGTCCTGGCGGCGGAATTTGCCGCCGGTAGTGTCGAACGGGACAGGGATCGCATCCTGCCATGGCGCGAACTAGAGCGCTTCAGCGAAACTGGTTTGTGGGGCATTACCGTGCCGCGCGAATTTGGCGGTGCGGGCGTCTCGACGCGCACGCTGGCTCAGGTGATCGCCATCATCGGTGCTGCGGACGGATCGCTGTCGCAGATTCCTCAAAATCATTTTTACGCGCTTGAAGTCTTGCGCGTCGGAGCCTCAGCCAAACAGCAACGCTTCTTTTTTGAGCGTGTGCTGGCGGGTGAGCGCTTCGGCAATGCGCTGGCGGAAATTGGCCATCGCGATTTCAAGCGGCGTACTCGGCTTTTGCGCGAGAGGGGAAAGTGGGTCGTTCACGGGCGGAAATTTTACTGCACGGGCGCCGTTTATGCGCACTGGATTCCAACCCTTGTTGTTGCTGAGGAGGAGGCGAAGGACGTCACCTATCTCGCCTTCGTCCCGCGAAATGCGCCCGGCGTAAGGGTCATTGATGATTGGGACGGCTTCGGTCAGCGGGTTACTGGAAGTGGCTCCGTCGAATTCGATCACGTTGAGATCGAGCCCGAATGGATCGTCCCCTTTCAGTCTTCCTTCGAACGCCCGACGACGATCGGTCCCGTCGCTCAAATCATGCATGCGGCCATCGATCTTGGCATAGGGCAGGGGGCCTATCGGGAAATGTTGCGGTTTATCCGCGAACGGGCCCGACCCTGGCTGGATTCCAAGGTCGAACGTGCCTCGGAGGATCCCTTGACGCTGCAAAGCGTCGGGAATGTCTGGCTGCGGCTGCGGGCGGCTGAGGGCTCGCTGAAGCGCGCCGCTGAGGCAACGGATGCGGCTCGTGCCGATATGACCGAGGATAGCGTTGCCCACGCCTCGATCGCCGTTGCCGAAGCGAAGATATTGACGACCAAGGCAAGCTTGCTTGCAGCCAACAAGCTGCTGGAGCTATCGGGCACATCGTCGACGCTTTCGGATGACAACTTCGATCGCTACTGGCGCAACGCCCGCACCCATACGCTGCATGACCCGGTGCGCTGGAAATATCAGGCCATCGGCAACTATTATCTCAATGGCAAACGGCCACCGCGCCATGGCGCGATCTGAAATCGGAATAGCTGAAGATGGCGACCAGGAAAAAACAGATATTGCTCAACGCCTTCAATATGAACAGCGTCGGGCACATCAATCACGGGCTGTGGGTGCATCCCAGGGATCAGTCGCATCGATACAAGACGCTCGACTATTGGACCTCGCTTGCCGCCACGCTGGAACGCGGATTATTCGACGGCATCTTTCTTGCCGATATCTTGGGCGTCTACGACGTCTACCAGGGCTCTACCGATTTGACGCTTCGTGAGTCCATTCAGTTGCCCGTCAACGATCCTCTACTGCTCGTCTCCGCGATGGCGGCCGTGACCCGGAACCTTGGATTCGGTATCACCGTCAATGCCAGCGCTGACGCGCCGTATATTTTCGCCAGGCGAATCTCGACGCTGGATCATCTGACGAGTGGCCGCGTCGGCTGGAATATCGTGACGGGCTATCTCGACAGCGCGGCGCGGGGGCTGGGTCTTGATAACCAGATCGAGCACGATAGCCGTTATGATCGCGCCGATGATTATCTCGACCTGCTCTACAAGCTGTGGGAGGGGAGCTGGGAAGACGACGCGGTCTTGATCGACAAGGAAAGGCGTATCTACGCGGATCCCTCAAAGGTACATGTGATCGACCATCGAGGGCCGTTTTATCGCTCGCAGGCCTATCACCTGGCTGAACCGTCACCCCAGAGAACGCCGGTTCTTTATCAGGCCGGAACGTCTGGCCGTGGGAAGCAGTTTGCTGCACGCCATGCAGAATGCGTCTTCATCGCAGCCCCGGACAAGAGCTCTGCCCGCGCGGCCTCGCGTTCGTTGCGTGAAGCAGTCGTCGAGGCGGGTCGACGACCGGAAGATATAAAGATTTTCCTCGGCATGACAGTCATAACCGATCGTTCCGCTACCGCGGCACGGGAGAAGCATGCGGAATATCTGCGCTATGCCAATCCTGAGGCAGGGCTTGCTCATTTCTCTGCTAGCACGGGCATCGATTTTTCCAGGTACGATCTCGATGAGACCATCACCTACGGCAAATCCAATGCCAGCCAATCGGCAACGCAGATCGCTCAACAACGCGGCTGGACAAAGCGTCAGCTGTTGCAGGAGCTTGCCATGGGTGGTCGCTACCCCGTTGTCGTCGGCGATGCCACGGAGGTTGCCGATGAGCTTTCGTCATGGATGGAGGAGGGCGAGATCGATGGCTTCAATCTTACCCGCACTGTCGTGCCGGAGAGCTTTGAGGACTTTATCGACATTGTGGTGCCGGCGCTTCAGGAGCGCGGCCTCTACAAAACCGCTTATGAACAGGGCCCACTTCGCAGAAAGCTTTTTGGTGAAGGTGACAGACTGCCAGATCGTCACATAGGATCATCCTTTCGCCGTTGATGATTAGCCAGATTGAGCAACGGCAAACTCAGAACGTATGTCGAGGTCTGTACCATCCACGGATGAGAGAAAGGGCCTGCTTGTTCCTTTAGCCGGCAGCTTAGAGCAGTTCCAGCAAAAGTGCGAAGTGGCTTTCCGTCCGGAACTGCGTAAAAACAAGAAGATAGAGCGTTTTCGCGATTCGAAGAAATTTCGAAGAAATGCGGAAAAGCTTTATGTCGCCGGCGCGGGCGCGGCTTCCCGCATTATTATGCTCATTCGTGGCGGTAGCTGGACTTACGGGAGCATCCAGCAGTTTCCTGCCTTGAAAAGACGGGAAAAGCCAAGGACCCGATTCTAAGGATGGAAAGATGGGTTATGCGGTCAAAAGGTTGCGCAGGGCTTCGCCGACTGCGGATTCTGGCCAGTGACCAACATGCCGTCGACCAGGACCTTCGCTGTCCAGTTGGCTGCCGGATGATGATACGCACCACGTGCGGCGATTTCCTAGTAAAGTCTAACTAATGCAGGTCAGACACCATGCCTCTCGCCTGTCGAAACTACGTTCTCATTGATGAGCGACCATGTGATAAGCCAGATTTCCGGACTTCTGCGTTGGCTGCGTTTCTAACTCCGCATTCGCCTATCGGGACCGCATCGACTTGGCATTTTGATCAATTTCCGCTTCGCGCTAACCTCATCAGAAATTCGAACCATGATCTTCTTGATGGCTTCGATACGTTCAGATCGCTGTGCGCAAAACTCCAATCTGTATCGGAATTCCGCGAAAATTAACATCGAGGGCGGGAACTGGTACGATTGCGTTGTTTCATAAGCGCAAGACTGGACCACCTTGGAGCAAGGGCCGTGGACATCAATCTCGAGACAAGACGGTATCATAGTCGCGGTTACCATTATCATGACCACGTCCAGGTGCTATTTCCCTTACGGGGGGCGATGAAGATCTCCATCGACACGGGATCGGGCGTTATTGCAGGCGGCTCAGTCGCTGTTATCCCGATGGGACGTTATCATGACTTCGTCCCAAGTGCCGATTGCAGTCTGTTGGTCGTAGATCTCAAACTCCACGAAAGCGATGCGGAACGAGCACCGGCGCTACTGAGAAGAGACAGCCCTTTGGTCTCACGTATGGAACCCTGGCTTTGGCGAATCTTCCGTCAGATCGGCGCGGAGGTCGACGCGGATGGGCATCGGGCTCACGATGCAGCAAGGTTGGCGTTAACCGGACTGCATCTTATCCGTCTGGGCTCGGCTCCGAGAACAAAATCAAAAGCGTCAAACAGAATCGAACATCTGGTGGCTGATCTTGGAACAGGCGGCAGCAAAACAAATATCGGCGCTATGGCGCGCAAGGCAGGCATTAGCCAAAGCCATTTCCATGCATTGTTCAGGGCGACGTTTGGCAGTTCTCCGAGACAGTATGATATTGAGCGGCGGCTTGATGTGGCGATGGAGCGCCTGATCGCTACCAGCGACACTATAGCGGAAATTGCCTACGCGGCCGGTTATGAGAACGTCTCTGCGTTCAACCGTATATTCAAGCGTCGCCTTGGGATTTCACCAGGCGAATTTCGTCTGACTGGTCGTGTCAACTGAGGCTTAGCCAGATATCGTAGCTTTGGCATAGTCTTTCAGATTCCAGGCTCATTTCTTCTGGCACGCCCAGCGCTAGTGTAGTGCAACGAAGATTTGCGCGAGAGGATGAGCGATATGGATCTGACCTGTTTTAAGGCCCTTTCCTTTGATGTCTACGGTACGCTGATTGACTGGGAGACCGGCATCTGGAACGCCCTGCAGCCGCTGTTGAGCACGGCAGGTCGCGAAATTGGACGCGAGGAGGCGCTGGAGGCCTACGGGGAGATTGAAACGGCGCAGGAAGCTGAAACGCCGTCCTTGCATTACGTCACGCTCCTGTCCGTCGTGCATGCAAGGCTTGCTCGGCTCTGGGGCTTAACTGTCCACTCCGACTTGCATGAGCGCTTCGGCGCCTCGGTGCCCGATTGGCCGGCGTTTCCTGATTCTGCCGAGGCACTCGCCTATCTTAAGCAACATTATCATCTGGTTGTGCTTTCCAATGTGGATCGCAGGAGCTTTGACGCTTCAAACCGTAAGCTCGGCGTTTCCTTTGATGCCATCTACACCGCAGAGGATATTGGGAGCTACAAGCCGGACCCGAAGAATTTTCATTTCCTTTTCTCACGGCTACAGCAGGATCTAGGCGTCCAAAAAGGCGAGCTTTTGCATGTGGCTCAGAGTTTATATCATGACCATGTGCCGGCCATGCAAATGGACCTGGCCAGTGTATGGATTGACAGGCGATTTGGTAAGGCGGGCCAAGGGGCGACGAAAACCCCCGATAATCCTCCGAAAGTTGGTGGTCAATTCCGTTCGCTGTCGGAGTTTGCGGCTGCGCACCGAGCCGCAATCGAGAGCGTAATCAGGTAAAGGTACTCGCTGGATAGTACATCAAGCAGACCCTTTTCGGATTGTGACCGATCATTCGAGAAAGCAACTGCATCCTGCTGTCAACTAACCCAGATCTACGGCAGGCCCTTCACATTGGTGCCTTCCTCGAATTCGCGGCAAGTCGCGTGCGAACGCGGCTTCGGCACCGACGATCCTGACCGCGGTAGGCGACCTATGTCGCCTACCGGATTACACCGATCGGTGAGATGGAACACGTCGCTGCCAACGTGAAAAGGGCCAAGCGGTGCCGGCCGCGATCAGTCAATCGCCACTGCTCGATAGAGCGGCGGCATCTGGTACGATGATGGCGAAGCGGTCGCCGAATTCCGCCAGGGCTGTCTGTCGAACGATTTCGGCCGGAATCACGTCAGTTCCATCGAAGAGAGGCAGATCGCGTGATGCAGTTGCATTGGCGACGACCGTACTGCGGTAACCGAGATCAAGGGCTGCTCGCGTCGTGGTGCTCACACACATATGTGTGGCGAAGCCTGCGATGATTCAGCATCCATTCTCAATGACTGACAAAAACGCACAGCATCGCTCGATTGGGAAGACGTCCGGTATTTGTAGCGCTCGTCCGTCACGGAACACGGAGCGCGACGGCCCGAGCCTTGCGCGTCAACCACGCAACGGTTTCGCGCCGCCTGACAAGTCTTGAAAGCGTCTTGGCGGCCGGCCAGAACATGTTGATTTCAGTGTGGGACCTCGTGACCACCACCGGCAGGTTTTTGGACAAAAAAGGACATTATGATCGCCGCCAGCGAGATGATCGCGCCGCAGAAGAATGCTGTGCGGATTCCGGCGGTGGTCGCTGCTGCGACCGTGCCGCCGTCGGCCAGTGCAGTACTTGAACCGGTCATCGTCATGACTGCGACGAAGAGCGCGGTACCGGCCGCACCGGCAACCTGTTGCGTTGTACCGATCATGGCGCTTCCATGCGAATAGAGGTTCGGGGGAAGAGCGCCCAGACTGGCAGTGAACAGAGGCGTGAACATCAACGCGAGACCGATGCTGAGGATGATATGGGCGATCAGCATCCACCAGAATGACGTGCCCGGTTGGATAAATGTCAGGCTCCACATAAGCAGGCTAAATAGGATGGCACCTGGGACGACAAGCGGCCTAGGGCCATGCCTGTCGAACAGGCTGCCGACGGTTGGCGCACACAGCCCCATGATCAAGCCGCCGGGGAGGAGCAACAGGCCGGTCTCAAGCGTGCTCAGCCCCAACACGTTCTGAAGATAGATCGGCAGCAGGATGAAGACACCGAACATCGACATCATCAGGATCGCCATCATCATCGCCGGAATGGTAAATGCCTTTATCGTCAGGGTGCGCATATCCAGCAGGGCCCGATCATGTTTTTGAAGCTGCAATTGCCGCAGGATGAAAATCGCGATGACAGCCGCTCCCACGATGAGCGGAATCCAGGGGGATACGATCGGTGCGTGGACTGCGGCCTCGCCCAAACCGCTCAGGCCATAGACGAAGCTGCCGAAACCGAGGGCTGAGAGAGGAATGGACAGGACATCAATCGGTGCTTTTTTCGGCTCCGTGATGTTGCTGATCTTCCAGGCGCCGAGGGCAAGCGACGCAAGGGCGATCGGCAGAACGAGCAGAAACAGCCAGCGCCAGTCGAGCGCGCTCAGGATAAGGCCCGAAATGGTCGGTCCAATGGCGGGCGCGACGGAAATGACGATCGAGATATTCCCCATCGTCTTTCCGCGCGACTGCGGCGGCACCAGATGCATAATGGTCGTCATCAGGAGCGGCATCATGATCGCAGTGCCCGAGGCCTGCACGATGCGGCCGATGACGAGCATCGCGAAGCCCGGCGCCAGCGCCGAAATCAGCGTGCCGCCGCTGAACAGACACATGGCCAAGATGAAGACTGGCCGCGTGTTCAGCCGTTGCAGCAGGTAACCTGTCACCGGAATGATGACAGCCATCGTCAGCATGAACGCGGTGGTCAGCCACTGCGCCCGATTCGCGGAGATATTGAGATCGGCCATCAGGTGGGGGAGGGCGACACCCATGATGGTTTCATTGAGAATGACCACGAAGGTCGATACCAGAAGCAGCGCGATGACCAGCCTGTCGCGGGCGCTATGGTCCTCCGGCGCGGGAAGATTATCGGCAGTTGGAATGGCTTGGGAATCAAGAGACATCGGGACGCCTTCAATGAGTAGAGAAAACTTCAGTTCAAAATCACTGAGCTTCATTATGACGTTGGGCCGAAAGACGATCCGACAAGCCCGACGAATTTTTTTCGCCAAGGGAAACTGTTACGCGACATCACTCCGCCATCGTCACACGCCGGACCGAGAACGGTCTATTATTTTGATCAATACGCTACGCCGTATCGCCGTGAAAACGCTGCTCGCCCTTCGATCTCCGCCATTTGGGAGGTTCGATACATGCCGTCACCGGGAAGCGTGGCCCAGCCTTCGGCTATGATATTGCCCTCGTACTTCGACACATAATGGTACTGCTCTGCGTAGGCATATAGGCCATTTTCTCTCTGTAGGACAACCATTCGGCGTTTTGGATGGAGGGCGGTGCTTATTTCAGCAATGCCCAGTTCTTTCGCTATCTGCATTAAGGCTCTCGATGAGCACGAGGTTTAACGGTTTCAGACGGCGGCAACGCAGCTTTCGGTCAGCCATTCTGGCGCGGCTGGTAAGTGCCTGCATCAAGAGCGGATCACGCTGGCTCGCGCGCGTAGCAGCATCTTGACGGCATGACTGACAGCATCGCCGGCACGATTAGAATCGCGTTGGTCTTCGTCGGTTTTTCCAGGTATCGGGAGACTCAAGGAGGGCGAGGAACTCGCGCACTGGTCGTTATCCAGTCGGTCGCTTTCAGTTGCAGCGCTTCCGTGCCTTAAGCGTCTTCACCATCTTGTCAACCAGTGGTCCGAATCGCTTTTGTTGTACGGCGGGATACTCGAATGTGAAGTTTCCCATTGCGTCATCGCAGAGCGCGATCTGCCGCATGTAGATGATCCGGTCGCCCTTGATTCCCGAAAAGCTCGCCGATGATGCACCGCGCTTCTCGTAGGTGAACTTCCAGCCGTCTTCGGTCTCGAATTTCTTCCGAAGGTCGCTTTCCTGGCTGAAGCCGCCTTCCGTCAAGTAGTTTCCCCAGACCGACAGCTTGGCCGTTCCGTCCGCGCTCTCGAGACTGATCCCGTCGCCGTTGTCGGCCGTCTGAACCGTCTTGAAGTCTGCCGGAAGGTCGATCACGTATCCGAAGCGGCCGTTTTCATACGGTTTGAAGTCCGCGGCGACAACCGACGTGGCGCATACACATGCGGCGAAGATGGTGGCGAAGCGATACATGGCAGCCCTCTGATATGTCTCGCGTCAGAGGAAGTCACGAACACCGACAGGAGGTCAACAGATATCATTCCATCCTAAGGGCGTCGACATCATCATCCCACTCATGGGTTTTAAGGTGGAGACCTTTGAGCTGTCAGCGAATAGCGCTGACGACGTCCATGAACCGTTTGACGCGGGCGAGTTCCACTTTATTCCAGGTATTGCCCTCATATTTGAAATGAGTGCCGATGACGACGCCGCTGGCGCAGGATAGGATGTCGATGACATTGTCCTTGTTGACGCCCGTATTGGCGAAAACGGGAACATCCGTAACGGCTTCACAGACCTTGCGCAGGCCGGACTGGTCGACCGGTTGACCGGTCAGCGGGCCGGATACAAGGATGGCATCGGCCAGCGAGGAAAAGACGGCGCTCTTTGCGCGGAGTTCGATCGGGCGCTGGTCGAGCGAATGAGCGAATTCAGCATTGATGTTGAACAGCATCTTCATGTCGGCGCGGCCGAGCTTGGCGCGCAGCCGCGCCGGTGTTGCGCAATCTGGGGCCCAGATACCCATGTCGGATGCAAAGACGCCGGTGAATATCTCACGTACGAAGCTTGCGCCGGTGGCGGCGCCGATGGCGACACTTGCCGTTGGATCCCAGAGATAGTTAACGCCGAAGGGAATCTTGAGTTCCGCCTTTGCAGCCTGGACAATCGCCGTCATCGCAGCGATACCTTCCGGCGGCGCCTTCAACTCGTAAGGCCGGTCATTCTCGTTGCCGAACATGATGGCATCGACACCGCCTTCCTGCAGCGCGCGAATATCTTCCATCACGTCGTCGATGAGCTTCGAGACGCCGCCTTTCGGATCATAATTCGGCGAGCCGGGGAGGGCGCCGATATGCGCCATGGCAATGATGACCTTCTTCTTGTCACCAAAAAATTCAAAAACCATCGAAAGCTCCGAAATTGGGCGTTAGGGAAAGCGAGTTTCAACAAACCGGATGCTTCAGGAGGACGCGCCGGCGACCATCACTTCGACCTTGGCGGCTTCAAGCGCTTTTGCCAGTTCCGGCGGCGGCGATGCATTGGTGATCAGCATGTCGAATTGTGACAGCGGGGCGATGTGGACGAGCGACATACAATCGAATTTCGATGCGTCGCAGAGAACGACTTTCTTCGTCGAGCGGCGGAGATAGACGCGCTTCATCTCAGTATCATCGAAGGAATAATCATAAATACCGTCCGACGTCAGTCCAGAAACGCCGACAAAGGCAATGTCGAACCAAAGCGCCTCGAACTGGGAAATCGCCGTTGCATTGGAAATCGACAATTCATCGTTTTTCATGCGCCCACCCGGCAGGTAGACTTCCGCCAGGCCTTCCCCAAGCTGGGTAGCGTTGCGCACGCTGTTGGTGAAGAACTTCACATGCTGTTGGCCGGCGAGCAGGCGGGCAAGCAGGAATGTTGTGGTGCCGACATCCAGCGCGATGGTGCGAAGTCCGGCGGCGACCTGCGCTGCCGCTTCCGCAATCAGCCGCTTCGGCAAAGCGTTCTTGGCAAGACGAGCCTGGAAGGTTGGCTCGTTGAGGCGCGAGGTGGTTGCCGAAAGGCCGGGTTCGACAATTGTGGTAAGGTCGGTGCTCACTGCTCCGCCATGCGTGCGGGCAAGCCGTCCTTCCTTCTCCAGCTCCGTCAGGTCACGGCGCACGGTCATTTCAGACACGCCGAGCTGCGCGGCAATTTCCGTGACCGATACGGCACCCGTTTCGGCCAGCGCATCCAAAATGAAGGAACGGCGCGTGCGCGCAAGAACTTTCGTCTTTTCGACGGTCAGCATTTCGGCATCCTGGCCTGCGATCATGGGTCTGTCTTTCATTTACATAAGGTGGGTAGGGGGTGCGTCCGCATGCGTCCGAAGCCCATCCTCGCATTGCATGATCAGTGCTTAACCCAGAAAGCGAACAAATTCAAACATAAATTTCGATTGATTTGTAAGTTTTTGTTGTTATATGATCGCGATATTGTTTAGGTCGGAGATATCGTTCGTGGGGCATCCTAAATTCGCGGAACTCGAGGGTTTAAAGGCGATCGTCACGGGCGGCGGCAGTGGAATCGGCCGTGCAATCGCGCAGGCGCTGGCAAAACAGGGTGTCAAAATCACCATTTGCGACATCAATCTGGATGCGGCGAACACAGTCGCACAATCGATTTCCGGCCATGCTCTGGAGATCGATGTTCGTTCGCGTTCCTCCGTGGAAAAGGCGTTCGAACGAGCTGCGGATGTCATGGGCGGCTACGATATACTGATTGCCAATGCCGGCGTCTCCACCATGCAGCATGCGCTGGAGATCAGCGACGAGGAGTGGGACTTCAACTTCGACGTCAACACGCGCGGCATCTTCCTGACGAACCAGATCGCTGCGCGTCGCTTCGTGTCGCAAGGCCAGGGTGTGATTGTCAACACGGCCTCGCTTGCCGCGAAGGTCGGCGCGCCGCTTCTGGCGCATTACTCTGCCAGCAAGTTCGCCGTTCTCGGCTGGACCCAGGCGCTTGCCCGCGAACTGGCCCCGAAAGGCATCCGCGTCAATGCCGTCTGCCCGGGCTTCGTCAAGACAGGCATGCAGGAGCGGGAGATCGATTGGGAGGCCAAATTGCGCGGCGTCAGTCCCGAACGCGTCGTTGAAGACTATATCGCCCAGACGCCGCTCGGGCGGCTGGAAACACCCGAAGATGTCGCCGATGTCGTCGTTTTCCTCTGCTCGAATTCCGCCCGTTTCATGACCGGTCAGGGCGTCAATGTCACCGGCGGCGTCTATATGACCTGACAGGCTAGCCGACCGCCCAAGCCGCATCATATCGGAGAGAGCATGGCATCCATCGTCTTTGAGGGAGTGGAAAAGCATTATCCGGACGGATATGCGGCAATCCGGCACCTCGATCTCACCATCGAGGATGGTGAGTTTCTGGTTCTGGTCGGCCCAAGCGGTTGTGGTAAGTCGACCGCGCTGCGAATGATTGCGGGTCTCGAGGATATCACTTCGGGTCGCCTGTTGGTTGGCGATACGCTCGCCAACGGCCTTGCGCCCCGCGATCGCGACATCGCGATGGTCTTCCAGTCCTACGCGCTTTATCCGCATATGACCGTTGCCGAGAATATCGGTTTCGGCCTTTCTGTGCGCGGCGTCGACAAGACGGAGATCGATCGCAAGGTCAGGGAAACGGCCAAGCTTCTCGAACTCGACGCCTATCTCGGCCGCAAGCCTGGGCAGCTTTCCGGCGGTCAGCGACAGCGCGTGGCGATGGGGCGGGCGCTGGTGCGCGCGCCCAAGGCGTTTCTGATGGACGAACCTTTAAGCAATCTCGACGCGCGGTTGCGCGGCCAGATGCGGGCCGAAATCGCCCGGCTGCAGAAGTTGAGCGGCATTACCACCGTCTATGTCACGCATGACCAGATCGAGGCCATGACCATGGGTGATCGCGTCGCCGTTATGCGCGCTGGTGTTTTGCAGCAGCTCGGCACGCCGCGCGCGCTTTACGACACGCCGGCTAATCTCTTCGTTGCCGGTTTCATCGGCACGCCGTCGATGAATTTCCTGAAAGCCACGCTGGCGGGCAGTGAGGGCGGTCTGGCTGCTGCCGCCGGAGGGTTTACTCTGCCGGTGCCAGAGCCTGTCCTTGCCGCGCGTCCGGCGCTTGCGCGTCATGTTGGCAAGGAGATCATTGTTGGCGTGCGGGCCGAGGCGTTGAGCACCGCGGATGCCGTTGATCCTAGTTTCGGGCGCATGGAAGGAACGGTTGCCTTCATAGAAGATTTCGGCGCCACGAAACTTATCCATCTCGATATTGGCGGGGCCGGCAAGCTGGAGGAGGTGACGGCGGAAGCCGACGAGGTTTCGCTTTCCGGCCCTCGATTGCGTGCCTCCGTGCCGGCGACGCTTCCGCTTCGCGTTGGCGAGACGATCGCCCTGTCGGTCAATCCGGCAGAACTGCATTTCTTCGACGTAGCGACTGAAAACGCGATCCGCGACTGAAAGGTTCTTTCGGCATGCCCGTGTTCATCGGCATCGATATCGGCACGACCTCGACGATCGCGGTAGCGATGTCGGAGACCGGCGAACCCCTGGCCTCGGCCTCGCGTCCCTCGCGCTTGTCCTCGCCGCATCCCGGCTTTGCCGAGGCCGACCCCGGGCAATGGTGGGCGAACACGCAGGTCGTGGTGCGGGAGATGATCTCGCGCTTACCTCAGGGATGTGAACTCGCCGGCGTCTGCGTCACCGGAATGCTGCCGGCTGTGGTGCTTCTCGATCGCGAGCGCCGCGTGCTGTGTGCGAGCATCCAGCAGAGCGATGCGCGTTGCGGGGCGGAAGTCGAAGCCATGAAAGCGGCTTTGGACGAGGCGCGCTTCCTCAGCCGCACCGGCCAGGGCCTGACACAACAATTGGTCGCCCCTAAACTGCAATGGCTGAGGGCGCATGAGCCCGGTATCTATGGCCGGATCGCCCATGTCCTCGGCTCCTATGATTTCATCAACATGCATCTGACCGGCCGCCTGACGGTCGAGCGTAACTGGGCACTCGAAGCGGGCTTCATCGATCTTGACGATCACCGGGTTGCGGACGACCTCGTGGCGCTGTCGGGACTTCGCCCCGGCGTCCTCCCAGAGCTGGTCGCATCGCATGAGGTCATCGGCGCGGTGACGGCGGAAGCGGCGCAACTGACCGGCCTGCCGGAAGGCCTGCCCGTCTTCGGCGGAGCCGCCGACCATATCGCCTCCGCGCTAGCGGCTGGCCTGACGCAGGCCGGCGATGTCCTCCTCAAATTTGGTGGAGCAGGCGACATCATCGCCATTGCCGGCAGGCCGGAGCCAGATCGTCGGCTTTTTCTCGATTACCATCTCGTCCCCGGCCTTTATGCGCCGAATGGCTGCATGGCTTCGTCCGGTTCTCTTCTCAGATGGCTTGCCGCGCTCATCGGTGGCTCGGAAAGTGACGATGCTTTAAAGGAGCTCGACCAGGAAGCGGCGGCCGTGCCTGCGGGCGCGGACGGCGTGCGCGCACTCCCCTATTTTCTGGGCGAGAAGACGCCGATTCATGATCCGCTGGCGCGCGGTACGATTACGGGCCTCAGCCTCGGTCACACGCGCGGCCATATGTGGCGCGCGGTGCTGGAGGCAATTGCCTGCGGCTTCCGCCATCACCTCGATGTGCTTGCGGAAACGGGGCGCCCGGCAACACGGCTGATTGCCTCCGACGGGGGAAGCCGAAGCCGCATTTGGATGCAGATCGTCGCCGATATCTGCGACCAGCCGATCCACGTCCTGTCCGACGCCTTCGGCTCGTCGATTGGTGCGGCTTGGGTGGCGGCGGCCGGATCAGGCGTGGCTGCATGGGAGGATGTCGCGGCCTCTGTGCGTTTTGGCGCCGTGCTGCAGCCGTCGCCCGAAGGTGTTGCCGCCGGCGACCGGATCTATGCCGACTATTGCGATCTCTACCGGTCGCTGAAACCCTTCTTCGCGCGTGGAGACCAGCCATGATCAAGGCAATCGCCTGGGATGTCGACGGGACGCTGATCGACAGCGAACCCGTTCATCACAAGTCACTGGTAGCCGTTTCGGAGCGCTATGGCGTCAACATAGCTGCCGATGATACGCGTTTCATCGGTGTGGCGATGAGTGATGTCTGGACGGTGCTCGCACCGCTCTATCCGCTGGGACTTGGCCCCGATACTTGGATCGCCGAGATTGTCGATGCCTATATTGAGCGCGCTGCCGAATTGCAGCCGATTGCGGGCGCGCCGGAGACGGTGCTTGCGCTAGCCGAGGCCGGGCTTGTTCAATGCGCGGTTTCCAATTCGTCTCGCCGCATCGTCGAGGCCAATCTTAAGGCTATGGGGCTCGACCGCGCGATGTCCTTTGTGATCGGGCGCGAGGATGTAGTGCACGGCAAGCCCGATCCCGAGCCCTATCGGCTTGCAAGCGGGCGCCTTGGCCTTGATGCTTCGCACATGCTGGCCGTCGAGGATAGCGTCGTGGGCGCGGCCTCGGCGCGGGCGGCGGGCATGCCGGTGCTGCACTATGGCGCGGATTTCACCGACTTCGCGGTGATCCTCGACCTGGTTGAGGAGCGGAGGCTTCGCGCATGATGAATTTCTGGCCCTGTAATCCGCCTGAACACGCCGCGAAGGCGGCGCTCGTTGTGATTGACATGCAGGTCGACTTCTGCGCGCCGGGCGGGTGGGTCGATCAGTTGGGCGAGGATGTCAACAATACGCGCTCCGTCATCCCGGCCGTTGCCGAGGCTCTGACAATCGCGCGGGCCGCGGGCCTTGCCGTCTTCCACACCCGAGAGGGCCATAAGCCGGACCTGTCGGATCTACCAGCCAACAAGCAATGGCGCACCCGCGTCCATGGGCTCGGCATCGGCGATGAAGGTGCTTCCGGGCGCATCCTCGTGCGTGGCGAACCCGGCTTCGAAATCGTTCCGGAACTTGCGCCGCTTGCTGGCGAAACGGTGATCGACAAGCCGGGCAAGTCGAGTTTCCACGCGACCGATCTCGATGCGCGGCTGACGGCTCAAGGCATCACCCATCTCATCGTCATCGGCGTCACCTCCGATTGCTGTGTGCAATCGACCTTCCGAGACGGCTTCGAGCGCGGTTATGAATGCGTCATTCTTGAAGACTGCACGGCAGCGGTCGAAACGGTTAATCACGAAGCGACGATGGATATCTTGAAAGCTTTCGGCGGGCGCTGGGGGACGGTCTCCGATCTCGCGGGCTTCCGCGCCGCCGTGGAGGCGCTTCATGGCTGACAACTTCCCCGGCGTTGCCGCCGCCCCGTATTCCTGGCCTTTCGACGGGCAATGGAGCGCTGCCGACAGCGCGCTTCTCATTCTGGGGTTCCAGAACGGTACGATCGCGGCACTCGGTGCGGAGCCGGAGTCCGTTGTCGCGGCAAAGCTGATCGCATGCGCCCGGGATGCCGGCCTGCCGGTGATTGCGAGCCGGCGCTGCCGCAGCGAGACGCTTTCTCCGATTGCTGCCCGCCGCGCCGCCATGGGCGATCCCGTCTTGGCGGCCGGGACGTCGGAATGGCAGCTTTCAGACACGCTCGACCTGCAGATGGAGGATTCGATTTTCGACCATCCGGGCGACAATGCCTTTTATTCGACCGGGCTCGAAGCCTGGTTGCGGCGGCGCGGCATCCGCAATCTCGTGCTGGCGGGTGTTCCAACCGAGGGCCTGCTGCACGCGACCCAACGTGCTGCCAATGACATGGGCTTCGAATGCATCGCCGTTTCCGATGCGTGCAAGGGAACGACGGATGCCCGTCATGCCGGGCAATTGCGCATCACCGTCTTCGGCAACGGGCTTTTTGGCACCGTGGCGCGCTCGGATCTACTGCACTCGGCGCTAAGGGCGCCCATCCCGACCTGAAGAGGATCGACATGTCTGATTTTCACTGGCCGGCCGAGACCGGCAGCCTCGACTTCCATACGCTGACTACTGCCTATGTGTCCGGTCAACTCAAGCCTTCGACGGTCGTCAACGCCATCTATGACCGGATCGAGGCCCGGGGTGACGACCATGTATGGATCTATCTCGTCTCCCGCGCCGATGCACTGAGAGCGGCAGAGGAATTGGAGAATGCCGGCTATGACGGCCGTCCTCTCTGGGGAATTCCTTTTTCGATCAAGGATTGCAACGACGTTATCGGCCTACCGACAACGAATGCGCTGAAAGAGGGGACCTATATAGCCGAAAGCACCGGTCAGGCCGTGACGCGCCTTTTCGACAATGGCGCGATCCTGATCGGCAAGACCAACATGGACCAGTTCGGCATCGGCCTTGTCGGGATGCGTACGCCGTATGGTGCGTGTTCGTCGGTGTTCAATGACGATTATATTTCCGGCGGTTCCAGTTCCGGTTCGGGCGTTTCGGTGGCCGCCGGGCTTTCCAGCTTCTCCATCGCCAATGACGCCGCCGGCTCCGGCCGCGTGCCGGCGGGTTTCAACAATATTGTCGGGATCAAGCCGACACCAGGCATTGTCAGCAATGCCTGCGTATCAGGCGGCGGCTGCGTGAAGACGATTGAGACCGTGTCGGTCTTCGCGCTGACAGTGGAGGATGGCATGGCCGTCATGCGCATCATCACCGGCTACGATCCGACCTATCCCTTTTCCAAGCCCGAGGCCGATCATGTCGCGCTCGACATGCGGCCGGCCCCGCCGAAGTTCCGCTTCGGCATTCCGGCCGGCACGGCGCTTCGCTTCTTCGGCGACAGCGAGGCGGAGCGGCTGTTCCAGGAAGCCGTCAAGCGGCTGGATGCCATGGGTGGCGTGGCAGTCGAGGTCGATTTCGCCGCATTCGAAGAAACCCAGCGTATTCTCTACGAAGGCCCGTGGATTTCGGAGCGCGCGCTCAGCCTTGATAAGGTGCTGGCGCAGCATGGCGACGCGATCCATCCGGTGACAAAGAAGATTCTCGAAAACAGCGGGCAATATTCATCCATTGATACGTTCCGCGCCATTCACCGCATCGCCGAGTTGAAATGCGCGACACGACCGATCTGGGACGACATCGAAGTGCTTCTGGTGCCGACGACAGCGACGATCTATCGCAAAAGCGAGATTCTCGCCGATCCGATCGCGCTCAATGCGCGCCTCGGCATCTATACCAATTTCGTCAATCTGATGGGCCTTTGCGGGATCGCCGTGCCGAACGGTTTCCGCGTCGACGGGCTGCCCTCGGGTGTCACCTTCCTCGCTCCCGGCATGGCTGAAGCGAAAGCGGCGGCGATCGCGGCCGAATTCCATCGTCGCGCCGGCATCGGGCTCGGGATGAACCTTAATCCCTATCCGGCCTATGGCGCACCAACGGACATTCCGGCCGGTCACCGAGAGATTGCCGTTGTCGGCGCACATCTGTCCGGCATGCCGCTCAATCATGAACTGACGGAACGCGGCGGCGTATTCCGTGGCCATACCCGCACGACAGGCGATTATCGGCTTTATGCGCTCACCGGTACGACACCGACTAAGCCCGGTCTCGTTCGCGATCCGAACGCCAAGGGGCCGGGCATCGAGGTCGAGATCTGGTCGTTGCCGCTCGCAGGCTTTGCCGATTTCGTCGAGCGCATCCCGCAGCCGCTCGGGATCGGGAAAGTGACGCTAGAGAATGGTCGCCAAGTATCCGGCTTCCTCTGCGAGACCGTGGCGCTGGACGGCGCGATCGACATTACGGTGCATGCCGGCTGGAAGAATTACCTGGCTTCGAACGCGGCTTGAGAAAGGTTCTCGCGGTAGCGTGTCCGGTGAAAATGAAATCGCCTGAGGCGCGCCGCACGTTTTGTTCGACTTGCGTGAAATGACGAAAGGCGGCTCCGCGAGGTGTCCGCCTTTTTAATCGTCAATGTTCATTCGCTCAGTTGATGCCTTTGGTCAGTCCCTGGACGAAATAGCGGTTGAGGACGAGCACGATGAATACGATCGGCACAGTCGAGAAATGCGCCAACGCCCCGAGCGTCCCCCAGGTGATGTCCTTTGTTCCGTAGGCCGAAAGCAGTGCCACCGAGATCGGCTTAGAATCGAGCCGCGTCAGAAACATGGCGAAGAGGAAGTCATTCCACGAGAAGAGCACGCAGAAAAGCGCGGAGGCGATGATGCCGGAGCGCACCGCCGGCAGCGACACTTTCCAGAACGCGCCGAACTGCCCGCAGCCATCCGTCAGCGCCGCTTCTTCCAGCTCCTTCGGCAGGCTCCGGAAATAGGAAAACATCATCCAGCTCACGAAGGCAGTATTGAGCACGCAATTGATCAGGACGACGCTGAACCAGCTGCCGATGAGGCCGATATCGCGCATAAGCAAATAGAATGGAATGAGCGCCGCAACAGCGGGCACCATACGGATCGTCATGAAGAAATAGGCGACGCCCATGGCGGCAGGATGCGTCGAGCGGGCGAGCGCATAGCCGGCCGGAACGCCGAGTATCAGCGAAAGCAGCATCGAGCCGCCTGCAATCAAGAGGCTGGAAATGACGAGGTTGCCGACATCGAAGATGCGCAGTGCGTTGCGGAATTGGTCCAGCGTCGGCGTGAAGAAGAGATGTGGCGGAATGGAGAAGATCGCGTTTGACGGTTTGTAGGCGGTCATTGCAAGCCACAGAAAGGGCAAAAGGAAGAAGGCGAGCGTAACTAGCAGGAAGCCGCGGCGGGCCGTATCAAAGACTATGGAGCGTGTCGTCATCGGCCGTTGGCCTTCTTGTCGAAATGGCGGATCATGAGGATGAAGCAGGTGGCGATGATCGCCACGCAGAGAAGCGCGATGTTGGAAATCGCCGACGCCTTGCCGATATTGAAGAAGCTCAGGCCCTCCTTCACTGCATAGACCATGAGCGTGTTGGTGGAATTGCCCGGTCCGCCACCGGTTGTCACGAATACGCTGTCAAAGACGCGGAAGGCGTCGATGGTGCGTAGCGTCAGCGCCAGCATGACAGCCGGGAGCATGAGCGGTAAGGTGATGGAGCGGAAAGTGCGCCAGGCGGTTGCTCCGTCGACTGCGGCGGCTTCCAGGAGATCTCCTGGGAGCGCCTTTAGACCGGCCAGTAGAATGAGCGCGACGAGCGGCGTCCATTCCCAGACGTCGATGAAGATGAGCGTGGCCAGCGCAGTCGATGGTGTGGCGAAGAGGCCGCGCGGATCGGTGATGCCCCATTGGGCAAGATAATAGCCGACCATGCCGTAGTCGGCGAGCAGCAAGCCCTTGAAGATGAGGCCGACGACCAGCGGCGTAATGGTGACGGGAATTAGGATCAACGTCAGGCAGACGCGATTGAAGCGATCGTCGCGCCAGAGCGCCAGCGCAATAATAAAGCCGAAGACAAGTTCGATGGCGACGGAAAAGACGGTGAAGATCACCGTATTGGCGATGGCGCCGCGAAAATCGGCGTCTGCCAGCAGGTTGATGTAATTGTCGATGCCGACGAAATGTGTCCGCCCCGGCCTCAGGAGATTGTATTCGTAGAGGCTGTACCACATGCCCTTCATGAGCGGGAAGACGCCGAGCGCGACCACATAGGTGACGGCGGGAAGCGCCATGGCAAGCAGGAAGAGTTTTCGTCGTGTGGCAAAAGAGACGGGGGAGAACGGCGTGGCCGCCTTGCTGTCAACGGAACTGGTCAGGTTCATCGCGTAATTCGTCATCACCGAATGGCCGATTGCTTCGCGTTTCGATCTGAGAGGAAAATGGGCCGGTGCACAAACGGAATCTTGCTTTTAGCGTGCCGCTGAAGCTCGCCCGACCAGCGCCCTCGAAAATGAAAGGCCCGCTTCACGGTCTTTCGTGAAACGGGCCTGTTCTTAGAACAGCTTGGCGGCGGCCTCTTGCGCCGCGTCAAGCGCGGCCTTCGGCTCGACCGTACCAACGAGGACGGAGTTGACGGCAGTGCCCAGGATGTCCTGGATTTCCGGATACTCCGGAATGCGCGGGCGATAGTCGCCGTCGCCGTTCTCGAAGACTTCGTTGAGGACAGGCAGGAATGGATACTTGGCGTTCAGCTCCTTGTCGGTAACCGTGCTCTTGCGGATATAGCTACCCGCGCCGAGCATGTTCATCTCCTTCTGGATCTTCGGGCTTGTGACCCACTTGATGAAGGCCCAGGCGGCTTCTTTCTGCTTGTCCTTCGCGTCGGCGTTGATGGCCATGCCCCAGCCGCCGATTCCGTAGATCTTCGGTAAACCCTTGCCGCGCGGGGCAAGCGCGACATCGACCTTACCGACCACCTTCGACGTCTTCGGATCGTAATAGCCGGGCGCGCCGACAGACCAAGTCTGCATCGTGGCGGCAATGCCCTGGCGGAAGCTTTCCTCGCGACCGCCCCAGTCATAATCGGCGGCACCGGGAGGGGCCGCTTTCTTGAAGAGATCGCGATAAACAGTCAAACTCTTGATATTGGCTTCGGAATTGAGCGCCGGCTTGCCGTCTTTGTCGAGGATGGCGCCCCCCATTTCGGCGTTATATTGCATCCAGTCCTGAGCGACCGCCGGGCCTTTCTGGCCGTTGGCGACAAAGCCGTATTGCTTCTTGGCCGGGTCGGTCAGCTTGTAGGCGGCGGCAACCAAATCTTCCATCGTTTCCGGCGCCTTCAGACCGGCGGCATCGAAGAGATCCTTGCGATAGGCGAGAACGTTGGCATAGCCGGCAAAGGGATAGGCGACCTGCTTGCCCTTGTAGTTGCCGAGCGCTTCCGTGAGCTTGGGATAGATGTCGGCGGCATCGAGCTCCTTGGCGTCGCGTTTCATCAGGTCGTTGAGATCGATCGTATAGCCGTTGGCGGCGAACTGCCCTGCCCAGACGATGTCCATGGTGATCAGATCATAACCGGCAGTGTGGCCCACGAAATCGGCGGTCGTCTTCGTCAGTAGAGAGCCATAATCCATGATGTCGACCTTAATCTCTGCGCCGGTCGCTTCCTTGAACTCGGGCGCGATCTGCGCAAGCACGGCCGAAAACTGGTCGTTCATGGATGCTACATTGAGAGTAACGCCAGCCAGCGGCTTGTCGGCGGCCTGCGCCATGCCCGCTGTCAGCGCAATAATGCAAACGGTAGCAAACTTCTGAAAATTCCCCTTCATGAATGTCATTAGTGTTCTCCTTTTCATGATTGATCGTCACTATACATCAAACAAAAACGCACTCAAGTGCACTTGACAAAAATGCAACAATGGCCTGAATATAACAAAAATGAACAATATCGCGCATATTTTGCTTGATCGCTGTGCAATGTGCCTCGTTTTTGCGCACTCGTCGCGCTGCTCAAAAGGCTTGCACTCGAGCCGTGCTTAGCACGGGGCGATTTGAAGGAAGAAGTATCAGGATCGAACATGAATGGAGGCCTCAGCACATCGCGACTTGAAGCGCTTGAAAAACGGCTCGTCGGCGAAATGGAGGTGACGGAGGCGCTCGGGCGGGTGTGGGCTCCAGCACCAGAGCCGGGGCACGCTTGTGCTGCGCGCTATAATGTCGTGATCTGTGGGGCCGGCATGTCCGGACTTGCTGTCGCTTTTGGCCTGAAACGGCGCGGGGTTGCGGGCGTTCGGGTGATCGATAAGGCCGGGGAGGGGCAGGAAGGACCTTGGATCGGCTGCGCGCGCATGAAGACGCTGCGCTCACCGAAACATCTCGCCGGGCCGGATTTCGGCGTGCCGTCGCTGACGCCACGCGCCTGGTATGAAGCCGTCTATGGCACAGACGCCTATGAAAGCCTCGACAAGATGTCACGGCAAGACTGGATGGCCTATCTCGGCTGGTATCGCGCGGTGACGGAGCCGGATGTGGCCAACGGCACGAGCCTTGTCGGTATCTCGCAAGTCGACGGCTGGTTGCGGCTTGTGCTTGAGGCGGCGGCCGAAACGCAAGAGATCGAATGCCGCCGGCTTGTGCTGGCGACCGGTATTGATGGCGGTGGCGCGCCCATGATTCCCGATTTCGTTCGCGCCCTGCCCAAGCAATACTGGACCCATAGTGCCGAGATCGCGGATGACGGCCATCTCAAGGATCGAGACGTCGCCATTCTGGGTTCGGCGACCTCCAGCTTCGACTGGGCAGCAACGGCTTTGGAAAAAGGCGCAAGAGGTGTAGTGATGATCGGCCGCTCGCGCAATTTCGGCCGGACGGAAGTATTGGCCTGGACTAATTTTCCGGGTTTCCTCGGTCATTTCGGCGACCTGTCGGATCTGCAGAAATGGCGCTATATGCGGCTCTACAATAGCTTCAAGATCCCGCCGACACAGGATCAGTTCGACCGCGTCGTGTCCGATCCGCGCTTCACGATGGCGTTGGGCCACAAGGTGCGGTCCGTGAAAGTGGATGCGGGGCGAGTTGTGATCGAAAGCGATAGCGGCATTTTCAGCACCGATCATCTTCTGCTTGGAACCGGCTATACGATCGATTTCAACCGGCGCGCTGAATTGAAGAGCATCGCGCCGCATGTGGCATTCTGGTCCGATCGTTTCACGCCGCCGGATGGCGAGGCATCGCCCGAGATCGCGGCGCATCCCTATCTCGGGCGAGGCTTTGAGCTGACGCCGAAGAATGCCGCGACCCATGGCTGGCTGTCGCATATCCATTTGTTCAACTGCTCGGCCATTGCCAGCCTCGGCCCGATCAGTAACGGTGTGACTGGCATGAAATACGGTCTGCCGCGCATCGTCGATGCGGTGGTGGGTGGTCTCTTTCACGAGGCGGCTGACGATTTTCTCCGTGACCTTGCGGCCTATCGGGAGCATCATTTCGATCCGCGCGGCTATGATGGAGACCTTGAAGGCATGAAGGAAGTGTCATCATGACAATCATACCTGCGTTTCCGCTCGGCCGAGTTCTGGAAAGAGCTCGGTGTGACAGCGTGGAATTTCCCTATCTATTGGCCAATCACGCTCCGATGGTCCTCGTGGCGCTAGATCGCATGGGCGCGACCCCTGAGCGTCTCGACGAATGGTACGAGATTTATCGCGCGGCAAACAAGCTGGTTCCCGCACCGCCAACCGTGGCCCTAATCGAGTGTGCGCATTGGGACGCGGCGCTGGGTGACCGGACGCGGGAATCCGATTATCGCGCCTATTTCATTGCCGAAGTCGAGCGGCTCGGAACCGATGCCGCGATCCGCCATTATTTGCCTCGGCTGATCCAGGGCGTTGCCGGCAGCGCGCTGCACCCGCTGATGCGGCTGGCTTACGCGGTGCTCAACAGCGACGCGAAGGAAGTGGGAACGGCGCTCGGATATTGGGCGACCTGTTATCTGTCCTTGCCGCATCCGACTGGGATAAAGCCGGACACGGACGATCCGGCAGCGATTCTCGCCGCCATGAATGATGTTGGCGGCGCACACGACTATGTGCCTGAAACCGATCTTCTCTGGCACAATATACGCGAAGTCGCCGCCTTGCCGGACTTTCCGCCGGTGATCGATCGTTTGCGGATTGATGATGCGACGCCGAAGCGCATGGCGGAGACGGCGCTTGCCCTGTTCGCCGCGACCATGGATTTCTCGGCGCTCCACGCCGTTACCGGCTTGCATTGGGCTCGCTTGGTCGCGGCGCATCTGGATGATCCGCTGCCGCTCTACCGTGCCTTTTGGCAGGTAATCGCCACACTCGTTCCGAAAATCGGCTTCCCGGCGCTTCCGACCGCCGAAGCCATTCAGGCGATGCGTGAGATGCGAGTCCCGGACTGGCCGGAGATAAGGGCCGCTGCGGTGGCCTCCAATGACGAACACGACATTAGTCTGGTCTTTTCTGCATCACAGGAGCAACGGGCTTGGAATGATCCGCTTTATCAGGTCGTAGCAGCCCGTCGCGTACGGCTGATCTAGAGATTGCCGTCCTGGAAACTTTTAATGCCCCGCCCTTCCTTTGATCGAATTGATTTCGATGTTTGGTTGACATGAGCGAAGGGTCACCCGCGGAATAAATGTGCAGCCCGATTAAGGCTCCAGTCGCTTGAAACAAATCGCCCTGCCGGGTGGGGCCTGGCAGGGCGGCAACATGAGCACTGATTAGAGCGCGGGTCGGGGTGAACTGGAGTTCAGACTTGCGCTAGCTCAATCTATCATTGTGTAACAGTTTTGTGAATGCCACCATTCGCCTTTGGTGACGAATATATCGAACAGAATTACATTCTCACATCGACTACTCGCAAACGGTCTCGCGTACTACGACCCGATGATGGTGGCGGTAGCCGTAACGCCTCTCTATCCAGCACCGGCGATGGTGCCTATAGCGCGGGCCGTCATAGTATCGATCATATGCGTAGGGCGGCGGATCGCGATAATAGCGTGGCGGCGGATCGTAGTCGTAACGAGGCCCAACTCCGTATTCAAAGTAGACCTGAGAGAATGCCGGCGAGGCGGCCAAGGTCGTTGCGAGCGCCAGCGCTGCGATTACAATTCTTTTCATGTCTTTTCATTCCGATTTACATACAGCTGCGACGCGCTAACCCGCGCCTTAAATGTAGTATGTCACGAGCGCTGCTGATGGATACGGACCAAAGTCCCGAGCAAGTAAGGACTTAAGCCTTAGAACTCATGAACGCTCCGTTCGCTGGCGCCCAGCTAATTCTTTCAAAAGAGCATTCACTTTTTTCGAAGCAGGGTAGATGGCGCCGATTTCAGTTGCAAAATGCTGCGATAAATAGGGGCAGGGACCCTAAAATTGATACTGTCAATCTACGATCAACATTGGAGGAAATTCCATTCACAATGGTGATCACCACGACGATTCGCGATAGATTGCGCCTTATGCGCCAGCCTTTTTCCGTGACAAGGAATTTTGCAACAATATATGGTCAATGCTGACACGCCCCGGCACAATCGCACATCGCGGATCTGACATGAAAGACTGGCATCCTGACCTTACTCGCTCCTCCAGCCCTCGCTACATGGCGATCGCCGACCTGATCGAAATGGATCTGAGAAGCGGCGTGCTGGCGGTGGGAGACCGCTTGCCGCCGCAAAGGGAGATGGCCAAGCGGCTGAACATCGATTTCACCACGGTGGCTCGCGGTTATGTCGAGGCGCAGAAGCGTGGCCTGGTGGATTCGCATGTCGGCAGAGGCACCTTCGTCACCGGCGGGAAGGATCGCGAACGGCGCGGCTTCGTGTCCGATGCTTTGCCCGATCCGCGCCGAGCTTCGCTGGTGGACTTGTCGATGAACCTTCCACCGGAGCCGGACGATGCAGATTTGATTGCCCGCATGCGCGAGGGCCTGTCAGCCGTGGCAAGCAATCTGGTTCCGCTGCTGCGATACCAGGGCTTCGGCGGATCCGGTATGGACAAGGATGCCGCTGCCGCCTGGCTCAGCCGCCGCGGTCTCGTGCCCTCGAAGGAGCGCATCTTCGTCACACCAGGGGCGCATCCGGCGCTGCTGGCGATCTTCGGGCTTCTGACAAAGCCTGGCGAGACAGTCCTGTCGGAAATCATCACCTATCCGGGTATGCGCTCGATCGCTGCCCAGCTGCGCCTCAATCTCTCAGGCTTGCCGATGGATGATGAGGGCATATTGCCCGATGTCTTTGCCGAGGCTTGCAAGCGACTGCAGCCGAAAGCGCTCTATCTCAATCCGACACTGCAAAACCCGTTGACGCTGACCATTCCCGAAAAGCGTCGCGAGGAGATCGCCGTCGTAGCCCGCAAATATCACGTGCCCATTATCGAGGATGACGCCTACGGCTTCATTCCCTTGCACGGGCCGCCGCCGCTTGGCGCCATCGCGCCCGATTTGACATGGCATATCGGCGGTCTTGCAAAATGCATCGGCGCCGGCCTTCGCCTTGCCTATGTGGTTGCACCGGACACCAAGGCGATCTGGCCCTTCGTCAGCGCCATGCGTACAAGCAATATTATGGCCTCGCCGATGACGGTTGCGCTCGCCACGCGTTGGATCGAGGACGGTACGGCGGATTCGATCCTGCGCTTCATCCGCGCCGAGGCGGCGATCCGTCAGCAGATGGTCGCGGACATTCTGCCCAAGGGCAGCTACAGGGCCGATCCGATCAGCTTCAACATCTGGATGCCGCTTGCCAACGGCTGGACCCGGTCGACCTTCAGCAGTCACATGCGGTCCGCCGGCATCGGCGTCGTAGCCAGCGATGCCTTTACCGTTGATGGCGCGGTCCCTGAGGCCGTGCGCATCTGCCTCGGCGGGCCGATCGGCCGCGAGCAACTGAAAGGTGCGCTGGACTTGATGGCGCATGCACTGGAAGGCCCACCGGAAATGTCCGCCTCGTTCTTCTAGGTATACTGGATGGCATGTCTCCAGCTGTTCTTTTAAGCGATACACTTATGAGGTGCGAACATCAAAGCTCGAGACGCGGGCGTGCTGAGAACAGGAACGCCTAGAGATTTTCCTTTATGAGGATCTCAATGCGTAATCGTTCCTGTTCCGCCAATAGCTCGCGTGCATCGGCACGAGCGCGCATGATGCGAACCGCACTGCGCACGGCGTGTCCGGGATCCTGCGCGATGACCGCATTGATGCTGCCGTCACGCAATCCTTCTTCGGTAAAAGGTGTGCGCTCGTGGACAACGACCGAAAGATTGTGCAGATCGCTCCTCGCCGCGGCTGCCAAAAGGGGGATGCGTGCCTCTGAGCTTAGTATGTAGGCAGCAACAACATCTTTGTTGCTCTCAAGTACGCGTCCGATAATCTGGCTTGCGCGCTTCTCGTCAGCGTGCGTCTCGATCGATGGAAGACAGGTGAGATTCGCAAACTGCTCATTGATTATGGTATCGAAGCCGTGACGCCGCTGAATACTGTCCAGTGACTGCATGGTCTCAGCGACGATCATCACCTTCCCCGGGGTCTGGCGGACAAACGTGCCGATCAATCGCCCTGCCGTTGCACCCGCAGCAAAGTTGTCAACGCCAACAAAATCTGCGGCAGGAAGCTTTTCCTGACCGGACAGAAATTGGACGACCTTGATGTCTCTTTCCAGAAGCCGCATCAAGGCATCGCGTACCTGGGGCGATTCCGGTGCCATCAGAGCTATGCCGTCGACCGCGTCCTCGCTGATGCTGGCAAGATAGTTCGCAACGCCGTGGGCATCCTCGGTCGGGATTCGAACACAGTCTATATCGGTCAGGTCGCTTTTGAGTGCCACCCCCAGATCCTCCACCCGGCGCAACAGCTCGCCAAGATAAAGATCTCCCGACTTTGGTAGGATGAAGCGAAACTTATAGCTCTTGTTGCGTGCGAGGCTGACGGCGGCAGGATTTCGAATAAAGCCAATGCGTTCAATGGCTTCTTGAACGCTGAGGGCGGCTTTTTTGCTCACATTGGGGCGATTGTTCAACACCCGGTCGACTGTGGCGAGACTTACGCCGGCGGCTTCCGCAAGGTCCTTTGCTGTTGGCCGCATGATGGCTCCACTTGAATGACAGACAGCAGACATTTCCCTCAAAAACGAGAGAAAGGCAAGAATTGATGTGCGGACCTCAAAAATTGCTTGCATTGAGGTGCGCACCTCAGTTATGGCTTTATTGTCCCGCCTTCGGGCCGGACCGAAAGGAAGAAAGCCGGATTTGGAGTGCGTTTGGCAAAATTCCGGCTGTCGCGCTTTCACTATCCTCTCGATGGAGGTCGAGAGGTTCAACGGGAGGATTGAAGCCATGAGGTCTCTATTGCTGAGCCCGGCGGTTGCAGCCGGGGTGTATATTGCCATGTCCGCGGGCGCGGTATCGCATGCCCAAGCCGCCGATCTGACCCTATGCTGGGCGGCGTGGGATCCCGCCAACGCTCTGGTGGAACTGAGCAAGGATTTCGAGAAGAAGAGCGGCAACAAGATGCACTACGAATTCGTGCCTTGGCCGAACTTCGCAGATCGCATGCTCAATGAACTGAATTCCAGTGGCAAGCTTTGCGACCTGATGATCGGCGACAGCCAGTGGATCGGCGGCGCGGCGGAAAATGGTCAATACGTCAAACTCAACGATTTCTTCGATAAGGAAGGAATCAAGATGGACGATTTCATCCCCGCCACCGTGGTCGGATATGCCGAGTGGCCGAAGAACTCGCCGAACTACTGGGCACTGCCGGCATTCGCCGATGTCGTTGGCTGGACCTATCGCGCGGACTGGTTCTCCCGTCCGGAGCTTCAGGCCGAGTTCAAGAAGAAGTACGGCCGCGATCTTGCCGTTCCGAAGACCTGGGACGAGCTGATGGACATTGCTGCCTTCTTCCAGGGGCGCGAAATCGACGGCAAGAAAGTCTATGGCGCTGCA
Organism: Rhizobium sp. No.120; assembly: GCF_054558365.1. Taxonomy (NCBI): domain Bacteria; kingdom Pseudomonadati; phylum Pseudomonadota; class Alphaproteobacteria; order Hyphomicrobiales; family Rhizobiaceae; genus Rhizobium; species Rhizobium sp. No.120. The sequence continues at coordinate 404,279 of NZ_BAAJNQ010000004.1, forward strand.
ATCTACACGGAGCGCGGCTCCGAAGGCATCACCATGGGTGCGATGAATGCCCTCTATAGCTACGGCTTCCAATACCAGAATCCGAACAAACCCTATGATCTGGAGGGCTTCGTAAACTCGGCGGGAGCAGTCGCAGGCCTGGAGAAATACAAGAAACTCTATGATTGCTGCACGCCTCCCGGTCATTCCGATGCCTATATGACTGAAGACGTCGATGCCTATAAGTCCGGGCAGGTCGCCTTGCAGATGAACTTCACTTTCACCTGGCCGGGCATCAATGCCGATGCCAATGTCGGTGGCAAAAAGACCGGCTATTTCCCAAACCCCGCCGGCCCCGATGGTGCCCAGTTCGCCCAGCTCGGAGGGCAGGGCATCTCCGTGGTTGCCAACTCCGACAAGAAGACCGAGGCGCTCGACTACATCAAATGGTTCGCCCAACCTGAGATACAGCAGAAATGGTGGACGCTTGGCGGCTATTCGGCACTGAAGGCTGTCGTGGACGACCCGGGCTTCGCGTCAAGCCAGCCCTATGCAAAGCCGTTCCTCGATTCGATGGCTATCGTCGAAGATTTCTGGGCCGAGCCATCCTACGCCTCCCTCCTGCAGGCATCGCAGAAGCGGTTTCATGACTATGTGGTCGCAAACCAAGGTACCGCAAAGGATGCCCTCGACGGCCTCGTCAAGGATTGGAAGGGTATCTTCCAGGACGACGGAAAATATTGACGCCAGCATAGGGGTATTCCCCGGCAATGGCGTCACACAGGGCCAGCTCCGCCGACTGAGCTGGCCCTGCCTACCACCAATTTCATGCCAAGGAGACGGATATGCTCCACTCACCGATCGATCGGATTGCCGGTGCAACCCCGCCCGCGATCGCAGCGCGTGTCAAAGGCCTGTCTGATCGCGCCATAGCCTGGCTTTTCGTCGCACCCTCGATCGTGTTGCTGCTTGCCATCAATATCTTTCCATTGATTTGGACGATCCGCCTCAGCTTCACGAACTTCCGGGTGAACCGACCCAACGAGCCGATACGGTTTGTGGGCCTGAGGAACTACATCAATATCCTGACGGATGGCGATGTATGGCGGAGCATGCAGGCGACCGCCCATTTCCTGATCTGGACCATTATCCTGCAGGTTCTGATCGGTTTCTTGCTTGCCTATCTGATCAACAAGAAGTTTCGCGGCAACGATCTGTGGACGACGATCATCGTGCTTCCGATGATGCTCAGTCCGGCGGTCGTCGGCAACTTCTGGACCTTTCTGTACCAGCCGCAAATCGGTCTCTTTAACTATGTGATCGCTTTCCTGACCGGGAATGATCCCTCCAGCTTCTCGATGATTGCGAGCACCACGCTGGCGCCCTGGGCCATCGTCATCGTGGATACCTGGATGTGGACGCCCTTCGTGATGCTGATCTGCCTGGCGGGATTGCGTTCCATTCCCAACAGCATTTACGAGGCGGCCGAATGCGACCGCGCCAGCAAATGGCGTCAGTTCTGGACCATTACCATCCCGATGGTGCTGCCATTCCTGATGCTGGCAGTGCTCTTCCGCGGCATCGAGAACTTCAAGATGTTCGATCTGGTCGTGCAGTTGACCGGCGGCGGGCCGGGGTCGATCACGGAGCTGACGTCCATCAACCTGAAGCGCGCCGCTTTCGAGCAATGGCGAACCGGTTACGCATCCGCCTATGCCGTCATTCTTTTCGTCACCGTATTCGGCTTGGCATCGATCTACGTCAAAGCTCTAAATAGGGTCAAACAACGATGAGCAGCTATTCCGTAACCGAGCCGTCCGGTCGTCAGAAATGGTTTGCCGGTATTCTGGTCGTCCTCTATTCGATTATCACCCTTCTTCCGCTAGTGTGGATCATCGCGACCGGCTTCAAGTCTCCATCCGACGCAATCGCCTATCCGCCGAAACTGGTCTTCCAGCCGACGGTCGAAGGTTATGTCAACCTCTTCACCACCCGTACCCGCGTGCCTGAGGATCAACTCAAGGCACTCGGCGAACCGACGACATGGTACGACAAACTGGTGCGCAAGGACGGGCTGATCATTACCGGTGCCTCGCGCTTCGCCGAGCGCTTTTATAATTCCGTCATTATCGGGTTCGGTTCAACGGTCCTGTGCATCGTCCTTGGCACGACGGCGGCATACGCGTTTTCCCGCTTCAAGGTTCCGCTGAAAGATGATCTGCTGTTCTTCATTCTTTCGACCCGCATGATGCCGCCGATCGCCGTTGCAATCCCGATCTTCCTGATGTTCCGATCACTTGGCCTCAGCGACACGCATGCGGGCATGATCCTGCTCTACACCGCCGTCAACTTGTCGCTGTCGGTGTGGCTTCTCAAGGGCTTTATCGACGAAATCCCGGTTGAGTATGAGGAGGCCGCTTTGATCGACGGCTATACGCGGTTCCAGGCCTTCTACAAGGTCGTTCTGCCCCAGGCCGTTACCGGCATCGCGTCAACGGCAATCTTCTGCCTGATCTTCGCCTGGAATGAATATGCGTTTGCCGTGTTGCTCACATCAGGCAATGCCCAGACGGCGCCGCCCTTCATCCCGACCATCATCGGCGTCAGCGGTCAGGACTGGCCAGCCGTCGCCGCCGGCGCAACGATCTTCCTGGTTCCGGTCATGGTCTTCACGATCCTGCTTCGCAAACATCTTCTGCGCGGCATTACCTTCGGAGCGGTACGCAAATGACGACGTTTCTCAATCGCTTGGTACGCCTGCGCCGCGATGCGTGGGAAATTCTCGCTTCGATCCTGATCGCACTCGGCGTCGTCATGCTGATGCAGCCCTTGTCGCTGTCGCTCTATTCCTATTCCTTCCTCGTGACGCTGGCGGGAACAGTCATGTTCATCATCTTCAGCCATTTCCCGGAGTGAATCATGGCGCAAATCAGAATTCACAATGTGCGCAAGGACTTTGGAGCTTTCAACGCGGTAAAGTCTTCCACCTTCACCGTGGAGGATGGCGAATTCTTTATGCTGCTCGGGCCTTCCGGCTGCGGGAAGACGACCACCTTGCGGATGATGGCAGGCCTCGAGCTTCCAACCAGCGGTGAAATCTATATCGGGGGCGAAGAGGTCGGGATGAAGAGGGCAAGCGAGCGCGACATCGCATTCGTTTTCCAGATGTTTGCTCTTTATCCTCATATGAATGTCCGAAAGAATATTTCCTATCCGCTGGTCAGCCAGGGCATGAGAAGGGCTGAGGTCGCAAAGCGGGTCGCGGAAGTGGCTAAGATCCTGCGCATCGAAAATATCCTCGACAAGCCGATCGGCGGGCTTTCCGGCGGCGATCGGCAGCGGGTGGCGGTAGGTCGCGCCATCGTCCGCAACCCGAAGGCCTTCTTTATGGATGAGCCGCTAGGCGCCCTTGACGCCGAGTTCCGCGAACACATGGCGCAGGAGTTGCGGGCACTGCACGACCGCATGGGCGCCACCACCGTCTATGTCACCCATGATCAGCTGGAAGCCATGCAGATGGGCGACAAGATCGTGGTGATGAACCACGGTGTTATCGAGCAGTTCGGCAAGCCGCAGGAGATCTATGACTGGCCGGCGACGAAATTCGTTGCAAAGTTCATCGGTTCGCCGCCCATGAATTTCCTGGAGTTCGATGGTTCTGTCGGAATCGGCGGAACTCATGTCAGCCTTGCCGGACATATGGTGAGAGTGCCGATATCTCGCGAAGAACATGCCGGCAAGTTGGCGCTGGGTGTCAGGCCCGAACACATACGCTTCAACGACGATTCCGCTTACAGAGGGCGGGTCATCGCCGTGGAATATCTGGGCACGACCCAGATCGTCACGATCGACACGCAGCATGGCGAGATCAAGGCTCGTACACCATCCCACCAGCGCGCCCATGTCGAAGAACTGATCGGACTGGACTTCGATTCCAGGAGCGTGACGGTCTTCAATTCTGCGACCGGAGCGGCACTTGTTTCCGAGGCCAATGAGGGAGTGTTGCGCCGTGGCTGAGGTCATCTTGAAAAATATTACGAAATCTTTCGCCGGTCATCGGGCACTCGATGAGCTTTCCATGATCGTTCCCGACGGTTCATTCGTTGTCCTTCTGGGGCCGACGGGTGCGGGCAAGACGACGACTTTACGGATGGTGTCGGGCCTCGATAATCCTGATGTCGGCGAGATCATGATCGGTGGACGATCCATGCGCGGGCTGACACCGGCGCAGCGCAACGTCGCGATGGTGTTTCAGCAATATTCGCTCTACCCGCACCTTTCGGTACGCCAGAACCTCGAATTTCCGCTGAAGTCACCCTTGCTGAAGACACCGCAGAGCATGATTGACGAGAAGGTGAATATGATCGCCGAAATTCTCCAGATTTCCCATAAGCTCGACAATAAGGCGACGGCGCTTTCCGGCGGTGAAATGCAACGCGTGTCCATCGGGCGCGCACTAGTCAGAAATCCGCAGATCTATCTCATGGATGAACCACTGAGCTCGCTCGACGCCAAGCTGCGCGCCGATCTGCGTATTGAACTCAAGAGCATTCAGGCCAAATCCGGTGCTACCTTGCTTTACGTCACCCACGATCAGGTCGAGGCGATGACGATGGCAACGCATGTCGGCGTCCTTCACGAGGGAAGGCTTGCCCAGTTCGGTTCTCCGCGCGAAATTTATGAACAACCGGTGAGCGTCTACGCCGCCACCCGTCTCGGACAGCCGCGCATCAACGTGCTGCCTGCCGAGCTCTTCCCCGGTGCCCCGGCAAACGCCAAATCGATAGGCCTGCGCCCGGAGCATATCGCTCAAGGCGATGGCCAGGAGGCGACTGTTACCCGGGTCGAGCATCTGGGCGATCAGACGCGCCTGCATCTTTCATTCAAAAAACACAATTTGATCACCATCACTGAGCCTCATACGACACTCAGAGGTGGCGAGATCGTTAAGATCCAGCCGAACAAGCCGCTCTATTTCGACGCGGCGGGCATGCGTTTGGTTTAAGGGAGGCGAGAATGTCACAGTTCCTCAACAGCAGGGAAAAAGCGGTCACCGAAGCAATCGAGGGCCTTCTCGTTGCATCGGGTGGCGCTCTGAGCCGCCTCGATGGTTTTCCACACATCCGTGTGGTCGTTCGTTCGGATTGGGATAAGAGCAAGGTTGCGATCGTCTCCGGAGGCGGATCGGGCCATGAGCCGGCTCACGCGGGCTTCGTCGGCAAGGGAATGCTCACCGCAGCCGTGTGTGGAGATATCTTTGCATCTCCCAGCGTCGATGCGATCCTCGCCGGTATCCTCTCCGTCACAGGCCCAGCCGGTTGCCTTCTGATCGTCAAAAACTATACGGGCGACCGCCTCAACTTTGGATTGGCGGCGGAGCGTGCTCGCGCCTTTGGCTTGAATGTCAGCATGGTCATTGTGGATGATGACATCGCGTTACCGCATCTTCCGCAATCTCGCGGTGTGGCGGGCACGCTCTTTGTCCACAAGATCGCGGGCGCCTTGTCGGAGAACGATGCTGATCTTGAGACCATCACTGAAGTGGCGCGCCGTGTCATCGCGCGTACGCGCTCCATCGGAATGTCGCTCGACACATGCACCGTGCCTGGTTCTCCGAAGGAAAATAGAATTCCGGAAGGCCGCGCCGAACTCGGGCTGGGCATCCACGGCGAGGCCGGTGTCGAGCTGGTTGAATATACAGGCGTCCGAGCAGCGGTCGCCGCCATGGTTGAGCGTCTTGCGGCAACCATGGATGATGACGGGTCCTATGTCGTACTCGTGAATAATCTGGGCGGTGCATCGATCCTGGAAATGTCGGTCATTGTCCACGAAATTGCCCGATCGGCTATTTCGGGAAAGATCTCGTACGTGATCGGACCTGCTGCGATGATGACGTCGCTTGACATGCACGGCTTCTCTATCTCGGTCTTTCCTGCCGACAGGAATGAACTGGCGCTGCTGGCCAAGCCTGTCGCGCTACCGGCGTGGCCAGGCGTAGCAGCGATCAAACCGGTTGCCACGCTTGCTCTTCCGGATGGGCTGACACCGATCGCTCCTCTCGCATCGCGGCACGAGCCTACCCGCCAGTTTTTGACGGATTGCTGCAATCTTCTCATTCTCTCGGAGATGGATCTGAACGCGCTTGATGCAAAGTCGGGCGACGGTGATACGGGATCGACCCTGGCCGGAGCGGCGCGCGCGCTCATCGACGCACTCGACCGCCTTCCTCTTTCAGACTATACGCAGCTCTTCCGGGCTATGGGGCAGGAACTCAGTCAGACCATGGGCGGGTCGTCGGGGGTGCTTCTAGCGATCTTCTTTGCAGCGGCCGGCGATGGAGCGTCGAGTGGGCTTGCCATCCGCGAAGCGCTGCAGGCTGGGCTCTACCGCATGCAGGAGATCGGCGGCGCTCGCCTCGGAGACCGAACCATGGTTGATGCTCTCTTGCCGGCCCTGGATGCGCTCAATGGCGGTTTGGCAGCAGCGGCGCATGCAGCTCGCGCCGGCGCAGACATGACTGCCACCCTCGTCCACGCCAAGGCCGGACGCGCCGCCTACATCAATGCCAAGCAACTTGAGGGCCACGTCGATCCCGGCGCTGAAGCCGTCGCACGGCTATTTGAATATCTGGCAGGTCGCAGCAATGTCCCTGGCGGCAGGCAGTTTGACCGTCACTGACTGCCCTGGCCAAAGGCGGTTGTCCGCATTCGCAAAAGCCGCCTTTGAATTGTTTGTGCCTGTCGCGACATTGATCTGATTGTCGATATAAAAGCGTGCTCTGCGACAGCACCGCTCCCCATCCTCGCCTGTAAGCCATGCTTGGATAGCGTTGCCTTCGTGCGAACGACGACCGCTTCGAAACTGCTTCCTTTGAGCGTACGATCAAGCGTGTATCTCTTCGTGGGCTCCTTTCTTCACCAAGCCAGCGGAGTTGATCTGGCGGCATGTTCTTGGATCGTGGCATCACAGAAAGCTCCCGTGATCTGTTTCTCGTCAGTTTTAGCTATCTCTGGCCGAATATTCAGTGCACGCAGCGCATTCAAAATGACGGCAACGTCAATCGCTTCCTGTAGGACGGCGCCCTGCACCGGAGTCAGATAGCCGAAAGCTGCTGCCAGCATGCCGAAGATGGATAAGCCGATTCCTGCAACGACGCTCTCCAATGCGATGCGCCGGGCACGGCGGGCAATATCGATTCCCGCAGCAAGACGGTCGATGCTGTCGACAAGGAGAACGACGTCGGCAGCTTCGGCGGAAGCCGCTGCTCCCCTGGCTCCCATGGCAACTCCAAGGTCAGCCGCGGCAAGCGCCGGAGCATCATTGACGCCATCGCCCACCATCATCACCGGGCCGCTCTTCCGTTCGGTTAGTACGAGTAAAACCTTTTGATCGGGTGATAGTCCGGCGTGAATTCCATCAAGCCCAAGTCCTTGCGTGACGCGTTCGGCAACCTCCATGCGGTCGCCTGTCGCAAGGAGAATACGGTCGATGCCTTGATGGCGCAATTCGCCGAGCGTTGATCCCGCGCCCTCACGCAAAGGATCCGCCATGACAAGATGGGCCACCAGGCGACCGTCCACTGCTACGGCTACCAGGACGGAGCCTGAGGCAAGGGCTGGGTGATCGTCCAATTTCCGGTTCACTTGGGCGGCGACGAAACCGTCGCCGCCCACGATGACCTTATGACCGTCAACGCTTCCTCGGACGCCTTCGCCGGGGATTTCTACTGCTTCCGAGGGCACTGGAAGGACCAGGCCCCGCGCCTTGCCGGCGGCCACAATGGCCTGCGCCACAGGGTGCTTCGAAGCCTGGTCGAGGGCTGCGGCAAGGCGAAGTATCTCATCGCTGGCTATGCCGATATAGCTGTCGATCGCAACAATCTGCGGTCGCCCATCCGTCAACGTGCCCGTCTTGTCGAGGATAAGCGTGCTGATATGCGCCATCGTTTCAAGAGGCTTGGCGCCTTTGATCAGCACGCCGTAATGTGCCGCCCGCGAAAGACCAGCCACTAGGGCTACAGGGACAGCCAGAATCAGGGGGCAGGGTGTCGCAATGACCAGCACCGCCACCGCCCGGACAGGATCTTGCGTGAACCACCAGGCAGCCAAGGCGATTGCTACTGTTATGGCGAGAAATCCCATCGACCAGCGATCTGCCAACCGCGACATGGGGGCTTTGGATTGCTGAGCCTCCTCCACGAGGCGAATAATGCCGGCATAGGTACTCTCCTTGGCAGGCCTCGTGGCGATCAGATCAAACGCATCTCCCGCATTCGTCGAGCCGCTCATGGCTTCAGAGCCCATTGCAAGCCGTGCCGGAAGAGATTCGCCCGTCAGCGCGGATGTGTCGAGAAAAGCAAAGGTCGAAGCCACGGTTCCGTCCACTGGAAGGACGTCGCCCTGTCGAACAAGCAGCCTATCGCCCGGCGCGATCGCGTCCAGCGGCACATCCTCAAGTTTACCGTCGCAATGCCGTGTCGCGGTTCGCGGAACGCGCGAAAGAAGGTCATGCATCTCGCGACGGGCGCGACCTTCAGCGAAGCTTTCAAGGAAGGTGCCGCCAGCATACATGACGGCCACAACTGCGGCCGCCAAACTCTCGCCAAAGGCGACCGCGGCAGTCATGGACAGTGCTGCCACGATATCGAGGCCGACCTCTCCGCGCCAAAGGTCACGAACGATTTCCGCCAGAAGGGCCGCTAGGATCGGCAGAACACACGTTGTCCAGACCATTACTGCAAGGTCCGCGCTGCCTGAAAATTGGAGCACGAGCCCCCCAATCAGCCCGGTCACTGCAATCACCAAAAGCGCGGATCTTATTCGATCACGACTGACATCCATGGAGCCAAACCTTTGATGGGCGTTAATCTATGCCTGTTTCGTTATCAGCGGCTCGCGATCCGAACGAAAGGACTCCAAGCCTTATCGCGGAGGATGCTCGTATGTGCATCTCTTCTTTTCCGCACTCACTCGACCTCGTCCAAAAACGTCGATTCCGTTTCCAATGCCTTGATACGGATCAAAGGATTAGTCGAAGGATTGGTACCTTTGCTGTCCCGTCGTGAAGCGCTTCACTGCAGCTTGCTTTCCCGCACGAGGCTGCTGGTGGATAACCTTGTTTCAATAGGGATGATCTTGCTTCCTGCCTGGCTATCCGATGATCCTGTGCTGTCGATATGCCTGCGCCAAGTCTTGGCCGACGACATTGTTAGGTGAAGAGTCGGTCGGTAGCGGCTTCAGAAAAGGTCCTCTTGACGTGGATCAAAGCGAGCAGCCGACCAAAGGCAGATGATCGATTGTGTCGTCACGGTTTGGCTGATCGCTATGATTGCGCTTGCAACGATAATGCTCGCCCTGCGCCGGAAAGCTTGCAAGCGCAAAACACGAGCCGTTCGCTCGACCCATTCGGGTCGACCACTGGCTCGGTCTGCCTATAGCGAATGAATTTCGAGATTACCTTCTGAAAATGAGTGCCGAAGTGGGTCGTACCGAAGGAGAATGATATGAGAAAGATCCAAGTTCGAAATGCAGCTCTTCTAGGTTTCGTAGTTGCTTTCGGCAGTGTCTCGGTGGCATTCGCGCAGTCGGACGAGGCGAACCATCGTCCAATGTATCCGTCACAAGGCGATTCGCGCTCGGCAATGGAGAGCATGATGGAGCCAGGCGAGGGCGCAATGGCCGGCAGAGCCGGCATGATGTCCAGTGGCGTCCGATGCATGATGATGCAGCCCGGCACGCCAGGCGGCATGTCGGGAATGGGCGGGGGCGGCAATATGATGAGGTTCATGTTCGCCATCGCCGACGCAGACGGCGATGGTGCTTTGTCATTCGATGAGGTCACAGCTATCCACAAGCGGATCTTCAACGCCATGGATACGAACAAGGACGGCAAGGTTACACCAGAGGAGATGCAAGCGTTCTGGCGGCCTTAGGCTCCTATCCGATCGCCTAAGAAAGGTTCTGTTGGCCGCCTCGTTGATCGAGGGAATGTTGGCTCTGCCCTCATTATGCTGTTCGCATCAAGTTTGCCGCTGTTGCATCGCCGGCTGCAGATTTTCCTCATCCAGTTCCTCTGAAAGAGGGAGGCATCACGACATCAGATTTTGAGCGGTATGTCTTTTCGTTAGGAAGCAAATGACGACAACGAAATTTGCGAAGTCACGCTCCAGGCTCCATGTTAAGGCGCCGTCTCGACTTCTTGTTATGGTGGGGGCGTCTGCGGCTGCTCGCCAATTGGCAGCTTTCGCTGCCGCAGTCCAAAGCTCGCCAGGCCGCAACAGGCTTTTTCTGCTCGCTTTCGGTCTGGTCGTTGTCATTGGTGCTACCGCGGCTGGTCAGCTTCGGCTAAATGCATGGAACGAGCCGTTTTTCGATGCCCTCCGAAATAAGGATTTCGCCGTATTCGGTCGCCAGCTCGTCGTGTTCGTCGCCATCGCCGGGATTCTCATTTTCTTGAACATCGTGCAGACATGGCTCGATCAATGGACGAAGATCACTTTGCGTGAGTGCGTCACGCGCGACCTTCTTGTTCAGTGGTTCACGCCGGGCAGAGCCGTCTTTCTTTCCGGAGCTGCTGCGGTCGGCAGCAATCCCGATCAGCGAATGCAAGAGGACGCGCGGCGGTTGACGGAACTTACTGTGTCTCTATCCGTCGGAATTCTTCAATCCACATTACTGCTATTCAGTTTCGTCGGCGTATTGTGGCTGTTATCCCGCGGTTTCCTGTTCGAATTCGAGGGGCGCAGCTTTCAGATACCCGGATTCATGGTCTGGATCGCGTTGATCTACGCGGCGTCCGGGTCTTGGATAAGTTGGCGATTGGGACGCCCGCTGATTGGCCTCAATGCAGCGCACTATGCTCAAGAGGCGCAATTTCGTTTCGGGCTCATGCAGGCGAACGAATCTCGCGATGGGATTGCCCTTAGCGGCGGCGAGAAGGGCGAACGAACCCGGCTCGAACGAGAATTCAATCACGTGATCGGTATCGCTAAGCGTATAGCCAATGTGACAACCGGCCTAACGGGCATTACTGCGGGTTACGGCTGGTTTGCAACCGTGGTACCGATCGTCGCAGCTGTGCCGGGATATTTCGGCGGCCAGCTGACCTTCGGTGGGCTGATGATGGTTGTCGGAGCCTTCAACCAAGTGCAACAGGCTCTTCGATGGTATGTCGACAACGCCGGGAACATAGCGGACTGGGTGGCGACGCTGGGGCGCGTAATGGATCTGCGACAGGCTCTTCTCGCGCTGGATCAAGCCTCAGCCTCGGAGAATCGCATCACTGTGCTGCAGGATGAGCCGGGGCTTGTCATCGAAGGAATGACCATAAGTATGGCAGATCGAGAGATCTCGATCAGCGAGCCGAAGGTCGAGGTTCAACCAGGAGAGCGCTGTTTGATTCTAGGCAAGCCCGGAATAGGCAAGAGTACGCTGTTTCGTGCGCTTGCCGGCCTATGGCCATGGGGAGCCGGGCGACTTCATCTGCCTTCGAAGGCTACCATCATGTATCTGCCGCAAAGAGCATATCTTCCAGCCATATCCTTGCGGGGTGTTCTTGCCTATCCATACGACGCTTCGGCATTTGAGGAAAAGGACTTTCATCACGCCCTTCAGCGCACGAACCTCGCGCATCTAATCTCTTCACTTGGCCGCGTAGCCCGTTGGGAGAAGGAGCTGACGATGGATGAGCAGCTGCATCTTTCTTTTGCTAAGCTCCTGGTCCACAAGCCGCGTTGGGTCATAAGCGACGAGGCGTTATCTCATCTCAACGAGGACGACCGAAAGATGCTGTTTTCGATATTTGGCAACGAATTGTCGGAGGCATCCGTTTTGAGCATTTCGAGCAACGATGCACAGTGTGGATTTTACTCCAGAACTCTATCTCTAACGACACGCCCACGTGCCAAAGTTGGCTTGCTACCCGCCTAATTGCGGCGTGAGCATAGCATCTTTGATTTGCCTGAGCCGCGGGAGACTCGGAAGCGGCGAACGGATCCCTTATCCCTGAAAATAGGTTTTATATTTGGAATGGCGCAAGCATAATGCGGGTATGTTTGAAGAAGAGTGCGATGGAGTAAATTGATGTAAATCATTTGCTCCCGAAAGGCATATTATAGATTCCAGATGCTTATATTCTGGAGAGCAAGCAATGAAACCGGGCATGCGCCGAAAAATACCCGCTATTACGCTCACCATGGAAGGTGCATCAAAATTCCGACGTATAAATACGGTGCGAGATGCTGTGGAGATGCTACTGGACCATTGGCCTATTGATGACGGGGAAGAATATCTGGCAGCAGTCCACGCGTGCCTTGAAGCTATTCATGGCCGAATTGCTCCCGAAGCTGTCCGAGATGCGATGCTCAAGGCTGCGGAAGAAGCCGGCGTATCGGTGCTACAGTAAGGGACGGATCCTTCTCGAAAAAGAACCGTCTCGGAAAATGTTTGGTGAAATAATGGAAGGGTACTTCGCGCGCTTTTCAAGCAAATTATTGAGATAGCGTGTCCTTGAAGATGTGATAGCAGTGCCTCGACGTAGTTCCGCGATGGGCAGCAATAGATAGCTAGGCTCGTTGGACATCTTTTGGAATTATTTCGTCCAATTGGCGGATAATTAGCCCAAATCCATCGTGCAGCTGCGACGCCAGTTTGATCTCGATCATCGTGGACGATCTGCTCATGGGCATGCTTCACGAAAATTGCCTGTACTTCCAAAGCCTCAAGGAATGTCCGGGCGGCTGTGATCGCCACAGCCGGTGTCGTGTCCGGACACTGTGGGATAGCAAGGACAAAACGATGATGTCTCGGCACTATAAGAGCATATCACGACCACTCGAAGGTGAAGCGGAAACCGGAGAAGTCTTCGCGCTGGCCAAGCTCGAAGCTGAGCCCTCTTGCGCACGCCTCGGATCAAGTTTGGAGGGCCTAACTACCAAGGAAGCCGGGCAACGACTTAAAATATATGGTCCTAATCTCATCATCCAGGAGCGGAAACCGACTATTCTTCAGGAGATATGGGCACGCGGTAAGAACCCTTTGAATGCGCTTTTGATCACCTTGGCGTTTATATCTTACTTTCTGGGTGATGTCCGGGCAGCGGCGGTGATTGCCATTATGGTCGTCCTCGCGATTACGACGGCCTTTGTTCAGGAGCACCGCTCAAACGAAGCGGCGGCGCGTTTGCGATCGATGGTGCGCACCACCGCCGCAGTGAAACGACGAAGCGGCGTTTTTTCAGGCTCGTTCCAGGAAATACCCATCGAGACGCTGGTTCCAGGTGACATAGTTCGTCTGTCAGCCGGCGATATGATACCGGCCGACCTGCGCCTGACTGAGGTCAAGGGGTTGTTCGTTAATCAAGCGACACTTACCGGCGAAGCGATGCCGGCTGAAAAGATCGAGCATGCTTACGAAACGGCGGTGAGCAATCCGTTCGAGCTGCCGAACATGTGCTTCATGGGAGCCAATGTCGTCAGCGGCTATGCTACGGGCGTTGTGGTGCGCACGGGCGGCCGAACTTACTTCGGAAAACTTGCCGATGAGATCACCGGCCGGCGTGAGCTGACGGCGTTCGACCGAGGCATCGACCGCTTCACATGGCTAATGATTAAGTTCCTGTTCGTCATGGTGCCAATTGTATTCATCATAAATACGATTACGAAACATGACTGGCTTGAGGCATTGCTGTTTGCTGTGGCCGTGGCGGTGGGGCTTACACCTGAACTGCTTCCCATGATTGTCACGGTCAACCTCGCCAAGGGTGCGATTGTCATGGCGCGTAAAAAGGTGATCGTCAAAAGGCTCAATGCAATTCAGAACTTTGGCGCCATGGACATCCTGTGTGCGGACAAGACAGGTACGCTCACGCAGGATCGCATCATCCTGAAGTGGCATCTGGATATCAGAGGAGAGAATTCCGAGCGCGTGCTACAATATGCCTACCTCAACAGCCATTTCCAATCGGGTTTGAAAAACCTCCTGGATGTTGCCGTACTTGAGCATGTGGAGGTACATAAGGCGCTCGGGATTGATGAAGGTTTCGCAAAAGTAGATGAGATTCCCTTCGATTTCGTCCGCCGCCGCCTCTCTGTTGTGGTTTCGACACCGGATAAAACAAATGTGCTGATCTGCAAGGGGGCCGTCGAGGAGATATTCTCCGTCTGCAGCAGCTGCGAGATTGACGGAAAAACAGTACCGCTGGACGAAGATCATTTGGCCTCCGCAAAGAATGAAACCATCGCTCTCAACGCAGATGGGTTCAGAGTTGTCGCGGTGGCTCGCAAGGAATTGATAGGCCACGGGCCTGCTTTTTCGGTTGCGGACGAGCGCGATCTTACGTTGATCGGCTATATCGCCTTCCTTGATCCTCCGAAGCAGAGCGCAGGCGCCGCAATTGCCGCACTCGCGCAGAAAGGTGTTGGCTTCAAGGTCCTGACCGGAGACAACGAGACCATTACGCGGAAGATCTGTCGTGATGTCGGATTGAACGTCGGCGAGATCCTGCTCGGCGACCGCATAGAGTCTATGACAGACGAAGAACTTGCTGACACCGCCGACCGTACCAATGTGTTCGCGAAGCTGACGCCGGCGCAGAAGGAGCGCATCGTCAATGCGTTGCACCGGAAGGGGCACGTCGTTGGTTTTCTCGGTGATGGTATCAACGACAGCCCCGCCCTCAAAGCGGCCGATGTCGGCATATCGGTGGATTCGGGAGTGGATATAGCCAAAGAGTCGGCTGACATAATCCTCCTGGAAAAGAGCCTGATGGTGCTGCAGGAGGGCGTCATCGAGGGCCGAAAGATCTTCGGCAATATCACCAAATATATCAAAATGGGAGCGAGCTCGAACTTCGGCAATATGTTCAGCGTGCTTGGTGCAAGCTTGTTCCTGCCCTTCCTGCCGATGGCGCCCATCCAGGTGCTGACCAACAACCTGCTCTACGATTTTTCACAGACTGCCATTCCCACCGACAATGTGGATGACGATTATCTCGTCTTGCCGAGGCGCTGGGATATCGACAATATTTTCAAATTCATGATCTTCATCGGACCCATCAGCTCGATTTTCGACTATGCCACCTACGCCATGATGCTGTGGGTATTCCGAGCTTGGGCCAATCCAGCTCTCTTTCAGACTGGTTGGTTCGTGGAGTCGCTCCTTAGTCAGACTCTCATCATCCATATTATCCGTACGTCCAAGGTGCCTTTCATAGAGAGTCGATCTAGCGCTGCTCTGATGACGACAAGTATCATCATTGCCTTCATCGGTGTCGCGTTGCCAATGACGCCAGTAGGCGCGGCACTGGGATTTATCCCACTACCTTGGCTTTACTGGCCATTGGTCGTCAGCATGCTTACGGCCTATGGCCTGCTAACCCATTTCGTAAAGGTGTGGTTCGTGCGCCGCTGGGGTATGTGACTAATTGTCTTGCGATGACAGCTCGTTCCGGGTTTCAACTAGTCGCGTCCGATCTTTGGACGTCG
The DNA here is from genome assembly GCF_054558365.1 of Rhizobium sp. No.120. Taxonomy (NCBI): domain Bacteria; kingdom Pseudomonadati; phylum Pseudomonadota; class Alphaproteobacteria; order Hyphomicrobiales; family Rhizobiaceae; genus Rhizobium; species Rhizobium sp. No.120. Next base: position 419,739 of record NZ_BAAJNQ010000004.1, read on the forward strand.
GGAGGCGAAGGCCAGTCCGCTCACAACAATCAGAAGCATACCCGCGAAGACAAAGTTGAAGGTGAAGAATATATTGTCGTTAAATCCCAACAGCCAGGGTGTTAAGAGGAGGCCAAAGCTCAAAAAGTATTTCAGCCAATCGATCCAAATTTCCGGGTCGACAATTCCGACAAGCGAGACACTTGCCAGCGTTAACCCGGCAATCAATCCGGCTATAATTATTGCCGCCGATGCCGGGGCCACCGGGAAAATGGCCGGAATGATCCACGGTGTTAAAAGCATATAGAAGCCTAGAAGAAACCCCAACCAATTTTGCCATCGCGGTCCACGCATGTTAACCTCCGCAGAGAAGGAAATAATCTTATTGCAACTGCGGCTGGGACCATTTGATTTGAATCAACGGTCATATCGCGATGGAAGTATTATTTGCGGGCCGAAGAGGCCTACGGGTCCCGACTCCCAAGGTGTCGAAGGGGGCTGCGGTGAAGCAAAGCGCGGGTATTCTCACTTATCGCTTAGATCATGATCGCATCGAGGTTCTTTTGGTTCATCCGGGCGGTCCTTTTTGGCAAAATCGCGACCTAGGGGCTTGGTCTATCCCCAAGGGTGAGTACTTGAGCGGCGAGTCCCCGGATATGGCCGCCAGGAGGGAGTTTACGGAGGAAACCGGGTGGCCGCCGTTGCCTGAGCTTCATTCTCTCGGTCAAGTTCGGCAAGCTGGTGGCAAGCTCATTACAGCTTTTGCGATGAAAGGTGACTTTCCTGTCGAGACGCTGATAAGTCAGACATTTGAAATCGTATGGCCGCCGCATACCCAGCGTATTCAATCTTTTCCGGAGGTCGATCGCGCGGAGTGGTTTACTCTGAAACAGGCTTGGACGAAGATCCTTCCCGCTCAAAGACCATTCCTCGACCGCCTCGAGGCGCTCGTTTTAGGTATCAGCGAGCAATGAATTTCAATTAGCCGGAACCAAAGCAAAATGGCGGGAAATCAAGTTTGATCCCGCGCAATGCGTAGCCGAAAATCCTATCGTAAGGTGCTGCTTTAGCTTGGAGTGGCGCCAATGCGGAGCATTTACTGGCAGAATCTCGTGATACTTATGATCGGGGTGTGGCTATGCTTTTCGCCCTGGATATTCGGCTATTTTGCTAAGGGTTCGACGCAAGCAGACGTGGAGAACTGGAATCTCCTGCTCAGCGGCACTGTCGTGATCATATTGAGCGTAATAGCGATAATGACATCGCAGCGGTGGGAAGTCTGGTTCGAAATGCTGGTCGCCGGGTGGCTTGTAGTATCACCTTGGTTGCTGGGGTTTCAGGCACAACCGTTTGCCGTTGTGAATCTCATTTTGGCAGGAGGAATTCTCTTCCTCATGACCATATGGATCTTAAGCAAGACGGGTCGTGCTAGAGAATGGTGATTGAGAGGGATACAGGTGGAGGCTTGAATGAGCTACTTTCCGTCACGCACCTTTCCTGATGCTGCTCAGCAAGCCAATTTATGGGTATGCGAATTGGCTGATCGTCTGGGTTGCGAACAGCAGACGGCCTACGAAGTTCTATGCGCCATTCTACATGCGCTTCGTGATTCATTGGCAACGCATGATGCAGCCGAAATTGCCAATCATTTACCTCTTCTTCTTCGGGGTATTTATTACGAGAACTGGCACCCAGCGACGACCATGGTTGCTCGCAACAATGTCGATCAGATTCTACCGAAGATCGGCGCACATTTGGATTATGATGAGCTTAAAAGCCGACAGGCTGTCGCAGCGCTGCTAAAGATAATGGAACTTCGTGTAAGCCCACATATTCTCACAAGGTTTCAGGCCATATTGCAGGATGCCCTATCATCAGACCGAGCCGCGAAGGGAAGCCAGCCAGCTTAATCTGCCAGTCGCGACGATCGAAACAACGGCGACGGATATATCGTCTGGGGGGTGCCGCTCGTTAGCATGCGACGTGAAATCAGTCGTCAATCCGCACCGTGATGAAGCGCCTTTCTTACACGCCGCAAGATAACGGCTCTCCGCTTTTCATCGGCCGCCTGCCGGAGCTCTTCATCGAGATCGAGGACGAACGACTGGTAATCATTATGCCAGTCAAAATGCCCGACTTCCTCGGCCTGCAACCGGGGCGGCGGAACAGTTGCGACGCTGATGATCGCCCCTTCCTTTGTAAGGCGATATGCGCTGTCGAGTTTCGGCTCCAGCACGGTAGCAATGGACCGATGTCTCGATATCCTGCCGCTCAGCTGGGCGATTGCGCCCGGTTCGCCATGGACGAGAAATAATCCCCTACGAACTGGGAGCCGTGCGACGATCCAATCCTCCAATTCGGTTGCATCTGCATGGCCGCTGTAAGCGTCCAACGATTGGATTGTCGCCCGCACTGTGATTTGTTCGCCCTGAATTTTCACCGTATGTGCGCCATCCAGCAGGACGCGCCCCAAGGTGCCGGCGGCTTGAAAGCCGACGAGCAATATCGTCGCTTCATCGCGCCAAAGCCAATTCTTGAGCCGATGCCGAATGCGCCCCGCCTCGCACATTCCGCTTGCGGCGATAACGATATGGAATCCTTGAATGAGATCAACCGCTTTCGATTGCTCGACGGTTTCGGTGAAGCGAATGTTTTTCGCATTCAGCGCCCTGAGCAGGAGATCTCCATTCGGTAATGTACCGGCATGCTGCTTGAAGACGGCGGTTGCTCGTGAGGCGAGGGGGGAGTCTATAATGACCGGAATTCTCTGTAACTCCTTGGCATCCATCAATGTATTCAAGTCCGCCAGTAGTTCCTGCGTGCGTTCGACGGCGAATGAAGGGATAAGCAGCGCACCGTTCGGATGATAGGCCTGGCGCACAATCTGGCGAAGATGTCTGCGGCGCGCTTCAGATGATGCCTCCTCTCTTTCCCGATCGCCGTAGGTGCTTTCGCAAATGAGATAATCGAAGCCGTTTGGAGCCGAGGGAGCTGCCTCGAACAGCTTATGTTTCGGTCCGATGTCACCTGAAAACAGTAGACGGATCGTTCCGCCGTCGCCGACGAGCTCAAGCTCGACAGAAGCCGCACCAAGAAGATGCCCCGCATCCCATAGCCGAAATCGGAGGGAGCCGTCCGTTTCCTGCCATTCCTTGTATGGGACGGAATGAAACTGCGTCATTGCGACTTGCGCATCGCGGACCGTATAGATGGGTTCGATGGCTTGCCTGAGGCGGGATTTACTTCGCTGATTCAGCTGCTCGACTTCGGCTTCCTGTATATGCCCCGAGTCTTGCAGCATGATCTCACAGAGGTCGGATGTCGCGGCCGTGCAATAGATCGGCCCCTGAAAACCCGCCTTAACCAGCTTGGGTAGCAGGCCTGAATGGTCGATGTGGGCGTGAGTGAGGATAACGGAGTGTATCGACGAAGCTTCGAAGGGGAAGGGGCGATAATTCAGCTCCTTCTCCGTTTTCGAGCCTTGAAACATTCCGCAATCGATCAAGGTGCGCATACCCGCATGTTCGAGCAGGAAGCAAGATCCCGTTACGGAGCCGGCAGCGCCGTGAAAGTGCAAAATGGGCTCGGCCATGACTTTCCTCGTTCCAATCAGTACTTCAAGCCGCAGGGTACGGTTCCCCGCATCGCGACTGAGCTTGCAATGCAAGAAAGCAGGCGCGCGGGTTTATTGAAGTTCTTTCCATTTTGCCACATCGCTGGAGGTGATGAGGACGCGACCATCCGGCTTGATTTCCCCTCGATCGTACTTTGTGCTGGCAATATCGCTCAGCACATCAATATACTCCTGCAGCCGGCTTTCATCGCAACGTGGCGGGAGTGCCATATCGAGAAGCGCTTGTTTCGTAACGAGAACAATCTTGTTCATATGGCCTGCGTCCATGACCAGCAGGGCTTCGTTACCTGATGACTTCATCATTCCTGAGACCAACTTGAGTGGCATTGATTTCTCCACACTTGTTTCACGATGTCGGAGAAATCAGTATGCGTTATGTGCACGGATTTATGCTTTGAGCAATGTCAAAGCGATTGTTCCGCCATGAAGATTGCGCCGGTCGGAGCGTTAGGTCTCCGGCGTACTCTGCCGGATCATCAGGGCGATATATCAACAGCGCGATAGGATTGAAAATGCCTGCTCGCCGGAAACAAGAAACTGCGGCAGATAAGCTTTTAGACCACGTTGAAGAAACTTCCTCCGCACAGAGTGATTGCTCCATAGACGGTGCCGACGGCTACAGCCAGGCAAATTGCCGCGGCAAGCAGTGATCCGCCGCGTGCTTCGTCCCGATCGACATAATGTGCTCGCTTGTTGCGTCCGGTAATCATCGCGCCGATAAGATTGTCGCGCTTGATGAACTGATAGTAGAGGTTCGCGGCGATGTGTACGCACGCAAGCCCGAGGATAGCCACATAGAACCACGTCGTGTGGATCGAGGCAGCCCAGCTTGAAATGGCATCTCCCGCCGTATCGGCAAAGGGTCCTGATGCGGTTATTCCGTCACTGGAAAAAAGCCCCAGGGCAACTTGAACCGCGCAAGCTAAAAGCAGTCCAATAACCATCAGCCCACCGGCTGGGTTATGACCAAGATAGCGCTCGGCTCTATTTTGACGCAATGATTTCAGATAGTTCCATATGGTAGATGGCGAACGCACAAAGCTCGAGAAGCGAGCAGTAGAGCTTCCCACCATCCCCCAGAGAATGCGGTAGACGATAAGAACAAGAATACCATAGCCCGCCGTCTTGTGAACGATCATCTCCGGATCGTTGAAGCCGCTCGATATCCAGGCCGTAATGATAAGCGCGACAAGTGACCATTTGAAAAGGCGAGTGGGAAGATCCCATGCTCTGACATAATCGCTCCCTACAGGGGAAGCTTCGATCTCGCTCTCTGGCTGCTGATCATAATAATTATCAATCGAGTATCGTTGTTCTTTCATATCATGCTCCTGCTTCGTTAACATTCGGAGCAATTACTTGTATGCCGAATGACAGGATTTGCATTCGTTTGCCACTTCCGAAAATGTTTTGCGAAATGCAGCTTTGTTCTGCGGCGCCTGGCTTGCGGCTGCCGTAATCGCTGCTAGTTTCTTGAAACGATCGCTGAGGTCTTTTTCCTTCGCGCCACCCTGGCCGGCAAACATGTCGCTTGCCGCCTGAGCTTCCGAAGCATAACCTTGCAGGACTTGCTTGGCTGCAGCGGCGTCGAAGTTGGCGAGAACGGCTTTGGCCGACGTTGTGTTGTCTCGCATATCGCCCATTATGCTTTTCAGCGACGCCGCAAATGCCGGCCCGACCAAAACGGACAAGACAAGTGCGGCGGCGATATAGCGACGTGAATGGATGGATGATTGGCGAAATTCTTTCATGATTTCTGTCGGTCCTTTGTTCTCATGCTGTAGTGTTGGCTGGCATGCTTGAATGCCAGTTCCAATCATTGCTTCTCATAATTTCTTTGTCCTGCAGCAACATTTGATGGATGGTGCTGACGACCACCTGAACAGAGGACTAATATTGCCTGCTTTTCACTTTTGTTGCAGGAAAGGCTTGTTTGCGACAGCAAACGAGAGTCCGTCTAAGCTACTTCAACTCATACGATATTGTGTGCTCATCTGAACTTTGCATGATGGCTTTCAACCACTGAACAAGAAGTCGATGTTGTCTCGAGCATCAGTTAACTACCGGCTAAAAGGCCATGGTTGCAAGCGCTCCACCGGAAGGCAGGTTTGCAAGCATGAGTCGCCCATCATGTGCTTCCATTGTCTCCAAGACTATAGAGAGGCCGAGACCCAATCCGTCTTCGCGATCCGTCTTTCCCAGCAATTCGCCGCCCTTGCGCAGGCGTGTGTTTGTGAAACCAGGGCCCTGATCGGCGACACTGACGCCTGCGTTGAACACAGCAATCGTAATGACCCCGTTCTCAGGGCTGTGATGCAGAGCGTTCTCAACCAGGTTGCGCAGCGCCCGAAATATGAAATCCTTGGCGCCGCTCACGAGGATTGGCCCGTTCTCGATTTTCAACTCGATATTGCGACCGGCTCCAATGATTATTGGCGCTAGATAGCGGGCGACTTCGGCGGCCACGGCTCCCAGATCTACCACGTCGGTTGCCTCATAGTGGAGGGTGCGTACGCGCACGCGATCGATGAGTTGCGTTATGACACGTTCTATGTCCTCGAAATCCCTTTCGACAGCGCGCGCGATCTGGTCTTGGGATAGCGACAGCCGGGTTTTGGCGATGGTAAGCGGCGTGCGCAGTTCGTGAGCCAGCTGACCGGAGAAACGCTCGAGCGAAAGGAAGCCGCCTTGGAGGCGGTCGAGGGCCGCGTTAACGGATCTAATCAGAGCCCGAACGTCTTCAGGCATCCCGCTCTCGCTCAAGCGTGTAGCAATGCTTGACGGACCGATCCGCGCTGCTTCCTGTGCTGCGATGCGCAAAGGCTTTAGCGCGAAACCAAGAACGGCGATATTCGTTGCAAGCAGCGCTAGGACAAATGGAATCCAGATCCAGGCGATATCCCTGACAAATTCCTCAAGGACGCTGTCGAAGATCACATGTGCTTTTGGAAAGGCGACCTGTATTGTCTGTACAGAGCTTGGTGGGGAAATCGGGATAGATATACCGAAAAGCGCTTTCCTCCCCTCATGCGAGGGAAGCTCGAAATATTGAGTTCGGTCTCTGGCATAAGGAATTAATGGTTCCCGTGCGCCGGAGGATTCGATGATCTCTCCATCGCCTCCCAAAACTGCGTACTCGCCACGAAGTTCGCGGATGCGCGCTTTAATGCCCTTTGAACGAGGGCCTGAAAGTTGCGGATCCGTGGACAACGCCTCCCGCAGATCCCCGGCAAACGTTGAAAGCGTTTCTTCGCGGAAGGTATCATTGGATGCCTGGAAGCGGATATATAAAAATGCGGCACTTGCAGAGATTGCAATGATAGCGACGAGCGACATCGCCAAGATTAGTCGTTGCAGAAGCGTCAATCGCCGGAGCTTCACGGTTGTTTTTCCATAAGCATATAGCCGATGCCGCGCATGTTATGGATGTAAAGCGTCGATCCAGCCTCCTGAAGCTTCTTGCGTAGCCGGTGCAGCAAGACCTCGATGGCATTGGAACTAAGCTCATCGCCGAAGCCATAGATTGCCTCTTCGACCTCCGCTTTCGACAATACGTGGTTAGGACGCCGCAAGAACAGGTGTAATGCGGCAAACTCGCGGCGGCTGAGCGCAAGGGGTATTTCCCCTACAAAGACGGAATATTGGCCAGGGTCGAGGGTGACGTTACCAAGTTGCAGGATTGGGGCTTGACGCGGTTGACCACGGCGCATGATCGCGCGCAAGCGAGAGATCAGTACTCCCATGACAAAGGGTTTGCAAAGATAGTCATCGGCGCCGCTGTCGAGTGCATTGATAATCGAACTCGACGCATCACGTGCGGTGAGGATGAGAAGTGGAGTTGACGGAGCAGTCTTCCGCAATGGCTCGATCAGTGTCAAACCGTCACGGTCCGGCAAACCGAGGTCGAGTATGATCGAATCATAGTCGACAGTTGCTGCAGCCTCTTCGGCATCATGTGCATTTGAGACATGATCCACGGTAAAGCCGTGGGAACGCATGGCATCATACGTGACGGCAGCCAATTTGACATTGTCTTCCACTAATAACACACGCATGCAACAACCTGTCTACGCGAATAGATAAAGCGCCCGTAGCGTTCCAAACGATTGAACAGCAACCTTCGGTTCTCGGAACAGATAATCTCCAATTCAAATTTACGACCTTGAAAGCAAGGCTGATCGCCCGGCACTCATTAACTTAGTGCGCGTTACTGTCACCAGCCTGAAGATCATTGGTGCTATAACTTGGCAAACAGCCTTAATCGCTGCTTCTATAGATGCAGATCAGCCCAACAGGATGAGAAAGCAGAATAAATTCCATCTTTTCGCCGGGATTTTGTAAGCATGCCGTAAGCCAAGCTCGACATGTTCACTCCGATATGACGGTGATGCCGTCGCCTTGGAGTAAATGGGCAATGGTAAATGCGAAGCCAGGCGAAGCGTCGCTAGCGGTATTTTTGATCAACCTTGATCGAGCCGCTGACCGGTTATTAGCCATGCAACGGAAACTTGCACGCATCGGCTTGCATGCTGAGCGCGTATCGGCAGTCGATGGTGTTACCCTCGAATTCCCGATCACAGATTTCAACGAGGTTGCCTTCCGCTTCAGGCATGGTCGCTGGCGCAATCCCGCCGAAGTCGGCTGCTATCTGAGTCATATAGAATGTGCCAGGCGCTTTCTCGCCTCAAACAACGAATTCGCTCTCGTTTTGGAGGATGATCTCGAGTTTCCGGAGGACTTTGCAGAACTTCTGGGTGCCGCGCTCCGGCAGAACCAAAAATGGGATATTCTGCGCCTTTCGACCGTCAGCAATGGACGAAAGTTTCGCTTTTCCAAGCTAACAGAAAATCGCAGTCTGGCGATCGCAGTGACCCGCGAAAAGGGTTCGGGTGCCTACATCATCAATCGACGCGCAGCGCATTGGTTTGTCGAGAAACTCATCCCTATGCAACTGCCGTTCGACTTGGCTTTCGACCTTGAATTTTTTGCGGGATTGAAGTCGGCCTTTGTTGTACCGATCCCCGTGGACCAGCAATTGCACTTGCCTTCGCAAATTCAAGGGCGGCACAGACATTATCATAGATCGCGGGCGCATTACTTGACAGTGATGCCCTATCGGATTTTCATCGAAAGCATACGATTGCCGGCGCGACTAGCGCGCCTCATCGCCCATCTGACATTGGGGCGAACGGCAACCAAGTCATCGGGCAAGGAAAAAGTGGAAACCGAATGCACGCCTCTCGATAGCGGAGCGAGGCGGATCGGTAAGCTCTGATGAAGCTGGGTGTTTACGTCATTAACCTGGATAGCTCGCTCGATCGATGGATTGTTATAAGTTCGAAGGCCGCGAAACACGGTGTCAATATTGTCAGGGTAAGTGCGATCGACGGGCGCAGTCTTTCACAGAAGGAGTTTCTCGACGTTGACTGGAAGAGCTTTGCCCGGCACGGCGGCCGAGCAATGCTTCCCGGAGAATATGGTTGCTATCGTAGCCACGTTAGATGCCTTATCAGATTTCTTGAGAGCGATTTCGATGCCGCCTTGGTTATGGAGGACGATGTCGACATCAGTGGAGACTTGCTCCCCAGGGTAATGGCCATTTTGGCTATCGCGCCGAATGCGGATGTCATAAAGCTGTTTAACCATAGAAGCCGCGGGTTTCTCCGCGCCGCGACAAGTGCATTTGGAGATGAAGTGGGCCGTTGCTTGCATGGGCCGCAGGGATCGGCAGCTTGTTATGTCATCACCCGGCGCGCCGCGCGGGTTGCTCTTCCATCTCTGCGCATCATGCGTTTCCCGTTCGATGTCGCGTTGGAACGGGGATGGCACCACGGCTTAAATGTATTGAGTGCCCACGATAATGTCGTGAATTTAACGAACTCCAGCCGCATCAGCCACATTGGCGGCCGGGAAGACTATAGGCAAGCAAAGTTTTTCGGTCCGAAACGGCTGCCAACGCACCTGTTGCGTCTTGCCGAATATTACCAGCGCATTCGCTATGCATTGCAAATTTAGCGGTGGTAGCCATGTCTGTTTCAGTGTGAGATCAGGTCTGCGGAGCTTGTCGGTTGCATGTGACAATGCCGAAATGTTGCACAGCTTGGCTATTGGTTCTGCGCTCTGATATAGGCTGTAAGATCCGCGATTTCCGTACGGGTTAGCGAGAAGTTTGGCATTCGTGAGTGCTGAGGATCCGCGAGGAAGTGCGACAATCGCATTTCGTTGAAGGGCTTGGATTGGCTGATCTGCGCGAATGTCGGTACGGAATCTGAGCCGGCAGTTTGCTGGGTAGCAACGACGTGGCATTGACTGCACCAGCGTAAGGCAATGCTACGTCCGCGCGCGACATCCGCCGCTACACATTGATCAAAAAACGCGAGAACCAGGGTGGCAGCGATAGCACCCTGTAAACCATGCGTTCCGCTCATTGGCCATCTCCACTTCACTCTCCGATCTGTCACGCTCGCGGCCTTGAGGCTTTGCCATCTTCTGGAATTTTGTATCGATCTCCGCTCCAGTTACCTGCGGAAGCGTTCTCTAAAGTCTCGCCAAAATTCGCAATTTTACACGCTACAGATGATTGGCTTCCATCGCTTGGCAGGATTCACCGAACATAGATAGAGCTTCCTCGAGATAATCTCCGAGTAGCGGGGTGCCTAGAAGATAGGCGGCTGTCCGACCATTATGCGCCTCTACTGCTGCCTCGCGTATGTCTTGCCAGTCCGAGGCGGTGCCATCGCCGCGACCTAGCCAAACCAACGTCACGAGATCAATCTGTTCGTCAATGCTAAGAGCCCATATGGCGCTACGGATTTCTTCTTGAACCGGGTCGTCGTCTCTATCTTCCAGCACATCGATCATGGCATCGTCCGACGGATTTGAGGCGGAGCCTTCGTCGGTTGGCGCATCTTTGGCATCATATTGGCGGGCTTTCAATATAAGAAAGCAGACCTTTTCCGGTGATATGGTCAATGGCCAGGACGGCCGGTTCCTATTAACCTTCATTGTCGCCATTCTCCACTTTTACGCGGGAAATAAGGTGGCGCCGGGTTCCCCGCCCCAGGCTACCCGGCGCCTGCGTCTAGCCGACTGATAGCCGGTCTTCGACGGTTCGTACGCCAGGCGCTGACCAGGCTGCGTGTTCGGCAGCCTGCCGCTCCGACCAGGTTTTGACTTTGCCCTGCAGTGTCACCTTGCCGTTGGCGACATTGACGTTGATCGCATGCGCCTCGATCTCCGCGTCACGGCGGAAGGCGTTCTCAATACGTTTTTTGACATCGATTGAACTGGCGTGCGGCGCCACTTCAATCATGTTGGAGACGCCGACCACGCCGGAAAGGTCACGCACGGCATCGGCCGCCGCATTCTTCTGGTACTGCCACTCCACTCGGCCGTTCAAGGTCACCCAGCCATTCTGGACTTTGACCTGAACCGCGTCTTTCGGAATGGTGACGTGCCATCCGATGGTATTGACGGCGCGTTTGGCAATCTCGTCATCTGCCGTTCGATGCGTTCCGATAGGCCTGACCTCGATGCCTTGCGCGATTGCTTTGACACCCTTGACGCGTCGTGTCGCTCGTTCCGCGGCTTCTCTTTCAGCATAGGTTGGAACGTGACCCGAAAGTGTGATGACGCCATTATTGGCGGTCACGCCGATGTTGGCGGCATCGACACTTGGCTCAAACTCCAGCTCGTCGAGAATGAGTTGACGAAGTGTGATATCGTCCATGAGACAATCTCCTCTGTTGATATCTCGAACACGCTGACACTACGGCGATACGCCGTCGTCACATTGACCTGGCTCAATTGTCAGCGACAGCCCTCTTCGGGGCAGGTTGCTCGCATTGTCTTGAAAAGTCGGGCAGCAAGCCGCGGCAGAGTGCCTTGGTAAGTCGTGAAGCGAGCTCCATTCCTCATAGTCCTATTGTCACGATCGCAAGGAAAATTATTCCAATGTGGCAGTCCTTTCATTGATACGCATCAATGCCATATAGCCGCCATTGGCCTCACATGTCGCTCAACCGAAACGATGCGCAGGACGAGCCGATGATCGTCGAAGATCAATCCAACGTCATATCTTTTCTCGAAGGTGCTCTTTCCAAGGGCGGTGATCAGGTACAGACGATGGAGACGCATATTTCCCGCATATTTCTATCGCGAGATCGTGCGTATAAAATGAAGCGGGCTGTGCGACTGCCATACGTCGACTTTTCCACTTTGGACAAAAGGCGAGCCGCCTGCCTGAAAGAGGTCGAACTCAACGGCCCGTCGGCCCCCGGCCTCTATCTCGGCGTGCGTACCATCACCCAGGCTGCAGATGGCACGCTTGCGATGGAGGGTGAAGGGCCGATAGTCGAAGCTGTTGTGGAGATGAAGCGCTTTGACCAGTCGGTTCTTCTTGATCGTGTGGCGCAATCCGGCGGATTGACCCAAGAGATGATGAAGTCGCTTGCCCGGGCAATCGTTTCCTTTCACCGTCAAGCGCCTGTTATCCGGGGTCGTAGCGGCACGGCATATGTCCAGGCCGTCCTCAAGATCAATGAAGCTGGCTTTGCCACCAGCCATGTCTTCAAGCCGGCGGAAGTTGCTGACCTGACCGCTTCCTTCAACGAACGGCTCGCCACGCTCGCAACATTGTTGGACAAGAGGGAGGCGGTGGGAAAAGTCAGGCGCTGCCATGGCGATCTGCACCTACGCAATATATTTCTCCGCGATGGTCATCCATGCTTGTTCGACTGTATCGAATTCAGCGAAGAGATTGCGACCAGCGACGTATTGTATGACCTTGCTTTTCTGTTGATGGATCTCTGGCATCGCGGGCATGCCGAATTTGCCAATCTCGTCATGAACCGATACCTTGACGAAACCGAAGACGACAATGGTTTTGCGGCCCTTCCGTTCTTTATGGCCATGCGGGCGGCAGTGCGGGCTCATGTCATCGCGACGCAGTCGGAAGGTGCCGGGGGCAATTCGCCGGAACTTGTATCAGAGGCGCGATCTTATTTCGTGCTTGCCCGCAGTCTTCTTCAACCGCCTCGATCAAGCCTAGTTGCCATTGGCGGACTTAGTGGGTCGGGAAAGTCGACGCTTGCAGAGGCATTGGCTCCCCGCATCGGTCTTCCGCCGGGGGCTCGTATCATTGAAAGCGATCGCATTCGTAAGTCTCTCTACGATGTACCGCCGGAAACTCGGTTGCCGCAAAGTGCCTATCATCCAGATGTCTCGGTTCGGGTCTATCGGGAAATTTCATGGCGTACGCGGCTCATCCTGGCGCAGGACGGCGCGGTTGTCGCCGATGCCGTATTCGACAAAGTCGAAAATCGCAAGTTGGTTGAGTGGGCCGCGAAAGAGAAGGGATGCGTCTTTTCAGGTTTCTGGTTGAACGCAGATCCCGCGCTGCTCTGGCAACGCATCGAGGCACGAAAGGACGGCGCATCCGATGCGACGGTCGACATATTAGCGCAACAGCTTTCGAAAAAGCTAACTCCTATCGACTGGATCAAGCTAAATGCAGCTCATAGCCTGCCCCAACTCGTAGATGAAATTCTGCGCTGCATCGAGGTTGAGGGGCCTGCCCTTTCCTACATCGCTGAAGATATCTGAGAGCGATCCTCTAGATTGAGACATGCTTGGCAATAGGCTCGGCGCTTGTTTCGTTTCTCAAGTTGAACGCATGGCATCGGCCTGGCAATCGTCAAAGATGATCGTGCTACAATATTCAGGAACGATTGAGGCGTAGCGGCGGAGAGCCAGATGGAACGCAAGCAAAAGTTCGATATCGGCTACGTATTGGTTGCCGTTCTATTGATGAGCCTTTTTCAGCTTTGGCTTTTCGTGCGGAACGTGCAGGAAATCGCCTATAGCGATCTCATGCGTATGGTGGCCGACGGCAAAATGAAATCCATCACATTAATCGAAACGATGATCGAAAGCGTCTTCAAACAGTCTGAGAAAGGTAAGACCGAATTTGTCAGCGGTCGTATGGACCCAATGGCTGCGAGGCTCGAAACGTCTGAGTGTTATCACGGGTCGAACCCCGTTGCTGCCGACAGCATTTAGCCTCTGTCAGCCGCGCACTCTCAGAACCCGTGACCTTTGGTTGGCGGTATATAGAGGTCATCATAGCCAAGCCTCGGCTTTTTTTCCGCCTTCTTCGGGCTTTCCTTCTGCTGGTCTGCTCCTGCGTTTGGACCGACATGAGGATTGGCGCAAACAATGGTGAAGGCGGCCAGGGATGTGATCATGAAGCGAAACATTATGGTTTCCTTTCGGTAAATATCGATTTTAAGGTCAGATTCGCCCTCCCAGGGGTCTTTGCATTGCCCTGGATCAATCTGGCGCAAAGAGCAGGCGCGCGTCAGATCGGGCAGAGGGCAAAGTTGATATCGATCAAGGCGGATTGCAGCAGAGATTGCATTATCGATGGCCGATGCAGGCTCTCGAATGCGGAGATATCGCAATGCGTTACAAAACTATCCTCGCCCCGGTCGGTGTGAACCATTGGGAAGACGATCTCAGACAGGCAATCGCTTTGAGTGAGACCGTGGAAGCGCATCTTTCGGTTCTGGTCATCGCAATGGCGGCGCCGCCGCCTATCGGTGGCTTTGGCGAAGTTGTCTCCGCTGCCTGGTTGGAAGAGCGCGAAGGCGACATTGCGAAGCTGGCTAGGCAAGCCGAAACCGTGAAGGATCGCCTCAAGCAATCAGGCTTGTCCCACGATGTTCAAGATCTTTATGCGGAATATGCCTGGGCAGGGGAGGATATTGCGCAGCGCGCACTCTATGCCGATCTCGTACTCGTCGGCCCGCAGGCAGCTGCAGATGAGCAATTTGCAAAACGCATCATCGACGGGGCTCTTTTTCAATCCCCGGCCCCTCTGATTTTTAATCCGACTGATCATTACGCAACGCTGGCGCCCCAATCTGTGTTGATCGCGTGGAATTCCAGAATCGAGGCTGCTCGCGCCGTTCAGCAGGCTCTGCCGCTTTTGCAGGCCGCAAGGGAAGTTCATGTGACCATGGTCGATCCCGTCGGAACTGCCGTCTCCAATGGGGAAGAGCCGGGCGCTGACATTGCAGCCTATCTTGCACGGCATGGCGTTTCGGTCACCGTGGATGTTCTTCCTGGCGAAGGACGCGGTGCGGCTACAATACTTCAACAACATGCAGTTGATGTGGGTGCGGATGTGATGGTCATGGGGGCCTATGGGCATTCCAGGCTCCGCGAACTCATCTTCGGCGGTGTTACGCGGTCGATGCTCGAGACGACGAAGCTGCCCATATTCTGGGGGCATTAGTTAAGGCTCCGCCTCGCGTCCATCGAAATGATCTCGGAATCCGGATTCAATGGGGAAGTCATTGATGTTCGAGTACATATCGGTTCCGACGGGTGGCGCCGGAATGGCCTTTCAGCCGGGTGGACAGGCGATCCTTCTTGCCCACGAAGCAGTTGCTGCCTCCACCTGCAACGCGATTTCTGCGCGGCAGAAAGTCAATACATCCATTAAGGGTGTCTCTTACAAGACCTCCGCCACTAATGGCGTTGAGGTCGCCAAGACTGGGGATACTGCCGATAGCTTGAACCGCGACTTGATCGCCATGGTTTCGCATGTCCGCAGCGGCCTATCTTCGTTGGTATTGGGAAGTGTCACCGCAGGTGTGATCGCCGAAAGCCATACTCCTGTTGTTGTGTATTGCTAAAGCAGGAGCGCTTCGGGAATGTCCATCAAAAATCTTGCCGCCCTATGCGATCCGCGATCAGTAGCCATCATCGGCGCATCGATACGTCGGGATGCGATTGGGTCAAAAATTCTCGAGAACGTCGTCAATGGCGGATTCCTGGGGAAGGTGTGGGCCGTCAATCCAAAATACGCTCATGTTCTCGGGCGTCCATGTTTCACAAATGTCGCTGCTCTGCCCGAGGCGCCTGACATCGCCATTATCGCAACTCCGGTCCATACCGTTGTTTCGCTTATCCAAGAACTCGGAAAAAAAGGGACCAAAATTGCCGTCATTGTCACCGGGAATCTCAACACCGAGCTGAAGCAGGCTATCCTCGCCGCTGCCAAACCATATTGTCTGAGAGTTTTCGGCCCCAATGTCGTCGGTCTTATCCTTCCGCGCGCCAAGCTTAATCTCAGCTTCGCCCTGACTGGCGCGCGGCTAGGCAAAATTGGCCTGATCTCGCAATCGGGAGCCATAGTCAGCTCACTTCTGGACTGGGCTTGCGATCACTCGGTGGGCTTTTCCAGCGTTCTGTCTCTAGGTGATATGATCGACGTGGACGCCGGCGACGCGATCGACCTTCTGGCGGCCGATCATCAGACGGCAGCGATCGTCATGTATCTGGAATCCATTCCAGATCCGAGAAAGTTTCTATCTGCCGCCCGCGCGGCAGGCCGACAAAAGCCGCTAATCGCCATCGTGCCTGGTCGGCACCGAGAAGCTGCCAAAGCCGCTATGACGCACACAGGCGCGTTAATGGGGAACGCTCGAGTTACTGAGGCTGTTCTTAAGCGCGCAGGCGTTATCCAGGTGAAAAGCCTGCCGGAATTGCTCGCTGCCGCTGAGATCGTGCAGAAGGTTCATTTTTCCCCATCCCTGCGCGTCGGAATACTCACCAATGGCGGCGGTGCGGGCGTCTTGGCCGTCGATAGTCTCCTTGATCGCGGCGAGCGCTTGGCGACGTTGAGCGAGCAAACGATAAATGAACTGGATAATGTGCTTTCCGCCGGCTGGTCGCGAAGCAATCCAATAGATGTCCTGGGGGATGCAGTCCCGTCGCAGATTGCCGAAGCAATAAAAATCGCCGCGTGCGACCCCAACATCGATGTCGTTCTTGCTCTGCATTGCCCAATCCAGGCAGCGGCGCCCGACGCCACCGCTGCGGCCATCGTCAGCGCAGTGCAAGCAAAAGAATGGCAAGGCAAACCGCTGTTGGTTTGTCTTCTCGGTGGCCGAGCCAGCCATGAAGGGCGCCTCATCCTGCGCGCCGCGGGCATTCCGGACTACGGGATGCCCGACGATGCAGTCGCTGCCCTTCATATTCTAGGCGAGTGGGGGCGATGCCAGGACGCATTGACCCATGTCGCAGCCAGATCTGAATTGACGGTGAATAGGACGGCGGCGCGACAACTGATAAAAGAGGTGGCGTTTCGTTCGCGAATGATGCTGACCGAGGTTGAGGCGAAGCAAGTCCTTAGCTTTTATCAGGTCCCGGTGGCGGAATGTTCGATCGCCGCGAATGTCGCGGCGGTGGGCCAGGCTGCGGCAATGATGCTTCGCAAGCATGAGTCCATCGTCGTCAAAGTTCTGTCGCGTTCTATTACCCACAAATCAGAGGTTGGGGGCGTCGCGCTCGATATCCGCAGCCGGGCAGCAGCATACCGTGCCGCACGCCGCATGCAAAAGAGAGTTACCGCGGCTGGACTGGAAAAAAAGATCGACGGCTTTGTCGTCGAGCCGCTGATCAAGATAGAAAATGGCGTCGAATTGTTCGCTGGCCTCTCTGTCGATCCGATCTTTGGGCCAGTCATCGCGTTCGGTGCGGGTGGGACAGCCGTCGAGCAGATCGATGATGTCGCCGTGTCCTTGCCGCCTCTCGATGATGCACTCGCGGCAGACCTGATTTCGCAAACTCGGGTCTCGAGACTGCTGCAGGGCTTTCGTCACATTCGTCCGGCAAATGTTGATGCCATAAAAAAGATCCTGCTCGCCCTATCGCAAATCGCGGTCGACTTTCCATGCATTCGCGCGATCGATATCAATCCGCTGATTGTCGGAGACGAAATAGCCGTGGCGGTGGATGCACGCATCGAGATAGATCCTCGTCGTTTGAATGAAACTGCTCCGAATCGTAATCTGGTGATAAGGCCTTATCCAAATGAATGGACAGAAGAGATCAGTTTGGCAGAGCAGGCCTTCACCTTGCGCCCTATTTGCCCCACGGATGCCGAGGCTTACACTGCCATGCTGGAACATACCTCGCCATGCGACATACGTGCTCGCTTTTGTGGGCAGACGAAGCTTTCCAAAGCGACGGTCGTGCGGATGACACATATCGACTACGAGCGCGAGATGGCATTCGTCGCGACCGATATCGATAAGCAGATTGTCGGTGTGGCCCGAGTTGTTATTGGCCTTACCGGGGAATCGGGTGATTTTGGTCTGCTCGTACGAAGCGATCACCAGCGAATGGGCCTGGGAATGGCTCTTTTGCGTAAGCTTCTTGATTTTGCCGATGCGCAAGGTCTGAAAGATATCTACGGTTCGGTCCTGCCCGATAATTTCAAAATGCTGGAGTTTTGTCGTAAAGCCGGCTTCAGGATGAAGGCCCCATGTGAGGTGGCGGGTCTCTGGCAAATTCAGATGTTACTATCGGATCATCAGGTCGAGGTCCCTGGTGAAGAAGCAGGCCGCCCGCGCGCAGCTGTTTGATCGAACGCAATGACACCGTGCCCTCAAAAGCGATCATGGCTGTTGAGGCTTACCTCGGGTTATTTAAACTGAATTGGAGAAGTGCCATGGATGATCTTTCTCTGCGTCAGGATGTCATAGACGAATTGCAATTCGAACCAAGCGTTGATGCCGCCAATATCGGCGTCTCGGTGGAGAATGGTGTTGTCACCCTTTCTGGTCACGTCGGCAGCTATGCGGAAAAGCTGGCGGCAGAAAGCGCCACCAGGCGCGTGCGTGGCGTACGCGCGATCGCGGAAGAGATCGAGGTCCGCTATGCAGGACGCAAAATGCACGCCGACGACGAAATCGCTTCAAGAGCGCTCGATATTATCGAATGGGATACGGCGCTGCCGGACGGCGCAATCGATGTCAGGGTCCAGCATGGCTGGGTGACGCTTTCTGGCGAAGTGCCCTGGCATTTTCAGCGGATGGCAGCAGAAAATGCAGTCAAGAAGCTTGGCGGCGTCACCGGTGTTTCCAATCTACTCACCATTCGGCCGAGTGCGCTGATCGCGGATATCAAAGGTCGGATCGAAGGTGCTCTGCGGCGCAACGCCGAGGTGGAAGCTAACCGTATTCGGGTTGATGTTACCGAGGGACGGGTTGCCTTGGAAGGTGCCGTGCACGCCTGGAGCGAGCGCAGTGCCGCCGAGCGCGCGGTCTGGTCGGTTCCCGGTGTGGTTACGGTCGAAAATCGCCTGACAATCGGTTGATTGTTCAAGATGATGCCGCGTACCAGGCACCCGCAGACCTTGAGCTTATGCGGGTGCAATGCTTTGACAGGAGCGTTTCGCCTCCCAAGATTGGGCAAGCCGACTATTCCTTGCATGAAATGGACCGATCAAAAATAACAGGCAGGTCGATAAGACCTTGCCTGTTATGAGTCTTAACGGCTGCTGGATCAGGAAGCTTTGATGACGATTTTCCGCTCGCCGTTGCGCGCTTCGGCAGTTTTGGGCAGAACGACGGTCAGCACGCCGTTAACAAAGGATGCTTCGATCTTGCCACCATCAACGCCTTGGGGAAGCTGGAAGTTTCGTTGAAACGAGCCGTAGCGGCGTTCGGATAGGAAGTATTCCTTATCTTTTTCTTCCTTTATCTCATGCTTCTCGCCTTTGATGGTGAGGGTGCTGTTGGAGAGTTTCACGTCAACGTCCTTGGCGTCGATGCCTGGCAATTCCGCCGTTATTTCATAGGCGTTTTCCTTTTCGACGATGTCGACGGCTGGTGCCGTCATCATTGAAAAAGGCTTGGCATGCGATAGTCGTTCAAAAGGACGATGCCAGAGTGCCGGTGTGAAATCGTCGAACAGGCGATCGATTTCTGTCCGCAGATTTTCAAAGGGGAACCATCCCACATCCGGTGTTTTGTCGACTTTATTGTCGGTTTTTATAGGCAGCTTGGTTGCTGTGTCGACCATATTCATTCTCCTCTTCCTGGAAAGATGAGGTGGCGATCAGCTTGTCGCCACTCCTGTCGGCAAAAGACGCTCCACGTCTTCCGACATCGAAAGTGAAATCGATTAGCGTCATTTCGGCATTGATCGAAGTCAAACAGAGGTTGTCGGTTTGAACGACAAGCCAATCCGTCTGGGGTTACGGTTTTCGATTGTTCGCTGTGGCTTGGTCCTTCTGAAAATCGGCGAATGAAGAGGCGCCATTTCATACAGCAATCAACCATGTAATTGATATTGGGCAATGCACTTTCCACCGATGAGATAACGATTGCGATGGTCTGGCATTATCGATCGTCGCACAATTGTGATTGATCTTCATAAGAGGATGTATGACACCGTGTCATTAAAAGATGGATTGCATATGCTGCGATGGTTTCTTCTTGATCATCTTTTGATGATCATCATATTTATCATGATGGCAACTGTAATTTCCGTGCTATTTATCCATACGCGGAGTGAATTTATCCACGATCGTACCCAGTTGCAGAACTCGCTCCATTGAGCCAATTGCTACATGGGTTGCAGGGAATCTACCTAGGAAGGTATTGATCCTGCTCGTTATAATATCCCCTCGCGCGATATCTCCTTTGCCCAAGTCGGCCGGTTCATAGGCGAGCGGTTGCGTGATTAATGAAACCATGTGACGCAGGGAGATGAACGGGCATGATTCCCTCAAAATATTAGGGGAACGGGTCATCTCGCGGTGTTACCCGATTGCGATAGATCAAGGACTGGATTGCCGAACTTCAGCACGATCACAATCGACTGAATAATCTGTTTATCGCGATCGGACCAGCCATATTAACATGTGGCCGAAGCACACCGTTATTACGTCAAGACGGTTCCTTCCGAGATCAGGAGAGCATATCGTGCCACGGCATATACTTATCATTGAAGCGCACCCGGATGGGCATGATAAGCATCTGTGCGGAGCCTTTGCCGATGCCTATGCGACGGGAGCCATCGAGGCAGGTTTTACGCTACGACGGCTGGACATTTCCCAGTTGGATTTCCCATTGCTGCGCTCGCGTGAAGCATTTGAGAGTGGTGCCATACCCGAATCCCTCACTCCTGCCGTTGAGGCGATCCAGTGGGCGGAGCATATGGTTTTCGTCTTCCCGCTTTGGCTCGGGACGATGCCGGCGCTCCTTAAGGCATTTCTGGAACAAGTGTTTCGGCCCGGCGTGGCTTTTCAGTATCAGGAGGGCGGCGCTGCCAAGAGATTACTTAGCGGGTGCACGGCGCACATCATCGTCACCATGGGAATGCCGTCGTTGATTTACCGTTTCTGGTTCGGTGCGCATGGCACGAGCGTGCTCCGTCGCAGCATTTTGAATTTCGCCGGCATACGCCCCGTCCGCCAGACATTCTTTGGCATGATCGAGCAAGTGGGCGAGGAGAGAAGAAGGCGATGGCTTGCGCAGGTGAAAAAGCTTGGCCGCCATGGGCGATGATCTCTCACCGTCGGAGCCTGCTTTAGTCGCGCTCGGTATCGCTTGACGTCGGATTTCCGTGATTTTGACCTCGATCAACCCATAGCTCCGGTATTCGTACTATTGATTAATCAGCTTTTGAAACACGTTGCTCCACCGCAGATCTGCGCAAGCGACGGCGAACTGCGCTTTTAGTTGAAGATGCCATGACGGGAAGCAAGCTGGCATCCAACATCAATTAATGGAGAAGACCCATGCTTATCCAGGATATCATGACACCAGCACCGATAACCGTGAAGGCGTCCTCATCTATCGTGGAGGCCGCCAAGCTATTGCTGGACAATCACGTAAGCGGGCTTCCCGTCGTCGACGATAAAGGCTCGATTGTCGGCATCGTCAGCGAGGGAGATTTCCTGCGGCGAGGCGAGCTCAGTACCGAGCGCCAACGCTCTGCTTTCCTGGAGTTCTTTGTAAGTCCTGGGCGGCTTGCCGATGAATATGTGCACGCCCATGGCAGGCTGGTCGAGGAAGTCATGAACACGCCGGCGAAGACGATTTCGCCGCAGGCGTCAGCCAGCGAAGCCGTCGAAATGATGGAACGCGAAGGTATCAACCGTCTGCCGGTCATCGATGGAGAAAAGCTCGTCGGTATCGTCACGCGGTCTGATCTCCTGCGCGCTCTTACCGGTATTCTCGCGGAGAAGGTTAGCCCGCATGGCGATGCCGAGATCGAGGCTCTCATCATAAGCGAGCTTGGAAAGCGAAGCTGGAGCCAAAACGGCTTTATTCGCGTGAGTGTCAAGGATGGTATTGCCGAGCTCTCTGGCTCAATCTTTGACGAACGCGAGCGTCTTGCCGCCAAGGTCCTTGCCGAAAACGTTCCAGGCGTAAAGGCTGTCAAAGATTGCCTGACCTGGATCGACCCGTATATCGGCGTTGCCATGTCGGTGCCTTGAGCGACAACACGCAACCAGCGCCGTCGAAGTGATCGCGCGCAATGCGAAACCTTGCGAAGACTATAGGTCGTCCGCGACGAGATCGAGAGGAATAATCATGCCAAATCATAGCTTAAGTGACTATATGGCCAGGACGGTTGGTATTGGACTCGTCGTTACATCCGCGGTGCTGCTATTCGTCTACCCAAGCTTGCCTGGCCTGGCGGTCTCGACCGTCAATCTCGGCTTGGTGGGAGTGTTGTTGCTTTCCAGTCACACCCTATCAGACCGAAAAGCGCTGGAATGGGAGCGGATCGCGTTGGCGGCCTGGCTTGCCTCGTCGCCCTGGGTGATCGGTGTTTCCGAGGGAGGCGGCGTAGCATGGATCAGTGTCATCTGCGCCACTTTCATATTCGCCCCAGCTGCTTCATTCCTTTCGCAACCATGGGCTTACGGCAAAGCAAAGCCGCTCGGCTCCTTTCCCATGCACGGACCGGCGAAAAAGAGACATTTGTGAAGGAGGTTTAGCATGAGCGGATTCACGATTGGCAAGGAAACCTGGGTTATCGTCTGCGATGGAGCCAGGGCGCTTTTCCTGCGGAACGATGGTAATGGGCAATCCCTCAATCTCGTTGAGGTCGATGCTTTCCACCAGACGCTGAAGGCAACGCATGAATTAGGCGCCGATCACCCAGGCCGGGCTTATGCCTCTGAAGGCGGCGCAAGAAGCTCCGTCGAGTCACCGGATCTCCATCGCAAAGCAGAAGAGGAATTCGCAACGAGAATTGCCGATCTTCTCGACAAATATGTGAGTGATGGTGTCGTTGCCAGCTTCATATTGGTTGCACCGCCAAGGACATTGGGTTTCCTGCGCAAATATATGAGTGCCGCCGCGCTAAGCGTGATGAAGGCAGTCATCAATAAGGATCTCACAAAGCTTCCCGTCTATGAAATTGAAGCTCATCTGAAGCACCAAGCGGATATTTGAAGTCCTCATTCGTTTGCGGCCGATGATCGGCTGAACGATCTCATTGCGGGGGCTCCCGGCGAATTTTTCACAAAGGGGGAGCCAACACAGTCCTGGCGCATCCTAGCCGTCTGAATAGTTGGCCACTATGCGCATTAGCCGATCAAGGAGCCCGGCGTGCCTACCAGCCTGTTTGGCTTTATCGTGAAAATGGGGTGGCGCCATCAGCTAGCGCTCGCAGGGATTTCCATTCTGCTTTTCGTTATCGAGGCTGCACCGTTGGAGCTGCAGAGACGCATTGTGAATGCCGCGACGGCCGGAGCAGCCTATCGCATCATTCTGCTGCTTGCGCTTACTTATCTTGGTTTGGTCGCCACCGAGGGGGGTGTGAAGCTGGTACTTAACATATACCGCAGCTGGATTGGCGAGATCGCCATTCGATGGCTGCGCGTGTGGGTCCTGGCATCGTCAACCGATCAAGACGGATCGTCTGTAGAGGTCGTTGCTGAAGGTATCCAGCTTTCAATTGTTTTGGCCGAGGCAGAGCCGGTCGGCGGCTTCGTCGGAACCAGTATCTCTGAGCCTCTTCTGCAAGCAGGAATCTTGCTCGTCGTCGTCGGCTATCTCATTTTTCTTCAGCCGTTGATGGCACTCGCGATTGCCGTTGTCTACTGTCCGCAGTTCGGCTTCGTTCCTATCATGCAATCAGCAATCAATCGTTGGATTGAAACAAAAGTAAGTGTTATGCGCGATATCAGCGAAGGTATGATGGAACATGCCGGCTATGGCGACTCCTTTGCCACCCAGACCCAGCGCATTCAAACGCTTTTCTCCATCAATATGAGCATCTACCGGCTGAAATTTGCGATGAACTTCATGATGAATCTGATGATTCAATTGGGATATGTCGGGATTTTCGTCCTCGGTGGCTACTATGTGGTTACCGGAAAGACCGAGATAGGCACAGTCGTTGCCTTCTTGTCCGGCCTTTCCAAGCTGACGGACCCATGGAGTGCTCTGGTGGATTGGTATCGGGATCTGAAGGCGACGCAGGTCAAATATACCCTGATCCGCGATGCGGGTAAGATTGCAAAGGGGGCAGACCAAGCGGTCCTCGTGCAGTCGGAAGTGAAGTCCGACCAGGCTACTTAAAGTCAAAATTCCAGTGATTGTGCGATCAACTCTGGATTTGGGGAGGACTGGGCAGAAAAATACCCACCTGCAACCCCGATCGCGTAGCGCGCACGCCATGGCTTCATCAAAGCGTGCGGGCTAAGCCAGCCTGAATACCAGCCGATCGGATAGACAGCCGCGTCGGGCTAGTTCGCCCTCAGCGCAAGAGTGAATACCGTCCAGGCCGCCGCTTTGGCAGCGGATAAAATGCAATCCTGCCCCTTGAACGCATTTCAGGCATATTGCGGTTCCGCTGCACTATTCACCCTCGCTTCCGGCCGCATATCCATATCCAAGACGACGCGTCCTTCGATACGTCCTTCCTTCAGATCCTCTAACACTTGATTGACGCTTTCAAGGGGAGCGCGGTGGATAGAGACCTTCACCTTGTGATCGGCGGCAAAGGCTATGGCCTCGTCGAGATCTCGACGCGTTCCGACGATCGACCCGCGAACGGTAATACGCTTAAGAACGACGTCGAAGATCGGGGTGGCAAACCGACCGGGTGGCAGGCCGACCAGACTGATGGTGCCTTTCTTACGAACCAGCGATAGTGCCTGCGAAAACGCCGTCGGGGACACAGCCGTCACAAGGACACCGTGGGCACCGCCATTGGTTACCTTCATCACTTCGGAGATAACATCGGGTACGGTGGCATTGATGGCGATGTCGGCTCCGGCCATGCGCGCAAGATTGAGTTTCGGCGGCGCGATGTCGAGAGCAATAACTTTCAGTCCCATTGCCTTGGCATATTGGATCGCCACGTGCCCAAGTCCGCCGACACCTGAGATGACGACCCATTCGCCCGGTCGCGCTTCGGTTTCCTTCAATCCCTTGTATGTCGTGACGCCGGCGCACAGAATGGGTGCTATTTCAGCAAAATCGATGTGGTTTGGGAGGTGGGCCGCAAAAGCCGCATCGGCAATGATATAATCGGCAAAACCGCCATCGCAGCTGTAGCCGGTATTATGCTGATGGTCGCACAATGTTTCCCACCCGGCCTCGCAATATTCGCATCGCAGGCAGGCATCGTGCAGCCATGCAACCCCGACGCGGTCACCCTCCTTTACATTGCTGACGCCGGCCCCAATGGCGGCAACGACACCGGCGACCTCGTGTCCCGGTGTGAAGGGCAATTTGGGACGAACCGGCCAGTCGCCGTCGGCCGCGTGCAGATCCGTGTGACATACGCCGCATGCTTTGACCTTGACGAGAATCTCGCCGCTGCCTGGCTTCGGCACCGGCACGTGCTCGATAGCCAAGGGTTGACCGAACTCTCTTACGACTGCTGCTCGCATGAGCTTATCCATGGAAGTCTCCATCCACATCGAATTTGAAGCTGCTCGATAGACTTGCCGCAATGCGCAAGAGCAACATTGATCTGACGCAATGACGCCAACCGCCCCGGCAGGCTTCCATTGTTCACTTGCAAAGAGCCGATGAGGTAAGGCCGGATGAGAGATAGTTACGCGCTCAGCCCAATGAGGGCAGGCCAGCTTGTCCAAGCCTTTGCTTTTCTTCGAACCTTTAGCCCAGAGGTTACCATCGAGCGCTGGGAAGTCGTCGCCAACAAGAGCTACCGCACGATCGTGGTAACCGATATCGCTGGGTACATTCGTGGATTGACAGTCTCGTCCGTGCGTACGCATCCGATAGCCCGCAAGCTCCTGGATGTTCCGATCTTTATCGTGGGCAGCATAGCGGACGAAAATGCGATAGCTGAATCGCTTTTCCGAGAGGTGAGACGCCGGGCGATTGTCCAGCAATGCGACTTCATGCGGATCTGGACGTGGTCTTCCGATGTACTGGATCGGCTTGATGATTTTGCCTACTGTGAACGCTGGGATCACGGATTGATGCTCGGTCTCAAGCCTGCCTCTGTTCAACCCGTAGAGCGCCACTGATCCGGCCCTGTTACATTCGGTTACAAATTAGCACAATTTAGCACATTCCCGGCGTCCGGCCGTTACGTGAAAATCGTCAATTGCTCTTCATCGACATAGAGGAGTAACGGGCATGCTGACGAGCAATCTGCATTTGGTTCGGGATATGAGAAGCGATGCATCCGTCGCGGCCGAACTGCTGGATTTAAATAGCATATTTTGCAGACAGCCTCTTGAGCATGCGCAGCCGGGACAAATTCTGTTCTTCGAAGGTGACCCCGCCAAACATGTTTTTTCCCTCGTTGAAGGAAACCTGCGGATTTGTCGGTTGTTGTCGGACGGTCGGCGGGTCATTACAGGCTTCCTGAGAAGTGGCGATGCGGTTGGCGTTTCATTCAAGAACCGATATCTCTACAGCGCCGAGGCCATAGACGAAGTCGCTTTCCGCCGAGTGACCAAGCGCTCTTTCGAAGAGGAACTTGCCGCATCTCCGCAGCTTCGCCCGCTGGTGTTTTCGAGGGTTTGCGACGAGGTTGCCGCAGCGCAAGATCAAATGGTGCTGCTCTCTTGCAAAAGCGCAGAGGAGCGTCTTGCCAGCTTTTTTCTGCATCAATTGCAATCCGACGAAGCCCGTGGAGGTGCCCGCGGCGTGATTACACTGCCCATGACACGTCTCGATATCGCCGATTATCTCGGACTGACGATCGAAACGGTATCGCGGACGGTCACCAGATTGGCGAACAAAGGAATTATCAGCGTGTGCGGCCGTCACGGCATCAAGATCCTCAGCAGGAATGGCCTTGCGCATCAAGCCGGAGAATACGACGATGATCGCATCGCAATTGACGGCGAGGCTGCCTTTGGGCAACGTCGTCACTAGCATCGCTTTGGTTGGTTGGGGAACTCTGCGCTTCGCTTATGCCGCGAGCATATTAAGCATTATGATTCTTAGGCCAATGGCGCCATCTTTTCTACCGCCCCTAGGTCCTGGCACTTTTCCCTATCAAATTTAGCGGGGCGTAGTTTGCCCCGCCTGGTGCCCTAGGCAGAGCTTCTCTCTGGACATGATTCCGCTCGTGGCCTCGCGGGCCTCGCGGCATCCGCTGGGTAGTCAAACGAATAAATAGAGAAGCCGATGGGGATACATCGGCTTGCAGATCGCCGCCTTAGACGGTCAGCGATTTTGACAATAGGAGATGGGTGGGGTCGTCGGGGCATGGTTCTGCCGAGAAGCCCATGTTCTCCTCCAGCTCGATAGCGTCATAGTTGCTTCTATCTTCCATCGACTCGATCTTTTCCAGACCACGTTTCCTGGCTTCGCTCACCATCAGGCCCAGGAATTCCCAGCCAAGACCGTGGCCTTTAAAGTCACTGCGCACGGCAATGGCGACCTCTCCACGCTTTCGTTTGTGATCACACGCCAATACGGCGGTCGCAACGGGCATATTGCCACCCTTTACGAAAGCAAGATAGCTTTCTATCGCATTGTGATCTGCTCCGATCAGGTCGGCAATTTGTTTTCGCGAAACATGTTTGACGGCTGACAGAAAACGGAAGCGCAGATCCTGCGGACTGACATGATCGAAAAGATCGATCATGAGATGTTCGTCTTCAAAGCCAGCGGGCCTGACCGTTACCTGCAGGCCTTCCCGTGTCGTGATATTCCATTTCTCTTCCGCCATTGCGGTCTCCTACGAAGGAACACGATTCGATGTGATAGGTCTGCTTGATTGCCTCTGTTGTCCAAAAGCAGTGGCTGGACCCGATGCTTTCCATCTTGTCTGTCGTTGGGCCATCTGGCCTTGCGTTGAATCAAACTCACTCGGCGTCATTTCGATGTAAGCGAGGAGCCTTTGGCTTCGCATCTACCCTCAAGTGAAGATTCATGACTTATAACGGGATTGCTGAGGTCAATCCGAAGGCGCAATTGTTGTAGGAACGATTGCATAAGATCTAGATCTGCGAGAATACCTCTCCTCTGCGGATGGCGCTCGGCTTTGTCTGATATAAGCATACATGGCTTACAATATGTTCGAAGCTTTCAGCTTTCCACCGGCGTGTTCGCGTGGGAGCTTTTGCAGCAGTAGAGATACTGCCTCATCGGCAATAATCTGCTCTTCGTCCGTTGGGATTACGAGAGCAGCTAGACGGCTTTGCGCAGTGCTGATGCATGCTTCATTCCGGGAGTTGGCGGCTGTATCCAGTTCAAGGCCGAGCCAGGCAAGATGGCGTGCGACCATCGCGCGAATTTGGGGTTGATGTTCGCCAATGCCAGCGGTAAAGACAAGGCCATCAAGACCGCCAAGGGTTGCTGCCATGCGGCAAACTTCACCGGCGATACGAAGCGCGAACAGTTCAAGAGCCTGCTTTGCTTCGAGACTATCGTTACTCAACAGGTCTCTCGTATCGGCGCTGATGCCTGAAACGCCGAGCAGTCCGGAATGATGGTAGAGCATGTCTTCGACATTGCGTAATGTGCGCCCCTTGGGTCCCAAAAGATGCAGCAGGGCACCGGGATCGAGCGCCCCACAACGTGTTGCCATCGGAATGCCATCCAGTGTGGAAAACCCCATGCTGCAATCCCGGCTCTTTCCGCCGTCAAGCGCGCACAGACTGGCACCGCTGCCGAGATGGGCGACTACGACCTTGCCAGCTGCCAGCCTTGGCGCCTGCTGCTGCAATGCCGATGCGACGAACCGATAGGACAGCCCATGAAAGCCGTAGCGCTTCACGCCTTGATTGTGCAGGGCACGTGGAAGCGCGAAACGCCTTACGATATCATCTTGCGTTGCGTGGAAGGCCGTGTCGAAAGAGGCGCTCTGGGGAAGGTCTGCGCGTAAGCGCTTGACTGCCTTTATCAGCCTCACTGCCTGCATCTGATGCAGAGGGGCGAGCGCGGCCAGGAGCTCGATACTCGCTAGATGACTTTCACTGACTTGAACCGGACTTATGAAAAGATCGCCTCCATGAACGATGCGATGACCTACGCCGCCGAGCATGGAGAGATCCATATGCTTGCCGAGAAGATCGAATATTTCCTCAATGACTGCATGCAGTTCATCGCCCGGTGCCGCCTCCAGCGTCAGGTCGAGGCGAGTTGGGCCGCCGGAAAGATGAAAGGTTAATGGCCGCCTGCGAAAATCGATGGCCGCGCGGCCGACACCGATTGCCTTAGCATGATGAACTTCGAACAAGCCGATCTTGACGCTAGAAGAACCTGCATTGAAGGTTATGAGTGTGGGAAGAGGTTTCATATTGTTCTTTCTGGCCTCGGCATGTCCTCATGCGGGGAAATCCTGATTATCTGTTGTAGAACAACTCGATCGTTTGGCTTTGCGATCGCGCAAGCATTTGAGCAAGCTTAGACGTTTTGGGGTAACACGCGAAGCCCGTCGGTGAGGGCATGTGTCCCGCTGACACGTTCGACAAGGACTTTGATCGCCTGGCGTTGAAGCTCGGACTCGATCGTTCCCTTCAAGGACACTCGTGCGTCCTGGACCGCGACCGTGATCCTGTCATCATTCAGGCCGAGGTCGCTTTTCAAACGCGTCGCGATGGCTAATCTCAGCGAGTCGTCGCCGGAGGCAATGATATCAGGCCTTGTTTCGGCAATTGCGGCCAGGAGATCATGGCGGCTCACGATGCCGGTGAGGCGACCCTGGTCAAGAACAAGGATGCGCTTGATGTTGTGAGCGGCCATCAGTTTCGCAACAATTGAAATGGGAGTGTCGGGCGAGACCGCTACGATGTTCGGGGTCATGATATCGGCGACTTGCCATGCCCCGTTTTTGATATAATTGCGAATTCCGCCATCGGCTGAATTTTCCGAGATCGGAGGCAGCGAATTGATTTCGCAGCGCCCCAACAAATCACCTTCCGTGATGACGCCACAGACGCCGCCTGAATCATCGATCACCGGAAGGCCGCTGACATGGTTGTCAATCATCAATCGGATCGCATGACTGATACTTGCGCCGGAATCTATAGTTATGACCTTTGTTGTCATGATATCCCGAGCCAGCATGGTGATCACTCCCGATGGATAACGATTTTCCGGTTTGAATAGCGGTTGGCGGAAAGGCTTTTTACTTTCATCGGAGCCGTGAGATTGGGCATTGATCCGCATCAAACTTCACCGCAGCCGGCCGGACGTATCCAACGGCAGGCCATGAAAGAAAGTTGTTGATGCCGATCAAAGTGTTCGTGGGGTAAATTGCCTAACCTAGCCTGATCCAAATCAGTGATTGAAGGCAAAGCCGATGCCATGCAAAACTCTATTATGTGTCACCGCCGCTCGTCATGGTGATCGCGATCTGCAAACAGCCATCTCGCTCAGCGCGGCGATGGAAGCTCATCTTGTACTCCTGGTGGTCGCGTTCGGTGCCATGCCTCCCTATAGCGGTTATGCTGGTGAAACCGCGAGTATTTGGATCAGCGAGCGCGAACGCGAAACGACTCTCCTCAATCGGAAGATTGAAGCGGCCAGAGGCAAGCTTAGCGCCGCCGGCATATCCTATGAAATACAGGAGCTTTTCTGCGACTTCCCATGGGCCGCCGATTTACTCGGGCAGCGTGCGATGTATGCCGATATGACCGTCATCGGCGGGGAATTTGCCGCGGACGAGGATCTCCGAGACTTTGCGATCGATGGTGCTCTATTTCACTCTCCGACACCGGCCTTGGTCGTGCCGAAGGACTTTTCGCTGATGTGGTCGCCACGTACAGTCATGGTGGCTTGGGATGCGAGCCAGGAAGCCGCTTGTGCGGTTCATCAGGCGCTTGACATTCTGAAAGCCGCTGAGCGCGTGCATGTCACAATGGTCGATCCGGTTGCGCTGTCAGGCTTGCAGGGAGAGGAACCCGGTGCCGATATTGCCACCTATCTGGCTCGACACGCAACCGACGTGACCGTTGACGTCATTGCAAGCGAGACGCGAGCAACCGATGAGGTTCTACAGCGACATGGTATCGATGTCGGGGCAGATCTGATCGTTATGGGGGCCTATGGCCATTCCCGAATGCGGGAGAGAATCTTCGGTGGCGTCACCCGTGCGATGCTGCAACATGCAAAATTGCCGATATTCCTTGGCCGTTAGAACTGTCGATCGGGCAAAATCCGTGACTGAGCATCACTCATATGCGGGCAGTAAAGACGTATCCGACACCGCGAACCGATTTGATCAATCTGGGATGCTTGGGATCCTTTTCGATCTTCTTTCGCAACCGTCCGACTTGTGCGTCGATCGAGCGGTCAAATGCCTCCAGATTGCGGCCCCGGGTCAAGTCCATGAGGCGTTCACGGCCAAGCACACGACCGGCATGCCGCACAAAAGCGGCCAACATGTCGAATTCGCCTGTCGTCAGCTGCATCTCACTACCGTCCCCTGCAATAAGCTGGCGACGATCGAAGTTCAGCTGCCAGTCGTCGAATCGGACGATCTCGTCCTGCTTGGTGTCCTCCAACTTCGCTGGGATGCGCCTGCGAAAAATAGTCTTCATCCGTGCATGTACTTCGCGCAAATGAAAGGGCTTGGCGATATAATCATCCGCCCCCATCTCCAGGCCAACGATCCGGTCGACGACGTCGTCGCGTCCCGTCAGCATGATGATTGGAACGTCGGATTGCCTCCGGATTTCCCTGGCAAGCATCAGCCCGTCTTCGCCGTGCGGCAGCATGAGATCGAGCAAAATCATATCGAAGGCGCTCTGCTTCAGCCGCAGGCGCATTTCGACCCCATCCGAGGCGGTTGTGACATGATATCCCTCCTCCTCGAAGTAACGTGTCAACATCTGGCAAATTCTTTGATCGTCATCGACGACGAGAATATGGTCTTGCCGCCGTTGTTCAGAAATCATTGCAGAAACCCTGGAGAAATGTGAGCACGCCCGCAAACAGAAGGATACGATAGCAAAAATATTCATATCATGCGCCATGTCTGCCTGTCACGCGATGGGCCGTACTGGAAAGGGAGGTGTGAAGGTTTGTCACATGCAACTTACTCTATTTGCCCCAGATTTCGTCGTCCGATGAAAATGCATGCATGGGTGGCAAATGGCCGGGCGCTCGCGGCAGGCCTTCATGTTGGAAGATTCAGATCATGAGATTGCGAACCATATGAACGAGCAAAATACATCTGCGGACACAAGCGAGAGCGGCTTGGATGACATGGCCCGCATCCTGGCTGGAGCCAATATTATCGTCCATGGCTTCGATGGCGTCATTAGCCGCTGGAGTGCGGGATGCGAACAGCTCTACGGCTGGAGCCAAGATGAGGCGGTCGGCAAAGTAGTACACGAATTGCTGCGAACCGAAAGGCCAATTTCCCTTGAAGCCATCCGCGCCCATGTCGCGGAGCAAGGCATGTGGCAAGGTGAGCTTGTCCACTACAATAAGGCAGGCGAGCGCATTTTCGTCGTCAGTCGCTGGAGCAGGGTTTCTGTCGGTGATCCTCCACGGCAGGTCATCGTGCAGACGAACAATGACATAAGTGATTTGAAACGCGCCCAGGCCGATCTGGCGGCGCGCGAGGCGCATTTAAGGTCGATACTGGACACGGTTCCGGAGGCTATGATCGTCATTGATTCGGCGGGTCTCATCTCTTCGTTCAGCACGGCTGCCGAGCGTCTATTCGGATATTCCTCATCCGAAGTCATAGGGCAGAATGTAAAGTTACTGATGCCTTCGCCTGATCGGGAGGCTCATGACGGATATTTGTCGCGCTATCTCAGCACCGGGGAGCGCCGAATTATCGGATACGGACGGGTTGTCAGCGGCATGCGCAAGGATGGCTCGATCTTCCCCATGGAGCTAGCAGTTGGCGAGGTCGCGATAGATGGCAACCGGATTTTCACCGGCTTCATCCGAGATCTGACAAGCCGGCACAAGATCGAGGAAGAACTACGCCAATCGCAGAAGATGGAGGCGATCGGGCAACTGACAGGCGGTTTGGCTCACGATTTCAACAATCTGTTGACCGTCATCAGCGGCAATCTTGAGATGCTCGAACGCAAAGTAAGTGACCCAACGCTTAAAATGCTGGTGGGAGAAGCCCAGGATGCCGCGGATGATGGCGCAAAGCTGACCGGTCAGTTGCTGGCCTTTGGACGCAGGCAGCCGCTCAATCCGACCGTTCTGGATATTGGTCAGCACATTTCCGGCTTCTCAGAACTTCTACGCCGCACGCTTGGAGAGACGATCGAGTTGCGAACTATCGTTACCGGCGGGCAAAATCATGCGCTTGTGGACGGCCCTCAGTTCCAAAGCGCGCTGCTCAACCTGGTTCTCAACGCACGCGATGCGATGCCCCGGGGAGGCCGTCTCTCCATCGAAGTTTCAAGCGTCCGCCTCGATTCTGATTACGCACAGATGTATCCGCAGGTGCGGCCAGGCGAGTATGTGTTGGTTGCGGTCACTGACACCGGGGCCGGCATGTCCAAGGACGTATTGGAACGTGCGTTCGAGCCATTCTTCACAACAAAAGGGGTTGGTGCAGGAACCGGATTGGGGCTCAGCATGGTCTATGGTTTTGCCAAGCAGTCTGGCGGCCACGTGCAACTCTATAGCGAGGTCGGCCAGGGAACCAGCGTCAGGGTATTTCTACCAACTGCCAGGGCACAGCGTACGCAGGCGGGCTTGAAGGATTTTCGCGCTGAAACGGCGGGTCTCGACGATATTCCCAGCGGTTTTGAGAGAATTCTGGTGGTTGAGGACGATGCTCGAGTGCGCCGTGTGATGGTTTCCAGACTGTTGGACGCAG
Source organism: Rhizobium sp. No.120 (assembly GCF_054558365.1). Lineage (NCBI taxonomy): Bacteria > Pseudomonadati > Pseudomonadota > Alphaproteobacteria > Hyphomicrobiales > Rhizobiaceae > Rhizobium > Rhizobium sp. No.120. Next base: position 453,412 of record NZ_BAAJNQ010000004.1, read on the forward strand.
GTTATCGGGTTGTTGAAGCGGCCGATGGAGAACAAGCTCTTTCTCTGCTCCAGGATACCCCGGACATCGCATTGCTGCTCACTGACATCGTCATGCCGGGCGAATTGACCGGTGACGAACTGGCGCGGCGGGTGCGCATAACTCATCCGCAGATCAAGATCCTGTTCACCTCCGGTTATGCGGAGCCGGTTGTCGCGGAAAAGGAGTTGGCTCAGTTGGGAAGCTGGCTGAAGAAACCATATACCGCCCGCGAACTCGCCGTGCGTCTGCGTGAGCTTCTCGATTGATTGAAATCGACGCAATCGAGGCAAGCCGCTGTCCATCCAGTATATGACGGCGATACCGGGACAGGCGTAAAAAGCTGCGGGGGTCGCCGCCGCAGGCGGCGCGAGGTGAGACTCAGGCGACGTTGGAGGCGATATCTTGCTTATGCCCCGACCAGCTAGATCATGACGGCACCGATCAGAGGATCGATGTAGACGAGCTGGTCGCAGACGGACCGCACGCCAGGAACGTTTTCGGCAGCGACCTTTGCTGCGAGGCGTTCCCGCTCGTCGAGAATTCCGCCGGAAAGCTCCGCAACCCCGTCAACAACTTTTACACGGATAGAGCCACTCCGCCCCCAGCTCTGAGCAGCCAATTCGTTCATGATCGCTGCTTCGATCTCCTGGTCCTGCCCGCTCGATGCGCGCGCGGGAGGCAGTTTGCTTACGAGCGCCTTCAAAAGGTCGGATCGGGACACAATCCCCACCAGTACGCCGCGCGATAGCACTGGAAGTCGTTTGACATGATGTTTTTCCATGAGGTCGGCCGCCTCGTTGAGCATTGTCGTGGGTGTGACTGTCACAACGTCGCAGCTCATAACCTCTCCGACTGTGCGACCGTGAGTCCGGGTATATTCGTCAGCTAGCTTTCCAGGGCTGGTCAGGAGTTCGACCAACCAGGAACGCTTGCGCTCCGTGCGCAGCTCGGCACGCCGGACGAAGTCGCCTTCGCTGACTATGCCAACCAATTCGCCGATGTCATCAACGACCGGGAGGCCGCTAATGTGGTTGTCGAGCATCGTTGTCGCCGCTTCGGCGATCGAGGTTTCAGGGCGAACGGATATTGCAGGCGATGTCATGATCGCATGGATAAGCATGATTTAGTCCTCGCTTTGCTGTGACGATGCATGCCGAATATTGGCAAGTCATTGATTACAGAATATCCGCATCGAGTGGGCGGCGCCTTGATCGCAATCAATGAGTTAGCGGGCGCTCTGGCGTCTGCTGGCCTGGTTCCTTGCGCAATCCGGACGGAAAGCCGCTGCGCATTTTTCCTGGAACTAGCTCTCATTTCTCGCCGTTGCGGGCTCGAAATTGCCGATCTGGCTTGCGCTGATGCGGTCGATAAGCACAGAAGACCGGGCGTGACGTACGACATAGTCGACCGTAGAGCCAAAGATGTGATCGAATATATCCGAGGTATGGGCGGCGACGACGATCAGGTCTGCCTCGCGCTCCTCGGCAATTTTTAACAGCGTTCGCGATGCGGATCCGGACCGCACGTGAATAAAGGCAGTTATACCGAGGTTCTTGCAGAGCGTGTTGAGCTTTTCCTCCGCTTCCCCGATCACCGAAATTGCCCAGCTATCAGGGCATTTCTGCTCGGCGGGAAAGCGTTCGACGATATGAGCTACTGTCAACTCGCCTTCTGGCGCCAGCAGCGAATGCGACGTTCGCAGAAGGTGTTCAGCGCGCTCACGCGATCCAAGTCCGATTGCGCAGATGATCCGTGCGTACATTGTCATTCCCTCAAAATATGTCAGTGCCGGAGCAGCAAATGAACTGGGTCCGCAAACCCTTTGCGTGTGCTTCCTTGAGTAGCCGGTCGGCACTGACCACATCGACGATGATATCGCCGGCAAAGCATTGGGTAAGGGGAGGCGCCAAGGTTTCGCATATCCACGCTTTACCGCGAGGGGAGACAGCATCGATCTGCCATCGTGTCTCGTCCAGGCGCCTGAGACGAAAATCGCAATGATCGTCCAGCGCCGGTGCATAGCCGGCCCCTGCAAGCAATGCTTCCTCGTTTCGTGTGAGGGCTGGTTCATCAGGCATCCTTCTTCCCTCCGATATGGCCAACCTCTGGGCTCTTCCGAAGATGTGAGTAGGCTAGGATTGTCAGCAGCATGAGTCTTGCTGTCAGGGTGAGCATTGATCGCAATCAAATGAGCAAAAATCTGCTTGGTTCCACGCGAAAGCTGCGCCCTGGCGCACAGACAAATAGCCGTCGCGGGCGCTTCTTGATCCAGCGCAATGCCAAATGTTGCGCCGATGGCGATGGTGGTGATTGTTGGACGCTGTAAGCGGAATGCAGATTCCACAGCCGCGTGTGGCGCGAGATAAATGAAAATCGCTCGACTTCGATGGGATCAAGTAGTCCGCATTTGGGTGCCGACAGCCTCATCGTTCTGCTCTCGATTCAATTGCTTGTTTGTCCTGACTGGAGAAGAAGGCGCATATGGCATCCCCCGAAAATACTGGCCGAACATGGAACAACAAGATCACAGGCGTGTTCTGGTCCCGTCTAAGGGAGCATCCGCTTGCACGCGTCGGACCTGGCCTCATCACCGGGGTCGCCGATGACGACCCGAGCGGAATTGCCACCTATTCGCAGGCAGGAGCCCAGTTCGGGCTCAATATGCTCTGGACGATGCCGCTAACCTTCCCTTTGATGGCTGCAATTCAATCCATGTGCGCGCGGATTGGGCGGGTAACCGGCAAAGGGCTTGCGGCAAATATCAAATCAGCCTTTCATCCTTCTATACTTCGGGGCGTTGTCGCGCTTCTTCTCGTTGCCAATATTTTGAATATCGGCTCCGACGTCGCTGCCATGGGCGAAGTCGCGGAACTGGTCACCGGCATCAACCGTCATGTGATGACGATCCTCTTTGTGACCGCTACCTTGCTGCTTCAGGTTTTCGTTCCCTATCATCGCTATGTCGCGTTTCTCAAATGGTTGACACTATCCTTGCTGGCCTATGCGGCCGTTCTGTTTACCGTGCATGTTCCATGGGCCGAGGTCGGGTTAAGAACGATATGGCCCAAACTTTCCTTCAATTCCGATGCCGCAGCTGTCGTCACGGGGGTCTTCGGTACGACCATCAGCCCTTATCTTTTCTTCTGGCAGGCGTCTGAAGAAGTCGAAGATATGGAGCGCCGGTGGGGTGGTGTCGCTCTTGTGAAGGACAGGCCAAACGCCGATAAAGAACTGCGGCGCATCCGCTGGGATACATGGAGCGGAATGTTCTATTCCAATGTCACAGCCTACTTTATCATTCTGGCGACGGCCATGACGCTCAATGTTGCCGGCGTTACTCAAATCAATACGGCCGCCGAGGCTGCCAGTGCGCTAAAGCCACTTGCAGGCGACTTTGCCTTCCTCCTGTTTGCCCTCGGAATTTTAGGTGTTGGTCTGATCGGCGTCCCCGTTTTGGCGGGCTCGGGTGCCTATGCTCTTTCCGAAGCAATGGAATGGAGAGAAGGACTTGAACTCAAACCAACCGATGCGCGCGGCTTTTACGGGGTCATCGCTGTCAGCGTGCTCGCAGGCATGATGATCCAGTATTCGCCCGTCAGTCCGATGAGGGCATTGTTCTGGAGTGCTGTCATAAACGGCGTGGTGGCGGTCCCCCTTATGGCGGTGGTGGTTGTTCTTGCCTCCAGCAAAGCCGTCATGGGAGATTTCACCGCCCCTCGATCGATCATAATTCTCGGCTGGATCGCGACAGTCATCATGGGTATGGCGGCAATTGGCATGTTTGTTCTCTGATAGGCGACTTTGATGGTTTCAGATATGCCCGCTTTGTCAGGGGACGAGCACCGCTGCACCCTTGATCGCTCCATCGCGTAACTGTCTCAAGGCTTCGTTTGCTTCGTTCAATGCAAAGGTCGAGGTTGTGATGCGCACCGGGATCTTTGCGGCGATGTTCAGAAATTCATCTCCATCCTTTCGTGTCAGGTTCGCGACGGAACGCACAACACGTTCTTCCCATAGAATATTATAGGGAAAGCTCGGAATATCAGTCATATGGATGCCGGCGCAGACGACCGTGCCGCCTTTGGCCGTGGCCTTTAGCGCTGCCGGAACGAGTTCGCCGGCAGGTGCAAAGATCAGGGCAGCATCAAGCAATTCGGGCGGTAACGTGTCGGAACCGGACGCCCAGACTGCGCCGAGCTCGCGCGCGAAGGCTTGTCCTGCGACATCGCCCGGTCTGGTGAATGCGTAGACCTGCTGGCCGCGATAGCGCGCAACCTGAATGGCAATATGGGCCGCTGCCCCGAAACCGTAAAGGCCTAGCCGCGGTGCGTCTCCTGCCAGTCTGAGAGCGCGGTAGCCGATCAAACCGGCGCAGAGGAGTGGTGCAGCCTCTACATCGTTAAATTCTGCCGGGACAGGAAAGCAGAAGCGTTCATCGGCAACGGTATATTCGGCATAGCCACCGTCTATCTGATAGCCTGTGAAACGGGCATTCGAGCAAAGATTCTCGCGTCCGCTCTTGCAATAGACACATTCGCCACATGTCCAGCCGAGCCAGGGCACTCCGACGCGGTCGCCAAGCTTGATATTCGTTGTTTTCGCTCCCAAAGCAGTAACGACACCGACGATTTCGTGGCCTGGAACGAGGGGAAGCTTTGGATGGGTAAGTTCACCATCGACGACGTGGAGATCGGTGCGACAGACCCCGCAGGCACAGACGCGAATTTGCACCTGATGGCGCGCCGGCTGCGGAATTACCTTCTTCTCCTCGAAGCGAAGCGCCTTATGTGCGCCATCCAAGATCATCGCGCGCATGATAACGGCCTCCCGAATATTCGTTCTGATATCGTCGCATGTTCCGGTGCGCCGGCGTATTGCCTCTCAAGCCACGCGGATATCGCCGATTGCGACCATCAAGCAGGCGTCGGTTCTATGCTTGTTTTGGACGCCGCGGAGCCACCTGATATGAGATTGTCGGTCTGCCGTGGGAAAAATGCCAGCACTGACTTCTCGCAAATCTGAGCCAGTCGAACGCTTTGGCCACGGGCATCGTTCAGATCGTCCGTAAGTCGGTCTATGATTCCTGTGACCCAGTCGCTGTAAGCTGCCGTGATCAACACAGGATTGCGTGAGTTGAATGCTGTATCAACGGCTTTCACCGCCGCTTCCATCGCTGTCTGCCGGCGGGTCATCCATCTGGCAGTGATCGCCGAGCCTTCTTCAAGGAGCTCGGCCTGCTCTTCCAGGAGCACCTTCATCGGCCTCTGCCATGTCTCAACGCAGTTCCGCGCGATAGAGGCTGGCAATGTCACAGCACAATTTTCAGTCTTCAGCGGATCAGTCATTTCGAAATCCCCTTTCTTGAATTTGGAGTTTACCGTCAAGACAATCGCCCTGTAGAGCGCGCAAACGTTACACCGCTAAGGAATGCCGCGTCTCATCCGTGCGCAGATAGCGATCAAACTGGGCCGCAATCGCTCTGGTAAAGATGCGGCTATCCGTCTTGATGGAGAAGCCATCGCCGTCTGCGATAAAATGCTGCGATGCCTGCGCCAGCACGGCCGCTTCGCGTAAAATAGCGTCAGACCGCTCGCCGAACCTTTTATGCAGGGCGGAGTTGGAAAAGCCGAAGTCGCACATCAACCGTTCGATGACCCAGCCGCGCAGACGATCCTCGTCGGACAGAAACAAGCCGCGGGCGACGGCAAAGGTGCCTGTTTGCACGGCGCGACCATAAACAGCGGTTGAAGGCGTATTTTGCGCATAGCCCTGGCGGAACCGGCTGATTGCGGAAGGACCAAGGCCAATGAGCGTTTCGCAAGCATCGTCCGTATAGCCTTGAAAGTTTCTCGCCAGTCGGCCCTTGCGGGCTGCGATTGCGAGATCGTCCGTCGGCAGGGCGAAGTGATCGATACCGATTGGAATGTAACCCGCCTCCGTAATATGCCTGGCCGCGCTCGTTGCCTGTTCGAACCTCAAGCCGGGGTCGGGCAGAGTGGCTTCGTCGATCATAGTCTGGTGTTTCTTGAACCAGGGCACATGGGCATAGCCGAAAATCGCAATGCGATCCGGCCGCAACGATAGCGAGAGGTCGATGGTCTTGCCGAGTGTTGCCACCGTCTGAAACGGCAGGCCATAAAGCAAGTCTATATTCACGGAGCCGATGCCGTGGTCTCGCATACCGTCTATGACACGCCGCGTCGTTTCAAAGCTCTGCTCGCGGTTGATCGCCTTCTGAACACGGAGATCGAAATCCTGTATGCCAAAGCTTGCCCGGGTTGTTCCGACTCTGGCAAAAGCATCCAGCCGCTGCTCGTCCATATCGTTCGGGTCAATTTCAATGCTGATGTTTGCATCTGCCGCAATGGTGAGGTTAGCGTGCAATTGCTCGAACAGCTCTTGCAAATCGTCCGGCCGGATCATGGTGGGAGATCCCCCGCCAAGATGGATCGCGCGTACGATACCCCGGCTGGAAAGGCGCTGGCCCAGCAGGGCTATTTCCCTATGCAGCATGGCGAGATAATCGCTGACTGGCCCATACCGCAACGTCTGCTTTGTATGGCAGGCGCAGAACCAGCATAGACGATCGCAGAAGGGAATATGCAGATATAACGAGATCGCTTCGTCGACGGCGAGATCATCGATCCAGCCTGCGATCACACTTGAGTTTATTCCATCATGGAAATGTGGTGCCGTCGGATAGCTGGTGTAGCGCGGAACGTTCATGTCGATCATGCGATGGTCTGGTACGGCTGTCATATTCATAGTTCCAGTAAGGTGCTGTTGCGCAGTGCAATGGGGTGATGGGTCGAGATCACGAGAATGCGGTCATTCAAGTGAGCGACTAGGCGAGCAAGGATGCGTTGCCCCTGTGCTACATCGAGATGCTCGGTTGGCTCATCAAGAAGCACGATAGGCGTATGCGACAGGAAGGCGCGGGCCAGATTGAGCCGCTGCGCCTCGCCGAGTGAGAACATATCCTGCCTGATCCAGGCATCGAGGCCGCCGGCATCTTGAATGCGGGCATCGAGTTCAACGGCCGCAAGTGCCTGCCACATCGCCTCATCGCTGGCTGCGGGTTCAAAAAGATTACCTCTGACGGTGTCGTCGAGAATGGTCGCGTCGTGCAGGACGAGGGTCGTCAAGGCGCGTCGTTGCGCTGGCGACAGGCCTGTTTCCGGTCCATCGAATATGTCTTCGCCGATCCAGCCGGCAATCTGCTTCAAGAGGCTCGATTTGCCGCTGCCGCTGGCGCCGATCAGGAGGGTCGGGAATTCCGGCCTTAGACAAAGCGCAATCCGCCCATTGCCGAGCGGAGCGCCTGACGGCGAAATGCGCTGCAGGAGTTCTTGTCGGAGCTCGATGCGTGAATTGTCCGTCCAGCAGGGTGCGGGGGTTTCTGCACCTGACGTCCATTGACAGATCTGCGCCCAGGCGGCGTCACGCCGCAGATTGGCGACCACAATTCGGGATGCGCCATTCAAGGTTTCGCCGAGCGCAAGCCACGCAAATCCGAGCGCAACCGGCAGGAGTATCATTTCACCGCGGACGCCTGCCAGCCACGCAGCAACAACGACACTAAACCCTGCGATCGGGCCGATGAGGGACGCAAGCGCATCAAATCCCGATTGCAGGCGGCGCAAGGCAGAGGACTGGCTTTCGGCACGACAGAAGGCGCTCATGGCAGACCGACATTGTTCGTCCCAGAGACGTTCGGCCTTCAGGGAGACAGCGGAAGCCATGATGGCTCCCAATCGCTCGGCGCCGTCTCGGCGATGGTGTCGCGCCTGCAGCCAGGCGACGGTGCCAGCCTTTCCCAATCTACGGGCAAGGACGGCGCCAAACACCAACATGATGACTATAGGCAAGAGCGACAGCGGTGCGATAATGGCGGAGCAAACGGAAAGTATCGCAAGGCCTATTGTCATCGTCAGCAATGGAAGGCCGGCGCGCAGAGCTGCATAGTCGACGTCCTCGACATCATCCAGATAATCGGCCAGACGAGCCTCGTCGCCGAGCTGCCAGCCTGCGCGTCGTACGGCGGGTGTCGCTGCCATGGCCGCAAAAAGCTCCACCCGGCGACAGATCTGATCGCTGAGTGCGGCCTTATGGCCGATAAGGCGTTCGCCATAACGTGCCGCCGTGCGTCCAACGGCGAATAGACGGATGAAGGCCGAAGGAACATGGAAATTGAAGGTTGCGGCTGCGGCCGTTAGTCCCGCCGTCGCGACAGCGCCCAAGAACCAGGCGGAAACTCCACCCAATAGAATACCGAAGCCAAGTGCACAACAGCTCAACAGCGTCGCACGCCGCCACAATTTCTTATTTGCCGAGCGGGAGGCGCCGATCATGCTGCCACCTCGAGATCTTCGTTCTTTGAAAGGTTGATTGTGAGACGCGCGTTGCTGGCCAGTTCGCCGTCATGAGTGGCAACGACCACCAGTCGGGCGCGTGCTACCTCAAAAAGCGCTTGTCGCACGAGGGCGGATGTTTTGGCGTCGAGCTTGGCCGTTGGCTCATCTGCAACGATCACTTTTCCCGAAAGAAGGGCGCGGGCCACGACGATGCGAAGTCTCTGGCCGCCTGAAAGATTGCTCCCGCCGCCCGCAAGTGGCGCATCGAGGCCACCGGGCAGAAGCGTGTCGTCGAGCAGCCCAACTGCGTGTGCTGCATCGAGCAATCTCTTCTGAGATATGGGCGGGAGCCCCCATGCGATCGCCTCGCCAAGCGTGTGTCCCGCAACGAAGCTCTCGGTCGAAACCCACGCGATCTCCCCTGAAATCGATTGGGCAGGAACTATCGATGGCTCCAATCGAGCAAACCTGCGCAGCAGGGTCGACTTGCCGCAGCCGCTCGGACCGATGATTGCTACCAGACCATGTTCAGGAAGGGGAGGGACGGGGTAGTTGAGGGCGAAGAGGGGTGCCGCTTCGGGAACTTCGACGTTGAGCAGCCGGTCGAGGGCGCTCGCAGCCGTAAGCCCTTCTGCCTTGGCATGATACTGCTCCGAGAATCGCCTGAAAGGCGCGAAGTAATCGGGTGCGATCATCAGGATGAATAGGCTCTGCCAGAGCTCGAGGTTGGAAAAGCCCGGAATCATCAGTAATTTGAGGTGCCCAAGACCGAGGAAGACGGCGAGCAGAGCGATCGACAGCGAGGAGAAAAAATCGATGATGCCGGCATTGATGAATGCGGTGGCGAGAACGCCCACCGTTTCGCGTGTATAGGTCTCAAGTCGCGCGGAGAGCTTCTTCTCCTCCTCTCCAAGGGCGTGATTGGCCAAAATGGTCGGCAATGCTCGAATGCGATCGGCAAATTGACCTGCCAGACGACCAAAGGCGCGTTCCTGAGCCGCCGCGCGGCTGCGGATTGCATCGCCCACCAACGCGAAGAACAGAATCATGAATGGCGTCAGGCAGATGATGAGGACTGCGGCCTGCCAGGAGACGAGCAGGAGCATGGCCGCGGCCAGCAATGGACCGAGACCCATCATCATGGAGGCTATGCGATGGCCGATGACGAGGGAGGCGACCGATTGCGGATAGCGCTGCATTGCGACGACCAGCGTTCCGACGGATAACTGGTTCAACTGCCGCGGCAGCATGGCGTCGAGCCTTGTTCTTGCGACATCATAGAGCTTTGCGGCGATGAAGGCTTCCGCTGCTGCCTGCGTCCTGTCGCCAAACAATCCCGCTATGACAGAGCAAGCAAGAAGGCCGGCCGCAAGGACCGGCAGCGACAGATCGACGGATTGGCTCATGATCAACCGGCCGGCAATCACGGCCGCTGCTGCCGAGAAGCCCAGTCGCAGAATCAGGCGTATGGCCTGAATTGTAAGTACAGCTCGCAAGCTGCCTTTCGCCACTTCGCGCGCAAGCGCCAGCACGTTGATCTTCTCGGCGCTGCGGACGCATTCCGGGTTTGTTGTCGATGTCTTATCTTCGCTCATGCAGCTCTTTTGACATCGATCGGGGTACTTCAGGTTGATCTATATCAACTCGGAGACGGATCATTCGCGCTAAAAAACGGCGACCAAGAAAGGATCTCTCTATGTTCGACCCACTCCTTGTCGACCTATCCCGGCTGCAGTTTGCACTTACGGCGCTGTACCACTTCCTCTTCGTGCCGCTGACGCTCGGCCTCTCAATCATGATCGCGATGATGGAAACGGTCTATGTGATGACGCGGCGAACCATCTGGCGCGACATGACCAAATTCTGGGGCGTGCTCTTCGGTATCAACTTCGCGCTCGGCGTTGCGACGGGGATCACCATGGAATTCCAGTTCGGCATGAACTGGGCCTATTATTCCCATTATGTGGGTGACGTCTTCGGCGCGCCGCTGGCAATCGAGGGCCTGATGGCCTTCTTCCTTGAGGCGACCTTTGTAGGCCTGTTCTTCTTTGGCTGGGATCGCCTTTCACCCCGCGCCCATATGGTCGTTACCTGGTTGATGGCGTTGGGAACAAATCTTTCGGCGCTCTGGATCCTGATTGCCAATGGTTGGATGCAAAATCCGGTGGGTTCGGCCTTCAATCCCGACACCATGCGCATGGAAGTGACCGATTTCATGGCGGTTCTGTTCAATCCTGTCGCTCAGGCGAAGTTCGTCCATACCGTTTCGGCCGGTTACGTCTGCGGCGCAGTTTTCGTTCTCGGTGTTTCTGCCTGGTATTTGCTGCGTAATCGTCATGTCGCGCTCGCGAAGCGCTCATTCGTGATTGCCGCAGCCTTCGGTGTCGCCTCATCTCTTTCGGTCATCGTGCTCGGTGATGAAAGCGGCTACGCCTTGACCGATAACCAGAAGATGAAGCTCGCAGCCATTGAAGCCATGTGGGAGACGGAACCAGCACCGGCATCCTTCACAGCCTTCGGGATTCCGAGCTTGGCGGATCGCAAGACGCATTATGCGGTTCATGTCCCTTGGGTCATGGGGTTGATCGGCACTCGGTCGATCGACAGGCAAATTCCGGGCATCGATGAGCTCGTTGCAAAGGCGGAAGACCGTATCCGCAATGGTTTGGGCGCTTACGATGCGCTAGAGAAGTTGAAGGTGAATCTGGGAGATGCCGCTGCACGGGCGACATTCGACGCAAAGTCCCAGGATCTCGGCTATGCTTTGCTTTTAAAGCAATACGTCGAAGATCCGCGTACAGCCAGTGATCAGCAGATCAAAGATGCTGCGTGGTCATCGGTGCCGCAGGTACCGTGGCTCTTCTTCTCCTTCCGCGTCATGGTGGTTTGCGGTTTTGCCCTGCTCATCCTCTTTGTTACCTCTCTCTGGTACACGATACGAGAACAGGACGCTCCGCGTTGGCTGTTCAGCCTGGCGGTACTTGCGATGCCATTGCCATGGATTGCGGTTGAGCTCGGATGGTTCGTTGCGGAGTTCGGTCGCCAGCCTTGGATCATTGATGGCGTATTGCCGACCTTCCTCGCCACATCGGAACTCGGCATCTACAATCTCATCCTGAGCATCATTGGTTTTACGCTCGTTTACGGTGTGCTTGCTGTCATTGAGGTGCGGCTGATGCTGGCCGCCATCCGCAAGGGGCCCGATGCAACCGCGGCGATGACCGGCGAACGTCCGATCTCCACCGAGAAGGTGGAGCCGGTCTTGCAGGCAGGCCAATAGCCCATTTTAGAGGGAATCAACTCGATGATTGAATTTTTCTTCAGCTATGAAACCTTGCGCATTACCTGGTGGATTCTGCTCGGTGTGCTGCTTATCGGGTTTGCCGTCATGGACGGCTTCGACATGGGCGTGGGGGCGCTCTTACCCTTCGTCGCGAAAACGGACCTTGAACGCCGCGTTGCCATCAACACGGTGGGACCGGTCTGGGAAGGCAATCAGGTGTGGTTCATCCTGGGTGGCGGTGCGATCTTCGCGGCGTGGCCCGCACTCTATGCGTTGAGCTTTTCGGGCTTCTACCTGGCGATGTTCTTGGTGCTTCTTGCCCTGATATTGCGGCCTGTCGCCTTTAAATACCGCTCCAAGAAGCCGGAGAAGGCATGGCGTATGCGCTGGGACTGGGCGCTGTTCATTGGGGGCGCTGTGCCGTCGCTGATTTTCGGGGTTGCCGTTGGCAACGCACTTCAGGGCGTGCCGTTCCACCTGACCTCGGATTTGCGTCCAATCTATGAAGGTACGCTTTTCGGCTTGCTCAATCCATTGGCGCTGTACTGCGGTCTGGTATCGCTTTCGATGCTCGTCATGCATGGTGCGGCCTGGCTCGCCTTCAAGGCCGAAGGCGCCGTCGCAGAGCGCGCAAAGGCCATCGGTTCCAAAGCGGCTATTGGCGCAGGCATGCTTTTTGCCGGTGGCGGCGTGCTGGTCTGGCTTGGGCTGCTCGGTGGCTATCGCGTCACCTCGCTCGTCAAATGGGATGGTCCTTCCAATCCATTGCTGAAGAGCGTGACAAGCGATGGCGGCGCGTGGCTAGGCAATTTCGAGGCTCATCCCATTCTCTGGCTGGTTCCTACTATCGGCATCGTCGGTCCATTTTTCGTGGCACTGGGCTTCCGCACGCGTCGGGAGGGCTTGACCTTTCTTGCCTCGAAGCTTTCGGTCGCGATGATCATCGCGACAGTCGGCCTGGCAATGTTTCCGATGATATTGCCCTCAAGTACACATCCAGCTCATTCCCTGACCGTATTCGATGCATCGTCCAGTCGCGCCACCTTGCGCAACATGCTTCTGGCGACCATCGTCTTCATGCCGATCGTCCTTGTCTATACCGCCTGGGTTTACCGGGTTCTATGGGGCAAGGTGAATGAGACCAGCATCGAAAAGGCCGGGCATTCGGCCTATTGAAAAACGGAGATTAAGCGATGTGGTACTTTGCCTGGATCCTTGGATTAAGCCTGGCCGCTGCCGTGGGTATTCTGAACGCACTCTGGTACGAACTTCGGGTGCTGCGCGAAGAGCCGGCCGACGAAGCGGTGCAGCTGCCCACTCCATAGTAAGACGTATATCGTAAAAGAATCCCACTTGCCCCCCGATGGTCGGGTCAAGTGGGAACAGCATGAAATTGCTTGTATGCAAGTCCTTTTCTGGGAGTGAACCGGCTGCCGAATGCTGGTCCTGGTGATTATCAACGGGGTTACGAGAGCACCGCTATCCCTGTGGAGTGCGCATGGCAGCCATGGGACACAGAGCCGCCGGCGACATAAAGATTTGTCCGCGTCATCGAGACGGCAATGTCGGTTAAATGTGATCTAGGTCAAGGATAGCTGTTTCCGCCGTTCGTAGAAGGCAACATAAAGCCGGAAGAGCATTTCTCGGCTTGAGGATATGTCTATGCGCCAACAAATTGCTCTTATCGTCGCTACCGTGATCGCTCTTGGCCCGTGCGGCGATACTCGAGCGGAAAATGCAGCCTCACACACGCTGGCTGAGATCAAAGCTCTCTGGAACAGCGTTGCTGGCCGAGAACTGCCACAGAACATTGCTATGTCGAATGGCCGCATCGAAGCGCAGCAAATACTGATCTCCGCAAAATTCGCGGGAAGGCTTGCGGTGGTACTTGTCGATGAAGGTCAGATCGTCGACGCTGGTTCTCCGGTCGCCAGGATCGATACCGCCGATCTCGATGCCGAGCTTGTAGGCGCCAGGGCACAAGTGTGGAAGTCGCAGACAAGCGAAATAGAGGCTACTGCCGCGATCGCTCAACGCGAGAGCGAACTTGTGCTTGCGCGCCAGGAACTTGAGCGGGCGCAGGCCATGAGCAACTCCGGTAGCGGAACGATACAGCAACTGGATCTCAGGCGCAGCCAATTGAATGTCGCGGAGGCTGCGGGGCGGGCCGCCCAGGCCACCCTGGATGAGGCACAAGCAGCAACGGAGGCAGCGCGGGCCGAGGTCGTGCGTATACAGTCACTGCTGCAGGATGCCGTGCTCAGAGCGCCGCGGCGCGGACGTGTCGAATACAAGCTTGCGCAGACCGGTGAAGTGGTCGCCGCGGGTGCCCCGGTCGCAACCATGCTCGATCTTTCGGACGTCTCGATGACGATTTTCCTGCCAGCGCGGGTAGCCGGGCGTCTTTCGATCAACGACGAGGCACGCATCATTCTAGATCCTGCACCGCAATATGTCGTGCCGGCGAGCGTCACCTTCGTTGCGTCTGAGGCGCAGTTTACGCCGAAGACCGTAGAAACGCAGGAGGAGCGCGAGAAGCTTGTTTTCCGTGTCAAATTGAAAATAGCGCCAGATCTCCTGAAAGCCTACGAAGCGCGCATCAAAACTGGGGTGAGGGGGATCGGTTATGTTCGAATGGATCCAAAGGCAAGTTGGCCGGCCGAGCTCCAGGTGAAGCTGCCGCAATGAGTGAGGCGGCGATTCGTTTTACCGCGGTAACGCACCGCTACGGCGCACAGACGGCGCTCGATGCCGTCGATCTTGTCGTTCCCTCCGGCTGCATGGCGGGGTTGATCGGTCCGGACGGTGTGGGAAAGTCGACACTGCTTGGCCTTGCGGCGGGCACTATCCGAATCCAGCGCGGACAAATCGAGGTATTGGGCGGTGACATGGCTGGGATGCGTCACCGCCGCGCCGTTTGCGCCCGGATCGCTTTCATGCCTCAAGGGCTAGGGCGCAATCTTTATCCCACGCTGAGCATTGCCGAAAACCTCGATTTCTTTGGCCGTCTCTTCGGACAAGACAGCCGTCAGCGGCAAGCGCGCATGGATGAGCTGCTGCGCGTGACCGGACTTCTTCCCTTTCGCGATCGGCTGGTCGGGCAGCTCTCGGGCGGCATGAAGCAGAAGCTCGGCATCTGCGCATCGCTGCTGCACAATCCCGATCTGCTAATACTTGATGAACCGACGACCGGTATCGATCCGCTTTCCCGGCGGCAGTTCTGGGAGTTGATCGATCATATCCGGGCACAACGCCCACAGATGAGCGTCATTGTCGCAACCGCCTATATGGAGGAGGCAGAACGGTTTGACTGGCTGGCTGCATTGCATGGAGGGCGGCTGATTGCCACCGGCAGCCCGGCCGAAATCATGCAGCGGGTCGGACGACCGACGTTGGAGACAGCGTTTACGGCCTTGATGTCCAACCTGGTTACGGGACAAAGCCCGTTGATCGTCAGTCCGCGCGTCATAGCCGATGGAGTGCCGGCGATCGAGGCGGAGGGACTTACTCGCCGCTTCGGCGACTTCATCGCAGTTGACCATGTGAGTTTCCGAATCCGGAAAGGCGAGATCTTCGGCTTCCTCGGTTCGAACGGCAGCGGCAAGAGCACGACGATGAAAATGCTGACGGGATTGCTGCCGGCCAGCGAAGGTACTGCCCGGCTGTTCGGCCAGCCGTTAAAGGCCGGGGATATCGCCACGCGTAAACGCGTCGGTTACGTGTCTCAGAGCTTTTCCCTTTATAGCGAACTGACCGTGCGCCAGAACCTTGTGCTGCACGCACGGCTGTTTGCGCTTCCAACCGATGAGATCGACACAAGGGTCGCCGAGATGCTGGCCGAATACGGCCTGACCGAAGTGGCAGACCAGCGACCAGAAGATTTGCCCCTTGGCATCCGTCAACGTCTGCAACTTGCCGCCGCGGTCATCCATCGTCCGGAGATGCTGATCCTCGACGAGCCTACATCCGGTGTCGACCCTGTTGCGCGAGACGCCTTCTGGCGATCATTGCTCGCCCTATCACGGGAAAAGGGGGTCACGATTTTCCTGTCGACGCATTTCATGAACGAGGCTGAGCGCTGTGATCGTATCTCGCTGATGCATGCCGGCAAGGTATTGGCGGTCGGAAGCCCGGCCGAACTTTGTACCGAGCGCGGCAAAGCTACGCTGGAGGAAACCTTCATCGACGTCTTGGCCGAGGCCGGGATGGGACAAGAAAGTGGTGCAGCTGGCGCAGTGACGGCGTTTGACGATCGCCTTGCATCACGCTTGCGACTTTTCGACCCCAGACGGCTCTGGGCGTACGCCAGACGCGAGACACTGGAAATATTACGAGACCGGGCGCGGCTCGTCTTTGCGCTGGTCGGGCCTGTAATCTTGTTATTGACCTTTGGCTATGGCATTTCGTTCGATGTCGAGCATTTGCCATTTGCCGTCTATGACCAGGATCAATCAGCCGAAAGCCGACAATTAATCGAGAGCCTGCAAGGCTCGCGCTATTTTGAAGAGAAGAGAGCGATTACATCGGCCGAAGATCTGCAGACACGCCTGCAGGCCGGCGAACTTAGGCTTGGTATCGAGATTCCTCCCGATTACGGCCGCGACCTTATGCGGCAGGAAAAGCCGGAAGTTTCCGTCTGGCTCGATGGTGCCATGCCGTTTCGCGCGGAGACCGCGCGTGGTTATTTATCGGCTCTCGTTGCTTCCTACCTCACCGACTCGTCGGCTCGGCGGACGGGACGCAGCATCTCACCCTATCCCGTCAATATCGAAAGTCGCTTTCGCTACAATCAGGACTTCAAGAGCGCCAACGCCATCGTGCCCAGCGTCATCATGCTTCTATTGGTGCTTATTCCAGCGATTATGACTGCACTTGGCATTGTCAAGGAGAAAGAGACAGGCTCGATCGCCAATTTCCAGGCGACACCAGTCACTCGGATCGAGTTCCTGCTTGGCAAGCAGCTTCCCTACATCGTGATCGCCTTTATCAGCTTCCTGATGCTGCTCGTCATGACCCGCGCAATTTTCGGCGTACCCATTAAAGGCTCCGTAAGTGTGCTGGTTGTCGGTACGATTTTCTATATCTTTGCCACGACTGCCTTCGGCCTTGTCGTATCGAGCTTCGTCCGCAGCCAGGTGGCTGCCATCTTCGCAACTTCCATCATCGCGATGATTCCCGCAGTCAATTTCTCTGGTCTCCTCGTGCCGGTTTCCTCGCTTTCGGGTGGTGGACGAGCCATGGGGCTTCTATTCCCCACGGCCTGGTATCAGCCGCTGAGCGTTGGTGTGATCACCAAAGGACTCGGCCTGGCGGAGCTCTGGCCAAATCTGCTGGCCCTTACCGCCTTTGGTATCGTCTTTGTCGGAGCAGCACTTGCGGCGCTCAAAAAGCGGAGCGGATGACATGTGGGGAAAGTTCAGCCGTATCTTCCGGCTTGGCATCAAGGAGCTCTATAGCCTGAGAGCCGATCCGGTGATGCTCATTCTCGTCATTTACACCTTCACCATCGCGGTCTACACGGTTTCGACCGGCGCCAAGCTCGAAGTCGAAAATGCCTCTGTTGCCGTGGTTGACGAGGACGGCTCGATGCTGTCGGCCCGGCTGAGGGATGCGCTGGTACCCCCCTTTTTCAAGGAGCCCGCGCTGATCGGGGCAAACGAGATCGATGCGGCGATGGATGAAGGGCTCTTCGTCTTCGTAGTAGAAATCCCGCCGAAATTCGAGGAAGACGCGATCGCCGGACGCAAGCCGTCCCTTCAACTCGATATCGATGCAACGGCCATGTCGCAAGCTGGCAACGGCGGCTCCTATATCCAGAGCATCATCCTACAGGAGGTGACGGCCGCACTGCCGAACAGCATGGCTGCCCAGCCGATTAATCTTGTTATCAGCACGCGCTTCAATCCCAATCTGCAATCGACCTGGTTCACATCGGTGATGCAGGTTATCAACAACGTCACGATGCTCTCAGTAATCCTGACCGGTGCTGCCCTGATCCGCGAGCGTGAACATGGCACGATCGAACATCTTCTCGTTATGCCACTGACGCCGGCCGAGATCATGATGTCGAAGATCTGGGCGAACGGGCTCGTCATCGTGTCCGCAGCGGTACTTTCCCTCGTCTTCGTCGTTGAGCGGCTGCTTTCGGTGCCGATTGCGGGCTCGATCGGTCTCTTCATTTTCTGCGCCGTGCTCTATCAATTCTCGGTGACATCGCTTGGCATCCTTATAGCGACCACCTCCGGTTCAATGGCACAGTTCGGACTGATCTCGATGCCGGTGCTGATCGTAATGAACCTGCTGTCCGGCAGCACGACGCCGATGGATAGCCAGCCTCTCTGGCTGCAATATGCGATGACGCTTTCGCCTTCGACCCATTTCGTCAGTCTTTCGCAAGCCATCCTTTATCGCGGAGCTGGGATCAAAGTCGTCTGGCTGGAAGCGGTCGCATTGCTCGTCCTCGGCACGGCCTTCTTCATCGCCGCTCTTATCCGCTTTCGCTCGACTGTCGCCGAAGCCCGGTAGAATCCCCATCTTTGATGCCTGAAGGCAAGTTTTTCAAAGATCGAAAAGGCTCGCGCGAAGCGGCGTCCTGCGCGATCTCGCCATAAATTGTTACGCTGGCCTATGCGATATCGATCTCAAGGGCGGGCCATCCAACAATCAACGCCTTGCCATCGGCAAGTCGCAGACATTCACATTGTGGCGCCGAGCTGCCAAGGGACAAATTCATGGCGACCGTAGCCAAGCAGTTCGGACTTTGAACGCTTGCCCGAGGCAGTGTCGAGGACGGCCTGAAAAATCTGGCGCCCCTTTTCCTCGATGGATACGCCCTCGATGATGTCGCCGCAATTGATGTCCATGTCCTCTTCCATGCGGGCAAACAGTTCGGAGTTGGTGGCAAGCTTGAGGGATGGGGTCGGCTTGCAGCCATAGGCCGAGCCGCGGCCGGTGGTGAAACAAAGCACATTGGCGCCGCCGGCGACTTGGCCTGTAGCGGCGACGGGATCGTAGCCCGGCGTATCCATGTAGACGAAGCCCTTGCGGTCTATGCGCTCGGCATAGCGATAGACACCGCGCAAGGTGGAATTGCCGCCCTTGGCAACGGCACCGAGGGATTTTTCCAGAATGGTCGTCAAACCTCCGGCCTTGTTACCGGGCGAGGGGTTGTTGTTCAGCTCACCTCCCGTTTTCGCAGCGTAATCGCGCCACCAGTCGATCAGGTCGACGATCTTCTGCCCGACCTCTGGGCTTTCGGCCCGCCGCGTCAGCAGATGCTCGGCGCCATATATTTCCGGTGTTTCTGACAGGATCGCGGTGCCGCCGTGGCGCACGAGAATATCGACAGCCGCACCGAGCGCCGGGTTGGCCGTCAGGCCGGAATAGCCATCCGAGCCGCCGCACTGCAGCGCCAGCATCAGTTCGGAGGCTGGAACCGTCTCTCGCACCGACCTGTTGGCAAGCGGCAGCATCTCGCGGATTTTCTCGACGCCCATCATGACCGATTTTCGCGTGCCCCCGACCTCCTGGATCGTCAGGCTCTGGAAATGATCGCCCTCGGCGATGCCGTAAGTCTTCTTCAGGCGCGGGATCTGAAACACCTCGCAGCCAAGCCCGATCAGGAGGACGGCCGAAAAATTCGGATGGCTCGCATAGCCCCATTGCGTCCTTGCCAGAAGGTCGTATTCCTCGCCCTTGCTGCCCATCCCGCACCCGGTTCCATGGGTAAAGGGAACGACACCGTCGATGTTGGGATAATCGGCAAGGATGCCGGAGCGCATGATCTCGTCGGCGATGAAATCGACAACGGTGGCCGAACAGTTTACCGAACTCAGGATGCCGATATAGTTGCGTGTGCCGACGCGGCCGTCCGCCCGGCGGAAACCTTCGAATGTCGCAGGACGCTCGCCCGGCAAAAGCCCGCCATCGGGTTTCGCCTCGGAGCTAAAGGCGTAGTCGCGCTCGAAATCATGGATTGCGACATTGTGCTCGTGTACCCAGTCGCCCGGCTGGATATCGCTTTTGGCAAAGCCGATGATCTGCCCGAATTTGCGTATCGGCTCGTCGCTTGCAATCGGTTGAACGGCGACTTTATGGCCGCGAGGAACGGATGCCGCGACGGTAATGCCGCCATCGATCACCTTGCCTCGCGAAAGGCTTTCGATGGCAATGACGACATTGTCGGCATCATGAAGGCGAAGCGTGCGCGGTGCGGCCATGCAATCACACCTCCAAAATGGCTTTGATGACGCCGGCTTCGGGGCGCAACCATTCGGTAAATAGCCCGGGAGCGTCCGAAAGAGCGCCGCGATGGGTATTGAGGGCAGCCGTCGGCACTCGGCCCGCTTCCATCTGCTTCACGACCTCGGCAAAGTCGTCCGGCTGGGCATTTCGGCTGGCAAACAACGTCGTCTCGCGCTTATGGAATTCCGGGTCGGAAAAGGTGATATCCTGGCGCACGACGCTGACGAGAACATAGCGTCCGGCATGGGCAACGAAGCCGAAGCCGCGCTGCATGGCGCCGGCATTGCCCGTGGCATCGATGACGACATCGAAGAAATCGCCATCGGTCAGGCGTTTGGCCTGCGTTTCCGCCTCTTCGTTGGCGAGGAGGACCCTGTTTGCGCCGAGCGCGTCGATCGTGAAGGCGAGGCGATCTTCGCGCACGTCCATGACTGTCACATCGGCGCCGCGGGCCTTGGCAAAGATGATGGCTGACATGCCGATCGGTCCTGAGCCGACGACGAGGACGCGATCGGAAGCCTGGATACCGCCGCGCTTGACGCCATGGGCGCCAATCGCCAGGAATTCGATCATGGCCGCCTCGTCGAGCGAAGCCTTGCCCGCCGGGATGACATTCCCTTCGGGAACGCAGAGATATTCGCACATGCCGCCGTCCCGATGCACGCCGAGCACGGCGATGTTCTGGCAGGCATTGGTGACACCGCGGCGGCAGGCCACGCATTTGCCACAGGAGAGATAGGGGACGATATAGACGTTGTCGCCCTTCTTCAGCCGCGTCGATCCGGCCGCATCCTCGATCACTCCCGAAAGTTCATGGCCCATGACGCGCGGATATTCGAGGAAGGGATGCTTGCCCTGGAAGATATGGAAATCAGTCCCGCATATGCCCACACGCTTGATGCGGACCAACACTTCTCCATTGGCAGGAACGGGAATATCCCGCTCGATCAACGAGAGCCGGCCTGGTTCGTTGCAGATCAACGCTTTCATCATTCACTCCTCGTCCGCAGGGGCCAGCCCGCTGAACCGCTTTTCGGATCGCAGGGAGCGCCGCACGGGCGGCGCTCCGGCTTTTCAGGATAGCAATTGATCTTACGTCTTCGGCATTTCGGCCGGAAGCGCGACCCCATTATACTTCTGATAAATCGCGCTGAGCTTGCCGTTGGCAAGGTTTTTCGCGATCCATTCGTTCAACGTCGCCTTTAGCGCGTCGTCGCCCTTGCGCAGGCCGATGGCGTAAGGATTGGTCTTGAGGACCAGCTTGACCTCGAGCGGATCGTTCGTCCGGCGTTGATTGACGGCGGCCATGATCTGCGGCGAGGACGCCATGATGTTGACCTGGCCGGAAACCAGAGCTGTGATCAGCGTCGCGTCGTCGTCATAGCGGACCATTTCGGCATCCTTGGCCTGATTGGTCGCCTCCTTGTCATTGGTCGAGCCGCGGGTGGTTCCAAGCCGCTGGCCGACTAGATCCTGAAGGCTCTTGATTTCGGTGCTCTTCGGCGCTGCGATCACAATCTGGATGACGCCGTAGGCATCAGAGAAGTCGATGACCTTCTTGCGTTCCTCGTTGACGCTGAAGGACGCCATGACGATGTCTGCCTTGTTCGTCAGGAGGAACGGCACGCGGTTCGGGCTGGTGACCTGAACGATTTCCAGCGGATAGCCGAGATCCGAAGCAAGAAGCTTGGCGGTCTCGACATCGGAGCCGGTCGGTTGCATTGCCGCATCACTCATGCCGAACGGCGGCGAACCGAGGTCGACCGCGATAAGGAGCTTCTTCCGCGTCTTGATGGTCTCAAGTGTATCGGCCATGGCTTGACGCGCATTGACGCCCAGGAATGTTGCCCCGGCCAGCGCCCCGGTTACGCCTGCAAGGAAAGTTCTACGTTTCATATTCTCCATCCCTTTGTCTTTCCAAAAAAATCTTTTCCCGTTTCGGTCTTAGAGACCGCTACCCACGAAGTCCCGCAGCTCCTTAGTCTGCGGATTGTCCAGCATTGCACCCGGCCCGGTTTCCCAGACCTGCCCCTGGTGCATGTAGACGACCTTCGACGCCACCTTGCGGGCGAAGGCCATTTCATGCGTGACGAGGATCATCGTCATGCCGCCGCGGGCAAGATCCTCCATGACCTTCAGAACTTCACCGGTCAGTTGCGGATCGAGAGCGGACGTCACTTCGTCAAAGAGCATCAGCTTGGGCTTCATGGCCAGGGAGCGGGCGATCGCCACACGCTGCTGCTGACCGCCGGAAAGCTGTTCCGGATAATGCTCGGCCTTGGCCTCGAGACCAACGCGACCGAGCACCTCGCGCGCGAGATCACGGGCGGCAGCCTTTCCGAGCTTCTTCACGCAGGTTGGGGCGAGCATGATGTTCTGCTCCGCCGTGAGGTGCGGGAACAGATTGTAGCTCTGAAAAACGATGCCGACGTCGCGACGCAGCGCGCTCTTGTTGAGCTTGGAATCATGGACCGCGTGATCGCAAACCTCGATCGTGCCGCTCTCGATGGTCTCCAGCGCGTTGATGCAGCGAAGCGCCGTCGATTTTCCCGAGCCGGACTGTCCGATGACGGCGGCAACCTCGCCGCGCCCGACTTCGAACGACACACCGTTGAGAACCTTGACTGCACCAAAGGCTTTGTGGACGTTTGCGAGTTTAACGATGGATGACATTGAGCTTCCTCTCGAGGTTGCGGCTCCACAGAGAGAGCGGAAAGCACATGGCGAAGTAAAAAACTGCCACCACGATGAAGACGGTGAAGGGTTCGAAGATCGAGTTGTTGATGAGCTTGCCGGCCTGCGACAGTTCGACGAAGCCGACAACCGAGGCGAGCGAAGTGTTTTTGACGATCTGCACGAGAAAGCCGACGGTCGGCGGTGTTGCAATGCGCAGCGCCTGCGGCAGGATGACCCTGATCATGCGCTGCCAGCGCGATAGCGCCAGGCATTCGGCTGCTTCCCATTGTGTTTTAGGCACGGACTCGATGCAGCCGCGCCAGATCTCGCCGAGAAAACCGGAAGAGTAGATGGTGAGGCCGGCGGCTGCAGCCACGATTGCCGGAACCTGATCGAAGCCCAGGATCGCAATGCCGAAATAGATGAGGAACAGCAAAACGAGCAGCGGCGTGCCCTGGACGAGCTGGATATAGCCCGCCGCCGCCATCCGCAAGGCGGCGAGGCTGCTGACGCGCGCCAGCGCGACAAGGAAGCCGAGAATGCCGCCGCCGACGAAGGCGATTGCTGAAAGCCCGATGGTCCAGAGCGCGGCCCAGCCTAGAAATTCCAGATGAACGAAGCCGAATGTTGTCATCGTCGCGTCCTTTAAAGTGCTGTGCCGAGCTTGCGCCGGCGCACAAAGATCGCAAGGCCGAGGAGCCAGAGAGCAATGCGTACCACGAAGGACAGGAAGAGATAGAGAATGCCGACGACGATATAGGTCTCGAAGCTGCGGAATGTGTCCGACTGGATGCGGTTGGCGACGGCGGTCAGTTCCTCGGCGGAAATTTGCGAGGTGATCGAGGAAGCGAGCATCAAGAGAACATATTGGCTGGTCAGCGCCGGATAGACGCGCTCGATGGCAGGGCGGATGATCACATGCCAATAGGTCTGGCCGCGCGACAGTCCGAGGCACTCCGCCGCTTCGAGCTGAGCCTTGTGGACGGATTGCAGTCCGGCACGAACGATCTCACATGTATAGGCGCCGACATTGACGACGAGGGCTATGACGGCGGCTAGATTGGCGGAAACATGGACGCCAAGTGTGGCTATGCCGAAATAGACGAGGAATACCTGCACGAGCAGCGGCGTATTGCGGATGACCTCGACGTAAGAGGCGACGATGGTGCGAACCCAAGGCCCTCCATCGGCGCGGCCAATAGCGCAGAGTGTACCGAGAACGAAGCCGATGACGGTGGAAACGACCGAGAGCTGGAGTGTCAGCCAGACGCCGAGTGCAAACTCCTTCCAATAAGGAAGGAGGGAATCAAAATCAAATTGATAGCTCATGCAGTCTCTCCGGAAGCCGGATAGCGCGAGACTATCGATCGAAGGATCGGTGCCTCATAGGCCATCGGCGCCTTCCCGACCCAGCCCAGGAAGGCCGCGATGCGTCGTTCAACCTTTTGAGCATGATGTTGCGCAATATCGGCTATGCGGTGGTTGAGAAACGGATTGGAGAAGCGATCAAGCGTGGTGGCAACGTACGACCGGGCTTCGTCATCCATGCCCTTGAAGGCGAAGCCCGGGATGACTTCGGCGCTATAAAGGGCTTCTAACCGCCGCCTAATGTTCGCATCGCCAAGCATGCCGCGCACCGTCTGGTCGCCCGCATGGCCTTCGGTCTGCCAGATCTCTGCGAGATAGGTATGACCAAGGTTCAGGATATGAAGCTTCAGGCGTTCGTAGGATTCCAGATCGGGCGTAAGCACTATCTGCTCGTGCACGCATGGCAGCTGCACGCCCGGTGCCTGCCGGATCGCCCAGAGCGCATAAGGTTCGGCAATGGCGCCAACCGGCTCGATGGGTTCGGAGACGATCCTGTCGACAAGCGTATCGGCGAAGGCGACCTCGCGGTCGAGCCATACGAAGAAGTCCGCCGGCACATCGTTCAGCTGCGCGCTCTCGACGACCGCCTTCTTGAGAAGCTGGCCATTGCTTGTCACCAGTTCGCAAGGCAATATTACGAGCGGACGCGCGGTTGACTGCCAGCGACAATAAAGAAGAAATGCCAGCTTTGCCGGGAATGATTTCGGGGCGCGATCGGTCGATGAGAATCGGTCCTCGCTGGCCACGGTCCGGTAGCCGGTGTCGCCCGTATTGGAGACAACGAATTCCGCCTCGTGAGTAAACAGCTTGACGATCTCGGCCCAGTCGCTTGCTGCCGACAGGCCGCGGTCGATGCTTTTCACATGCACCGTGCGGTCGATCGTCCTGCCTTCCGACATGCCGCGGATGATGACGGGATAGCCCTCGGGCCGGCCGAAGGCTGCGACGCGGCCACTTCGGCCACTGTCTCCCGAGGTCTGGACAACGGCGATCGGGCCGACCGTCTGGCCGGCTTCGGCGGCCTCGTGGACGAAGAATGCCGCATGCGCCTGCAGGAAGCGGCTGGTCCCGAATTGGATGATGCGGCCGCTCACGCGTTTGTCTTTCCGAAGACGGCGCGAGCCGGTGCCATATTGGCAAAGTCAATCCCGGACAAGCTTCGATCCTCCCTCTCGCTGTCTCTTATATATTTAAGACAGGTGTGATTTCGCGCGTCAACTGTTTTTTATATAAATAAATCGGCTATATATTAGGGTGGATCGCAAGGGGGCACTTTCGAATGAAGGGGAACGCAGTCTACAAAGGTGCATATAATCGCTGTCTGGACTATCTGGCCGATGTGGCGATTGATGCGAAATTGCCATCTATGTCGGAATTGGCACTAAGACTGGCGGTTAGCCGGACAACGGTGCGTTCGGTTTTGGCGACGCTGACAAGTGCCGGAGTTTTGCGGCTCAATGAGATTGGTCATTCCTTGCAGCGCGCGCCGCACGCTCAAGATTACTTCCCCGAAAAGCAGACTATGTCGGCTGCTGCAGCCGTCGAGCGACGGTTCATGGAGTGGATCCTGCAGGGAGACTTTCGTGCCGGACAGCCGCTGAATAGTGCGGAACTTGCGCGCCAGTTTGGTACTTCGACCACGACAATTCGCGAATACCTCACGCACTTTCATCGCTTCGGGCTGATTGAACGCCGCCCGAACAGCGCCTGGGTATTTCGAGGCATCACTGCAGAGTTTGCCGAAGAAGTCTACGAGGTTCGCGAAATGTTCGAGATGCGCTCAGCCTCACACCTGATCCAAATGCCCAAAAGCGCACCTTGCTGGCGCGAGCTTGCCGAGATCGAAACGCAGCATCGCGACATTCTCGCCGACATTGATCGCAGATATAAAGAGTTTCCCGCTTTGGATGAGCGCTTGCATCGGCTGGTACACGACGCATCGCGTAATCGATATGTGATCGAATTCTACAATATTACCTCGGCTATCTTCCACTACACCTATCAATGGAACCGCGATGACGAAAAAGAGCGGAATACCAGGGCGCTGAAGGAGCATCTCAATTATATTTCTAGCTTGTGCGACCGGGACATCGACGCAGTCGAGGCTACGCTTAAGTCCCATCTCGATAGTGCGAGAGTAACGCTGATGAAGTCGATTGAGATAGGCCCCCCTTAGGGTAAAATACCTTTTTGATCATGAGACGACGAGTTGTTCAGTTTCACAATGCTTTGATCCAGATTTGCACGCGAGCCGATTCAACACTCGAGCTAGAATGCCGTTACTGCTGCGCCGTGCATTGTCGATACGATAGGCAAGCTGTGCTCGTGTTAGGCCAAGCAGGCGAGCGGCTGCCGAAAGGTCTCTTGTGCTTGCAAGAAGGGCCTTGCAGTAGGACATAGAGC
Source organism: Rhizobium sp. No.120 (assembly GCF_054558365.1). NCBI lineage: Bacteria > Pseudomonadati > Pseudomonadota > Alphaproteobacteria > Hyphomicrobiales > Rhizobiaceae > Rhizobium > Rhizobium sp. No.120. The sequence goes on from NZ_BAAJNQ010000004.1 coordinate 479,761, forward strand.
GAAGTTTCGAACTGGATGTGGTAATGAGGACGGCGAAGATGCTGACCCATTGATGAAATATGGAACGAGATGAACCCATCCCATGCCGAAAGCAGCGGCCCGCGAAAGATTAGGCTCTATGAGCAGCTTCACGAGCGATTGAGAACGGAGATTCTCGCTGGAGCGGTGCCTGAGGGTGTTGTGTTGACCGAGGCCGCCCTTGTCGATCTGGTCGGTAGCAGCCGGGCGCCGGTTCGTCAGGCATTGCAGATGTTGTTCGAAAGCGGCCTGATCGCGCGTCTTGAAGGACGGGGCTTCATCGTCGGCAGCGCGGGAACTCCGCCGAAGCGGATCAAGCTCGGCGATTATCTCGGCAAATTGTTCGATGACGATGGCGACAGGCCGATGTTCGCATGGCAGTCGCTTTACGAGGATGTCGAACGCATCGTCGTCCATCGCTCTTTTTTTGGCCGATATCGCATCAATGAAAACGAGTTGGCACGGTATTTCAGCGTTGGGCGCGCAGTAGCGCGCGATGTGCTGTTGAGACTCGAGACGCTCGGCATCATTGAAAAGGACGATAGTTTTCGCTGGTCGATCGTCCCGCTCGACAGCCAGCGCATCCGCGATCTCTACGAAGTGCGCGAGCAGATCGAGCCGGTCGCGCTTGCCAGCGCCTTGGACGGACTTTCCAGGGACCATGTGGACACAATGCTCGTGCGCCTGTCGCAGGCGCTTGCGGATTATCCCAACGTCTCGGCCTCGGCAATGTACGAGCTGGAGCTGGACCTGCATCTGCGCAGCCTTCAGGCCTGTCCGAACAAGGAATTCCTGAATATTCTGAAGCGAACGCACTGCATCCTGACGCTCAGCAAGCACGTCGTCGGCAGCCGCATCAAGAGGCCGGAATACGAGCCGTTTCTCGGAGAGCATATCGGCGTGTTCGAGATGGTGCAAAAGCGCGACGAGCAAGGGCTGCGGAAAGCCATGCGCGATCACATCAGCAATTCACAGCCTAGTGTGCAGGCGCGCGCCGCCTTTATACGCGAGCATTACCAGCCGGACGAATACAGCTTCATCACCTGATTTGGGACGGCGTCAGGTAATGGCGCCGACCTGCCAGGGAACGAATTCATTATCGCCATAGTCGAAGGTCTCGCTCAAGGTCTTCTTGCCGGAGGCGACGGCGATGATCTCTTCGAAGATCCGTTCGCCGGCCGCCTCAATTGTGTCGTCGCCGCTTACGATGTCACCGCAATTGATGTCCATATCCTCGCGCATGTGGTTGTACATCTCGGTGTTGGTGGCGATCTTGATGCAAGGCGCAGGCTTGAAGCCGGAGACGGAGCCCCGACCCGTCGTGAAACAGATCACATTGCAGCCTCCGGCGACCTGGCCGGTGACTGCGACTGGATCGTAACCGGGCGTGTCCATGAAGACGAAACCGGGTTCGTCGACGATTTCCGAATATTCGTAGACGGCTTTGAGTGGCATGGAACCGCCCTTGGCGACCGCCCCGAGCGATTTTTCGAGGATCGTCGTCAATCCGCCGAGCTTGTTTCCATAAGACGGGTTGTTGTTCAGTTCCGCGCCGTTGCGGTGGGTATAGTCACGCCACCATTCAATCCGGGAGAGCAGCTTTTCGGCGACGGCGGGCGTAACCGCCCTGCGCGTCAGCAGATGTTCCGCGCCATAGATCTCCGGCGTTTCCGCCAGAACCGAAGTGCCGCCATTGCGCACGAGGAGGTCGGAGGCATAGCCGAGCGCCGGGTTGGCCGAAATGCCCGAATATCCATCGGAGCCGCCGCATTCCAGCGCAAGCTTGATACCGGAAAGCGGCTGGACAGTGCGCTTGGCTGAGTTCACCTCCGGCAGCATGTCTTTGATCATTTCGGAAGCGGCGGCGATCGTCTTGCGGGTGCCACCGAGATCCTGGATCGTCATGGTGCGTAGCCGGTTTCCTTCCTCCAGCTTGTAATGTTCCAGGATCGGCGCGATCTGATTGGTTTCACAGCCAAGCCCGATCATCAGGATGCCGCCGAAATTCGGGTGCCGTGCATAGCCCTGGAGGGTACGGGCCAGATAGCGATAGCCTTCCGACTGAGTGTTAATGGCGCAGCCGCCGCCATGGGTCAGCGCTACGACACCATCGACATTGTCGAAGCCCTCAAGCCCGCCGGTGCGATTGAAATGTTCGGCGATGTATTTCGAGACAGTTGCCGAGCAGTTGACCGTCGTGATGATGCCGATGAAATTGCGCGTGCCGACGCCACCTGCGCCACGGTTGAAGCCCATGAAGGTCCGACGGCTCTCGCGCGGCAGCATGCCGGTTTCTTCGATATCGACACTGAACTGATAGGAATGGTCGGATTCGATTACCGCCAGGTTCTGCAGATGAACATGGCCGCCGGCCGGAATGAACTGTGTCGTGACGCCGATCGGCTGACCGAACTTGCGGATCTCCTGGCCTGCCTGGATGTCACGCACCGCCACCTTGTGCCCGCGCGGGATCTGGTCGACAGCAGTCAGGCCGTCAATGCCGGTCGCGCTGCCGGCGCGGATCATCGCGCGAGCGACCGCGACATCGTCAATGGGGTTGAGCAGGATGACAGGCGAAACGGCGGACATGGGAAGTTCCGTATGGTTGGATTAATGTCTATTGCTAGCAATAGACGATTGTTCGAGGGAAGACGTCAAGCAAGATCGACGTCGCTGGCAAGGCTTGCTTTCAGTCGCGCGGTTGGCGCGCCAACCAGGCGGAAAGATCGGCTTCCGCACGTTCGAGCGCGCTGTGGTTGAGTAGTTTTCTTAGGAAGGCCACGGCGACCGCGCGCGCTCTCAGATTAAAACGGCCATCATCCTCTTGGCCGCCGAGCGGCTGATAGACGCCGAGTTTCACATAGAGCTGCTGCAATCGGTTCTGGACGCTGCGGACCGAGAGATTACGCCTTTGAGAGATGGCACGATCGGTCAATCCAAGGGCGATATCGATCAAGATCTCATATTCTGCCTCGGTGAAGCCGTTGACGTTGCCGAGGCTCTTTTGCTGCATGCCGCGCACCTCGCGGTCGATCACGCACTGACTTTCGATGAAGATGCTGCGCAGCGCTAGTTTCAGCCGGTCGTCCGAGGCCGATTTCAGGACATAGCCATAGACCGCGCCGGCAGGCACGATGCGCGAGACGCCGCGAACATAGGCCTCGTCCGAATAGTTCGACCAGAAAAGGATGCGCGTCTCCGGTCGCTCCTTCCAGATCGTGCGGGCCGCCTCGATGCCATTGCGCTGGCTCATCTGCAGATCCATGACAATATGAGACGACCTTAAGTCTCTTGCCAGCCGTTCGCCCGCATTGCCATTTTCAGCCTCCAGCACGCCGTCGCATTCGGGAAGGGCAGCACGGATCGCCTCATTGAGATAGGAGCGATGGAGCGGGTCGTCTTCGATGATCAGAACCTTCATGCGGCAGCTCCTTCGTCCCTCTGCGCCTTGGCGGGCAGGCTGACGCTGACGATCGTTCCACCGGAGGCGGCTGCGGCCTTGATCGCGAAACGCGCTGAGATCAGCCGCGCGCGCGTCCGCATGTTTTCGATGCCGCCGCCAGATAATCTGCGGGTATTTCCAAGTCCGACACCGTCATCCACGACATCAATGGTGACCGCACCCTCAGCCGTTTTCAGATGAACCGCAATGTTGCCGGCCTGGGCATGGCGAATGGCGTTGTTGATGGCCTCCTGCGCGATGCGGAACAGGGCAATGGACACCGACTGTTCAAGACAGTCGATCGCGCCGCCGGTCTCGTCGTCGATTGTCCAGGTCAAAGTCGCGCCGCTTTCCTGGATCGACCGTTCGAGATGGTTCTCGATCGCCTGGGCGAAGCCGAACAGTTGAAGGACAGAGGGCTTGGCCTCCTCGATAATCTGGCGGAGATCGTGCATGCTGTGTTGCAGTCCGCGAAAGAGCGGCTCAAGCGCTTCACCGGTCACATCGGGCTGGCGGGCGAGCCTTTCCAACCGACGGGAGAGGCGGGTCAGATCGGCGAGAATCTGGTCGTGCAGGTCCATGCCGATGCGCTGACGCTCAGCCTCCAGCGCCTCAGTCAGCTTCAGAGCGCCGAGGCGAAGACCCTCCTCACGGGCCCGCGCCTCGGCTTCCACGATGGCCGAGCGTTTAGCCTGGTCGGCGGCGCGGATAGCGAAAAAATGGGGTGCTAGCAGATCGGCAATGACGCGGGCGCTTTCCAAGTGCTGCATCGTGTAGAAGCTGGTCTGGTGGCTCGAGCAGGAAAGCGCACCGATGACATGACCCTGTACCTTCAGGGGCACGTGCACGCGGCTATGCAGCGATTGATGAAAGATTGGGTGTGAAAAAGCGCCCTGGAAATGGAATTGCGGGTCGTTCCAGGCATCGTCGGTTAAGAGGTAATCTGTCTCGCCCCAGAGAAGCGTGCGAATGGGGCTGTTGCTGACCGGCGCCGGAAACCGGCGTCCCCAATCGGTTTCGAGCCCGCTCTCGTAGGCCGTGTGAAATTGCTCGTCCACGAGCATGATACAGACGTCGAGATGGTCATGCGGGATGACATGGCTGATTTCTGCGGCGACAGCCTGGATGACGGAGTGAAAGTCGAGCTGGCCGGCAAGAAGCCTCGATATGTTGAGATAGTGGTCGAAGACCGATTGCGGCGCCAGATCGCGCAAGACACGCCCTCCCCAGGCAATGCGCAGACCTCTGCTCCTCCGGCTGCGCAGCATGCAAATTTCCAGCACCATTAAGCGCCGATCCGAGCGATCCGTCTTGCGGATTTGCGCATCTTTTCTGCGGGATCCCGCAAGGTCCAGCCCTTTAAGCGCCTGTACAAGCGTCACAATCTCGGACATCCTGTTTCTACTGACAGGGTAACCTTCAGTGCAAATACTATTTTCGATCGTTCGTTGAGGAGCGCGCTCGAAAATCTTTGCCTGGAAGATGAAGTACAGGCGCTTTGGGAGGAAAAAATGAATATTGCCAAGATGCTTATGGCATCCGCCGTCATCACATGTGTTGCCGCGCCGGGTGCTGCTTTTGCAGATACGTCATCCAAGAAAATTGCCTTGTCGAACAATTATGCCGGTAACTCCTGGCGCCAAGCTATGTTGACCAGCTGGCAGAAGGTGACGGGCGAAGCGGTCAAGACTGGCGTCGTTGCCGCGGCCGACCCGTTCACGACGGCTGAAAACCAGGCTACCGAACAGGCTGCCCAGATCCAGAACATGATTCTGCAGGGCTATGATGCGATTGTTATCGACGCTGCCTCGCCGACCGCGCTGAATGGCGCGATCAAGGAAGCATGCGATGCCAAGATCGTCGTCGTTTCCTTCGATGGCATCGTCACCGAACCCTGCGCGTGGCGCATCGCCGTCGATTTCAAGGGCATGGGTGCCAGCCAGATCGAATATCTTGCCAAGAAGATGCCAAAGGGCGGCAATGTACTCGAAATCCGTGGGCTCGCCGGCGTCTCTGTCGATGACGAGATTTCGGCCGGTATCCACGATGCTGCCGCCAAATATCCGCAGTTCAAGATCGTCGGCTCGGTTCATGGCGACTGGGCTCAGGATGTGGCGCAGCGCGCTGTTGCCGGTATCCTGCCGAGCCTTCCCGATATTGCCGCGGTCGTGACCCAGGGCGGTGACGGTTATGGTGCTGCCCAGGCCTTTGCCGCCGCCAAGCGTCCAATGCCGACCATCGTGATGGGTAACCGCCAGGATGAGCTTGCCTGGTGGAAGAAGGAGAAGGATGCCAGCGGCTACGAGACCATGTCCGTCTCGATCGCGCCCGGCGTCTCGACGCTCGCCTTCTGGGTCGCCCAGCAAATCCTTGATGGCCAGCCGGTGAAGAAGGACCTTGTCGTGCCGTTCCTGCGCATCGATCAGGACAATCTCGAAACCAATCTTGCCAACACGCAGGCGGGCGGTGTCGCGAATGTCGAATATACGCTCGACGACGCCAAGAAAGTCATCGCGGCGGCGAAGTAACCGATATCTGCGAGCCGTAGAGACGGGCGCTGCCGGTAAAAAGGCGGCGCCTGCCGATATAACGCCCGACCCGGACGATCCATGATTGCAGCCAAAGACAATGTTTTAAAGAGACAGGATGCCGGTCAGCAGGCCGTCGTCTCCGCCCGTGGCATCAAGGTGCATTTCGGTGCTGTAAAGGCGCTCGATGGCGCCGACCTGACGGTTCATGCAGGCGAGTGCATCGGGCTCGTCGGCCATAATGGCGCCGGCAAGTCGACGATCGTCAACGTCATCAACGGCGGCCTCAGCCCGCACGAGGGCAGCGTTACCTACGAGGGAGATGACAGCGTGCACGGCATCAACGCAGCGCGCGCCCACGGGATCCGCTGTGTCTTTCAGGAATTGTCGCTCGCGCCCAATCTCACCGTCGTCGAGAACATGCGGGTGGTCCATCGCGGCCTTGCCGGCTGGAATTGGCGGCGGCAGGCGGCGGCAATCGTTCGCGCCAAGCTCGGCGAAATTTTCCCTGGCCACAGGATCGACGTCATGCGGACCGTCGGCGAGCTCTCGATCGCCGAGCGGCAGATGGTGGAGATCGCGATCACCTTTTGTGCTGTCGGCGAGAAACCGAAGCTGGTGATCCTCGATGAGCCGACCTCCTCGCTCGATGCAGGACTGGCCGCTCAGCTGATGACCTATGTGCGCAGCTTCGTGCAAACAGGCGGGGCGGTTATGCTGATCTCGCATATTCTCGGTGAGATCCTTTCGACCGCAAGCCGAATTCTGGTCATGAAGGACGGCCGCGTCGTCGCCGATCGCATTGCTCAGGATTTCACCGTCAACAGCCTGGTCCAGGCAATGGGCAGTGTTGTCAAGGAACAGGACCGTAAGCGCAAAAGCGCGGAGAATGCCACATCGTCTCCTCTGCTTGCACTGCCGGCGCGGGGAGGAAAGGGCCTTGGCTTCAATGCCCGCAGGGGCGAAGTGATAGGACTTGCCGGGCTCGCCGGCCATGGCCAGACCGACATGCTGCTAGATCTCCATCGCTCGCTTTCACACAACTGGCTGCCGGGCAGGCAAGGCAATATCGCCTTCGTCGCCGGCGACCGGAGCTTGAACGGCACGTTTCCGCTTTGGAGCATCCTGAAAAACCTCAGCATAGCCTCGCTCAGCGATTTTTCGCGTCTGTCGGTCATCGATCGCGGGCGTGAGGATCGTCTTGGAGCGGACTGGAAGGGGCGCATCGAAATCCGTACGCCGACGATGGCGAACGGCATCTTGTCCCTGTCCGGCGGCAATCAGCAGAAGGTTTTGTTTGCCCGCGCCTTGGCCACGACGGCGCCGATCGTGCTGATGGACGATCCCATGCGCGGTGTCGATATCGGTACCAAGCAGGAGGTCTACAGGATCTTGAGCGACGAGGCTTCGTCCGGCCGAACGTTTATCTGGTATTCGACCGAGATGGACGAAATCCGGCTTTGCGACCGCGCCTACGTCTTTTGCGACGGCGCTATTGTTGCGGAACTGATTGGAGACGAAATCACGGAGGAAAATGTGCTGGCGGCTTCCTTTGCCGGGGAGGGCGCATGAGCCGTCCGTCTTCCGCTACCCTGCGCCTGCTCATTCCGGCGCTATCGCTTGCCGTGCTGCTCGCCGCGGTCTTTTATCTGCAGCCGCGCGCCATGAGCTATATCGGCCTCAACCTGCTCTTCAATCTCGCCGTGCCGATTGCGCTTGCGACGATCGCGCAGATGATGATCATGTCGGTCAACGATCTCGATCTGTCGATGGGGACCTTCGTCAGCTTCACGGCCTGCGTGGCGGCGACCTATCTGCAGTCGGCGCCGCTCATCGGGATCCTCATTCTGGCGGCCGCAATTGCCGTCTATGCCGCGATTGGCATCGTCATCTATATCAGGGATCTGCCCTCGATCGTGGTGACGCTCGGTATGAGCTTTGTCTGGGGTGGCTTGGCGGTTCTGCTATTGCCGGCACCGGGCGGTACCGCGCCCGACTGGGCGCGCTGGCTGATGACTTCGAAGCCGCCGCTAGTCCCCATCGCGATCATAGCCAGCATCGTCATCGCGCTGTTTGCCCATCTGATCGTCATGCGCTCCTCTTTCGGGGTGCTGATCCGCGGCGTCGGCGGCAATCAGCGGTCGCTGCAGCGTGCTGGCTGGTCCGTCGTCAGACTGCGTGCCGCGGCCTATGCGCTGGCGGGCTTATTCGCCGTATTGGCCGGTATTGCGCTGGTTGGGCTGACCACCTCGGCGGATGCGAATATCGCGCTGCGCTATACCTTGTTGTCGATTGCCGGCGTCATCCTCGGCGGCGGAGAGTTTACCGGCGGCCGTGTCTCGCCCGTCGGTGCCGTCATCGGCGCACTGACATTGACCCTGGCGGGCTCCTTCCTGTCGTTTCTGCGGATATCGCCCGACTGGCAGATCGGAGCGCAGGGCGCCATCCTGATCATCGTGCTTGCCCTGAGGCTCTTGCTCAATCGCGTCGAAAAGCGGGAGAAACAATCATGATCGCGCTTGCCACGCTCGGCCGCAAACCCTGGATCTGGTCCTTCATCGCCACAATCGCGGTGTGGATCATCACCGTTCTCTTTACCGGCGGCGCCAGCTCCGTCGGCCTGTCGCAGGCGGCACTCACCTTTGCGGCATTCTCTGTCATCGTCGGCGTCGGGCAGATGTTCGTCATCACACTCGGGCCTGGCAATATCGATCTTTCCGTGCCGGCGACCATGACGCTTGCCGGTACCATCGCGCTGAAACTCATGAATGTCGAAGACAGCATGATCGTGCCGGGCCTGCTAGTGTCGGTCGTCATCGGCCTTGGCATCGGGATCGGCAATTATGCACTGATCAAGCTGCTGCGCATTCCGCCGATCATCGCGACACTCTCGATGAGCTTCATCATTCAGTCGACCGCCATCTGGAGCAATCGCGGCCTGCGTATCAAGCCGCCCGAATATCTGGCCGAGTTTACGACATCGGGGGTATTCGGCATACCAAATGTCGCCATCGTCGCCCTGCTGCTGTCGGCACTTGCCTGGATCCTCCTGGAGAAGACGATCTATGGGCGCTGGATCTCGGCGATCGGCCAAAGCATGTTCGCGGCGCGCATGGCCGGTATTCCGGTCGACGGAACGAGGCTTGCGACCTATGTGCTATGCGCCATTCTCGCCTCGATCTGCGGCTATCTGCTCGCAAGCTTCTCTGGCGGTGCCGCCCTCAATATGGGCGCGGAATATCTGTTGATGTCGATTGCCGTCGTCATCATCGGCGGGACGGCTGTTGCCGGTGGCGATTCCAACGTGCCGGGCATATGGGGTGCCTCGCTGTTCATGTTCCTGGTCGTCTCCATGTTGAACACTTACGGTTTCGGCGCAGGACCAAGGCTCGTTCTGACCGGCCTGATCATCATTGCCGTCATTCTCGTGGCTGGCGGCCGCCCCGTTGGCGGGCGCTGAACTCTCTCCCAAAAGACCCCTAGGAAAACTGCGATGTCCAACGACGCTCCTCCTTCCCTTTACGAAATTTACGACACGCGCTTCCGCAATCTGATCGTCCCGAGCGCCGGTCTGGAGGAGCTTTATTCCGATTGCCGCTGGGCGGAGGGGCCGGTGTGGTTTGCCGATGTCGGATGCCTAATCTGGAGCGACATTCCCAACGAGCGCATGCTGCGATGGGTGCCGGGCGGGAATGTCTCGACCTTCCGCTCACCCTCGAACTTCGCCAACGGCAATACGCGCGATCGCCAAGGGCGGTTGATATCCTGCGAACATGGCGGCCGCCGTGTGACGCGTACAGAGATCGACGGCTCGATTACCGTGCTTGCCGAGAGCTATAAAGGCAAGCGTCTGAACTCGCCCAACGACGTGATCGTCCGCTCCGATGGAACGATCTGGTTTACCGATCCGACCTACGGAATTCTCTCGAATTACGAGGGTTATAAGGCGGATCCGGAGCAGCCGACCCGCAACGTCTACCGCCTCGATCCGTCGACAAAGACGTTGGACGTGGTGGTGGATGACTTCCGCCAGCCAAACGGCTTGGCCTTCTCGCCGGACGAGACGAAGCTTTATGTCGCCGACTCCGCCGCAAGCCACGACATCAGCGCGCCCCGCCACATTCGCGTCTTCGACGTCGTGGACGGCAAGAAACTCGCAAACGACCGCGTCTTCTGCAACATCGACACCGGCATTCCGGACGGCTTCCGCGCCGATGTCGACGGCAATATCTGGACAAGCGCAGGCGACGGCGTTCATTGTTTTGCAGCAGACGGCAGCTTGATCGGTAAAATCAAAATACCACAGACGGTTGCTAATCTTACATTTGGCGGCCCGAAACGGAACCAGCTTTTCGTTGCTGCGACGCGGTCGCTTTATCGGGTCTTCACGACGGCAACTGGGGCGCAGGTACCCTAATTGCATGTAAGTCGCTGCGATTGGTGCCTGCAAGCTTTGATGGCACCTAATACTCCCCTCGCGGTGGATGTAGCGTAAGCTGCAGGTCCCGCAGACCGCGGCTGCCGTCTCGGTTCCCGGTTGCGGCGACGGCGGTGAAGATGCGTTCGGCGTCGTCGTACATTTTCAGATTGAGATAGCAATATCCGCGCAGCACCATCAGGTCGACGCGTTCCTGCTGCAGTTGCGCTCGCTGGTCGAGATAGAGCAAAGTCTCGTGATAACGCTTGCCCTCGAAGGCCGAGAGCGCGCGGTCGGCCAGTATGGCGACCTGCAATTCGGCGGCGCGCTGGTGGTTCATCGGTGCCTTGGTGGCGGCGACGGCCGCATCATTGGTGAGGCCTGCCCGCAGATAGGCCAAGCTTTGCCCATAGGCTGCCTCTTCGCGCGACTTCGGGTCCGGGTTGTTCAAGGCGACGCCAAAAGCTTCGACGGCTTCCATGGGCCGATTGAGGTTCATCAGGCACCAGCCACGGGAAAGAGCATTGCCAGGTGTCAGCAACTGCGCATTGATGGTGGTCTTGCATCCAGCCGTGTTCCGTGCCGAGCGGGTGGCGACCCGGATGCTGGTCTGCGGTTCAGCATAATCCTGAGACGGCGCACGACGAGCGGGCGCGATCGGTTGGTCGGGCATCTGCGCGTTGACGTAGGGCCGTGTCGCCGGAGGCTGAGGTGCAGCCTGGGAGACTGCTGGCGGCACATTCTGCGCTGTGCCTTGCGGCATCGATGTTTGGGGCAGAGTTTGTGGTGTCGACGGTCCGGCCTGGCTGGGCGATGGCAGCGGTTCCGATGCCGGCGTGCGTGGGGCTGGCTCGCCGAGCACGGCGATGCGTTGCGAGCGACCGGCCCACAACCTCTGAATTTCGGCAACACCCAGCCGGTCGTTCAATTGATTGCGGGTGATGGCAAGGCCGTAGGCGGAGGGTTCGTCGTCCGGCTTCCAGCGCAAAGCGGTCTCGAACCAGCGGGCAGCGGCCTGCGGCTGGTTCATCAAACGCGCAAACCACCCGAATTGCTGGGCCGTCGGGACATATTTCTGCTTCACGACTTCCGCGGCAATACGACCGAGAACATCTTCACTGAGATTGGCCGGTGGTTGCAGCGCAATCAGATTGGCGGTTGCCGCAAGATAGGTCGCCATCGCATCCTTGGATTCGTTTCGCCACTTATACATGGCGTCTTCGGCCTCCTGCGGCTTGCGATCAGCGATCAGCACCAGCGCCAAGCCCTGTGAGATCGTTGCCGAATCTTCCTTCTCGTGGGCGGCCTTGAACCATTGCTCGGCGTCTGAATAATCGCTTCGGCGCAAGTAATACCAGCCGAGGAGCGCATCATCGGAGGCGAGACCTTGGCTGCGGGCGACACGCTCGACTTGGGATAGATAATCCTGCGATACAGTCAGTTTGGGATCGTCATTGCCCTGCGCAACGAAGCGGCGAGCCAGATCAATCCTTATGCCGTCGAACTCCCGTCCGCCATTGCCGTCTGGCCTTTCAAGAGCCAAAAGATCCTGCATTGGCTGATAGGGCAGGAGGGCCGCCGCCTTCTGGATGGTCGCGAGCCTTTCCTGCGGATTGGTGCAGGTCTTCAGGATATATTTGTAGGCGTCCTGGCCGCGAGCTGCGCGATCCGTGCGGACGAAGGCTTCGGCAACGCGCCAGAGAACATCGATATCACTGCAGGTCAACAGGCTCGGCGTTTTGGCGCCGATGTCGATTACGGTCTGATATTGCTTCAGATCTGACGCGTTGACGAGCCGGGTGCGGGCTTCCGCGATATCGAGCCGCTCCAGCAGATCGGCGGGCGGCTGCCATTCAGCTTCGGCAGCCTGACGGTCGGCGACAGCCTTGCGCACCTCGGCATATCGGCCTTCTGAATAGAGCTGCCACATGGCTTCGAGCTGCTTGTCGCTGTTTTGCGGGATAGCCAGCGGATCGGCAGGCGGCCTCCAATTCGGGTAGAGCGCCTGCAGCCGAGAGATTTCGGCCTGCAGTCTGGCCTTGTCGCCCCGGCTTGCAAAATAGCGCAATGCGCTTTCGTCGACCTTCGGCTGATTATCGACAGCTTGCGCCGGGTTTGTCTGTTGAGCTGACGGCTGCATTGATTGCGGCTGCGCCTGCTGTTGCGAAGCTTGGGCGATTGCGTCGGTGGTGCTCTCACTTGCCGGCTTGGAGGGTGGGTCAGAGAGAACAGCCGATGGTGCAGCCGCCTGTATATGGTCGGCGAGTGCTTGCAAGTCGATCGGCTTTCCGGAGCTACTATCGGCGACGAGTATCGCCTGCGGTTCGAGGCGCGCCGACTTTGCCAGCTTGATCTTGTCTTCCGGCGAATCGTGATCCTTCGTCGCGAGCGTAAACCCCGCCACGGCGACGGCCAGGAAAGCCATGATCAAGGTGGACTTTATAAACACTCCGGATGCTTCTCCGTGACGAAAGCCAGGCTCAACAGCTGCAAGGTGGCCGGGTAGTAAAGTGATGGCGTGAACTGCCGAACCGAAGCAGGCAGTTTCGTACCGCTCACCACACACGCCACAACATCGTTAACAATTCTATAACCCGCGTCGGGAAGCATGTCCTTCGGCTTGCCGGTCGTCAGATCGATCGTGGCCGGCTCATCCTCCGCGACGGTCATTCCCTGCTGCAGACGCGAAAGCAGCGCCTTGTCGTCGACCCCGGCGCGGGCTAGGTAAAGCGGGATCCTGACGCTATTATAGCCGAATTCCGCCTCGAAGCTCTCCGCCGGTTCCGGTTTCGCCTTGAGACTGACCCAGTCGGCAGGAAGCTTGCGCGGGCCAAATTGCAAGGAGCGCAGCAGGGCAAGGCCGTCGTTGCTGAGCTTCTGCCAGCGATCGGAAGGCACCAGCAGCGCCATGACAGGGATTGCTTCGAAGACCCAATAGGATGGATTGACGATCGGCCCGTCTATGCGCCCCGGCGGCCGATAACCCTCCGCGCCTGGGACAAGCAGCGTCGTCCCCGCGGACGTGATAACAAGATGGGCAAGGATGGATCTCGCCATGCTTGCGGCCGCCTGCAGGTAATCCCTGTTGTTCCAAGCCGAACCCGCCAGGGCCAGTGCGTAGGCAATCAGCAAGTCGCCGTCCGAGGCATTATTCGTGTCTGCCACATGGGGGATGACGGCCGGATCCCATTTCCAGACGGCAAGCCCGTCATCGCGCAGCAGCAGCTCCGTGCGGGTAAAATACCAGATCTGTTCGAAATCGGCCGGATTGTTGGCCAGGTAGGCAAGCAGCATGCCGTATCCTTGCCCCTCGCTATGGCTAATGCCGCCATTGCCGTTGTCGATGATGCGACCATTCACATCGAGGAACTTCGCCTTGTAGGCAGCCCAGGCCTGAGGATCGATCGCCGCTCGTTGAGCGGCAGCCGGCTGCGCTGTCGTCAATATGGCCACGCTGCAGATAGCAAGAACAAGGCACCAAAGCTTCATTCGCGCCTGCCGATCTTGGAAAGAACGCTTGCCGTGCTCACGCCGAGCAGGAAGGAGCCGATAACGAATAGCAAGGCATAGGACAATATGTTGCTGGAAAGCCAGTTTGCGGCAATCAGCCGATAATTCGTCAGCGACCAGGGCTGGGAGACGACAAAGCTGAATCGGCTCACGGGCACCGTGTCGATTTTCCCCGTCTTGCCGGAATAGACCGTGATGCGACCGCTGATCTGGGACCAGGTATGCTGCGCGCTCATCGCCTCGGCGCCCGCCCGCAGATCTCCGGCGCTGGGCGCGGTGACGACGGTCCAGGTTGCGTCATTGGTCGGATTTGCCTCCTGGGCGATCAGGAAGCTGTTTGCATTCGATGGTGTGAACATCTGTTCGGAGCTGGGAATAAAGCGCAGCGAGCTCAGAGTAATGTCGAAATTGCGATGCATCCATTGCTGGAAGTTCTGCATCTGCCCCTGCAACATCCCGCCATTGATGCGCGTGCGCCAATCGGCGATCGTCACGGAAGCTTCCGGGATATTGCCCTGGCCAGGGGCGGGCGGACGCCAGGCGACCTGGCTCGCAGCGGAGATGTTCATTTGCGCAAGGATTGTCGACGGCAGCTGCGAAACGGATCCTATGAACAGCGCACTACGGGTGCCGACGGTATTCGGCGAGGCGGTCGGTTCGAAAGGGATGGGGTGACCGGCGGTGAGCGCCATCTGGCCCAGGAGCGTTGCGGTCGCGGACAAGGTGTCGGCATCCGGGCGGTCGATGAAGAGCGCGGCGGGCTCGGTCTCGCGGCTGTAGGGGTAGCCTGTGCCGGCAAGAGCCGCCAGATTCGGGCGCTGTGCGATCCTCGCGAAATCCGGCACCGTGAACTGGCTCGTGTCGAATAATGCAAATCGCGGTGTCGTGCTCGATGTCGCGGCAGGCGCGCAGGCGGTATCCTCATCGGCCAGCAACATGGCTTCAAGTGTGATGGTGTTCAGGCCCGGCTTGAAATGGCGCATGGTGATGCGGATGGGCAATTGCCGGAAAATGCCGCCCCCCGTCGCTGTGATCGGCTTGGTCGTGGCGATGCTGCCATTGACGTAGACGTCGATATGGCTGCCCGGCCGCACATCCTTGGCATAGGCCGCATCCAGCAGGATGGTCGCCTCGCCATAGGCATTCGCATAGAAATCGGAGGGGATTGCCACGTTGAAGCTGGTATGGAAACGACGGCCGGAGAATTCTGTCGTCCTGACGCCCAACTGCTCGAAGGAAAGGCTGGTGCCCGAATAGATCAGCGGCGCGTCGGGTGCGGACCATCGCTGCGTTACCAACAGATCCCGGCGGATGCCTGGCGCGCGTTCGGTCGGCGACACCACCAAGTCGATCGCAGACGAGATCGCCTGCCAGGAGGGGCCGCTGACAAGAAGAAGCTGTTGACCGCTGCGCGGGTCTGTCGCAAAGGCCGCGAGCGCCCCGTTTTGGGCTGCGGCCGGAACGGTAAAGATGGGCTGCAGCTCCGCTGGCGTGCCGACGACCACAGTCATTTTGCCGGGGCCGGGCGTGGGGAGGGCATCCGTGCCGAATGAAAAGGCCTGGTTCGGCATTCCGCTCAGAAGCGCCAGTCCCTGTGCCAGATGCAGGATCGGCTTGGTCGTCTCTGGTTGAGCCAGGGCTGGCACGACGAGATTGAATTGCGTCTTGCCGGTGCCGTCGATACCGATTGCGCGGATGGCATCGGTCGTCGACAGTTTCTCCGCGTCGCGGCCGGCAAAGCTGAGATAGGTTCTGGCGGGATCGATATCGGACCAAAGCTCGTAGGTCGACGCAATGTCACAGTCGACGCGATGGCGTTGGGTCGCCTCGAAGGTCAATAGATTGGCGCCGGGTTGCAGGAGCCCGCGCGGAATGTCGAAGCTGATATCGGACTCGTTGTCCGAGGAGCCGATCTGCTGCTGATGGACGGCGCGGTCGTTCACCAGAACGGTGATCTGCGATGCTTCGGGAGCGACGACAACTGCATTCTGATAGGCAAAGGTGAGTTTCGCCGGGGCTGCCGCCTGCTCGGGCGTCAGGTAGATCGACCAGGACTTGCGATCGGCCTCGCCCTCCAATCGCAGCTTTGCGAAGGGAACGATATAGCGGCGGAAGGCCGAAACGTCGTTGCCGGCGGTCGCCTGCTTTATCTTTCCCGCCGCTTGTGGCGTTGTCTGCCCGGGAGCAACAGGCGGGACTGCCTGTGGCGCAGAGGTCTGCGGCGTAACGGCCGGCGGCGTCACGACCAAAGGTGGGGCGACCTGAGGAGCCGCGGTCTGAGGTGCGATGGTTTGAGGAGTAGTGGCCGGAGGCGCTACTGTTTTCGGGGACTCCCTCTGCGGCGCGGTTTGCGGAATAATAATCTGAGGTACCGTTGGCGTTTCGCCTTTCGGCCGCTCACCAGACATGTCGAACGGCGTCGTCTGTGCCTGTGCTGTGACGGCGCCAAGGAGAAGCAGGAGGAGAGGGAGGGCGCGGTTCATCAGCTTCTCGCCTTCGCATCCCGCCGCTGCTGCGTGCGATCCGAGCCCACACCTTTGAACAGATAGAGCAGGCCGCGGCTGGTCTGATAAAGCGACATGCTCAGGAACCAGAAGGTCCCGCGGATGATGCCAGGATTGCGCCGCCGCGCCTGCTGGAACTTCGTCCATTGATCGGAATTGGCAAAGACGAGATCGGCAATCAGGCGGTGGTCGGCAGCGCCCTTCGGAATATACTGGCAGCCAATGGCGGTGATATCTCCCATCTGTTCGATATTACGGACGATCACCGACAGGGTCACCATCTCGGCGCCGCTATGGGGCTGGAAGCGTATGGTTGCTTCTGAGCCGACATTGACCGGCTCCAGATCCTTGTTGAAGACATTCAATCTCGCACCGTGGACGGAAACGTCCTCGATGGAAGCGGAATGCCACCGGCCATCGATCCCGAACTCGCTGCGGCGATCGACCCGCACGCGCCGTGAAGACGCGCGCTCGCCGCGTTCCGAGACGACGCCAAGCGCACAGCCGGAAAGAACGAGATTGATGACGTTCCAGCCGCCGACGACAAGCGTAACGTCGGCCTTATAGGGCTCCGCATAGACGCGGTAGATTGTGACCGCCAGCGCGATGATCTGAACGGCGAAAATAACGAAGAACGGGCGACTGATTTCCGAAAGCCGGCTGACGGCGATCGACTCGTCCTTGGCAGTGACCTTGAAGGTCGGCTTTCGGGGATTGAGCATGACCGAGATAACCGCCGGCAATAGGTGCACCGTTTGGACATATTCGTAAAGCTCGGAAATCCAGGGCCAGCGGAACGACCCATAGAGGTAGTTCTGCATCATCAGGTTCACGAGCATATAGGCAAGCGTATAGGCGAGAAACTCGCTGCCCGATGCCGTGAAGATCTCGAGATCGAAGAAAAGATAGAAGAGTGGCGCAAACAGGAAGATGACGCGCGGAAACGGAAACAACCAGAATAGCGTCGACGACATGTAGCAGAGCCGCTGCGGCAGCGTCAGACCGCGCTTCAGGAGTGGGAAGCGGAAGCGCAGAATCTGCATCATGCCCTGCGCCCAGCGGCTGCGCTGGCCGATGAAGCTTGCGAAGGTTGCCGGCTGCAAGCCCGCAATCAGCGGCTTATCGACATAGATGCTGTTCCAACCTGCACCATGAAGCGCGAGCGCGGTTTCGCAATCTTCCGTGATGCTGATGCCGCTAAAGCCATTTTGCGATTGCAGCGCCTTGCGGCTAAGCACGGCGGCCGAACCGCAAAAGAAGGCGGCATTCCATTTGTCGAGACCGCGCTGGATGATGCCGTAGAACATCTCGTTCTCGCTCGGCATGCTGTCGAAAGTGCGCAAATTGCGCTCCAGCGGGTCTGGATTGATGAAGAAATGCGGGGTCTGAACCAGAAAAAGCTTCGGGTCGTCCTCGAAGTAGCCGACGGTTTCGCGCAGGAAATCACGCGCAGGCGCGTGGTCGGCATCGAAAACCGCAATCAGGTCGCCGTTCGAATGCTCCAGTCCGTTGTTGAGATTGCCGGCTTTGGCATGTTCGTTGCGGTCGCGCGTCAGATATTCGACATCGAGATCGGCGCAGAGCCTCTTGAGTTCGTCATGGCGTGCGATTGCCGCCTGCGATTCCAAAATCTTTGTCGAATTGCGCTTCTGCAAAGTGCCGCCATCGTCGAGCAGCCATACCCTCAGCTTGTCGGCCGGATAGTCCATCGCCTTGGCGGAGGCAAGCGTGTTGGCCAGAAGATTGGTGTCTTCATTATAGGACGGAACGAAGACATCGACGCTCGGGAAGTTCTTGGTTTCGGAAGCGCGCTTAGTTCGTGGCGGCAGCGGGGTGGCGACGATGAAGAGGCTGAGCATCAGCATCGCTACGTTGTACATTTCGGCGAGATAGAGCAGTAGGCCGGGAATGAAGTTTTCCGGCTGGTTGATGGGGGGTATCGTATAGGACGTGCGCCAATAGACATAGCGCAGCACGATGGCGGTGCCGAAGGCGAGTGCCACCAGCCGCCATGTTCCCTGACGCTTGAGGATCTTGATGATCGCCATCAGGGTGACCACAACGGTGCTGGCAATCAGCTGGGTTTGAAGGTTGACCGGCAAGGTTATAAGGACGATCCCGCATAGCGCTATCACGGCCCATATCAAGATGCTGCGTGCAGTCTGCATCGGTGTCCCTTCAAAGGTATTGCCAGACGCCATCCTGGCGCCCCAAGCGGGCCGCTGCTAGCGGCACCCCTGAGATATGCCAGTTGCCCCGTTACAGTCCGGTAAAGGCATGATGATTTTGCTTGCGGTATTTGCGGGCGGCTGTGCGGCCGATGAACTGCCGCCGCTTCCACCATTTGGCTGCGATGGATCTGCCTGACCATCCGGCAACGGCACGCGCGGTCCGATCATCGGTGGCATCGCTGGTGCCGCTTGCGGCTGAGGCTGGCTCACCACCGGCGGGCGCCTGATTACCGGACGCGTTGTGACGGAGGAGGGCTGATAACCGATGCTAATCGGCGCCGTGCGGTAGGGCGTCGCGTCTGGATAGACGAGTTCGCCCGGTTTGCCGAGAACGGCATCAGCACCGCGCGGCGCGCCAAAAGGGTTAAGCGCGGCGCCGGCAAAATGGCCAGCGATGGTATAGCCGTAGACGGTGCTCAATAGCTGGCGTTCGCTCGCGTGGGCGTCGCAGAGCCGAATGCGTACCTGTACCATGCCAAAATTGCGCTGCTCCTGCTGTGGGGCAAAACCGGCCTTCACTTGCTGCCAGGCGTAAATACATGTATCGCCCACCCGGCTCTGGCCGGAGGCATAGCCGAAGGGACCGTAGTTATTCTGGACGAAAGTCGCCGAGCGGGCGAGCCGAACGCCGGGTACTACGGTCGCCATTTCGCGGGCGATCACGCGGTCTTTGATCGTATCGAACGGCCGGCTTCCGAGCCCCGGATTGGACCCTGTTATGCCCTGAAATTGGATCTTGAGGAAGTTCTGGCCTGAGACGGAAGACGAGGTGGAGAGCGCGATCGTCTGCTCGACATCCTTGCCATGCCTGCGCTCGACCACGTTTATGATCGCCGGTCCGCCTGGCGGCGGAAATGCCAGCGCCTTGTCACTCGTGACCGTTTCCACGCCGATCGATTGGCGAACCTGGCCGGTTGTGGAGCAACCGGCGCCGATGCAGGCCAGTATCATCAACGCTATCGTCTTTGAAAAATGCATCTCTTAGATCGCGGCAATCCCGTGTGGTGACATTCATCGGCAAATCGCGCGACGATCGTTGGAATCAAGTCTTTGTGTCTACTATAACAAATAAAGGCGACTATGGTTAACCGATGGTTAATTTTGGCCGATTGAGATGCCGTAAGAGGCCAGAAATGCACATAGAATACGCCCCTTCGCGTGAATGCACGAAAGGCGATGCCTGGTCGGAGATTAGGCTGCAACTTCAGGCCGCAAGCCTATGAATATCAGGTGGATTTCTTTCTTCGAAATGCGATCTGCACAGCCCGGTTCAGCGCTGTAGGGAGGACCGACATGTGGTTCTCTCCGGCATATTCCTCAAAGGTTATCGTTCCTGTGGATGACGCCGGTTTGGCCCATCTCTCAGCCATGTCGCGGGCGAGTTCTATCGTGCGTGTTTCTCTTGCCCGTTCCTGTCGCTTTTGCTCTTCGGCTGTACCCTTATGGAAGGGCGCCAAGGTCTCGCCTTCATACTGACCGGCGGAAAGATGCAGTTCCATATCGAACGGCTCTTTGTGCCTGTCGAGGAATTCTCTCTCCATCGAAAGAATAGTGGCATCTTCCCAGTAGATCGCCGGGCTTGCGGAAATCCAGCGACTGAAGGCGTCGGGTTTGTAAAACAGCGCGTAGAGCGTGAATAGGCCGCCGAACGAATGGCCGAAAAGCGTCTGGCGCGAACGGTCGACCGGGACCTGCCGTTCTATCCAGGGCTTGAGCTCTTCTTCGATGAGCGCCAGAAAGCGTTCGCTGCCGCCTGTCTTCACATCCGGCGTATCGGGAAAAAACGGGGGATAGACCCGCCCGGGTGGCGGGCTCAAATCCCAGGAGCGGCGAAGCGGATCATATGGCTCGTCCGTGGGATAGCCGATGGCGACGATGACGCCTTCGGCAACATTGGTCCCGTTCGGATAGCTCGCCTGCACCTTCAGCGCGTCGACAGCGGTGGCAAAGCAGGCATTGCCGTCGGTCAGATAAAGGATCGGCCAACCCTCGGGCGGTGCCGGCTTATCGGGAGTGTAGAGAAATATCCGGTGCAGATGCTCGGCATTGTCAAATTTCAGGTCAGCAAATCTACAGCCGGGAAGGGTGACCGGCGCGAGCTTGGCGGCCGCGTTCTGCGACGAATTGTGCGACATGGCCTTCTCCGGCTGACCGATTATGCAGGGCGCTAACGCAACAGCGCCCATATTCAAAAAGATGATGAGAATTCTCATATTATGGGCAATGCGATCTGGCAAGCAGGCCAAATAGCTTGTTAAGCGTAATTTCAGGCGTGCTCCGCCATGCGCCATATGGCCGACGGAGCCGTTCTGCAACATGCGAGTGGAATTCACCAAAAATATGACTCGCACACTCATGTATTCTTGACGCCGGCTGTAAGTGCGGACTAATTTGCGCCATCTTTTTCAAAAACAGGTAGGCGAAAAGGGCTTATGAAGCAGGAATTCCATATTCATATCAGGTATTTAATGCGTAAGAGATTCCAGCTTGCGAGCAGCGCTACGGCCCTTGCAACAATGTTTGCCTTGAGCGGAAATGCCTTTGCGCAGGACGCAACGGCTGATGCGAACAATGGAAATGCCACGCAGCTCGCGCCGATCATCGTCAGTGGCCAGTCGAGTGACTCAAGCGACAACACGACTGTCGCGGCAAAGAAGAGCAGGGGCGCCACCAAGATCAATACGCCGCTCGTCGAGACGCCTCGCTCCGTTTCGGTGGTGACCAAGGAGGAGCTCGAACAGCGTGGCGCTCAGGATATCGTCGAGGCGGTGCGCTATTCCGCAGGCGTTCAGACCGGCTCCTATGGCTTCGATCCGCGCTTCGACCAAGTCTATATTCGCGGCAATGATGTCACGACCTCCGGTGATTATCGCGACGGGCTGCGGCAGCCCTATATGAACTACGCCATGTTCAGGACCGATCCTTATTCGCTCGACCGTGTCGAGATCATCAAGGGGCCGGTATCCGTGCTTTATGGCGCCGGTTCGCCCGGAGGTATCGTCAATAAGATATCGAAGCTGCCGACCGAAGAGACGATCAGGGAAGTCGGTGTTCTCTATGGAACGTCGGATCGTGCCCAGACGATGTTCGATTTTGGCGGCCGGGTCAATCAGGACGATGACAACATGCTGTATCGCATCGTCGGCCTGGCCCGAAAGGGCGACACCAATTTCGATATTGCCGACGATCGCTATCTGATCCAGCCATCCTTTACCTGGAAACCGGATGACACGACGAAAATCACCGTCTATGGCTCGGCGCAATCCACGGAAACGGATGCAAATGTCGGTGCCATGATCGGCCCCGATGGCAATGTTCTCGATTATCGCGATAGCGATCCGGACTACGATTATCAGAGAACCAAGCAGCAGCAGGTCGGCTACCAGTTCGAACACGAGTTCGACGGCGGCTTCACCTTCCGCCAGAACCTTCGTTTTTCGCATCTTGATCTGAAGTCGCGCTATCTCGGCACCTACAGCTGGGTTGGAGATGTCGCCCAGCGCGGTGCGACGGCAATTGGCGACAAGATGAATGTCTTCCAGGTCGACAACCAGCTCGAATCCAAATTCGATACCGGCCCTGCAGCCCATACCATGCTGTTCGGGCTCGACTATACCCGCATGAGCGATTCATTCGCATATGGGATGGATGCAACGACCAGCCCCGCCTATGACTTCGATATCGACAATCCGAGGTATGGAGTATCGGGGCCGACGCCGGCCTATAATTTAAGTCGGGTCAATGGCAGCCTGCAGCAGTTCGGCGCCTATGCCATGGATCAGATCGAACTCGACAAGTGGCGCTTCACGCTTGGCGGGCGCCAGACATGGGTCAAGCAGTCGACCGACACCACCATTGTCTCCACCGATACGACAACCAAAGACAGCTTTAACAAGAATGCGTTTTCCTACCAGCTCGGCGCGCTCTATCTCTTCGACAACGGCATTGCACCCTTCGCTAGCTATTCCACCTCCTTCAATCCCGTCACGCAGCGGTCCGCATCCGGCAGTATCCTCGATCCGACCAAGGGCGAACAGTACGAGCTTGGCGTAAAATACCAGCCGCCGGGCACCGACATTCTCCTCTCAGCTGTCGCCTATCATCTGGTTGAGAAGAACAAGCCGGTTCTGGTCGACCCGCTGATGGGCATCTATGCCTCGCTCGGTGAGGTGACCAACAAGGGGATCGAACTGGAAGCCAGGGCCAATATCACCGACGGCTGGGATGTGGTTGCGGCTTATGCCTATAACCACTCCGAAATCACGCGCGGCGACAATGCCGGAAACGCACCGGCCGTGACCCCCCAGAACATTGCCAGCCTATGGTCGAACTATACGTTCCAGGATGATTCGGCTGCAAAGGGGCTGACCGTCGGTGCCGGCATTCGCTATACCGGCGAGACCTATACCAGCACGGCAAACACCGACAAGAATGATGCGAGCGTCTATCTTGATGCGGCCGTGTCCTACGACTTCGGCGCGGTCGATCAGAAATACAAGGGCCTCACCGCCTCCGTCGACGTCCGCAATATCGCCAACCGCCGCCTGACGGTCTGCAACGAGGGCTATTGCTACCTCGGGCAGGGCCGCAACATCACGGCGTCATTGAAGTATCGCTGGTAAGCTTTTCGGGGCGCCGGGTTTTGCGCGGCGCCCTCATTATTCCGGACGGTCGGCAGCAAAGAAGCCAGCCCCCGTCTCTACATTTTCCTTTCAGCTTCTTGCCAGCCAAAATCCAATCGCTCTTTCAGCACGTCGACTTCTGCAAGTGCCGCTCGGCGACCGCGTGCCGGACTTTAGCGAGCGACACAGTTCCATCCGTTTGATTGGCTGTTCCGAAGGACGCACCGGAAAGTCGAGCTGTTATCATAGACCACTATGCCGCTCTGCGCCGCTTCATCAGCAATATCAGCAGCAGCGGGGTGCCGATGAGCGCGGAAACCAGGCCGGCGGGCATCTGGTAGGGAAAGGCGATCATTCGGCCGAACCAGTCCGCGAGTACCATGAGGCTGCCGCCGGCGAGTGCTGCACCCGCAAGCTGGGGTGACGCACGCCGCAGACCGAGCTCTCGCGCCAGATGCGGCCCCATGAGGCCGATGAAGCTCAAAGGCCCGACGACAAGAGTGGCGGCCGCTGTGATGGCTGCTGCAAGAGCAAAGAGGCACGCGCGGGCAAAGTTGACGCGAATGCCGATCGCCTGGGCTGCCTGAGCCCCAAGCGGCAAGAGGTCGAGCCAGCGATGGGCCAGAAAGGCAAGCGCGAGGCCTGCCGCCGCCGCCATTGTTGCGGAGATTGCCTTCGGTATGTCAATGAGATAAGTCGATCCGCTCATCCATTGCATCACGATCATCGCACGCGGATCGCCGCTCGCGGCCAGCACGCTGATGAAGGCATCCAGCATGGCTCCGAGCGCGATGCCTGTCAGAAGGACCCGTTCCGGCGCGAAACCCGACCGGATGCCGAACAGGAAGATGGCAACGAGGACCGCGAAAGCGCCGAGACCGCCGAAGCCCAGTTGGGCGGCCATGCTGGGAGCAGGCAGAAGGAAAAGAGCGGCGGTGACGCCTAGGGTGGCGCCCGCCGAAATACCCAGAACCTCCGGGCTTGCCATCTCGTTGCCACTGAGCCGTTGCAGGATTGTACCGACGACGCCAAGCATCGCGCCCGCAGCAAAGGCACCGACGATGCGTGGAAGGCGATAAGGCAGCACGTCGAGCAATTGGGAATAGGCAAGTAGCGTCCATGTCCCATCCGGTGCGCGCCCGAAGAAGACCGCGCCGGCTAGGAGAAGGACGAGCGCGGGAACTGATGCAAGCAAGAGTACGCGCGGTGCGCGCGGCGTTCGGTTCGCATTCTGAGAGGGAGACGGCGCGCTGCGTTGCCCAGCCTTCAGGCGCGGCAGCATCAGGAGCAGCAATGGCGCGCCAAGCAACGCGGTGATGGCACCCGTCGGCAGGAAGGTCGAGGAGGCCCCGGAAAGCAGCACGAGAACCTCATCGGTCAGCAGCAGCAAGCCTGCGCCGATGAGGGGCGACCAGATGAGCTGGCTCTTCATCCGTCGGGCGCCGGCAAGCTGAGCGATGCGCGGCGCGATGAGGCCGATGAAGCCGATAACACCGACGGCGCTGGTGACGATCCCGGCAAGCGCAATTGCAATGCAAACGGCAGCAATACGCGTGCGCTTGACCGATAGGCCGAGTCCGCTTGCGCCGCTATCGCCAAGTTCCATGAGCGCTAGCGGCCGCGCCATCAGCAAGGCCGCGATAGAAAGGATGGCGATTTTCGGGAGAAGGGAAAGCGGAATGGTCCAGCTCTGCTGCGCCAGCGATCCGGCACCCCAGATGAAGAGGCCGGAGAGATAGCGATCGTTCATCAGAACGAGAATGGCGGCAAGCGCTCCGCTCCAGACGCCGACGATCAGGCCAGCAAGCACAAGCGCCAAGGGCGAGAAGCCCCGTCTTGCACCGATCAGGAAGACGACGGCAGCGGCAGCGGTGCTGCCGAACAGGGCAACGGCATCGCGGCTGAGACCCTGAAGAGCGGGAAAGACAAGCATGACGGCAACAAGCGCAAGATTGGCGCCTGCGGAAATGCCAAGTGTGGAGGGAGAGGCGAGCGGATTGCGCAGCACCTGCTGGAGCAGGCTTCCCGACAACGAGAGTGCGACACCGGCCAGCAAGGCGGTGACGATCCTCGGCAGGGTCGAATAGACGAGCAGCAGGCGCTGCGGATCGTAACCTGCTTCCTGCTCGAACAAGCGTGAAAGGTCAGGCGCCAGTTGATGCCAGGCAAGCAGGCTGGCGAGCACGAACAACATCAGCGCCACGGCTGGAGCACCGAGGACGTTATTTCTTTCGGCGCGGATCATGCGAATGTTTCCAGATGGTCAAGCAATATGCGCGCGAAGCGCTCCGCTTCCTGCACCATGCCGAACATCAATGTGCCCGGCAGCACGGAGACGCGCCCGTCCCTAACGAAAGGGAGGCTGGTCCACAGCGGACTATTCTGCAGATTGTCGAGAACGTTCGGCGGCAGCAGTGGTTCGAATGCGATGAGGCGCAGGCTTTGATCGAGCGTCGCCAATTGCTCCAGCCCGATCGTCTCGAAGCCCCAGTAATCGCCCGGCCGGGTCCAGGCGTTTTTGAGGCCGATCCTGCTCATGACGTTCTGGTAGAGGCCTGCGCCGCAATAGATGCGGGCATGGCGCGGGTCGACGAAATTGATGAGCGCCAACGGCGGAGGGTTGAGCTTTTTGACGCGGTTTGCGCAGTCGTCGAAGAATTGTTCCGACCGGGCAAGGAATTCTTCCGCCCGTTGCCGCCGGCCGATGGCGTCGGCCAACCGACGCGTCGCCTCGATGGAGCGTGGCAAAGCTTCGCTGCCTTCGGCATAGATCGTCAGTTCCAGGACGCGCGAAATTGCCTCCAGTTGCGGCTTCAAAGGCGCGAGATAGGGCGTCGTCAGGATCAGCGCCGGCTTGACGCTTGCAAGAACCTCGAGATTGATCTCGCTGGTGGTGCCGAGATCGATGACACCACCAGGCATTTTCGGTTCGACGACCCAAGTGTCCCAATCGGCGAGCGAGGCGATGGCGGCGGGCGTGACGCCGAGCGCCAGCAGTGTCGACGCCAGGCCGTAATCGAGGGAAACGATCGGCCCTGATATGGTTTCTGCAGCCACTCCCGCTTGCGGAACGGCAAAAAGTGCCGCAGCGGCAAGCAGCGTGCGGCGGGAGAGCATCAGGTTCTCGAAGCTGCTTTCAGATGACATAGGCAAGCGGCGTTCCATGCACGGGATGAGCGGTGACGCCCATATTGGTGCCGTAGATCGTATTGAGCGTTTCGGCCTTCATGAGGCTCGGCGAAGGGCCTGCTGCAATGAGGCGCCCTTGCTTCAGCGCATGCAGATGATCGCAGAAATGTGCCGCGACATTGATATCGTGCAGGACGAGAATGACGCTCAGATCCTTCGTCCGGCAAAGCTCGCGCACGAGCCCGAGGATTTCCATCTGGTGGGCGATGTCGAGTGCAGATGTCGGCTCGTCGAGCAGCAGGCAGCGGCTGTCCTGAGCGACGAGCATGGCGATCCAGACACGCTGACGCTCGCCGCCGGAGAGCGTATCCACCATGCGGCCTGCCAAGGTATCGACATGCGTCAATCTCATCGCGGTCTCCACCTTCTCCCGATCGAGATCGGTGAAGCGCCCGAGCGCGCCATGCCAGGGATAGCGCCCGCAGGCGACAAGCTCCTCGACGGTCATGCCGGCAGCGGAACTGGTGTCCTGCGGCAGATAGGCGACGGCGCGGGCAAAGGCGCGCATGTCGTAGGAGCTGGCGGCTACGCCATCGAACAGGATGCGCCCGCCGGTCGGCTGAATCTGCCGGGCCAGCAGTTTGATCAGCGTGGATTTGCCGGAGCCGTTATGGCCGATCAGACCGGAAATCTCGCCCGCCTTGAAGCTGATGTCGAGCGGGTGAAGAATGCTCTTGCCGTCGATCTCGAAACGCAGGCTCTCTGTCGAAAAAACCGTTGCGTGATTTTGATCGTTTCCGGCGATCCTATCGTTTTTCATTATCATTCCTGCTGAAGCCCACCGGCTCCCTAAAATTTCGGTCACCGGTGAGCGATGCGTTAGTTGATCGAGGTCAGTGGCTTGACGAAGAAGAGGCACGGATCGCTTTCACGCCAGAGGGTTGGGAATATCTCGGCGCGGATGAAGCCATTTCTGTCGTAGAAGGCGCGGGTCTTTTCATATTGCGGTTCGTCCCGGCCGCGCGGTGCAAGCGTCTTGACCGTCAGAAGCTTGCAATCGGAAGAGCGGGCGAAGGTTTCGGCTGCGGCCAACAATCGCTTGCCGACGCCGCTGCGATGATGCCGGCGCCGGGTTGCGATCACGAGAATCTCCATGGCAGACGGCGGATGGGCGCGCAACGACACGAAGCCGGCGACGGTATCCGCCTCGACGCAGCCGAACATCGGCAGATTTTCCACGGCGCCGGCACACGCATCGATAACACCCGGATCGGCGAACCAGTCGGTGAGTTCCGACATGATGTCACGACAGATGGCACCCTTGGATTCGGTTATCTCGATGGTTTCCTGCATCTATTTCTCCCTTTCCTCTTTGTGGAGCACTGATTGCCGATCTGGGAGCGCAGGGCCATCAAGCCCGCATCTCCCGCCTGCGTGCCGATCGGTTTCGTGCGTTGGCGCCGCCGGCAACGCAATCATGCCCGACTTCGAGCGAGATCGCGGCGAGGCAACGTGAATGCGCTTCCCGCAGAAGACCGCAGACAAGGGCGCAGGATACGCCCGCCTCCTTGGCGATGGTTTTCTGAGGGACATCGTCGAAATAATGCTCCTCATAGAACTTTCTGGTTCTTGCAGGCATGGCCTCGACGGTGCAGCGGAAGGCCTTGTAGGCTTGAGCTTCGTGGAGATGTTCCTCGGGGCTCCCATAGGCGGAGGTATTGCCGCCGACTTCCTCTTCAAGGAAGAGGCCGCGCTCATATTGCAGACGCCGCATGTGATCCGTCGCCAGATTGCGCACCATGCGCATCACATAGGGGGTGGGTGCCGCTATATCCTCCTTGAGCGGCTTGGAGACCAGCTGGAGGAGAACCTCTTGCACTACATCCTCTGCCAAGCTCATGCAGCCGGTGATCCGGCGTGCGACGGAGAGGAGCTTCGGATAGGCGTGAAGTGCTGTTTGGAGTTGCTCATTGGAAGGCGACTGCGAATGGTTGGCAATCATGTCGGGCTCTCGCTGAAATCCAAAGTTGCATTCCGGTGTGCCCCTCTTTTTGACAGGGACCCTATAAAACATGATAATAGGAGTCAAGATAGTGAGGTTGAAAAGTGAAGTGCCTCCTAAATTACGATTTATACGCCTGATTTTATTTTATTTTTCTGCGGCAGCTAGAAGAAAATCCCGCTTTTGTGATGCTGCCATATCGGCGTTGACGCCGCTCTTGATGTTACGACAGCCCATTGAAAATCCCCGCTTTCTGCGTCGCTGACCCGACCGGATTGGACGAAAATCGGTTCATCCGATAGCGAGTTTCTTCTGCTAAAAGTTGCGCTTCCCGGTATCAGGATCACGCTTTGCGGGTCAGCCAAAAAGCCGTGGCCAAAACACTTCAGTGCAGCTTCCTTCTGAACCCAACAGGCGAGAAAAGCATCGTGCCGCTGTCGCCTCTCCAATTGCTGGACTTGGTTGAGCTCCCGTTCGGAAAGAATCATCGGCATGATCTCGGAGGCTTCCTCCTCCGAAAATGCATCGAGACGTTCGATATCGATGCCGATGCTGCCGCCGCGACAGATCGCCAGCGCAATTCGGCCCCTTGTGTGCGATATATTGAAGTCGATGTCGGGGTAATCACGCAGGTAGGGTCTGCCGGAATGGGTAATCGCAAGACAAAGTGCCTGCGGTGCACAATCAAGCCGATTGCCGAGAATGTTTCGACAGAGGACCCGTCCGGCAACGAAAAGGCGCCGCGCCGAGCATGATCTGAATGCTGCGGCACGGCTTTTTTCTGCCTCGCTCAAAATCGCTTCCGGTATAGGCAGGTCATCGGACAAGCACAGGCTATGAAGCTCCACCTGTGCTGTCTCCTCCTTCGGTTGGCCCGTCTTCACCTATTCCGCTGCCTGTCCCAAGTGAGACGGAAGGTTTGTCGGCTGGTCATGCGTTTCCCACTGCACGATCGGATCGAGCTGATCGAGATCGAAATGCTGGCGGCCGAGTAATGCGTTGGCGATGACTGCGCTGCGCCATGCCGTAAGGCTGAGCTGCGGTTCGGCGATGCCGTGGCTATGGCGTCCGGCATTGAGAACGAAGATGCGGTTCTCACGCGGTCCATCCCATCTGAGCGAGAAGTCGCTTTCCAGCACCGGCTCGCCGATGGAGTTGAGTTCGATGCGATTTTCAAGCGAATGCAGGAATTGGGGAAGTGCAAAGTGATAGCCGGTTGCAAGAACGACCATATCGACAGATAAGGTCTCGATGCTGTCATCGAAGCCGTTGCGCATGGTCAGTGCCAGCTCGGGACCGTCGTGCTCGGCTGCGATGACGTTGCGGAAGGGGCGCAGCGATATGCCGTGATCGGGATGACCGACGGCATCGAGCTTTCGCTCGTAGAGCCGGCGATAGAGCTTTTTCAAGGTGGAGGCGGAAACGCCGTCGCTGGCGAGTACCTGCCGGCGCGTATGCGTGATCCGCAGCTCTTCAGGAAGCCCGTGGAAGCGTTCCATATAGCTTGGCGTGAAGAGCTCGTTGGTGAATGGCGTCGCATCGAGCGGCTCGAAATTCGGTCGGCGGCTTATCCAATGGATAGACGAAACGCTATTCAAATCCATAAGCGCGTCGACGATCTCCGCCCCGCTTTGGCCGCCGCCAATGACGGCAATACGTGGTGCTTTGACATCACCGATACGTTGCGTCGCTTCGCTGCTGTGGAAGGTCATGGATTTCGGCAGCTGTTCGGCCCAGGCCGGACGAGACGCAATCTTGCCGACGCCGACGGAGATATTGCGAGCGCTGATCGCACCATCGTCGGTAGCTATGGAGAAAAAGCCGTCATTGGCATGGACCTCCCGGACGCTGGCACCGAAGCGTAGCGACGTCAGCCCGCGCGCGACCCATCCGAGATAGTCGGCGAATTCTTTACGCGGAACAGCTTCATATTCTGCGTTGAGAAACTGATAAAAGCGTTTATGTGCAACAAGATACGAGAGAAAGCTCCAGCGGCTCGTCGGATTGGTGGCGGTGACCAGATCCTTGAGGATGGATGTCTGCATTTCCGCACCCGGCAGCATCATTCCCGGATGCCATGCGAAGGATGGGCGCCGCTCGAAGAAGCGGACGGAAAGTTGCGGTATGGAATCGAGCTGAGCGGCAAGGCTGAGGTTGAAGGGACCGATACCGGCCCCGGCGAGGTCGAGCACGTGCGATGTCATGATGCAGCTCCAGAATGATGTCGAAGAGGGGGTTACTTGACGGTGTCTTTGGACAGCGGCCCCGGCGCAAAGGCATGATCGAGCCGCCGGGCGAAACGCTGATGGAAGGGCGTTTTGCCGATGATCGTCAAATGGTTGGTGCCGGTGACGATCTCCGATGCCGTCGCGTTCGGAGAATATCGCCGCCAGTCGATGACGTTGAGGGCACGCGTGAGAGAATCCTCGGCCGCAAAGGCATGGATGCGGAAATCGGATTGCTCCAGGCGGTAGTTACGGAAAATCATCGCATTGTCGATGAGGATCCAGAAAGTATGTTCTTCCGAGCCGATATCGGGACCATCCGTCGGCAGTTTGACATTATGCTTGACGACATGGTGGAGGAACTGTTCGTAAACCTCCTCGTTCATGGCGGCGAACAGTCTCTTCCAGTCCTCGCGCATCGGCGTGGTCGCAAGCCAGCTCTGCACGGCAGCATGGGTGCGATCACGGATGCCGTCTTCGAAGCGCGGCATGATGCCGACGGTGAACTCCTCGTCCATGTCGCAGACATCGACCATGCCGATCATGCGTAGGTCGATGTCGTTGCCGAGCTGACGCGCGGCCTCATAGGCGAGCAGCCCGCCCCACGACCAGCCGAGGAAGGCGCACGGCCGGCCTTTGGCTTGTCTGCGCACGGCTTCGGCGTAACGCGCGGTGATATCTTCGACGCGGGTACTCAGCGTCTTGGTTTCGGTCAGCGAGTAGCAGATAAAGCCGGTCGCCGGCTGTTCCGGGCCGAGATAATCCACGAGGCGCATATATTCGCGCGTGCTGACGAGAAGGCCCGGGAAGCAATAGAGCACCGGCCGATCGCCATTGCGTCTGAGGTAGACGACATCGACGCCGGCCTCGTCGCGGCTGCCGTCGATGGCGAGCGCAAGATCGCGCACGGTAGGGTGATTGAACATATCGGCGATCGTCAGCGGCCATTCGGGATGGCGCATCTTCAGGCGCGAGACGATGCGCACGGCCATCAGAGACTGTCCGCCGATATCGAAGAAATTCTCCGTGACGCCGATATCGCCGATGTCGAGGATGTCTTTCCAGACCTCCAGGATTGCTTTTTCCTTGTCATTGGCCGGTAGCGCCATTTCGCGTTCGATACGCGGGGCGGGCAGTGCGGCGCGATCCAGCTTGCTGTTCGGTCCCATCGGCAGCCTGTCGATCAGCATTATCGTTTGCGGCACCATGTAATCGGGCAAGGCGGTCATGGCCGTGCGGCGCAGTTCTGTCACGCTCAAGCTCTCGCCCTCTCGCGGCACAACATAGGCGACCAGAGAGCTGCGTCCGCCGTCATTGTGCAGCAGGATGACAGCCTCGGCGACACGCTGATCGGAGCGCAGCACGGCTTCGATTTCGCCCGGCTCGATGCGGAAGCCGCGTAATTTGATCTGGTGATCGACGCGGCCTGCGAATTCGACGATGCCGTCTTCGCGCCAGCGGCCAAGATCGCCGGATTTGTACAGTCGCCCGCCCGGCGTGAAAGGATCCGGGATGAAGCGATCAGCCGTCAGCTCCGGCTGGCCGAGATAGCCGCGGGCCAGCCCGCTGCCGCCGATATAGATTTCGCCGATTACACCGACCGGAACCGGCGCGAGGTCGGCATCGAGCACATAGATGTGTCGATCGCCAACGCCGCGGCCGATCGGCGCGACGGGCCCTTCGAAACGAGTTCCCGCCGGGATCTTCCAGATCATCGGCGTCATGATCGTTTCGGTCGGACCATAGCCGTTGATCAGCAACTGCGCCTTCAGGTTCTCGGTGATCATATCAAACACCGCCTGCGACAGCGCCTCGCCGCCGAAGGAATAGAGCCGCAGCCGCGGGATTTCGTTGTTCTCGCCCGCATATTCGGCAAGGCCGCGCACATAGCTTGTGGGCAGGCTGGCATTGTTGACGCCGTGCCGCTTCATGGCCGCAAAGGCATCTTCGGGCGTGGCAAGCTTGTCCTGTGTCAGCACCACACCGCCGCCTGCCATCAGCGGCACCATCCAGCGCTCATGGCCGCCGTCCGAGGTGAAGGGCAGTACCGGATATTCGCAGGACTCCTCGCTCATTTCATAAATGCGCAGAGTCGCCTTGCAATGATGCGCAAGCGGACCGTGCTCAACCGCTACTCCCTTTGGCACGCCCGTCGAGCCCGACGTGTAGATCACATAGGCAAGCTGCTGCGGGTCAATGATCGTTGCCGGCGCGTCGGCGCTCTCCGTGGACAGGTCGATGACATCGAGATTGAGGTAGGGCGTCGCGATATCGCTCGGCAGGTTGGCGATGTGCTTTGCTCGGGAAATGACGAGCGAGAGGCCCGGAGCTGTCAGGATGTGACGATTGCGCGCCTCAGGATGATCCGGCTCCACCGGCGTGAACGCGCCGCCGGCTTTCAGCACGGCAAGAATGGCGATGATGGCGTCGATCGATTTTTCAAGGGCGATGGCGACGCGCTTTTCCGGGCCGATCCCCATCGCGATCAGCCGATGGGCCAGCCGGTTGGCGGCAGCTTCGAGTTCACCATGCGTCACGGATTTCCCGCCCTGTGCGACGGCAAAGGCGTTGGGCCGCCGTCTTGCTTGCGCGGAGATGACCTCGTGGATCGGCGTGCCGTCGTCGGGCTCCGGCGCGTCGGGGTAGGGTGCGGAAAGCCTATCCAACTCCTCCGGCGACACAAAGGGGATATGTTTGACCTGCGTGTCAGGATTGGTATTCAACTGCGCAAGCGCAACGGCAAGATCGTCGGCGAAGCGTATGATCTGCTTTCGATCATGCTTTTGCGGATCGAAGCCAACGCTGATGCGAAGCTTGCCAATGGACGCCGGGGAAACGGTAACGACCAGATCGGCATCGCGCCGCGCCGGCGGTTCGATAGGGCTGCACAACGCGACGTTGCTCGAGGTTGCTTCCAGGAGACGCAGGGGCGGACGCACATCGAGGAGCGTCTTGACGAGGCCGGTGGTGTCGAAGGATTCGTCCCGTCTTATCAACGCATCGGCAAGAGCCTCGAAGGGCAGGGATTGCCGAGTCACTATCTCGATTTCCCTGACGAATGCGTTTCGTACATCCTTGAGCGTCGTGGTGCCGTCGAGTTCCGGCGTCAGGATCAAAACGTCCTCGCTGCGAGCGGCAACTTTCTGCCCTTGCGGACGCGTGACCAGGCCGATCCTTTGGGTGCCGTATCCGGTATGGCGTCGTAGGGCGATTCCGAGAGCGGCAAGCATGTCGCTGGAGGTGTCAGCGGACGACTTTACCGGCACGTCAAGAATATGCTCGAACCAGGCCTCGTCGACCGTGTTCTTTGCCGCCGATGTTTGTGGCAGGAGTGCCGCAATGTTCTCCTGAGCTGTCAATCGCTGGAACCAGAAGTCGACCAATTCCGGCGCCGCATGGCGTGGTGCACTATTGGCAATCATCCACGAAGCGGCGTCGGGCAGCACCGTCTCTGCGATATCAGCTGGGTGATGGCCGCCGATATTGCGAAGGAAATCCGTCGCAAGCAGATCGAGCGCCGCAGCGTCGGCAAGGATTGCGTGGAGGGAGAATATGGCACCCACTGCCCGCCCTTCCTGGCTCAAGAGGATGAAGCGGGCCGGATTGCCGCCGGTAAGGTCGATCGGGCGAGCTTGTTCGGTCGCCACAGCGGCTCTCAGCGCCTCGTCCAGATTTTCGCCTGCCGACAACGCCGTCTCGATGATGTCGACGAAGCGATCATTTCTTAAGATCTGCTGGATGGCGCCGCCTGCCCGCGCCTCGAATTCCGAGGTGATTAGAGGATGTTGCCAAGAAAGTTTCGATAGACCCGCGCGCGCAAGGTCAAGAGAGATCGAGGGGAAGGCGATCCCGAGTATTTGCCGCCCGTAGACGTCTTCATTACCCGTCTCCGACAGGAGCCAGATACGTGACTGTGCTGGTGATAGCGAGCATTTGGCGAGGTAATCCGTATCGTTTGCTGCCTTGGCGTTCCGATCATGGACAGTCATTTCTTCGCCATTCTCCCTGGACTTATTGAAATACAGATCCGATCGAAAGAAATACAATGACGTATACATCCAAATATCTATGACAGATATTAAGTTCAATCGATTGATATCTATGTCTTATGTCGTCGATAATTTTGGATATTCCGAAAATTACATCGATGTATCTGCATAACGAATGGGGTTTTGGAAAATTCAGGTGATTTTCGAAAAATATTTTTTTGAAAATATTTTGAATTTTCGCCGACGCCATTCGTCACTGCGAAATGAACGCTGCGTGCGACCCGCTAATCTTAGCCGGCGTGGTTCCGAAAATAAGGAGATGAAATATGGATGTTTCCCTGCCGATGAGGAGCGATAAAGCGGCGGAGAAATCCTCTGATCTGCGTCTGCCGGCTTCGGGCTTTGAGAGCAGTGCGCTGGCCTGCGGCCATCCCCTCATCATATCGGCAGGGCCTGTACCAGGGAGTTTCCGCGTCGAGCATCACGGAGTGAAGGTGGCTTCGGGTCATCTATCGGGATCGACCACCAATCTTCTGGTCTTCGATATAATCACGACGGCGGTTCCGCTGCCTTCTGGCGATGATATCGTCAACGCCGTGTCGGAAGCCGTTCTGGCATGCAATCCACATCTGATTTGTTTCGAGATCGCGCTTGCGGATGACGATCTTGCAAGTCGGCTGCTGGAATCTGGCGCAATCGAGCGTAGCGGCGAGCGCCTCATCGTGCGGCCGGAATCCTTTTTCCAGCAGGCAAGATCCTGGCTTGGAAGCGCGCCCAAGGCCTATCCGGAATTGCCGATCCTGACGAATGGTAACCTCCATCCGCAGCGGCCGCCGAAGCCCGTCGGCGGTGTCTACAGCCGCTTCATTCCCTGGCTGAATACGCAGCTTGGCTTCCATGTCGCCGATATCGAGGCCGATCTGCCGCATTTCCATCGCTGGATGAACGATCCGAGGGTCGCCGCCATATGGGAAGACAGCGGCGATCTTTCCTATCACCGCGATTTCATCGCCGGACGCCTTGCCGATCCGCGCACTCTGCCGCTTATCGGAACCTTCGGCGGCGTGCCCTTCGGTTACTTCGAACTCTATTGGGCGAAGGAAGACAGGATTGGACCGCATTACGACGCCGATGGCTATGACCGCGGCTGGCATGTGGCGATCGGCGAGGATGATTTCCGCGGAAAAGCCTTCGTCAGCGCTTGGCTGCCATCGCTGATGCACTACATGTTCCTGGCCGACCCACGCACGCGACGTATCGTCGGCGAACCGATTCATCATCACGCCCAGCAGATCCGCAATCTCGATCTGTCCGGTTTCGCCAAGGTCAAGCATATTCACTTCCCGCACAAGAAGGCGCTGCTGGTCATGCTGCTGCGGGAGCGCTTCTTCATGGATCGGCTGCTGCTGCCGGATCTCACCGGCTTGTCCACGGAGGATGGGCAGCCTGTCCTTGGCTCGCTGGCGCGAGGCGCCTGATGAAAACAGCCGTCGATATGAACGATCCGCGCGTCAAGCGGATCGTCGAATAGCGGGAATGGCTCGCCATTCTGCCGACCGCACCGGGCCGCCTTGTTGGCCAATCGACACTTCACTCCTGACCCAAGAGGACCGCCATGAACGAGACGCCGAGATTCGATGCCTACCGCCACGCCATTCCCGATACGCTGATGCCGCCGCGCGACGATCCGTTCGATGCCGCCGTGCCGCCGATCTACCAAACATCGCTCTTCCTCTTCGATAGCTACAAGGAGCTGGAGGATGTTTTCGCCGGCCGTTCGAAGAAGCCGATCTATTCGCGCGGCGACAATCCGACCGTGCGGCTTCTGGAGCGCAAGATCGCCGAAATGGAAGGTGCGGAAGAGGCACGCGCCTTTTCCAGTGGCATGGGTGCGATTGCTGCCGCGGTTCTCGCCTTCGTCGGCCCCGGCGACCGTATCGTCACCGTGCGGCATGTCTATAGCGATGCCTTCCGCTTCTTCGAAAAGGTGCTGAAGCGCTTCGGTATCAACATCGACTATATCGACGGCACCGATACGGGGGCCATGCTTGCCGCACTTCCCGGCGCCAAGCTCGCCTATCTCGAAAACCCGACCTCGATGGTCTTCGAGCTGCAGGATCTGACTGCGATCGCCGAGGCCGCTCGCCGCCATGGCGTGGTAACGATGGTCGACAATTCCTGGGCTACGCCGCTCTTTCAGAAACCTCTCTCCGTCGGTATCGATATCGTCATCCACGCCGCTTCGAAATATCTTGGCGGGCAGAGCGACACGGTAGCAGGTCTGGTCACTGGCTCGAAGGCGCATATCGACCGGATCAACAGCGAAATCTACCCCTATACGGGTGCGAAGCTCGCGCCATTCGAGGCATGGCTCGTGCTGCGGAATCTCGAGACCTTGCCATTCCGCATGCGCCATCATCATGAGGCCGGGCTCGAAGTGGCGTCCTGGCTCGATGCCCATGCGGATGTGACCAACGTCATGCATCCCGCACTCGGCGATCATGCCGGGAAGCGCACCTTCAGTGGCTTTGGCGGGCTGTTTTCCTTCGAGGTTTCGGACCGCATCGCTGTGGCCGATTTCGTCGATGCGTTGCGCCTCATTCGTATCGGCGTCAGCTGGGGCGGGCCGGAAAGCCTGGTGGTGCCGGCAAAAGCAGCACTCAGCATTTCGCCGGAGACCAACGTCTTCGCGCGCTTCGGTGTCAGCGACCGCACGATCCGCCTGAACGTCGGGCTGCACGCGGCCAAGGAGATCATTGCCGATCTCGAGCAGGCACTTGCGGCCGCCAGGCGCTAACCGGCTGTAGCTTTCTCGTATCCAGAAAGGGGTGGAGTGACATGGTCGCTCCGCCCATACTACTATTCATTGTTGATCCATTCCCGCCCTGACCGATCGAGACAAGATGACCATCCCTTCCAACGAAACGCTAAGCGCGCTTGCAGCCGAATATGGAACGCCGCTCTGGATCTATGATGCCACTGCGATCCGCCGCCGCATCGCGCAACTCTCCGCCTTCGACGTTATTCGCTATGCGCAGAAGGCCTCTTCGAACATTCATATCCTGAAAGAGATGCGCAAAGCGGGCGTGCGGGTCGATGCCGTCTCGCTCGGCGAGATCGAGCGGGCGATGCGGGCGGGTTTTTCCGCTGGCACTGTGTCGGGAGCTGCGGAGATCGTGTTCACTGCCGACGTCTTCGACCGGCCGACCTTGGAACGCGTCATTGCCGACAAGATCGAGGTAAATATCGGTTCCATCGATATGCTGCATCAGTTGGGTGAGCGTTCGCCGAGCCATAGGGTATGGCTGCGCATCAATCCCGGTTTCGGACACGGCCATAGCAAAAAGACCAATACCGGCGGCGAAACCAGCAAACATGGCATCTGGTTCGAGCAATTGTCAGAAGCCGTGGCGCTGACGCGGCAATATTCGCTGAAACTTGTCGGGCTGCATATGCATATCGGCTCCGGCGTCGATTATGGCCATCTGCAGCGTGTCTGCGGCGCAATGATCGGATTCTGTCGCGCGCTCGATGTCGATATCGAGGCCATCTCGGCTGGCGGCGGACTTTCTGTGCCCTATAGGGAAGCTGAAGAAGAGATCGATCCTGCCCATTATTTTTCACTATGGGACAAGGCGCGGCGCGAGATTGAGACACACTTCGGCCATCCGATCCGGCTGGAGATCGAGCCCGGCCGCTTCCTGACCGCCGATTCCGGCCTGTTGCTGGCGGAAGTCAGAGCGGTCAAGATGATGGGCCGCAACCGCTTCGTGCTTGTCGATGCCGGCTTCAGCGATCTTGCCAGACCGGCGATGTATGGTAGCTATCACCATATCTCGGTCATTCCAGGCAAGGCGCCTCGCAATGCCGCCGGAACAATCTTCCCGACTGTGGTGGCAGGCCCCCTCTGCGAATCGGGCGATGTTTTCACGCAGACGGACAATGGCACAGTGGAAAGCCGCGATCTGCCGGAAGCCCATGTCGGCGACTATCTCGTGTTTCATGGTGCCGGGGCTTACGGCGCCACTATGTCGTCGAATTATAACAGCCGCCTTTATGCGCCTGAGGTCCTGATCGACGGCGAGATCCATCGCTTGATCCGCCGCCGCCAGACACTCGATGAGCTGTTCATGCTGGAAGCCATCTAGGCGGAACCGATTTCAAAGCAAAGAAGGAGCCCTCTCTTCAGCCGAGCGGGGGGCTTTTCTGCGGTTGCGAAATGAATATAGTGAACGCGACCGTGCGTCGTGGCGCTCGGCCGTTCTCACATCGTTACCGGCCGCAAGGCGCGAAAGTTCTGCACCGCTATGCTGGCCTGGCTCGATCAGAAAACCGAAATCGTCGAACACGCCGATCAATCGTCGCAATATTTCGAGCCGGCTCATGCCGCCTACTATAGCGGGAGGCCCGGCCAGCCGCTGAAGCTTATGCTGCAGGCGCGCAGCGACTTTCTGTCGATCTGGCGTCGCGCCGATTATCGCGAGCATGTGGCCGAGTTCAAGCTTCTCGGCCGGCAGCTCATCATCGTCAATTCGCCTGATGCCATCCGCTATGTGGTGGCGAAGCGCCATGAGAATTTCGAGCGCAAGACACCGCAGATGCGCCGCGCGCTGGAATATCTTTTAGGCGATGGACTGTTCATTTCCGACAAGGAAACCTGGAAACAACGCCGGCCGCTGGTATCCGATATCGTGCATAAAAATCGCGTGCCGGCTTTTGGCGCGATCATGCAGAGCACGGCGAGCGAGCTTGCCGACAGATGGGAGAGTCTGGGCGAGGGCGTCGAAGTCAATGCGTTGTTCGAGATGGCCGGACTGACGGCCGAGATCATTTCCCGCAGCGTCTTCGGCAATGATCTCGGCGAAGAAAGCGCCAACGCGGTGACCGAGGGGTTTGCGAGCTACCAGTCGCTGGTCGATTCCGTCAATTTCGGCTATTTCCTCGGCTTCGATGAGGGGCTGCCGATCCTCAGGACGCCGAGCTTGAGCCGGTCGGTGAAGCGCATTCACCGGATTATCGATCAGGTGATCGAAGATCATCTGGCCGGCAAGGGTGATAACAGTTCCATGGTCGAACTGCTGATCCGTCGGCAGCAGCGCAATCCCGAGCTGAAACTCGATGTCGTGGCGCTTCGCAATGAGGCCGCCACCATCTTCATGGCCGGCCACGAAACGACCGCAGCGACCCTGACCTGGGCCTGGTATCTGCTCGCAGGGGCACCATGGGTGGAAGAGGCGGTTCATGCGGAAATCGAGGCTGTCTGTGGCGATCGGGTTCCCTCGATCGATGATGTCGCGAAACTAGACTGGTGTCGTGCGGTTATCGAAGAGACGCTGCGCCTCTATCCCCCTGTGCCGATTTTGGCCAGGCAGGCGGCAGAGGCCGACCAGATCGGCGACGTGAAGGTGCGCAAGGCGGCATTGGTGCTGATCGTACCATGGATCCTGCATCGGACGGATTCGCTCTTCCCCGAGCCGCATCGCTTTCACCCAGAGCGTTTCCTCGGCGAAGCACGGCCGACGCCCTATAGCTATATTCCCTTCGCCGCCGGTCCTCGTGTCTGCCCCGGTCTGCAATTTGGCCTTACCGAGGCAATTCTCTGCCTCGCGATCCTGGCTCGGCGTTTTCGCGTTCGGATTAAGGATGGACACAAGGTCCAGCCACAATGCCGCCTGACGCTGCGCCCGCGAGGCGGCATGCCCGTGACATTGCATCGGCGGCGAGGATGATGGCAGGGGACGAAGGCGACGAAAGAGTTGTCGCGTCAAAGCGCAAGGCTTGGACCTATGAGCCCCCCAAGGCCCCGCCCTTGGCCGATTTCGCAGCCGGCGGTAACCGCCGCAAGGCATTTCTGCGCTACTGGGTCTTCGAGAACATCGACAATGCCGTCGATCTCTTCCTCTATTTTGCCTTCAAGCTGCTGCCGGCCAGCGTCTGCTCCGATCTTGGCGGCTGGCTCGGGCGCCTGCTGGCGCCGCGCTTTCACAAGGGTGCCTACGCGCGGGCGGCCGCCAATCTCAAGATGATAAGGCCCGAACTGACCGATATCGAGCTTCAGCAGCTTCTCGAGGCCTATGCCGATTCTCAAGGCCGGCAGATGGCGGAATATTCCGTCGTGCCGAGACTGGCGCGACGACGTGTCCGCATGATCGGCACCGAAGGACTGCTTGAACGTTGCAGCCAGGGGCCGGTGATCTTCATCGCTCCGCACATCAGCAACTGGGAGGTTCTCTGGCATTGTCTTCTCGACATGGGGCTTGATGTCACCATGAATTATGATCCGCCCAAACGCCGCTCACGCCACTACATCGTCAACCGCTTGCGCAAGGGAGCCGGCCTCGGAATCCTGAAGCCCGGGCGCAGCTTCGTTCGTCCGGCGCTGAGGATCCTGGAAAATGGCGGCAATCTGCTTATGTTCTGTGACGAGGGATTTAACGGACACATCCGAGCGCCATTTTTTGGTCGGCCAGCTCATTTGGAGGGCAACTATGTGGTTGTTGCTCGTATGGCGAGAAAGACGAATGCGTTGATCTATCCAATTTACATCGTTCGGGAGACGGGAGCGCGATTTGCGCTAACGGCTCTAAAGCCTTTCATGCTCCCGCAGAAATCCGGCGTTGAGCAACACCTTGTTCAGGACGTCGCACAATTGAATGCCGTGATAGAACCGATGGTGCGCTCGCATGCCGAGCAATGGTATTTTGTCGATAACCGGCTGTAACCGGGAGTGGTGATTTAATCTCAGTATTTCGCAGGTGGCCTACTCGCCGGCGGATCGGGAACACGGCTCTGCCCGCTGACACTTTAGCAGACGCCGAAACTTTTGGCTGACCGATTGGATTCGAAGGCCGCTCAGGCCGGGCCTTTGCGGTCTTGAGGCTGACGGAAGGCTTAACTTGTCCAACCCCATTGCCGCTTCACCCGCAGATCTTCGTTTAGGCTCAAGCAGACTTCTCATTCAGCGCAATCAGGAATAACGCATCGCGATCTGCCGGAGCGTGGTCATGTCCGATGCACTGCCTGCCTTATTCGCCCAATCCAGCAAGGCGGATGCGGCAGGCGACCTTTTCGGGGTGATGCTGGCTGATGTCGGAAAAGCGATGGTCAAGGAAAGGATTTAAGAAGCGATCGAGCGTCGCTGCGATATAGGCTTTTGCCTTTCCCCCATGTCGTTTGCGGCAAAGCCGGGCAGCACTTCGCTTCCTAGAGGGTGTCGAGCCTGGATCGCATGTCTTTGTCGGCCAGTATGGCGCGCACGGTTTCATCCGCCGGCCGATCTTCGCGCTGCCAGATTTCGGTAAGAAATGTATGTCCAAGGTTGGGTATATGCAGTTTCAAGCGCTCGTAGGGTTCGAGATCGTCGGTCAGTACAATGCGTGGCTGTTCGCATGGCGCTCTGACGCCGGGCGCGCGCTTGATCGCCCGTAGGGCATAAGGGTCGGTAACGGCGCCGATTGGCTCAATTGGCTCCGAAACAATGCGATCGACCAGGGTCTCTGCAAAAGCGACATGGCCGTCGAGCCAGTCATAAAAACCAGCCGCAACATGATTATCCAGCGCTGGC
The DNA here is from genome assembly GCF_054558365.1 of Rhizobium sp. No.120. NCBI lineage: Bacteria > Pseudomonadati > Pseudomonadota > Alphaproteobacteria > Hyphomicrobiales > Rhizobiaceae > Rhizobium > Rhizobium sp. No.120. The sequence goes on from NZ_BAAJNQ010000004.1 coordinate 521,942, forward strand.
AGCCCTCCAAGCGCTCTTTAGTCATCCTTCCGTGCAAACTGATAACGGTAATGGCCGCGTTCTGAAACAGGCAGTCGTCGATTGCGCCAGGCTTGCCCGCATGGCTTCACTTGGAGCTTTAGAGGAATGCTCGGACAGCGGCTATGTTTCAGGCATTCGGCCGCTTTTCGTTGCAGATGGTGAAGAAGCGCCGGGGCTTGCCTGATCCGTTATTTTATTAAAGATGAGGATGATCAGCGCGCTGCAGTGCCTGCCGCCCCGCGCAGGCTTTCTTCGCTCAACGTCTGTCCGTGGAATTTCGACAGCGCCGCGATGACATCATCGATTTCCCTATTGAGCCGTTGTGTGTCCCATTGCAGGGCTGCGGCGGCAATGGCGCCGATTTCGCGCAGGCCTTGCGTCGTCAGCAGGCCTTCGATTGCCATAGTCGTGCGGCGGAAGACGATGTCGGAGAGATGCACGACCATCTCCTCGCGCGCGATCCAGTCGATCTCCAGCGCGCTGTGACGTGGTGCGCCGCTGATGCGTTGACTGTCGCTGTAGTCGCAACGGTGGGCAAGAATTTCCGCGGCGGTCGTGCCGTATCGGCCAAGCAACTCATCCACTCTGTGTGCCTCGACACCGGTCTTTGCCGCGACGGACCTGATCCAATTCGCCCGTTCATGGGAGGTGATCGGAAAATCCCGTCCGCCGCCGATCGCAAGTTGCTCGGTCGATGTCCTGCGTCTGCGTTGGAGGCGTGCGAGCACGGTATCGGTGACTTCCCCGGCAAAGCCGCGGAACGTGGTCCACTTGCCGCCAACGAGCGAGATGATCGGGAAGGGCCGTCCGGCCTGCGGTTCAAAGACGGGTGCGGAGTGATCGCGGCTGATGAGGCCCGGCGAGGAGGCATCCGAGGCGGGCAGGGGCCGGATGCCGCTATAGCTATAGGTCACCTGGTCGCGGTCGAAACGCAGGCTCGGCAGCAGCGACCTGACACTGTCGAGGAAGTACTCGATCTCCGGTTCTTCGCAGCGAACGTTGTCTGGATCGTCATAAGGAATATCGGTCGATCCTACAAGCGCCTGGCCGAGATAGCCGTAGACCAGACAAATGCGGCCGTCATCGGCTTCGAAATAGATCATGTGGCCGTTGAGGCTGCGCACCAGTTCTGGATGATCGAGCAGGATATGCGATCCCTTGGTGCCGCCGATCAGATGGGCGGGTGCCCCGAGAGCGGCGTTGACATGATCGATCCAGGGACCGGCGGCATTGACCACGAGCTTCGGCCTGACCGAAAAGGCATAGCCGTCCGAACGCTGGAAGGTCAGCAGGCCATCGGCTGACGAAACAAGTCTCGTCGCGTTTGCGGCAAGCGAACCCTTGTTCGCCCCCAGCCCGTCCTTGACCAGTTCAAAGACCAGTCGCTCCGGCCGGCTGATCTTGGCATCGTAATAGATGCCGCCAGCGACGATCTCGGGCGTGACATGCGGCATTTCCTTCAGAGCCCGGCGCTTCAAAAGGAACCGGTGGCGCGGCATGACACGGTTGCGCGAGCCGAAGAAGTCATAGAGCGCGAGCCCGATCTTGACGAGCAAGGCGCCGCGGCTACGGGGGGCGGTGGTCGAGCCCGTTAGCGTGCGAAGAGCCGCCCAGATGCCCCGAGTCCAGGAAAAGATCGGCACGAAGGTCGGCAAAGCCTCGACACAATGCGGCGCGTTCTTGAGCAGGAGGTTCCGCTCGAGCGCCGATTGGGCGACGAGCCGGAACTCGCCGGTTTCGAGATATTTAAGGCCGCCGTGGATCAGCCGCGATGGAGCGGCACTCGTTCCCGAGCCGAAATCGGACTTGTCGATAATCAGGCAGTTGACGCCCTGCAGTGATAGATCGCGGAAGAGGCCGGCACCATTGACGCCGGCGCCGAGGATGACGACATCGACATCTCCGTCTTGAAGTTGCAAGAAGCGTTGTTTCAAATCGGCGGCCATATCGGTCATAACATGATTGTCCTGGTGAACTGCCGCGATGGATCCTGTCATCGCGGCGCTAAATTCGGTCTAGCCTTGCTAGTGCTGGATTGCGAGATTGCCGATGCGCGGCCACAGCGGCGTCATTGCTTCGGCAATGTCGCAAAAGAGCTCATAGCGAATGCGGTAGTCTGCGCTGCGGGCGGGATCCGGATGATAGGTTCTCGTGATCTTGCCGACATCGCGCGGGTCGCTCTGCGGGCCTGCATAGACGCCAATGCCGGCACCGGCGCAAAGAGCGGCCCCCCAGGCAGCGGCTTCGTCGGTTTCCGTCACGGTAACGGGCATGGCGAGTACGTCGGCAAACATCTGCACGACGATCGGATTACGTGACACGCCGCCTGCCAGCCTTGCCTGATCGAAGGAAAAACCGTCACTTAGGGCGTCGACGTGAATCTTATGGTTGAAGGCGATGCCTTCCAGAACCGCGCGCAGCATGTCGCCGCGATCATGCCAGCCGCCGAGCCCGAAGAAGCTGGCTGTGGCCTCCGCACCATAGGGTGAACCGAAGAGATAGGGATGGAATAAGATGCTCGACGGTCGGTTGAACGCTGCCTCGATCTCGGGCCTGAGCACGGCATGAATGGATGTGCCGGCAGCTTCGGCGCTGGCAATGTCGCTGGCACAGAGCCTATCCAGGAACCATTCGTAATTCGCTGAGGATGCTGGCGAGATCGACATGTTGTTCCATTGACCAGGCGCAATGGCATTGCGACAGAACCAGCGGCGATCGACGCTCGGTTCCGACGACAGCGTCTCGTTGATCGAATAGGTGCCGGCAATGACGGCAACGACACCGGAAGCATAGCCGCCAGCGCCAAGGGCCGATGCAGTGACGTCGTGCAGGCCAGCAACGACGGGCGTACCTTCGGCAAGGCCGGTGCGTTTCGCTACGGCCTCAGTCACATATCCGACGAGCTCATCGGATCGCGAGACTGGCGGCAAAGCGCCTACCACCTCGGCAATGCCGAAAAGTTCCAGCGCATCCGAGGAGTAATCCTGGGTCGAAACATCGGTGAAGGAGGTGCTTGCCTCCGTCCTGTCCGTGCCGACAACGCCGGTTAGGCAGAAGCGCAGCCAGTCCTTGCAGCTCAAGATATGACCAATCCTGGCAAAGCGCTCCGCTTCATTGGCTTTGATCCAGGCTAGCAAGGCTGATGGCGCCGATACATGAGGCAACTGGCCGGTCAGCTTCAGGGATTCATCGGCAACGGGGCTCTTCAACCATTGTTCGACGATGGAGCCGGCGCGGCTGTCGAGCGAGAGAATGGCGCGTCCGAGCGGCCTGGCTGCCTTGTCGAGGAGATAGATGCCGTCGCCATGGGCGGCTGCGGCAATCGCCTGGATGTCGCTGGCCGGACGGTTGCTGAGCTTGATCGCCTCGGCAATAGCGTCGGCCGTCTGGCTCCAGAGTTCGTCCATGTCCCGCTCGACATGGCGGGCTTTCGGCATGAACTGGGTCACGCGGCGGCGGGCAACGGCAAGCGGCGTTCCGTCGATGTCGAAGATGACGGCCTTGGTGACGGTTAAGCCGCTGTCAATTCCGAGCAGACTCGGCATTCTGATTGCTCCTGATCGTAAACAAGGAGGCTAAGCCCTGACGGCCTCAGTCTCCGGATCGTTCCCTGCCGCCTTCCGCGACGACCACGTTAATATTCTTGCTACGCATGCGCTCCAGATGATCGGCAGGCGTCTTGCCGTCGACGATGACGACATCGAATTCGCTCAAATGCGCAAAACTGTGCAAAGCCCGCCGTTCGAATTTCGTATGATCCATCAGCAGGATTCGCTTGGCGGCGCTGTCGAACATCGCGCGCTTGATATCGACGATCTCAGGTGACTGGTGGAACACCACGTCGTCGATGATGGCCGACATGGAGATGAAGGCAGCATCGGCCCGCAAGCGGTTGATTTCGTTGATCGTCATCCGCCCCATGAAGGCGTTGCACCAATTATAATACTGCCCGCCGAGCGCCAGGAGCGTCACGTCATGCATATCCTTCAACGCATTCATCAGCGTCAGCGAATTGGTAATCGCCGTCAGCGGAACCTTGGCCGGCAACTGCGCTGCCATCTGCAGGACGGTGGTGGAATCATCGAGGAAGATCGCCTGGCCAGGCTCGATAAATTGCATGGCCGCCGCGGCGATCATCTTCTTTTCACTTGCCTGCCGGTTGGCGCGATAGACGTCGCTCGATTCGATCAGGCTGGTGGCTGCGGCCGATACGATGCCGCGCGTCTTGCGGAACAGGCCTCGGCTGACCAGCTCATCGACATCGCGATGGGCCGTCATCAGGCTGATGCCGAAACGCTCGGTCAGATCCTCGATGCGCATAGAGCCTTCCGCCATTACGGCCTGGGCAATCATCTGGCGCCTGGCGATCTGACGGGAATGGCGGCTGTCGCTCGGCAACTCGTCCTGCAGGAATGATACGGGGCTTATCTTGTCTATCACTTTGGCCTCTGACGCTGAGCCTTGCGTGGATTAACTTGCTGCAGCGGACATCACGCTATAGAAAAAATACATAAAGAACAGTTCGCTATCAGAGTTTCTGCAAGTTCTGTCTAATGTTGAGCCATGGTGCCGCCCGCTGCGGCCAAAGGATGGGGGCGCCGGTTTGCGGCACCCCCAATATCATTATTGGGCCAGAACGAAGGGGGCCGTATACTTGTCGACATTGTCCTTGGTGATCAGGATGCAATCGAAAAGCTGCTTTTCGCTCTTGGCACCGGTCTTGCCGGTCTTGATGAAGCTGTCGGCCTGCTTGACGGCTTCTTCGGAGAAGATGGCAACCGGCTGCAGGACGGTGTACTGAAGCTCGCCGGCCTTGATGGCGGCGACAGCGTCCGGGGAACCATCGAAGCCGCCAACCTTGACGTTGGCGAGCTTGCCGGCTTCCTTCAACGCAGCAATTGCGCCGAGCGCCATTTCGTCATTGCCGGAGATCACGCCGGTGATGTCGGGGTGCGCCTGCAGCATGGACTGCATCTTGTTGTGGCCCTGGGTGCGGTCCCAGTTGGCAACTTCCTTGGCAACCTTCTTCAGGTCGGGATATTGCGTCAGGACGGTTTCGTAGCCGTTCGAGCGCGTAGCGGCATTGTTGTCGGAGGGCGAGCCGAAGAGTTCGGCATAATTGCCCTTGTCGCCAACGGCTTCGACCCATTGCTGAGCGCCGATCGCAGCACCCTGAGCGTTATTGGAGACGAGCTGAGCCTTGGCAAGGCCTTCCTGGTTGATTTCGGCATTGACGAGGAAAACCGGAATGCCGGCTGCAACGGCCTTCTTGACTGCACCGACCGAGCCATCAGCATTGGCCGGATCGAGGATGATGGCGACCGACTTGTTGGTGATCGCCGTATCGATCAGGTTGCTTTCGGTGTTGGTATCGCCCTTGTGCGCACCGACCGTGGCGGTATAACCGAGCTTCTCGGCCGTTGCTTTGGCGATATTGCCTTCCGTCAGCCAATAGGGGTTGGATGGATCGTTGACGATGACAGTAATCTGGCCGGCGGCCCATGCGGCCCCAGTCAGAAGCGGTGCCACAGCAACTGCTGCCATGACGATACGCAAGCCTTTTTTGAACATTAGTCTCTCTCCCTTTGATGAGCTCTGGTGATGCCGGCGAACCGACGGTCCTTTCTCCGACCGATGCTTTTTCATCGGCCAGTGACAAGTTTCGATGCAACGTCAGCCGGATTTGGTCCGGCGTCCGTACTGGATGCTGTTCATGAGCACGGCGAGTACGATGACTGCGCCGGTAAAGACCGTCTGCCAGTAGGCCGAGACGCCGATGATGACGAGGCCATCCGCCAGGAAGCCGATGACGAAGGCACCCAGCATGGTGCCGCGCACCGTACCGCGGCCGCCAGTCAATGCGGCGCCGCCAATGACGACAGCGGCAATTGCGGTCAGCTCGTAGCTGGTGCCAGCGTTCGGACCGGCCGAGGTCAGCTGCGAGGACAGGACGAGGCCGGCAATGGCAGCGCAAATGCCCGAAAGCACGTAGACAGCGATCTTGACCTGCTTGACCGGAACGCCGGAAAGATCGGCGGCGCGCTCGTTGCCGCCGGACGCATAGAGCCAGCGGCCGAAGGCTGTGCGGCTGAGAACGATACCGCAGATGATCGCAAGCACGGCAAGGACGATGACGCCGATCGGGACGCCGGCGAGGCGGTTGAAGCCCAGCCAGTTGAAACCCGTGTTGCCGAGTTCAGGGCGTCCGCCGAGATTGTTGTAGGTAAGCCCGTTCGTCATCAGCAAGGCGATACCGCGGGCGACATAGAGGACGCCCAGCGAAGCCACGAAGGCCGGAACGCGCAGATAGGCGATGAGCACGCCGTTAACAGCACCAACCACGCCGCCGAGAATGCAGGTCAGCACGACGACAGCCCAGACCGGCGGGTAGAGGATGACGCCGAAGCTCGAAAGCGTGACGCCCTGCATCAGGAAACCGGCAACGCAGCCGGCAAGGCCAAGCGTGGAGCCGACGGAAAGATCGATGCCGCCGTTGAGGATGACCAGCAGCATGCCGATGGCGAGGATGCCGAAAATCGCGACATGCGAGGCCATGGTCAGGAAGTTGCTGAGCGAGAAGTAATAGGGCGACAGGAAGGAGAAGACCGCGATGATGACGATCAGCGCAAAGAAGGCGCGTCCTTCCAGGATCAGCCGCACGAGACTGAAATTCCGCCGCTGTCCGTTGGATACTGGTTTTTTATCTGTGATATTCGTGACTGACATAATCAGTGCTCCATGAATGCGGCTAGTGCGCGACCACTGCTTCGCCCGAGGCGGCCATGATCTTTTCCTTGGTGACATCAGGACCGAATTCGGCAGAAATCTTGCCGCGGTGCATGACGATAATGCGATGGGCGATGCTCAGGCATTCGGCGACTTCCGAGGTCGAATAGATCACCGCCAGACCCTCTTTGGCGCGCTCGGCGAGCAGCTTGAAGACCTCAGCCTTCGCGCCGATGTCGATGCCGCGGCTCGGTTCGTCGAGCAGGATCACGCGCGGATTCGTCGCCAGCATCTTGCCGATGACGACCTTCTGCTGGTTGCCGCCCGATAGCGAACCGATTGCAGCCTCGCCGCCGTCGGTCTTGATGTGAACCTTGCGGATGGACTCGTTGACCAGCGTCCGCTCGCGGCCGCCCGAGGTAAAAAGACCCTTGGTAAAGGCGCCGATGCTGGCAAGCGACAGGTTCGAGCCGACGCTCATCGTCTGAACAAGGCCGTCGCGCTGGCGGTCTTCCGGCACGAGCACCAGTCCCTGTGCAATGCGGCCGGCAATGGAGAGTCCGCCGACATCCGTATCGCCGAGGAGCACGTGGCCGCCGCTTGAGCGCAGCCGTCCCGCCACGCATTCGAGCAACTCCGTACGTCCGGCGCCCATCAGGCCATAGATGCAGACGATTTCGCCGGCGCGAACCGCGAGCGACAAACGATCGACGGCGTTATAGGCGGCGCCCGAAGGGCCTGGAACCGTGAGATTGTCGATCGTCAGCGCCACGTCGCCCATTTTATGGCCGGCCGGCGGGCTGCCAAGGTCGAAATTGTCGCCGACCATGTTGCGCACGATCCATTCGAGATCGATGTCCTTGCGCTCGGCATAGGCGGTCATGTTGCCATCGCGCAGAACAACAGCGTGATGGGTGATTTGTAGCGCCTCTTCCAGATGATGCGAAATATAGACGATCGACACGCCGCGGCTCGTCAAATCGCGAATGACCTTGAAGAGAACTTCGACTTCGCTGGCGCTGAGTGCCGAAGTCGGCTCGTCCATGATCAAGATGCGGGAATTGACGGAAAGCGCGCGAGCGATCTCGACGATCTGCTGCTGGCCGAGGCGCAGATCCTCGACGGGTGTCATCGGATCGATGTTTTCTTCCAGCTCCTCCATGAGCGCCCGGGTCTGGCGCTCCTCCTCGGCAAAATCGACCACGCCGCCCTTCATGATCTCGCGACCCATGAAGATGTTGTCGCGGACGCTGAGGTTCGGCGCCAGGCTCAATTCCTGGTGAATGATGGAAATGCCGCAGGCGCGCGCATGCGTGGAGGAGGTAAAGGAGATCGGCGCGCCATCGAGAATGATCTCACCCGATGTCGGCTGGATGACGCCGGAGAGAATCTTCATCAGGGTCGATTTGCCAGCGCCGTTTTCACCAAAGAGGGTGGTGACTTCGCCGCGGCGAATATCGAAATTGACGCCCTTCAGCGCATGGACACTGCCATAGGATTTGGCGACATTGCGGGCCGCAAGAACGACTTCGCCCGTGGTGGCGCCATTGTGCTGGACCTGACTCATTTCACATCGACCTTTACCGGGGTGACAAGCCAGTTCTTCGGATTGATGAGCTTGAAAACGCCGATAACCGTTGCTGTTTTGCCAGCCAGCTTTTCCGGGTCCAAGCCGCCAAGGGTCGCCTTCTTCATCTCGTTGTTGATGGCGGAGCCGGCATCCTGATATTCGATCTGGTTGGTGAACTGGCCGAATTCGATCTTGCCAGTCGCATCGCGAAGGTCAGTGCCGTTGATGGCAGGGCCTGTCTGGACGCGGACGGTGATGCCTTCAGGTACGCCGTCGACCTTGAATTCGTTGAGGTTGGCCTTGCGCTCACCGAAAGTGCCGGTCAGGGAGACGGGAAGAACGGGGCCGGTCGTGGTGGCAACGCCATATTTCTCGCCAGCCGCCTTCTTGTCGGCCAGAACCGCATTGGCGAGCGTCACCGCATCGACGGCGCGCTTTTCGACATCGGCCTGCACCTTCGGGAATTCGGTAGCGCCAAAGGTTTCCGGTTGGAAACCTTGTTCTCGCACGTCGTGTTCGGAGCCGATCTTGACCACCTTGGTATCGGCGGCAATGGCGCCGATCACGATCACAAAGGCGGCTATGCCGGCGACGATCTTCGTCTTGGAGCCGGTCGGCTTGGCAGTTGCGTATTGAGCTTGCGTATTCATGTTCAAACGACCTTGGGCATGTCAGTCGGATTGCCTGATGGAGAAAGGGAGAAAAGTGCCGCGATCCGGCTTAACGGAAGTCGGACTTCCGCACATGGCGCGCGGCGCATCGGCTTCGGGCTGCGCCGTCACCGGAAAGGAAATTCAACATCAGGAGCCTCCTCAGCATACAGGCGACGGTCTCCTCCAATCGCCCTCTTCACAGCTTCCGCATCTATGCGATATTTGTGATATAAGTATGTTAATAACTGCACTTCATATGTTATAAATCCTCAAGGCTGTCAACCGTGATTTCATGCGCTTTGTATTCGATGGGCCTCTATGGGTTTCAGTGTTCCCTGTTTTTTGCGCGCTTAAGTTTGTTGCTCTATTGGCGCTGTACGGGCGTCCGGTGATCGGTGCCGCTTTAGCCGCCTTAACTACAGGGTCGCTGTTTAAGTAATTAAAATGGCTCGTGAATATGGAAGCGCTGCATGCATATTTTGCAATGTCGTGCTAACTCCTTCTGAAGAGCTCTATCCGTTATGGCAATTTTCTTCGATTGCAGTCGCCGATCCTGCTTGCAGCAGCGCGGCGTTCATCTCCATCTATTTTATATGAAAAAAATTACAACACCAGAAAAATATTACTGCATCCGCGATATCTTTGTGTTATGAGAACGGCATCTGGATGAATCGTGGATCCATTGCCTGTTAGGTGGTGCTTCATTCGTCATTCTGTCTGTGGAGTGGCAAACATAGCGACGACGAATGCGGACAGGCATAGCTTATGCCCTTGGTCGTAAGGGGAGGAATGAAAATGTTTGTGATGTTTGCTTGCGCTCGTTTTGCAAGACGCGGGTTGGTGGGGTCGGCGTCCGATGCCTAAGGGTGATGGGATCATCATCGGAATCGATGCGGGTACCTCCGTTTTGAAGGCGGTTGCCTTTGAGCTGTCTGGGAAGCAGATCGCTTCCGCTTCGGCGCGAAATCGCTACCGGACGGGTGAAGACGGATCGGTCACACAGTCGCTCAGCCAGACCTGGGCGGATTGTGTCGCCGCATTGCGCGGTCTTGGAGAGAAAGTCGAGAATCTTGCCGCCCGGACGGCTGCAATCGCCGTTACGGGGCAGGGAGACGGCACTTGGCTTGTCGGTTCAGGCGATGTACCCGTCGGTGATGCCTGGCTGTGGCTTGACGCCCGCGCGGCATCGACCGTCACCCGCCTAAGCGCCACGGCCGACAACCGCGCCCGCTTCGAGGCGACGGGCACGGGGCTCAACACCTGCCAGCAGGGTGCTCAGCTTGCCCATATGGATCGCTTCATGCCCGAAATTCTCGATCGGGCGGAGACAGCGCTGCATTGCAAGGACTGGCTCTATCTCAATCTGACAGGCATTCGCGCGACCGATCCATCAGAGGCGAGCTTCACCTTCGGCAATTTCCGCAATCGCCAATATGATCCGGTTGTCATCGATGCCCTCGGCCTTGTCCGTCGGCGCTCGCTTCTGCCCGAGATTGTCGACGGAACCGAGATAAGCCATCCTCTGACGGAGGTCGCCGCCAAGGCTGCCGGTCTGCTGGCCGGAACGCCAGTATGTCTCGGCTATGTCGACATGGTGATGACGGCACTTGGCGCCGGTGTTCGCACCGGCGGCCAGAACGCGGCCTGCTCGACGATCGGATCGACGGGCGTGCATATGCGCGCCAAGGCCGTGCCGGATGTCCAGCTCAATGACGAGGGGACCGGCTATGTGATCGCCCTGCCGATCCCTGGTATCGTTACCCAAGTTCAGACCAATATGGGTGCCACCATTAACATCGACTGGATTCTGAAGATCGCAGCCGATCTGATGTCCGCAAGCGGGAGCGAGATTTCCTATTCTGACCTCATTCCGCGTATCGACGCCTGGTTTGCCGAAGCGCGGCCGGCAAACCTTCTTTATCACCCCTATATTTCCGAAGCCGGCGAGCGCGGTCCCTTCGTCAATGCCCATGCGCGTGCTGGCTTTACCGGCCTTTCGACGCGGCACGGCTTTGCCGACATGTTGAGGGCTGTCGTCGAAGGGCTCGGCATGGCCACGCGCGATTGTTATGCGGCCATGGGCGACATGCCTTCGGAGCTGCGTATCACTGGAGGAGCTGCCCGCTCGCGCGCACTGCGAGGTTCGCTATCGGCCGCCGTCAAGGCGCCTGTGCGGATTTCGGATCGCGAAGAGGCGGGGGCCGCGGGTGTCGCGATGATGGCCGCCGTCGCGATCGGCGCCTATCCGGACATGGACAGCTGCATTGCCGACTGGGTGACGCCCTTGCTCGGCGAGGCCGAGGCGCCCGATCCGGCAAATGTCGAGCGTTATGATCGCCTGTTCGATGCCTATAAGGATGTGCGTCAGGCAATTGCACCGACTTGGGACAAGCTGACCCAGTACTAGCCAATGACGAAGCCGGCGAGGGCTCGGCCTTAGAAGATTGAATTGATGATGCCACGGCATCCTTAGGAGCATGACATGATGGAACCGGAAATCTATGATCTTTTCGTGATCGGCGGAGGCATCAATGGTGCCGGTATTGCACGCGATGCAGCCGGCCGCGGCCTTTCGGTTATCATGTGCGAAAAGGGCGATCTCGCGGAGGGGACGTCCTCGCGCTCCGGCAAACTCGTGCATGGCGGCTTGCGTTACCTGGAATATTATGAGTTCCGGCTGGTGCGCGAGGCGCTGATCGAACGCGAGGTGCTGTTGAACTCCGCAAGCCACATCATCTGGCCGATGCGCTTCGTTCTGCCCCATAGCCCGACAGATCGTCCGGCCTGGCTGGTTCGCCTCGGCCTCTTTCTCTACGATCATCTCGGCGGCCGCAAGAAACTGCCAGGCACTCGTTCCCTTGATCTGCATCGCGACCCGGAAGGAGCGCCGATCCTGGATCAATATTCGAAGGGTTTTGAATATTCCGACTGTTGGGTCGATGACGCCCGGCTCGTTGTTCTGAATGCGCTCGATGCCTCTGCCAAGGGTGCTAAGATCCTGACACGGACGGCTTGCGTCAGCGCCCGGCGCGAGCAGGGGAACTGGCTCATTCAGATGCGTGACGAGCGTTCCGGCGAGGTGCGGACGGTACGCGCCCGCGTGCTGGTGAATGCCGCTGGCCCTTGGGTCAACGACATTATCGGTCGCGTCGTCGGCTCGAACAGCCAGCGCAGCGTCCGGCTCGTCAAGGGCAGCCACATCATCGTGCCGAAATTCTGGGCCGGCCAGCAAGCCTATCTCGTCCAGAACCATGACAAGCGCGTGATCTTCATAAACCCCTATGAGGGCGACAAGGCGCTGATCGGCACGACCGATATTCCCTATGAAGGCAAGCCGGAAGAGGTGAAGGCCGACGAGAAGGAAATCGATTATCTAATTGCGGCCGTCAATCGCTACTTCAAGGAGAAGCTGCGCCGCTCCGATGTGCTCGAAAGCTTCTCCGGCGTGCGCCCGCTGTTCGACGATGGCAAGGGCAACCCGTCTGCCGTCACGCGCGATTACGTCTTCGATCTCGACGAGACCGGCGGTGCGCCGCTCCTGAGCGTCTTCGGCGGAAAGATCACGACATTCCGCAAGCTTTCCGAGCACGCCATGCAGCGGCTTTCGAAATTCTTCCCGAAGATGGGCAGCGACTGGACGCGGGATGCGGTTTTACCGGGCGGCGAAATCCCCAATGCCGATTATGTCGCCTTTGCCGATACGCTGCGTGCGGCCTATCCCTGGATGCCGCGTGCTCTCGTCAATCACTACGGTCATCTCTATGGCGCCCGCACCAGGCAGATTGTCGGCAAGGCCGCGTCGCTGACTGACCTTGGGCGCCATTTCGGCGGCAATCTCTATGAGGCCGAAGTCCGCTATCTCGTCACTTCCGAATGGGCTCAGACGCCCGACGACGTGCTGATGCGACGCACCAAGGAAGGTCTGCGCATGACGGCTGAGGAAAAGGCGGCTTTCGCCGCCTGGTTCGATGCCGAACTGGCGCTGGCCGCCTGAACCATCAGATCTTGCCGGAGAATACGCATGCCCTTGACGCTTTCACTCAACACCAACCCGCTTGTCAATCGCTTTGCCGAGCCGGCCGACCTGATCGAGACGGTTGCGCGCGATCTGCGCATCCGCGACCTGCAGCTCACCCATGAATTCATCAATCCGAGCTGGCAGGCGCCGGTCATCCATCGTCTGACACGGGATATGCAGGCGGCATTGAAGCGAACCGGCGTTCGCGTCACGTCGGGCATGACAGGCCCTTATGGCCGCCTCAACCATTTCGGCCATCCGGACAAGGACGTGCGCCGGTATTATGTCGACTGGTTCAAGACCTTTGCCGATATCACCGCCGATCTCGGCGGTCATTCGGTCGGCACGCAGTTCGCGATCTTTACCTACAAGGATTATGACAATCCGGTCCGCCGCGAGGAATTGATCGAGATCGCAATCGATTGCTGGGGCGAGGTGGCCGAACATGCGCTGGCTGCTGGCCTCTCCTACATCTTCTGGGAGCCGATGAGCATCGGCCGCGAGTTCGGCGAGACGATCGATGCCTGCCTTTCCCTGCAGGACAGACTGACGAAGGCGCCGTTCGCCATTCCGATGTGGATGATGGCCGATATCGATCATGGCGATGTCACCTCGTCCAATCCCGACGATTATGATCCCTATGCCTGGGCGCGTGCCGTGCCGAAGGTGTCTCCGATCATTCACATCAAGCAGAGCCTAATGGATAAGGGTGGGCATCGTCCCTTCACGGCGGAATTCAACGCCAAGGGTCGTATCCAGCCCGAACCTTTGCTCAAGGCTTTTGGCGAAGGAGGCGCCAAGGACAACGAAATCTGCCTGGAATTGTCGTTCAAGGAGCGCGAGCCGAACGATCGTCAGGTCATCGCGCAGATTGCCGAAAGCATTGCCTTCTGGGCGCCTCATATCGACACGGGCGCTGGTGACTTGCATATCTAGCCGGTGAGGCGGCCGTGTCCCGATTCCCTGAACACCAAATCCTTTCGAGGAGGTAACAGGATCGGGGCGCTATGGCCGGAGAGAACAGGCGAGGGACTATGCGGAGCGAATTGAAAGGGAACGGACGATGACGGATGCTGATGCTTCGCTCGCCGTGCGGGCGGCCTGGTTGCACTATGCCGGCGGGTTAACACAGTCCGAAGTGGCGAAACGTCTCGGCGTTCCCTCGGTGAAGGCGCACAGGCTCATTGCCCGCGCAGTTGCCGAAGGCGTCGTCAAGGTGACGATCGACGGCGATATTGTCGAATGCGTCGAGTTGGAATCCAAACTTTCGGCTCGCTTCGGGCTGCAATATTGTGAAGTCGCACCCGATCTTGGCGAGGAAGGCTTCGAGTTTCGCGCGCTCGGGCAGGCAGGAGCCGGCTTTCTGCGACGCGAAATCGAGAGCGGCAACAATAAGGTCATCGGCCTCGGCCATGGGCGCACGCTCTCTTCCGCAGTCCATCACCTATCACGCGTCAGCGCCAAGAATTTGCGCTTCGTCTCGCTGCTAGGCGGCTTGACGAGAAACTATGCGGCCAACCCGTATGACGTGATGCATCGCATCGCGGAGAAGACCGGCATGCAGTCGCATGTTATGCCGGTGCCCTTCTTCGCCAATACGCGCGAGGACCGCGACGTGCTGCTTGCCCAGCGCGGCGTGAAGGAAGTCTTCGACCTTGCAAACAGCGCCGATCTCAAGCTTGTCGGTCTCGGTACCGTCGATACCGATGCGCAGCTCGTCTTGTCGGGCATGGTGGAACCGAAAGAGATCAAGGAGATCACGGCCGCCGGCGGCGTCGGCGAAATTCTCGGCCATTTCTTCGATGCATCGGGCAATATCCTCGAGACGACTTTGACCTCGCGCACATTGTCCGCCTCCTTGCCGCGCGTGAAGGGCGAGCGGCTGGTTGCGCTGTCAGGCGGATTGCCGAAGGTCGAGGCCATCCGCGCCGTCCTCAAAAGCCGCTGTCTTTATGGTCTGATAACGGATGAGAAAACGGCACGCGCCCTCCTGAAGGATGAGGTGTGATGTTGGTGATACGAAACATAAATTTATCTCAATATAACAACAGAAATGTTGATTTGTGATATATCGATGTTATATCTCTCGTGGGTTCCATTTCGGGCCACAGGCCGGAGCGCAAGGTGAAACGCGAAGAACGCCAACAAGCGATCATCAATCTGCTCGTCGAGCATAAGACCGTCGATCTCGATGATCTCGCCGACCGCTTTGTCGTGTCCAGGATGACGATCCATCGAGATCTCGACGATCTCGAGCAGGCCGGCGTGCTGCGCAAGGTTCGCGGCGGCGCGACGATCGATGCCGGCACGCAGTTCGAAAGCGATTTCCGCTTCCGCGAGCGCCAGGGCCATGACCAAAAGCTCGCCATGGCGCGCGCTGCGTTGGAACTGGTCGAGCCCGGCATGACCGTCATGATCAATGATGGGTCTATGGCCGCCGTTTTAGGCGAGATGCTGCTGCAGAAGCGGCCGTTGACGCTGATAACGAACAATGCCGCGATCATCGATCGGATGAAGAGCGAAAGCGGCATCACCGTGATTGCGCTCGGCGGGGTCTATTCCGCAAAGTTCAACGCCTTTCTCGGCGTTGTTACCGAGGAAGCGCTTTCGCGGCTGCGGGCCGATATCGCCTTCCTCTCGACGCCGGCCGTTTCCGGCAGGCTCGCCTATCATATGGACGATAACGTCGTGCGCACGAAGCGGGCGATGCTTGCATCGGCGACCAAGAGCTGTCTGCTCGTCAGCCACCAACGCATCGGACATACGGCCCTGCATGTGATGGCCGATCTTACCGATTTTGATGCCGTAATTACCGATCACGCGCCTGATGCCGCCATTGTCGAGCAATTTCGCCGCGACGGCATCGCCCTTACCATCGCCTCGAACCAGGATATGACATGACAGAGAAGCCTCAATATTGGATCGGCACGAGCTGGAAGATGAACAAGACGCTTGCCGAGGCGCGCGCTTTCGCCGAGACCCTGCGTGACGCCGATGCTCTTCGAGACCCTCGCATCCAGCGCTTTGTCATCCCACCCTTCACGGTCGTGCGCGAAGTCAAATCGATCCTGTCGGAAAGCTCCGTCAAGGTGGGCGCCCAGAACATGCATTGGGCCGATCAAGGGGCCTGGACGGGGGAGATCTCCCCGTTGATGCTGAAGGATTGCAATCTGGATATCGTCGAGCTCGGCCATTCTGAACGCCGCGAGTATTTTGGCGAGACCAATGAAACTGTCGGCCTCAAGACCGAGGCGGCAGTCCGTCACGGCTTGATCCCGTTGATCTGCATCGGCGAGACGCTGGCCGATCGTGAGAGCGGCCGTGCAACGGAGATCCTGAGCGAGCAGGTTATCGGCGCTCTGTCGAAGCTCTCGGGGGTGCAGAAGCAAGCCGAGATCTTGCTCGCCTACGAGCCCGTCTGGGCGATCGGGGAAAAGGGCATTCCGGCAGAACCCTCCTATGCCGACGAGCGCCAGTCCGAGATTATCGCGGTCGCGCAAGACGTACTCGGCCGAAAGATTCCATGTCTCTACGGCGGATCCGTCAATCCGCAAAATTGCGAAGAACTCATATCCTGCCCGAACGTAGACGGGCTTTTCATTGGCCGCTCGGCCTGGAACGTCGAAGGCTATCTCGACATCCTCGCCAAGTGCGCCGCCAAACTCTGAGGAGACTATCATGAAGCTTGCTATTGCTGGAGACAGCGCCGGCGAAGGCCTCGCCAAGGTTCTTGCCGATCATCTGAAGGACCGTTTCGAGGTGAGCGAAGTCTCGCGCACTGATGAAGGCCCCGATGCCTTCTACGCCAATCTCGCCGACCGCGTCGCTTCCGGCGTTATCGACGGCACCTATGACAAGGCAATCCTCGTCTGCGGCACCGGTATCGGCGTCTGCATCTCGGCCAATAAGGTGCCGGGCATCCGCGCGGCGCTGACCCACGACACCTATTCGGCAGAGCGTGCAGCTCTTTCGAATAACGCCCAGATAATCACCATGGGTGCCCGCGTCATTGGCACTGAGCTTGCCAAGGCGATTGCTGACGCCTTCCTCGCGCAGACCTTTGATGAGAACGGTCGCTCGGCCGGCAACGTCAAGGCCATCAACGAGGTCGATGCGAAGTACAACGCCCGTTAAGAACAGTCTTGGTCTGAAGCCGTGAAATCGAGTGGCGTAGCGCACTTTTACTGCGTGGCGCCTCTCGGTGGCTGGTTGCCTCAAACGGAATCAGCCTTCCGAAAAACGGACGCAATCGCCAAAGGCGATTGCGTCCGACATCGTGTCGCGGTCTTGCCAGGATCAGGGATCGACAACGAGCTGACAGCCGTGCTCAAGCAACGGTTATTGCCGGACCAAAGCACATTTCGCCGATACCGTCGAGAAAGCTCGTTCAATGACTTTACCTTGGAGGCTTCACCCATGTTTGGAAGCCAACCAAATTATGGATTCCTCCTGGCATAGAAGCAACTTATGAGGCCGGCATGCTCGCCTCAATCTGCCTGAAAAGTGATAAATACTTCGCGCCACTGATCGTAAAGATCCTGATAGCGGGCTAAATCGTTAAACGGCTGACAGCGTTGAACCGCCTTGACGGCACTTTCTGCAAAGGGAGCGAAACGCGGATCGTCGGAAGAATTAACGACAATGGGATTCAACAGGAGCGAACCGTCGCGGCGCAGGATGAGTTTCAACCTCGGCTTTTCGGAGGGAGCGGCATCGGGCCGGATCCAACAACTCGCGATATTGGCCATCAGGTCTTTCCGGATGACGGTCTGCATGTCGGGTGAAGCAGGCGACTTTGGCTGTTTCTCAGCCTCCTTGCTATCCGTCATTGACCCGAAAACCAATTGGTCGCTCTGCATGTTTCGTTCCCCGAGCGCGATGCGGGATCTCGCGCCGATGGCCTGCAAGGCAAGTACAACCAAGAGGATCATCGCGAATGTGATTGCAATGCGCAAAAATGACCAGGTTTTTGCAGACTTGCTTGCCCAAAAGCCGGTGCAAACTGCAGGGACAGCGACTGTAAAAAGCAATCGGCCAAGTGCTTCGCCCGCGTAAGGCCCGGGTAACCCCAAAACGCCCAGGAGGCCTGCCAAGAAGAGCGTGAATGCTATACCGGCACAAACGAACGCCTGCGCGAAAGGACCCATCGGTAATATCCAATCACTGGAATGGTTACGAACGATTACGAGTGGCCGTTGTCAGCATCGCTTCACATAGCAGTCGATGACCAAAATCACATGTAACGTAGCGGTCATGAATTGCCCAGATCCAGGCTCTCGAAGGCGCTTAAGTGGTTGATGATATCGCCACCTTATTGATTCATTGCAACCTCGATGATAGCCGCATGTGTATCTTTTTATATGCCGGACTTCACCTTACACATTTGGGCTTGCCGAAATATGGATATTGTCGACAAAGAGCGCCCAGACTTTAAGAAATTGAGATGGTGGCAGTGGCTTGTATTGGCTCTCATGGCCATCGTCAGCACAATATTAAAAAGCCTATCGGTTGTAGACGCCGCGTCGCCGGAGCTCGCCGCGCAACAAGGCGGCGCTTTGCTGGGTACCTTTATCGGCGCGATCATAATTCCCTACGGCCTCGCCTATCTTATTGGGCGGTTGGCTCGGCGGTCGCGAACTGCTTTCCTTTTGAGCTTGTGGGGGCTGGCCGTGCTTATATTGGCAGCGCAAGTCGGCCAATTGACGAAGACGTCTACCGCTGCGAATTCAGATGGAGCAAATGCCAGCAATGTGCCCATTACCTGGCCTGCAGGATACAGTGTCACCAATACCTCAATTCCCGTCGAGAATTTTGGCGGACCGTTTCCGGGATTGTCGCAAACCGGGATTAAATCGAACCCAGACGGCTCTCCGCTCGCCGCGATAATCCTGACCAGCTTGCCGCACAAAGAAAGCGAGAAATTAAAGCTCGATGATCAGACCCGCAATATGATTGCAACCGTGCGCAATTCATACGAAGCCCAAGGCATGCAAGCGACCTGCGACACGCCTGTAGGGCAGATGCTCGGAGGGATTCCTGCGCTGCAAACGACCTGTACAGGAGCCGAGAATGAAGCTCCTTCCGTCAAGCAAGTTATTCTCGTCGCGATCGGCAAGAGACAAGTCTATTCCCTGAGCTACACTGCACGGCCGGCAGATTTTGTAGACCATGAAAACGAATTCACGATGGTACGCGATAGTCTGCACTTTCAATGAGCAGCTGCTGGCTTCAATCAAAGCGAAGCCCACAAGACAAGCTCATGGGCCGTTGTTCTTCACTGGTTTCCATAAAATGATGTCTTGCGGGCGCAGCCCGGTCGTGTGATGCGACCGAAAATACATGTCAGGCGGCTGGCGCCAATGATTGCGTAGCCGCCTGGTGGCGCGCCCAGGCGATACCATCATCCAGCGAGGTCGCCCGATAGGCGAGATCGGTACCGCCGGAAAATGCAGCCATGAATCGGCGTATCTTGCCATAGCTATTGTCCAGCACCGCGTGCGGCCGCCCAAGCAGGATCGAGCAGATGTGAACATGCAGCCTGTCCGTGACGATCGCCTGGCCGCGGGAAATCTGGCGGATGCCGCGACGGAATCGGTTATGAGCCGCCGCGTCGAGCTTGCGCAGCCTAATTTCAGCGGGCTTGAGAGCCAGGAGTGCCGTCGCCGCGCCGAACGCCTTGGAGGAGCGCACGCTTCTGGCGGATTCGGTGGTCCAATCCTCCTTTGGAATATCGGGATGGGCGGAAAGATCGGCATTTCCAACCTTTTCCAGATCGGACCTCAGCATGGCCAGAACAGGGAATTCCGGCGCCTCCGGCGCGATCGGGCCGATGGAGAAGGCCATATCGGGGCACAGGCGCACTTCGCAATCGAAATGCTTCGAGGCAAATTCTTTCGATTCCTCATCGCGCACCAGCAGTATAAAGTTCTTGTGGCGCCCGATGATGCGAGCGCTTTCATCCAGGCGCGCCTGAGATTTGTAGTGGATGGACTGCGGGAACTGAATGACCTGACGATTGGGAAATCGTTGCAGCACCTGTTCGCGGAACTCCTGATGACCTTCCCAAACGTCGCCAAAGTTGCCGCCGCCGTGAATGAAGATCGGGCCGGTCGGCATGGTTCGCTCCAATTGTTCGGGCGAGAAATCATGGATCCGCGACACATAGCTCGGCCGCTTGCCATACCTATTCTTCAGATAGGCCATTTCGCCGAGCCAGATGGCCGAGTCGCCGCAATTGCGGATGTCGGGAAAGTCGAGGATCGCCAAAGGCTCGTCATTGCTGATGTAATCCTTCAGGCAATCGTGGATCATATTGTCCAGTTTGGCGATCAGCTGTTGATTTGATGGTAATGTCATTTCCCCATTCCCCCATTCAGATGACAATCAGTCCGGCCGACGTCGGCCGCGCGTTTCAGGCAGGCCGAAGTCTCGGCAGCACCTTGCCGAGTATGTTTCGAACCTCCGTTTCCGGGCCGGCCGGCCGCTTCATCAGCGTCCAAAGCAGGAGCGTCGAACCGCAGTAGAGCAGGCCGCCGAGCAGGATCAGGATTGCGAGATGCGTGATGAGCACGAGCTTGTCGTCCGTGTAGGCAAGATGGCTCGAGGCGAAAGAGACGCCCGCCGCCATAATGGCGACGCTTGCGAGTGCCCGAAGGTTTACCGACAATTGTTTTGCAACAGTGATGCCGGTGAAGCGGCGCACGAGCATCATGTTGACGGCCGTGCTGAAGAGGCCGGTGAAGACGCGGCCGGCAATGACCCCCGGTAGGCCGTAGAGCAGTAGGCCGCCGATCATGATCGGCACACGCAGGCAAAACATCTGCGTATCCCGGACGAAAAGCACGCGCGTCTCGCCCTTTGCCATGCCGAGCGGCTGTACGAGCGAGCCCAGCGTCTGCAATGCAAAGACCGAAGCAAGCGACTGGATGATGAAGATGACTGGCGCCCATTTGTCGCCGAGCGCCAGCATGACCAGCGGATCGGCCGTCACGGCAACGCCGATCCCCGCAGGAAGGGCGACGGCCGCGACCAGCGCCTGCACCCGCTGATAGGCGGCGGCAAGCCGGCCGGGATCGTTGTGAATACCGGCAAAAGCCGGGTAGATCGTCTGCGTGAGTGGGGCGGTCGCCTCCCGCGTCGGCATCATGGCGAGATTGCTGCCGACTGAGTAATAGCCGAGCTGGACGCCGCCGAGCATCTTGCCGACAAGCAGATAGTCGAAACGCCAGTTGAGCGTGCTGACGATCTGGCCGGCGGTGAGCCAAGCGGAGAAGGAGAAGAACTCCCGCATGTGCTGGAAGGTGATTCTAGGGCGGAAGGGCAGCACGAGATAGGAGACGATGACATTCGTCGCCTGGCTGATCAGCGTGCCGACGATCAGCGCCCAATAGCTTTGATAGATGATGGCGATTGCAACGGAGGCGACGAAGCCGGCGAATTTCTGCGAGACCGCAAGCACGAACTCCTGCCAGAAGATCAAATCGCGCTGCAGCATGATGCGGCGCGGATTCGTCAGACCACCCAAAAGCATGCTGACGCCGAGAGCGAACATGACGCCCGCCAGTCTCGGTTCATTGAAAAGGGCGGCCGCCGGATAGGCAAAAACTGCAAACAGGATGCAGATCGCCAGCCCGCGCGCTGCATTCAGCGTCCAGGCGGCGCTGAAATGGGATTCGTCCGGGGCGGCGTGACGGATCAGCGCCTCGGAGAGGGAAAGTTCGGTAATGGTCGTGACGATCATTAAGATCGTCATGCCGAGGGCGACGACGCCAAAATCCGCAGGCGCCAGATAGCGGGCCAATACGAAAGTGCTGAGCGTTGCAAGCCCGTTCACGATGGTCCGGGACAGGCTTAACCACATGCTTCCTTTGACGAGCCGTCCCGTGATGCTGCTCATGCGATACTGAAGTCCCACTGCGCTATGAGGCGACCTCTAAACCGCACGAGTATCCCTTGCCGTAACAATGGGTTAACCGCTGCTACGGGTGCACGGAATTATGCAGGATCATATGGTCGCTGTGGATGGGGCGGACCCCGGCGTATGAGCGGGAACTAGTTCAGCGATTCCTTAAGTCAACATTCAAAATTCATTTTCAAATCAGTTTTATTTCATTTTCGCATCATTTCCTTTGCGACGCAGCATTTTCCCTTCAGATGACTAAAATTGGTAAGGTTGCGGCTGAGAAACGCCCTCTTCGCAGGCGCGAAGACTTCGGTTTAGATTGCTACCAGCCCGGGGGGACGCGAAAGCCCGGGCGACGGGAGGTCGCCCGGGCTTTTTTGTCTGCGCGTTAACCCGAAGGGCCTTTATTTGCTGCGTCTGGTCGCGAGCCACCGCTTGAATTCGACATTCGTATCAGTCTGGATGGCACCGACGCCGGCGTCAACAAGCGTTCCCCATACGCCTTCCGGATCGCCAAGCGCTCGGCTATCGTTGAAATCGAGATTGTAGGAGACATCGAGCGTGTTGATCCAGAGCCGGATATTTTGGCGTTCCAGTTCCTCGCGCCCAGCGGCGAGATCGGCAATGTCGGTGAATTTCACCTCGATCATCGGCGCCTTGAGCGGTTCGATCATTCGAAGGTCCTCCGAGAATTTTCCGGGCCGGACGCGAAACATCGGCATATGTGGGAGCGAGCCGAACCAATCGGCGTCCAGCACCGGGAAATGGCCGCTTTGCGGCTCGACATCAGACTTGATGATGACGTGATCCTCGACACCCAGCCGCCGCACTGCGGCAATGACCTGCGGCAGTTCGCGGGGGAATTTCGTGTCGATATTGACGAAGACGCGCCCGCGCGCTTCCTCAAGCGCCTCTTCGAGCGTGGGGACACGCTCCTCCGTCAACGCAGCTGTCTCTCCGCCGGCGCCAGCGCGCAGCCGGGCCTCGCGGATTGTGGCAAAGCTGGTCGTTCCGATCACACCTTTAGCCGACGTGGTGCGGTCCAGCGTCTTGTCGTGAATGACGACGAGATGGCCATCAGCAGTTGCCTGCGTATCGATTTCGACGAATTCCACACCAAGCTCGGCTGCTGCACGGATTGCCGCCAATGAATTTTCGGGAGCTGCCGACCAAAGCCCACGATGGGCAATCGTCAGAATGTCCGGGTTGGCCCGTGAAATAAGGTCGTAGATATAGGCAGGGCGGCGTAAGGGCGGGGCGACAGTTTGATTGTGCATGGAACAGAGCTTTCGTGCGATGCCGGTTCGGGTGGCTGGAGTAATCGAATGCGGACGGGAATAAATGCGGCCAGCGCCATGCCGGGCCTGGCTGCAGGTAAGGCTATTAATACGCGTAAAGTGTAGTATTTATGACGTTACACCGAAAATATGTGCATGTTGATCGTGCACAGCCAGATGAGCCGTTAAGGCGGGATGACAGGATAAGGATTGGGGTCATGACAGCGCTTCAAAAACTCCCACTGGCAAGCGAGAACGAGCGCCTCATCCTCGACATTGTCCGACGTCACGAGCCGATCTCGCGCGCATCGATTACGGCCCATACAAACTTGACGCAGCAATCCGTGCATCGCCTCGCTGAGGCATTGATGGCTCGCGGTCTGCTTCGCGCGGGAACGCCGCTCAAGGGATCTCGGGGCCAGCCGAGCCCGACCATCGAACTGGAGCGGCAGGCGGTCTATTCGATCGGCATTTCGGTCAACACCGATGCCGTGACGCTGTCGCTTGCCGATTTCGGCTGCGGCATTGTCGATCAGGAAGTACTCAGTGGCGGGATTGCCGATCGCAGGGCAACGCTGGCGGCTCTTGCCGAAAAACTGAACTCGATCTTGCAACGCCATGAAATATCGCGCGAAAATATTATCGGGCTCGGCTTTGCCATGTCCGGTTTCTTCGTTGGCGATGATCGTCGCTTCAATGCTCCGGAGCCGCTGCGCGACTGGTCTTTGGTCGATCTGCAGCCGGAACTCGAGCAAGTCTTCGCATTGCCGGTATGGCTGGAAAACAATGCAACGACGGGCGCCATAGGCGAGAGCCTGAGTGGAGTCGGGCGCTGGTGCCAAACCTTCGCATATCTTTCCTTCAATTATGGATTTGGCGGCGGCCTCATCCTCGAGGGAAGGCCTTATCTGGGTTTCCACGGCAATGCCGGAGAATTCAGCGTCATCTATGATGCTGAGGAGAAGCCGCGTCGACCGGCTCTGCAATATCTGATCGGTACATTGCGGGAGAACGGTGTCGATATAGGCTCTATTCAGGAGCTGAAGCAGGATTTCGACCCTTCCTGGCCGGGCGTGGAGAGCTGGCTTTCCGAAACCATGCCAATGCTCGAGCGTCTGATTGCCGCTCTTGTAGCTGTCGTCGATCCGCAGGCCGTTGTCTTCGGCGGGCAGCTGCCGCTCGAACTTGGACGAATGATGATCGCGCGTGCCCGTCTGCCGTCGCAACGGCCGCACCGCTATGGTGCCGCACCGCCGGGACCTCGGCTGGTTCTCAGCGAAACCAAAGGGGATGCCAGCGCGATCGGCGCGGCTCTGCTGCCGTTGAAATTCCGCTATTTCCTTTAGCGCTCCATTTGCCTTGCGCTGGTGCCACTGCGTCAAGGGGATTTCAGTTCCGCATCATCGATGTTTCAGTGTGCTGTCAGAACCTGTTGCTAATGCACCGCTCGTATTTTCTGGACAACCGTATTGGTGCGCAAGACAGCAATTATCGTCGGCAATGGACGGCTGGACCACGACATCTCCGATCTTGTGGATGGCGCGCACTTCGTCATGCGCTTCAACGAACCGAACCTTGCCGGTGACATGAGCGGCGAGCGCACCGACATGATCATGCTGGCCGCGTCGAGCAAGGTTCTGTATCGGCGGCTTCTCGCCCCTGATTTCATGGACAATGCAGCGATTAGGGCCACGCAGGTTTTCATGCTGGCCTATCATCCGGAAATCATCCGCCAATATCACCCTCGGCCCAACATCTTCCAGCGTCTGCGGGGCAGAAGGGGAGATTGGACGATGCAGGCAATTGAGCTGCTGGGCAGGGCCGGCAAGGAGATCCGCATCTTGCCACCACAGACCTACCTCGACGGCTGCAATGAGCTCGGTATAGCGGGTGCTCGACTGCGCAAGGTCTTTCCCAGCACCGGCTTTCTTGGCATCTGTTATGCGCTCGCAAGGTTTCCCGCCTCCGAATGGGAGATCAAGCTATGCGGCTTCAGCTGGGAGGGGTGGAAGCGGCATGATTGGCAGGCCGAGCGTAGCTGGGTCAAAAACAAGATTGCCAATGATCGCGTCAGCCTTATCGCCTGATTAGGCCGATGGTCTTCATTGGCGAAGTTCTGCGACTATTGACTATTGTCGCTGCCGAGCAACCCGCGCAGCTCTGGCAGTTTATCATTCACTAGCCAGCCGTAATAATTTTCTTCCGGCAGTTTCTTCCCACCCGAAACGTCCGTTGCTTGCCGCAGGGCGGCCGCACGGCGGCGCGGCTGGCCGACATTGTAAAGCGTTGCCGTCAGGCCGGGATTGTCGGTAATGTCAAAACCCTCCGCGCGATAGGCGTCAATGGCATCCTTCACGATGGCGGCGATATAGATCACGCTGCGATCGGGATCCATGATATCGCGGTAGATCGCCTGCGGATCGTCGACGGAAAGTTTCGGCAGGCCGCTGGTCGCATGCACGAGATCGGTGACTTCAAGCGCCGTCAAAGGGCTGATCTGGCCAAGGCCGAAGGTCTGGCCCGCAAAGAAGGGCTGAAAGAAGGCGCGCTGGAACGTCATGTTTTCGTAGGTGACGCCGTCGATGACCTTGCCTCGGAAACTCTTGTCCCAGGTCTCATCACGGCATTCCCACAATTCGGCGCTGCCGGTGAAGGCATTGCAATGGGCGAATTCCGGTTTCTTCAGGAAGGTCTGGACCGTCACGTCCTTATAGGCGAACTTGAAATCGGACTGCGAATAGGCGAGTGCCTTGACGTAGTAGGACTTTACCCTGTTGACGATCGTGATGTTGTAGGTGTGTTCGCCGACAAGGGCGCCAACGATATGGATGGGGTCGATCTGATAGGCCTGTCCCGCCTTCCTGATCGAGGCCATCAAGTCCTTATCGTCGCGAAGCACGCCGATGATCTTCTGGTATTTTTCGTCGTAGGTGGTGTTGAAGGCCTTGGCCCGCAGCACCGAGGTATTGGGTATGGGGGGCTGAACGCTGTTGCGATTGCCCGGCGGCACGCGCACGAGCTCACGTGCGGAAGCGGCATTCGTCAATGCAAGGATAAAAAGGAGACCGAGTGCCGGGAGTATCGACAGGCGTGTTCGCATTCGTAAGCTGACTTTCCAAAATATACCCCAGCGCGGGGACGATCTTGATACGCGATCATTACTCGAAGGCAAGAGCGCAAGCTTCTTCCGCCTCGCGAATCACAATAAACTTCGTTCAAAAGCAGCTTTCAGCTGAAGAGGCATGGGGCACATAGCCGTCCAGGGTTGCGCTCTCGTGGTCCAGGCTTTCGAAAGGATGCCGATGCAACATCTCGTGATCGCAGGGAGCATCTTGCTTGCCGCTGCTCCCGGCGAAGCCTTGCCGACCATGGCGGATGTGCCGGCGCTGACCAAGGCTGCGGTCGCGCGGCGCATAGAGGTGCCGCCTTCTGCCATTCATATTTTGGAGGTCAAGCCGAGCGAACGAATGCCGGGCTTCGTGGTTTGCGGTCGTGTCGATGCGGCAGGTGCAAATGGCAGCGCCGGTGCGGAAGGCGCAGAACGCTTCTTCGTCGTCATTCCCGGCAATTTTGCGATCCTGGATCAAGACGGCAAGGGCCTGGTCGACAGCTATTGGGCTGCCAATCACTGTGAATGAGAAGCCAGCGCCTTGCTGATCATGGCGAGCTCTTCGGGCGTGCGGCCGGATTCCAGCCGAACCCAGTTGTTCGGATTATCCGCCGTCTGACGCTTGATGAAGGTATAGCCCGTTCCACTCCAGTTTTTGACCGCATCGGTGAGATTGTCGAGGATGAGATCGCCGTCGGTCGTGCGCGCCATGAGAACAAGATGTCCCTCATTATGGGTGTCTAGGACCACTGTCAGCAGCAGGGCGGACCGTGGCCAGCCTGCTTCGACGAGCAACTTCTTCTTCAAGAGAACGTAGTCGTTGCAGTTGCCGGCGCCGTCATCGGGATATGTCCACCAGTTGAGGATGCCGAGCTTGTAGATGCCGTAATGATCGTTATCGCCGATGCCCTCGATCTCGTGATTGACGAGGCTGTTGATTTGCTGCAGCTGAGTCCAATGGTCGCGATCCAGATTGACGAATTCCGTGCTCTTTTGACCGGCAACGCATTCGGCTGGCTGCGCTTTGCAGAAGCCGGTCCAGCCGACGGGTACGCTCGCATCGGTCACCTCGCGCGCAAACTGATGCGCATGCGCCGCGGCGGTATTGGCCACGGGTTTTGCCGTTGTAGCCGTCGAAAACAGCAGACCGGCGACGAAGAGAAAGCTTGCAGCGGCTAGAAGTGAACGCATACTCGGCTCCATGAGTTGGGCTCATGAAATCCGACGCGGTCAAATTTATTCGGAAAAAGATTATTCGCATTTTATCGAAACGGCGCTTTTAGTTGGCCTGTCATCGCAGGTGTCGATGCGAGCGCCGAATTTATGATTTCCGATCGGTTACTATGCATGTCGTGCAGCGGACAAGATCCATACATCGGTGAAAAACATGTGTTATTTCATAGATATATCGGATTATCTGAAGAACATCTGGCGCGCTTATGATTTGTTGGTCTTAAATGCGAATCGCCACCGCGAATGGACGGTGGAATAGTCAAGGAATTGCTCGGGAGGCCCAATGATCGACGATATTCTCGACCGGATGACGCTTGAAGAGCAGGTTTCGCTACTGTCCGGCGCTGATTTCTGGACCACGGTGCCGGTCGAGCGCCTTGGCGTTCCGAAGATCAAGGTTACGGATGGGCCAAACGGGGCCCGCGGTGCCGGCTCGCTGGTTGCTGGCGTGAATGCCGCCTGCTTTCCCGTCGCCATCGCCCTCGGCGCGACATGGAACCCGGCCCTTGTCGAACGCATGGGCGTGGCGCTTGCCGGCCAGGCCAAAAGCAAGGGCGCCTCGGTACTGTTGGCGCCGACGGTCAATATTCACCGCTCCGGCCTCAATGGCCGCAATTTCGAATGCTATTCTGAAGATCCCATACTGACGGCCGAGCTTGCCGTCGCCTATATCCAGGGCGTGCAGAGCCAGGGCATTGCCGCTACGATCAAGCATTTTGCAGGCAATGAGTCCGAGATCGAGCGTCAGACCATGTCGTCGGATATCGATGAGCGTGCTCTTCGCGAAATCTATCTGCCTCCGTTCGAGCGGGCCGTGAAGAAGGCCGGCGTCATGGCCGTCATGTCCTCCTATAACCGGCTGAACGGCACCTATACGAGCGAGCATCCCTGGCTGCTGACCAAAGTCTTGCGACAGGAGTGGGGGTTCGACGGCATCGTCATGTCGGACTGGTTCGGCTCGCATTCGACAGCGGCGACCGTCAATGCCGGGCTCGATCTCGAAATGCCTGGTCCGACGCGCGACCGTGGCGAAAAGCTGGTGGCGGCGGTCCGCAACGGCGAGGTCGAGGCGGAAACGGTGCGCGAAGCCGCCCGCCGCATTCTGACATTGCTTGAGCGGGTGGGCGCCTTCGAGAAGGTACCCGATTTGAGCGAACACGCGCTTGATCTGCCTGAGGATCATGCGCTGATCCGCAAGCTCGGAGCCGAGGGTGCCGTGCTCTTGAAGAACGACGGCATTCTGCCGCTGCAGAAGGCAGGGCTCGGGCATGTGGCGGTTATCGGGCCGAATGCCGCCGAAGCGCGGGTCATGGGTGGCGGCAGCGCCCAGATTGCCGCCCACTATAGGGTCAGCCCATTGGAGGGCATCCGGCAGGCACTGTCGAATGCCAACAGCATTCACCATGCCCCCGGCTGCCGCAACAATCGCCTTATCAATGTCTTCTCCGGTGAGATGCGGGTGGACTATTTTAAAGGCCGCGACCTTGCCGGACCGGTGATCGCCACCGAAACGGCAAGCAAGGGCGAGTTCTTCTGGTTCGATCTGCCGTCTTCGGAACTCGATCCTAATGAGTTCTCCGCCCGCATGACGGCCTCCTATGTGCCGACGGAGAGCGGCGAGCATGTATTCGGCATGACGAATGCGGGTCTCGCCAGGCTCTTTGTCGACGGCAAGCTCGTCGTGAATGGCTATGACGGCTGGGCTCGCGGCGACAATTATTTCGGAACGGCCAATGTCGAACAGCGGCAGGGCATCCATCTGGAAGCCGGACAGAGCTACAAGGTGGTGGTCGAATATTGTTCCTCGGCGACGACCGAGGAGGGGATCAATCTGACGGCGGTACGCTTCGGCGTGGAGAAGCCGCTTGGCGAAGAGGCGATGCTCGATGCCGTTCAAAAGGCAAGCGATGCAGATGTCGTTCTGCTCTTCGTCGGCCGCGACGGCGAGTGGGACACGGAAGGCCTCGATCTGCCCGACATGCGCCTGCCTGGCCGACAGGAAGAACTGATAGACCGGGTGGCCGCCGCCAACGCCAATACGATTGTCGTGTTGCAGACCGGTGGCCCCATCGAGATGCCGTGGCTCGGCAAGGTTCGGGCCGTGTTGCAGATGTGGTATCCCGGCCAGGAACTGGGACATGCCGTTGCCGATGTGCTCTTCGGCGATGTCGAGCCCGGCGGACGCCTGCCGCAAACCTTCCCGAAGCGCTTGTCGGATAATTCCGCGATGGTTGGCGACGCATCCATCTATCCCGGCAAGGATGGGCATGTACGCTACGCCGAGGGCGTCTTTGTGGGATATCGCCATTACGATACGCGCGATATTGAGCCCTTATTCCCCTTCGGCTTCGGTCTTGGTTATACGCGATTTTCCTGGGGCGAAGCGCAGGCTTCGGCAACAAGAATGGGCGCGGATGGCATCACAGTCACGGTCGATGTCACCAATACCGGCGACAGAACCGGTTCGGAGCTTGTACAGCTTTATGTGCGAGCGCCTGTTTCGACAGTCGAACGGCCGGACAAGGAGCTGCGCGCTTTTGCCAAGCTTCAGCTGATGCCGGGCGAAAAAGGTACGGCCGCACTTGTGGTTCGTCCGCGCGATTTGAGCTATTTCGATGAGCAGACCGGAACATTTCGCGCTATCGCCGGTCGCTATGAGCTTCTCGTAGCGGCTAACGCCATGGATATCCGCTCCGCCGTTGCGATCGAGCTTGTAAGCGAATGGATTGGCGAGGTTTCGGACCGTTCGATCTGATATCGCAGGCAACTGGCGCCGGCAAATCCGCTCGGATGAAGGGGCGGGCGGATCCGCGCCCCGGAATTGCTGCGGCTATCGCATCGACGTGTGTGGAACTTCCTAGCGACGTCGCATCCGATGGGGCGGCAACCGCCCGGAAAATGCCGATGCCTCGTCTTCCCCGACGGCTGTCTCCATTTGGAAGATTTGCCCGACGGGCTTTGGCCGGCCGAGGAAGAAGCCTTGTGCCTCGTCACAACCCTCGGCGCGCAGGATTTCGAGCTGATGGTCGGTCTCTACGCCTTCCGCCAGAACAGGGATATCCAGGCTCTTGCCAAGCGTAAGTACTGCGCGAATGATTGCTTTTGCCTGAATGCTGTGATCCACCTCGTTCATGAAGGAGCGATCGAGTTTGATCTTGTCAAAGGGGAAGGAACGCAACGTATCGAGCGAGGAATATCCAGTGCCGAAGTCATCGATGGCAACGGTCACGCCGAGAGCCCGGATCTGCCGCAGGACATGCAACGTCCGGCTCTTGTCGGCAATGATCGTGGATTCGGTAATTTCAAGCTCCAGTCGCGATGGCGCAAGGCCGGTTTCAAGAAGGATCGCATGAACAAGCTTTGCAAGATCCGCGTGAGCAAACTGTACGGGCGAGAGGTTGACGGCGATCTTGTAGGGCTGCTCCCATGACGCGGCCTCTTTGCAGGCCGTGCGCAAAACCCATTCGCCGATGATCAGGATGGTGCCGCTTTCTTCCGCGATCGGAATGAATTCCGAAGGCGGCACCGCGCCGCGCTCGGGATGATGCCAGCGGACGAGGACCTCGTAGCCGCAAACCTGCCCCGTGCTAACTGACGTCTGTACCTGATAGTGGAGGTCGAGCTGATCCAATTCGACTGCGCGGCGCAGATCCTGCGCCAGCGTATGACGAGCGCGGGCGGCTTCATCCATCTTGGATTCATAGAAGCAGACCACGCGGCCGATATCGGCCTTGGCGCGATACATTGCGAGATCAGCGTTGCTGACGAGGCGCTCCTGGTCGACGCCATCGTCCGGATAGACCGCGACGCCGATGCTGGCCCCCGTCGCTGTCTCGAAATCGTCGATCCGGATGGGCTCGAACAGGACCTTCTCCAGTCGGGCCACGAAATCCAGCAGTTCGCTTTGCTCCCGGAAGCGCTTTGCGGCTGCAAATTCGTCGCCACCAACCCGGGCGACGAACTCGCCGTCCCTGACCATGCGCAGCAGCCTGCGTCCGATCGCCTTGAGTGCCTGGTCTCCAGCCTTATGCCCACGCAGGTCGTTGATTTCCTTGAAGCGATCGAGGTCGATGCCGATGACTGCGAGCTTTACACCATCTTCCCTTGCATGGCCGATCTCGCGCTGCAGATGGTCGGCAAAACTGCTTCGGTTGGGCAGGCCCGTCAGCAGGTCGTTGAGTGCCATATGCTGCAGCTTCTCGATGGATTCGCGTGAAGCCCGCTCGTCGATCATGTAACTTGCAACGCCTGTACCGATGATAAGCAATCCGCCGCCGGCAACGGCAACCGCCATGGCCTGAAGTGCATAGGAGTCCGCGATCGCAGCGCCGGTTGCAAGCGGCGTAACCGAGACGGCTGTCATTGCCGTAAAGTGAAGCGAAACCACGGCGATGACGAAGAGAGCGAGGCCAGCGATCGGGGAGAACTGCCAAGGCCGGCGCATCGCCTGATTGATTGCCAGTGCTGCAAAAATTACCGAAAGGGCGACAGAGCCGGTAACATAGCCCTGAATCCACTCAACGATGCCATCGACGTGGTAGGCCAACATGCCCGTATAATGCATGGCGGTGATGGCCAGACCGACGACGCCTCCCCCGAATTCCGGCGCAATGCGCGGCAGGCGCGACAAGGCAATCGCAAAGCCACCGGCGCAGCCGATGCAGGCCAAAAGAAAGGAGGCCATCGTCAGGATGGGATCGAAGGTGACAGGTGCGCCGACCTCATAGGCAAGCATAGCTATGAAATGCGTGCACCAGATCGATGAGCCGGCAGCTACGGCGGTCAGGAAAATCCAACCGCCACGTTGAAGGTCTCGCGTCGTTTCGGCACGCCGTAGCAGGTTGAGTGTGATCCATCCGCCGCTGACACAGACGAATGCCGCCAGAAGAACGAGCCACAGATTGTGTTCCGTGAAGATGCAGGAAAGAACACGCACGCAAAGATCCCAACTATAACTATGACGGCAATGAGCTGTCTCAACGGGCAGCTGAACCTGAAATCAACAGGCGTTGCCTTCACACGCAAACACTGAAAATCGAGTAAAGATACTTTGCGTGAAATTGAAAATTTCCGCAACTTTCGATCTCGTGTCTGGCGCACGATTTCGCTTCTAAATAACTGATTTCATTTTGTTTTATTGCTTGAAACGCAAGAGTTGGCAGTATTCAATTTCATCCGCCCGCTTGCATTGCCGACAACTATATCGCGGAATCTTGGTAAATTTCTCC
Source organism: Rhizobium sp. No.120 (assembly GCF_054558365.1). Taxonomy (NCBI): domain Bacteria; kingdom Pseudomonadati; phylum Pseudomonadota; class Alphaproteobacteria; order Hyphomicrobiales; family Rhizobiaceae; genus Rhizobium; species Rhizobium sp. No.120. Next base: position 554,679 of record NZ_BAAJNQ010000004.1, read on the forward strand.
TAAATTTCTGAAGTATAATTCAGAAACTCTCGCTTATCGGAATCTAAATATTTTCCGATTATAATAAATATAAGTATATTTGAAAGTAATAATACTTTCATTTGGCGAATGTTTTGATGCTGCAACTTATAATGTAGAAAGTTTGCTTGTGAAGAGATTTAAGATCTACCCAAAGTCGCTGGATGTCATACGCAAGCTCTCGGGACGGCTGTTTCTGGATCGATCGGGCAATTTCGCGATCACTACAGCATTGGTTGCCGTTCCATTGATCGCAGCGGGTGGCCTCGCGCTCGATGTCACCAATGCGATGCTTGTGCGGACGGAGTTGCAGAATGCTGCCGATGCGGCCGCGGTCGGCGCAATCGCGGATTCGTCGCCGGCGGTCGCGGCCGCCATGGCCATGACAAGCGACGGCACCGTTACCATCGGTCAGAGCGATGCCAACAAGCTCTTCTACGGCCAGGCGTCCAGCGATCTTCAGAATATACCGGTCAGCGTCAGTGCGGCGGTAACGCGCACGGGGAACATCGTCTCATCGACGGTCAATTTTTCGGCAAACGTGCCGACGACGCTGAGCCAGATTATCGGCAAGACATCCATTCCCGTCAGCGGTTCGGCATCTGCGCAGTATCAGACGGCGAATTTCATGGATTTCTACATGTTGCTGGACAATACGCCATCCATGGGGATCGGCGCTACGCTCAACGATATCAATACGATGGTGGCGCATACGCGAGATAGTTGCGCGTTTGCGTGCCATGACAAGAACGATCCAAACAATTACTACAATCTTGCAAAGAGCCTTGGCGTCCAGACCCGCATCGCTGTCGTCGGGCTGGCGACACAGTCGCTTACGAATACTGCTAAGACGAACCGGGTAACACCCGATCAGTACAGAATGGCCGTCTATACATTTGGTGCTGACACCAAGACAATTGGCTTGACCAACGTATCGCCGCTGTCATCCGATATGGCGCAGGTCAGCGATGCTATCAGCAAGAACGTGGACCTGATGGCTGTTTATGGACAGAACGACAACAAGGATGAGGATACAAGTTTCGATACGATGTTGACGCAGCTCGCGCCGATCATCGGCACCGGCGGCAGCGGAAATACCAGCTCCGACCGTCAGAAGGTTCTCTTCCTTGTCACTGACGGCGTAGGCGACAGCTATAAGCCCAACACCTGCACAAAGCCGACGACGGGCGGGCGTTGCCAGGAACCGCTCGACACTGCTTTCTGTAAACCATTGAAAAACCAAAACATCAAGATCGCTATCCTCTACACGACCTATTTTCCCCTGCCGACAAACAGCTGGTACAACCAATGGATCGCGCCGTTCCAATCGCAAATCGGCACCGATTTGCAGACCTGCGCCTCACCCGGTCTCTATTTCGAGGTGAGTCCAACGCAAGGCATCTCGGATGCGATGAATGCCCTGTTCCTCAAGGTCATTCGTACGCCACGCATCACGAGTTGACGCTGAACCCCAAGCAGCGTGCCCGGCTCGAACGGGGGAGTTAGGCGAAGGCCAACGATTTCAGCAGGTTGACGATCTTCTGACGCGTCCTGGCATCCTTGATTTTCGTAAAGGCCCGATTGAGCTCTAGGCCCTCTTCGGACGATAGGAAGCTGACGAGGTCGTTGCGGATCACGTGTGGCGCGTCGGTTGAAACAGAATTGTCAAAGGCTGCATTATCGAAGAAATGCGAGATCGGGACGCCGAGGCTGTCAGCAACACATTGCAGACGACTTGCGCCGACGCGGTTGACGCCTTTTTCATATTTCTGGACCTGCTGAAAGGTAAGGTCCAGTTTCTCGGCGAGCGCCGATTGGCTCATGCCAAGCAGGCGCCGTTGCGCGCGGATACGTTTGCCGACTTCGACATCGATCGGGCTCGGCGCCTTCTTTGCTGCGATTTCCTGCATCGGTTCCTCCTCTTGGCGCTTATCGATCTGGGGGGGGGCGAAGGCTGATGGTGGATGCCGCAGCACTCCCGAACTCCTCCATTGACGAAGCATTTGTGCTATGACTGCCGGGAGTTACGGGAGTGGGCAATCGCGATTCATTGCGGATTGCAACGAGCTTTCCGTTTCCTGCGCATTCGGGACTGGTCCCGCGCAATTTGTCCATTCGTGAGCGTATCGCTCGCAGCTGATGGAGTTGGCTCCTAGCCGGCGGCAGCTTCGCGATTGACCTGCCGTGCAGTGTCGATGAAAGCTCTGAGCTTTGGTGCCAGCTCGGCGCGACGCGGAAAATAGAGGAAAAGGCCGGCTTCGGTCACCGCATAATCGCCCAGGACCTGAACAAGCCTGCCTGATGCGATTTCCGCCCGAACGAGCGGTTCGAACACATAGGCCAATCCCACGCCCGCCAGCGCAAGCTCGACGGCCGAATGCGCTTCGGTGACGATCGCCTGACCGCTGACGGTTACGGCGACATCGCGCCTGTCTTCGACAAACTCCCATTGGTAAAGGCCGCCTGAGCGGATCAGGCGATAGCCGATGCATTTGTGTCCTGCGAGATCGGCCAGCGCCTTCGGCCGTCCGAACCGTCCGATATAATCGGGGGATGCGACCACAATGGCACGAAAAGGTGGGGTCAGGCGGACCGCCACCATATCCTGAGCGATCATCTCGCCGACGCGGACACCGGCATCGAAGCCCTCGGAAATGATATCGGTCAACCGCTCATCGGAGAATATCTCGATCTCGACCTCCGGATAGCGCTCCGCCATAGCGCTGATGACGCGGGTTATCGCAAGCGGCAGGCTGATGCGGGAGGCATTAATGCGTAACAGGCCGCTCGGCCGTCCCTTGATGGCCTTGATGCGCTCGATGCGCTCGTGAATGTCCCGCAGCGCTGGGTTAATCGTTCCGATCAGGCTTTTTCCGGCTTCAGTCAGCGCAACACTGCGGGTCGTTCTGGCAAAGAGCGGCTGTCCAAGTCGCTCCTCGACCAACCGAACGGCATGGCTGACGGCCGACGGGCTCATGCCCAATTCGCTGGCGGCTGCGGCAAATCCTCCGCGGCGGGCGACAGCGGCGACGATGGGTAGATGTGTCAAGAGATCGCGATCCATTGCTGAACAGTATCGCATAATGAATGCGAATTAAATGACCTTATCGAATGGATGGGAAACAGCGAAGTTATAAACACTGAATTGCTGCCGGCCAGTCTCGATCATCGGGCCGGTTTGATGCGCCATAGAGGAGAATAGCAATGAGCATGGAATTCTACACGCTGGGCAATAGCGGGCTGAAGGTAACAAGGCTGGCTCTTGGCACCATGACCTTCGGCACGGAATGGGGATGGGGTGCCGACAAGGAAGCGGCACGAGCGATCTTCAACGCCTATGTCGATGCCGGCGGCAATTTCTTCGATACCGCCGATGCCTATACCGGCGGCACGTCGGAAACCTGGCTTGGTGAGTTCATCGCAGAGCGCGGCCTGCGCGACGACGCCGTCATTGCCACCAAATTCACTATGAACCTTGCGGCACAGACGCCGAATGCGGCCGGCAACGGCCGCAAAAATATCCTGCGGTCGGTCGAAGGGTCGCTGAAGCGGCTCAACACGGACTATATCGACCTCTACCTCATGCATTGCTGGGATCGCCTGACGCCACCGGAAGAGGTGATGCGTACTTTTGACGACCTGGTGGGCTCGGGTAAGGTGCGGCATGTCGGCCTGTCCGATGTTCCGGCTTGGTATGCGAGTCGCGCCCAGGCCATTGCCGAACATCGCGGATATGAGCCGATCTCGGCGCTTCAGCTTGAATATTCTCTGGCCGAGCGCAATATCGAAAACGAATTCGTGCCGTTCGGTACGCGTTATGGCGCCGGCATCATGGCCTGGAGCCCGCTTGCGAGCGGCCTGCTCAGCGGCAAATATCGCCCGAGCAGCCGGGGAGAAACAGCCGGCCGGCTCGAAACCGTACGCGGCACGACCAATCCCGGTTTTCAGAAATTCAACGAGCGCAACTGGGCAATCGTCGCCGAGTTGGAAAAGGTGGCGGGCGAGCTCGGCCGCAGCATGGCGCAGGTGGCGGTCAACTGGGCGATGACGCAGCCCGGCATTGCCTCGATCATCGTCGGTGCGACGAAACTCGAGCAGCTGAGCGATAATCTCGGCGCGCTGGAGTTCACGATACCGCCCGAGTTGCGTCAGCGCCTCGACGATGCGAGTGCCTTGCCTTCGACCTTCCCTTATTCCTTCTTCGGGTCGGAGATCCAGGGCAGCCTGACCGCTGGCCAGACTGTCGGCGGCAAGCCTGTGGGGTACTATCCGGATCTCAACATCTCAGGGAAGTTTGCCGGCGTCAGCTAAGGACGTCTGCCATCGCAGCGCGCCGGCAAGCACTGGCGCGTTGCGATGAAAAGAAGCGGATCGCCTTGTTTCCTCCGATTTCTGCTGCTAGAGACCCGCCCGTGGCTTCGAAAAGCCATGAAATCCGGTCGCAGCCCACCCGGTCAAAACAAGGGATCCTGAATTATGAAGACTATCGTAATCTGCTCCGGCGGATTGGACTCCGTTTCGCTCGCCCATAAGGTCGCAGCCGAACATCAGCTTATCGGCCTCGTCTCCTTCGATTACGGCCAAAGGCACCGCAAGGAACTGGAATTCGCAAGCGCTTGCGCCAAGCGTCTCGGCGTGCCGCATGAGATCATCGACATCACCGCCATCGGCCGGCATCTCACCGGATCGGCTCTGACCGACGATGTCGAGGTACCGGACGGGCACTACGCCGAGGAAACCATGAAGGCGACGGTCGTGCCCAACCGCAATGCGATCATGCTCGCGATCGCCTTCGGGCTTGCGGCGGCGCAGAAGGCGGACGCCGTGGCCGTTGCGGTTCATGGCGGCGACCATTTCATCTATCCCGATTGCCGTCCGGGTTTCATCGACGCCTTTCAGCAGATGCAGAACCATGCGCTCGACGGCTATGCTAACGTTTCGCTTTACGCGCCCTATGTGACCATTTCCAAGGCGGATATCGTTGCGGATGGCGCTAGGCATAAGACCCCCTTTGCCGAAACCTGGTCCTGCTATAAGGGCGGCGAGCGTCATTGCGGCCGCTGCGGCACCTGTGTGGAGCGGCGCGAAGCCTTCCATCTCGCCGGTGTCGCGGATCCCACGACATATGACGATGCCGATTTCTGGGTTGCCGCGACATCGGGCTTTTCGGCCGAGGAGGTGAAGTGATGTACCGCATCACTAAAGAGTTTCATTTCTCCGCCTCGCATCAGCTCTCGCATCTTCCTGCCGATCACCAATGCGCGCGCCTGCACGGGCACAATTACATCGTCGTCGTCGAGCTTTCGGCCGGCGAATTGGACGAGAACGGGTTCGTGCGGGACTATCATGAGCTGCAGCCGCTGAAGCGTTATATCGACGAAGCGTTCGATCATCGCCATCTCAATGATGTCTTTGGACATGACCGGGTGACCTCGGAATGTCTCGCCAAGCATTTCTATGACTGGTGCAAGGAGCGCTTGCCGCAGACATCGGCCGTGCGGGTCAGCGAAACGCCGAAGACCTGGGCGGAATATCGGCCATGAGCGAAGCGCCCATTCGCGTCAGCGAGATTTTCGGGCCGACGATCCAGGGCGAGGGGATCCTGATCGGTCTTCCCACCATCTTCGTGCGCACCGGTGGCTGCGATTATCGCTGCTCCTGGTGCGATACGCTGCATGCCGTCGACAGCGACTATCGCGATCAATGGCAACCGATGGCGGTCGATGAGATCTGGCAGAAGGTGGCGCAGCTTTCGGGCGGCAAACCGCTGACCATCTCGCTCTCCGGCGGCAATCCCGCGATCCAGCCGCTTGGCCCGCTGATCGAGTGTGGCCATGCGGAAGGTTATCGCTTTGCGCTGGAAACCCAAGGGAGCTTGGCCAGGGAATGGTTCGCCGAGCTCGATGTGCTGGTGCTCAGCCCGAAGCCGCCATCCAGTGGCATGACGACGGACTGGGCCACCTTTGACGACTGTCTTCGCATGGCGGGCGAGGGACCGCAGATCGCCTTGAAGATCGTCATATTCGACGATCTCGACTATGAGTATGCGCGCGACGCGGCTGCTCGCTATCCGCAACTACCCCTCTATCTGCAACCCGGCAATCACACGCCGCCGCCGCCCGATGCGGACGATGCCATCGTCGATATTGACGGCATCGTCGAGCGGATGCGCTGGCTCGTGGAAAAGGTCGGCAATGATCGATGGTTCGAGGCGAGGGTGCTGCCCCAACTGCACGTGATCATCTGGGGAAACAGGCGCGGCGTTTGATCGATTGTAATCGGGCCAATTGCATGGCCCGTTCGAAATTTACATTTGGCAGCCGAACCAGCAGAGTCGCGGCGGCGCTGCATCACGATTTCTTGTCGCGTTTGTCATTCTCGAAAGCATTCGGCATAGCTGGGTTGAACTCAGAATCGAAAATCTCGGCAAGTGTCTTCAGGATCTGCAGGACACCCGGATGATCGCAGGTATAGTATCTGAACTGCGCCTGACGACGTACTTTTACGATGCCGGAATGATGCAGGCGAGTGAGATGCTGGCTGAGCGCTGATTGCGATATCCCAAGCTTCTTGGCCAGGCTATTTACATCTTCCTCACGGCCGGACAGATGCATACAGACCTCAAGGCGTTTGGGATTTGAAAGCTGGCTGAGAAGATCTGCATGATAGATGAGGCGATCATCTTCTGTGGTCTGATCTGAGGAATACATAGCGTGGCCAATCGTCGATAGTTAATCTTAAAACCCCCTGCCGTGCGCGATGATAAACGCAAAAGTTGCAAAATTATGGTTTGGATATTCCAAAGCGTCACACCCTCGCGGAGCAGGCGGCTCCTCCCAGTTCGGCCGATTTCTAGGAAATCAACCTCTGCCAAGCCGTCAACTAGGGTCCTATTGTAATTTTGGAATATGTTCCGCTCTGGGTTTTGCAATTATTCTGTAACAAAATAGGACAAATTGCCTTGTTTTTGTCCGGGTTCTGACATCGCACTGCTAATAAAGCGGCTTATCTTCTGCTCGAACGAACAGGAGGTAACCATGACCCATAGGGACTTGACGATCGCCGAAGTTCTTAAAGATCCGCTGATCCGCCAGGTCATGCGCGCGGATCGCATCTCTGTGACTGGTATGGCAAGCCTACTGCAGGATGCCGCGCGCCGGCAGGAACGTGCCTTGTCCGCAAATCTCTCGCCGATCGCGCACGCTGCTTCTCGCTCCATGCCGCAGGCCGATTTGCGCTGACATTTTCTTTCAGTTGGACGGCATTGCCTCATGGCGAGTGATTTGCCGTCACCTCAGATTTCAGCGCAGGCGGTCTCGTACATAATTTAAGGCCGCCTCATTTAGCTCCAAGCCTTGCCGCCGAAGTCACGCTGCACCGCTTCGGTTGAGTGAGATCGAATAGACGCTTGTCGTCGCCGTTATGAAAAGCCTGTGCTTGCCGCGACCGCCGAAGCAAAGATTGGAAACAGTTTCAGGCACGAGGATCTTCCCCATGAGATGGCCGTCAGGCGCGATACAATGGACGCCGTCGGCGGCCGACGACCAGAGATTGCCGTCGCTGTCGAGGCGCATGCCATCAGCGCAGCCCGGCGAAATCGCGTGGAATACCTCACCGCCGGACAGTCGCCAATTTTCGCCGACGTTGAAGACCCGGATATGTTGCGGATCGTTGCCATGCATGCGACCGGTATCGGCAACATAAAGCTTCTTTTCGTCCGGGCTAAGGGCAAGTCCATTCGGGCATTTGAAATCCGTCAGCACGGCCTCTATCGAGCCGGCGGGATCGACCCGGTAGACATTGCAGGGCAGCTCCTGCTCGCTCCTATATCCTTCGTAATCCGTCGCAATGCCGTAATGCGGATCGGTGAACCAAACGGCGCCGTCAGAAGCGACGATGACGTCGTTGGGTGAATTCAGGCGTTTGCCCTGATAGCGGTCGGCGACGACCGTGATCGAGCCGTCATATTCGGTCCGCGTGACGCGTCGGCCGCCATGCTCGCAGCTGACGAGCCGGCCCTGCCGATCGCGCGTATGGCCGTTCGAAAAATTCGAAGGTTCGCGAAAAACGCTGGTGCCGAGCCCTGGCATCCATCGCATGATGCGATTGTTTGGAATATCCGAAAAGAGCAAGCAGTTCAGATCTCCGAACCAGACAGGGCCTTCCACCCAATCGAAACCAGTGGCGATCTGCTTGACGGGAGCATTGCCAAGAACGAATTTCCCGAAGGCCGGGTCGATGATTTCGAAGAACGACATTGTGACAATACCTCCCATAATGTTAGATCGTAGATCGATCTGTTATCGATAACATATCTCGATGAGTCCGCAATGAGGAGGATAGTGCATGAGCCACGTTCTGACGTCGAGCGTCTTGAGTGACGAAGGGGTGATGACCTTGTTGAACGCTGCCATTTCCGCCGCGACCGCGATGGGCCAACCACAATGCATCGTTATCGTCGATCAATCCGGCGTGACGCTCGGCTCCTTCCGTATGCGCGGTTCGCGTTTTCAGTCGCTGAAAAGTGCTACCGCGAAAGCGCAGACGGCCGCTTCCATCGGCGCGCCCAGCCATTCGCTGCCGGACCATGCGCGAGTGCCGTTGGCAATCGCGACCCATGGCGGGATGACGGGATTGCGCGGCGGATTGCCGATCGGCGTCGGCGGGGCGCTTCTCGGCGGTATCGGCGTCGGTTCGGGTTCCGGTGAGCAGGACGAAGAGGTCGCCCGCGCCGCGCTCAAGGCGATCGGCGCCGATCTCGATTGAACGTGCGAGCGCGAAATCCCTTTTCGGCTTCAATCGCGTAGATTTCGCGCCGCTTCGCGTTCAACTGAAGGCGATTTGCGCCTTCATGGCCTGGCTTCGATCCGAAGCGATCTCAAAGGCGCTGATCGCGTCGGCAAGCGGTACCGTGTGGGTGATGAGCGGCCGCACATCGATGAGATGCTTGCGCATCAGATCGACGCCGACGGCAAACTCCTCATGAAAGCGGAAGGAGCCGCGCAGCTCCAGTTCCTTGGCCGTGATTGCCAGCATCGGCAGGCTCATGTCGCCTCCGATACCAAGCTGTACGATGATCCCGCGGGGTCTCAGTGCCGTAATACCCCCGGCGAGGGCAGCGGCAGCGCCGGAGCATTCGTAGAGCACATCGAACGTGCCCTTGTCTGCGGAATAGGCGGCAAGCGCGTCGGGCTCGTTCTTCGTATTGATGACCCTGTCGGCGCCCGCTTGCCTGGCAAGCGACAAGGTGAAATCCGAAAGATCGGTTGCCACGATCTCGACGGCACCGGCACGGCGTGCGGCCAGGATCGAGAGAACGCCGATCGGACCACAGCCGGTCACGAGAACGCGTTTGCCGAGCATTTCGCCTGCGCGCCGCGTGGCATGCAAGGTCACGGCCAAAGGTTCCGCCATGGCCGCCTCACCCGGTGTTAGACCATCGGCCGGCACGCATTGGATGGCATCGGCCACCAGCGTCTCGCGGAACGCACCCTGGATATGCGGGAAGGGCATGGCGCTGCCGTAGAAGCGCATGTTGAGGCATTGATTGGGCAAACCCTGCAGGCAGTAGCGGCAATTCCGGCATGGGCGGGAGGGGGAGACGGCAACAAGTTGACCGATCTCAAGGCCCACTACGCCGGCGCCGAGCGCGGTGACGGTCGCGCTGACCTCGTGCCCAAGGATCATCGGCTCCTTCAGGCGCACGGTGCCGAAGCCGCCGTGATGGTAGTAGTGCAGGTCGCTGCCGCAGACGCCGCCGGTTGCGAGCTTCAGCTTGACCTCTCCCGCACCCGGTTCCTCCTCCGGATAATCCTCGATGCGCACATCCTTGGCGGCGTGGGCGATGATGGCCTTCATATCTTTCTCCTCAAAGAACGGGTGTCGGCAGCGCCTGGCCAGCGAAGTGGGCGGCGAGATTGTCGCGCACCAGCTGACCCATGGCCTTGCGCGTCTCGATCGTGCCCGAGGCATGGTGAGGCTGCAGCAGCACATTGTTCAGAGCCAGGAAGCGCGGATTGAGTTTCGGCTCGCCTTCAAAGACGTCGAGGGCCGCCGATCCGAGCCTGCCGTTTTCCAACGCGTCGAGCAGTGCCTCCTCGTCTATGTTGGACGCGCGGGAGATGTTGATCAACATCCCTTCCGGCCCGAGCGCTTCGATCACCTTTTGGCCGACAATATGCCGCGTTGCTGCCGAAGCGGCGAGCGTGACGAAGAGGAAATCCGATCGTTTCGCAAGCTCGATCGGATCGGCGACAAAGATCATATCGGACGCGTAAGATTTCGCTTCGACGTCCGAATAGGCCATCTGCATGTCGAAGCCCTTCAGGCGCTTGGCAACTTCGAAGCCTATGCGGCCGAGGCCGAGCACGCCCGCGCGCCGCCCCCAGACCCGCCGCTTGAGGGGATAAAGCCCCTTCTCCGCCCAGCTGCCGTCACGCACCCATGTCTCCGCACCGATCATACCGCGCGACAGGCAGAGCATCATGGCAACTCCGAGGTCGGCCACATCATTGGTCAGAACGTCAGGCGTATTGGTGACGCGAATGCCGCGCTCGCGGCAAGCCGGCAGGTCGACCGCATCGAAGCCCACGCCATAGACCGAAATGACCTCGAGCTTCGGGCAGGCTTCGATCATAGCGCGATTGGCGCCGAGCTCACCGCGAGTGGCGATGGCCCTGATCGATGGTCCGATCTCGGCAAGCAGTTGTTCCTTATCGGCAGCCTCGAAATAGCGATGAACCTCGAACGCTGCGTCGAGCGGCTCTTGATCCCATGGCGGGTAGGGGCCAATCTGCAGGATTGGTGGCTTGCTCATAGTGTAAGTCCTCCCTTGACATCAAATGTTATCGATAACATAAACAGGGGAGGCGACCATTGTCGAGATAAAAACGGAGGAAACGATGTCTGCTGGTCTTTTCGATCTGAAGGGGCGGCGCGCCCTGGTGACAGGTTCTTCCCAAGGCATTGGGCTTGCGCTCGCCAAGGGCCTGGCGGCTGCTGGCGCCGAACTGGTGCTCAACGGCCGCGACAAGGAAAAGCTTGCCAAGGCGGCTGAAGACTTTGCAGGTAAGGTGCATGTGCTGCCATTCGATGCCACCGATCAAGAGGCCGCGCGTCGAGCCGTCGATGCGTTCGAAGCCGAGACGGGGGCGATCGACATTCTCGTCAACAATGCCGGTATGCAGTTTCGCGCGCCGCTGGAGGATTTTCCCGCCGACGCCTTCGAGCGGCTGCTGCGGGCGAATATATCGAGCGTCTTCAATGTCGGCCAGGCCGTCGCCCGTCACATGATCAAGCGCGGTGCAGGAAAGATCATCAATATCGCCAGCGTGCAGACGGCGCTGGCGCGCCCATCGATCGCGCCATACACGGCAACCAAGGGCGCCGTCGGCAATCTCACCAAGGGCATGGCGACGGATTGGGCGAAGTACGGGCTGCAATGCAATGCCATCGCGCCCGGTTATTTCGATACGCCGTTGAACGCAGCTCTCGTTGCCGATGCCGATTTCTCGGCATGGCTCGAAAAGCGCACGCCGGCCGGCCGCTGGGGCCGTGTCGAGGAATTGGTCGGCGCCTGTATCTTCCTTGCTTCCGATGCCTCCTCCTTCGTCAACGGTCATGTACTCTATGTCGACGGCGGCATCACAGCTTCGCTTTGATGGCGCTGCGCTGCGCCGCTTCGTCATTATGGGCGTCAGCGGCTGCGGCAAGTCGTCCGTTGGCTCGGCGCTCGCAGCGCGCGTTGGCGGCATCTATGTCGATGGCGATGATCTTCATCCCGCGGCCAACGTCGCCAAGATGAGCGCCGGCATTCCGCTGACTGACGCCGATCGATGGCCTTGGCTCGACAAGGTCGGTCAACACTTGGCCTTGGCCGAGGATACGAGGTTTATCGGGTGCTCTGCATTGGAACGCATCTATCGCGACCGGATCCGCGCGGTTGTCGGAGCACCACTTTGCTTCGTTCATCTTGCCGGGACGAGGCAGACTATTCTTCGACGCATGCAGGCAAGACGGGATCATTTCATGCCGCCGGCATTGCTCGACAGTCAATTTGCCGCGCTCGAGCCGCCGGGCGCCGATGAAGGGGCAATCACTGTCGACATCGGTCAGCCGCTGGATCAAGTCGTCGCGGCCATCATAATCGCACTGGAGGAGACGCAATCATGAGCAACAAGGTGGCGCTGATCGGCGCCGGCGCTATGGGCGGAGCGATCGGTGCCCGCTTGGCAGAAACCGGCAATCAATTGACGGTCTTCGATCTCGATAAGGAGAAGGTTGCAGCGCTGACCGCAAAAGGCGCCACGGCAGCCGCCAGCGCAGCCGCAGCGGCTGCCGTTTCCGATTTCGTCGTCCTCAGCCTCAATTCGCCGAAGATCGTCCACGCCGCTGTTTTCGGACCCGAAGGTGTTGCCGCAGGTGCCAAGCCGGGCACGCTGATCATCGATATGTCGTCGATCGATCCCGATGCGACAAAGGCTCTTGCCGCAGAGGCTGCGGAAAAGGGATTGCGTTGGGTGGACAGCCCGCTCTCCGGTGGAGCGCCAAAGGCCCTGATCGGGCAACTGACCCTAATGGCCGGCGGCAGCGCGCAAGATGTCGCGGATGCGCATCAAGTCCTACAGCATGTGGCCTCGAACTACACGCATATGGGTCCCGTCGGTGCGGGACAGACGACGAAGCTTATCAATCAGGTTCTCTGCGCATTGAATTTTCTCGCAGTTGCGGAAGCGACGCAACTGGCGCTCGATGCCGGTGTCGATGCTGCGAAAATCCCGCAGGCACTGAAGGGCGGGCGGGCCGACAGCGCCATCCTGCAGGAATATATGCCGCGCTACGTTGCCAAGGATTATCGCCGCACCGGCCGCATCGACAACATGGTCAAGGATCTGAACGGCGCTCAGGATCTCGCCCGCCGGACCAATACTGCCATGCCGCTGACGGCGGTCTGTGCCGAGATACACCGCATGCTGACGGCTTCCGGGCTTGGCGGTGAGGATCAGGCGGCGCTGATGGAATTCTTCAAGGGACCGAACAAGGAGATCGCCGGATGATTACCCGATATGCATTATTCGAAGGCAAGGTCAAAGACGGAGAGGCAGAGGCGTTTCGAACGGCCGTCATGGAAACCATCCTGCCGAAGTGGAAGCAGTTTCCCGGCGCTCTCGACGTGCGGGTTACTTTTGCCGAAGCGCGCGATGAAGGCGCCCCGGAGTTCCCGATGATTTTGGCCGTGAACTATCCGGATATGGCTGCCGTGGAAAAGGCACTTGCGAGCCCCGTGCGCACCGAAGCGCGCGCGGCGACGGAAGCGGTTCTCTCGCGCTTTTTCGAAGGACGCATCCATCATCATGTCACGCTGGCGCATGAGTTCCAGCTCTAGTCCGGCTGCGACAACCCGTTTCTGACCCGGCACCCCCCAGCGGGTTTGCTCGCTTTGCGGGATAGGTGAAAGCGCCTCTTGCCATTCTGGGAAGAGGCATATTACTCTGATGGTAACGATAACATAGGCCATGGATGAGTAACGAACGCAAAGCGCCAACGATGGCGGACATAGCCCGCGTCATGGGAGTTTCCCCCATGACCGTATCGCGCGCCTTCAAGGCCGATAGCCTGGTCAGCCCGGAGACGCGCGAGGCGATCCTGCGAACGGCCGAGGAGCTGGGCTATGTCTTCGACAGCACGGCTTCCAACCTGCGTTCGCAAAAGTCCGGCTTTGTCGCCGTCACCATTCCTTCCATCAACAATGCCAACTTCGCCGATACGGTCGGTGGCCTCTCGGATACTTTGTCCAAGCGTGACATGCAGATCCTGCTTGGTTATACGAACTACAATGTCGAAGAAGAGGAGCGGTTGATCGAACAACTGCTCCGCCGAAAGCCACAGGCGATTGTTGTCACAGGCGGCACCCATACCGATCGCGCCCGCAAACTTCTGCAGACCGTTGCGATCCCCGTAATCGAGACCTGGGATATCCCGACCGATCCGATCGGCCATTATGTCGGCTTTTCCAACCGAGCCGTCATGCGCGATATGGTCGATCATTTCGTCGCACTCGGCTGTCGCCGCATCGCCTTTATCGGTGGTGACGTCCAGCGGGATTCACGCGGCAGCGAACGCAGGCTCGGCTTCATTGCTGCCATGCAGGCGCATGGGCTCGACGCCACGAGGCTGATCGCGGCGGGATCACCGCCGATCTCGATGCGGGAGGGCGCCAATGCCATGGCGAAGCTGATCGAGCTCTATCCCGATACGGAAGCCGTCGTCTGCGTCTCGGATCTTGCCGCCTACGGTGCACTCACCGAATGTCGTCGGCTCGGAATTCCGGTGCCCGAGCGCTTCTCCATCGGCGGCTTTGGCAATTACGAGATCGGCGAGGTCTGCGTGCCGACTTTGACGACGATCAACGCCTTTGCGCGCGAAATCGGCGAACGGACGGCAGCGTTGATCCTCGATATTCTTGATGGCACGCAGCCGGTCGCCGACGTCAGGATTTCGCCGGAACTGATTGCACGGGATAGCAGCCGCCAAGTTTAGCCCGTTCGGCGAATGAGGCAGCGCGGCTTGTCGACCGCGCCACCTCTTTTGGCCGGAATCACTTACCCCAGATCTTCTTGTATTGGTCCTTATAGCCATTGTCCGGATCGAAGGTGTTCTTCGGACCACCATCGGATTGGATATTGTCTGCCGTCACGACATGCAGCGGCGAGAGATAGCCGGACCATTTTTCTCCGGCGAAAGCGCGATTGAGTTCGTCGACCAGTTGCCAGCCCTGGAGATTAAGAGGTTCGGCCACGGTGACCTTCTGAAACTGTCCGGCACGGATACGCTCATAGGCCGATTGCGAGCCATCGCCGGCAGCGACGTTGATCGGCGCGTCGGTGCCGCTCTTGCCGGCGGAGGCGAGCGAGGGACCCATGAAGTCGAAATAAAGGTCGTTGATGGCAAGCGAATGGGTCCAGCTGTCACCATATTTCTGAAGAAGGGATGTCGTGAGCTGCGGCATGCGCTGCGATGTCTCGGCAATCGGCGTATCAACATATTCGAGCACCTTGCCGCCCAACCTTTCGATCTCCTGCTTCATCTTGTCCGCCTTGGCGATGGCGATTGCATAGGTGGAGTCCGTGAAGATGATGACGCCGGGCTTACCCTTGGCATCGACGAAGGCCCAATCTGCGGCAGCCTTCGAGACTTCCATGGCATCGGTGCTGACATTGGCAAAGAGCCCATTCTTGTCATCGGGGCCGATCACCGGGCCGGCATGCCAGGCGACCAAAGGGATTTTGGCGGCCTTTGCCTGCTCCAGTGCCGGAGCCTGTTCGACGGCATCGAAGCCATCGATGATGATGCCGGCGGGCTGCAGCGCCATGGCCTGACCGAAGGCGGCCGTGCGCCCGCCAATGGAGCCTGCGCCGTCTAGAACCTTCACTTCCCACCCAATCGCCTTTGCCGCCTCCTCGACACCGTTGCTCACGCCGAGAATGCCGCCATTCTTGAGATCGCCGGCGAGCACGACAATGGTCTTGCCGGCCTGCGCCTTCGGGCCCGTCGTCGGGCCGTCCCATTTGGTGACAGGCGTCGCATATTTGTCGACGACAGCCTTTGCATCCGCTAACGGATCGGCATAGGCTTGGCCGGCGCACAGCACCAAAACGGCAGTAGTCGCCTGCAGGAATTGTCTACGGTTCATGTCTTCTCCTCCCTTTGGACATTCGAACTTCGGATGATCTTCATTTCTCCGCCGGCTTGGCGGAAAGTTGCGGTGCCTGGGCCGGGGCCATGCGGCTAGCATGGCTGCGGCGGCGCTGGGCGTAACCGGCAATACCGATCGCGACGAGCAGGGTGACGCCGTTGAACAGGGGCTCGACATAGAAGGAGCCACCGAACTGCTGAATGCCGGCAATGCCGACTGCCAGAATGATGACGCCGATCATCGTGCCCCAGACGTTGACGCGACCGGGTTTGATCGTTGTCGAGCCGAGGAATGCGCCAACCAATGCGGGCAGCAGATATTCGAGCCCGACGCTCGCTTGGCCGATGCGCAGCTTGGATGCCAACAGGACGCCGGCAATGGCAGCAAGCGTTCCCGAGGTGACGAAGGCGCCAATGACGAACCGGCGGACGGGAATGCCATTGAGCGCGGCCGCCTTTGGATTGGCGCCGATCGCATAGATGTAACGGCCGATCGGCAGGTATTCGAGGACGATCCACATGACGAAGGCAAGGGCAAGGACATAGATGCCGGTGATCGGCAGGCCGAAGACCATCGTGCCGTTCAGCGCATAAAATCCTTGCGGCAGCATGCCCACGACCTGCCGCCCGCCCGTATGCCAGAGTGCGATCGCATAAAGGACCGTGCCGGTGCCAAGCGTGGCGATGAAGCTGTCGATCTTTGCAATCTCCACCAAGAGACCATTCAGAAAGCCGGTCAGCGCACCAAGGGCAATAACGATCAGGACGGCAACTGGCCAAGGCAGCTCGAACATCGTCTGAAGGCTGATAGCCAGTACATGCCAGAGTACGATGCCATAGCCGATGGTCAGATCGATGCGCCCCGCCGCCATCGGGATCATCGCGGCCAGTGACAGGATGGCGATGATCGTTTTGTCCGAAATGATCGAACGCAGGTTGAGCATCGTCGGGAACGTCTGCGGCAGCAGAATGGAGAAAAGCAGGATCAGGAAGACCGTCAGGATGACGAGACCATAGACAGGCAGCAGGCGCTGGATCTTCTGGCCGAGGCTCATGGCCGAAAGCTCGGCGCGGGTCGGCTCAAGCGCGTTGGATTCGATCGATTGCATGGTGTTCTCCTCCGGTTCAGGCCGCTTCGGATGCAGATGCGGCGGCGATGACCGCCGGCGTTGTGAGGTCCGCACCGCTGAGTTCGCGCACGATCCTCCCGCGCGAAAACACCAGGGCACGATGGCAGATATGAGCGATTTCCTCGAAATCGGTGGAGACGACGAGAACGGCGAGGCCCGCCTCGACCGCCTCGGCGATCAGCCGATAGATGTCAGCCTTGGCGCCGACGTCGACGCCTGCAGTCGGATCCTCGGCGATCAGCAATTTGCGGCCTGTCGCCAGCCATCGTCCCACGACCACCTTCTGCTGATTGCCGCCGGATAGGGCTTCGATGGCAAGGCTCTGATCGTTGGGCCGGAGACCGACGCGGCTGCCGAGGGAATAGGCCGCTTCGGCTTCGCGGCGCGGGGACAGAAATGAAAACAAACTGCGCCCAGATGCGCCTGGATTAAGGAAAGTATTTTCGCGCAGGCTGAGCGACATGGCGACGGACTCTTCCGTCCGGTCCCGGGCGATCAGCCCGATGCCGGAAGCCATTGCCGCTACGGTGCTGGAAAGGTCGGGTGTTGCGCCATTCAAGCGAACGCTGCCCTGCGATGGCTCGCAGCCGAACAGTGCCCGTCCGATCAGCTCCTGGCCGGCGCCGCGCAGGCCGACGAGACCGAGCAATTCGCCCTGGCGGATATCGAAGGACACGGGTCCTGCACCGCGGCAGGAAAGCTCTTTCACGGAAACGATCGCAGGACCTGCGCTTCTTTCCGCCTTGACGAAAAGTTGGTCCGCCTTGCGTCCGACGATCATGCGGATGAGTTCATCCGGCGTGGTCTCGGAGACTGGCTTCTGGCCCACCAGCTGACCGTCACGCAGTACTGCAACCCGGTCTGCAATGCGGAAGATCTCGTCGAGACGATGCGACACATAGATCATGGCCACGCCGCGCTCTTTCAGCGGGCGGATCGCGGCAAAGAGCTTCTCGACCTCATCGGCGGGCAAGCTGGCCGTGGGTTCATCAAGCACGAGCACGTCGGCTTCGACGGCAAGTGCGCGAGCGATGGCGACTAACGATTTTTCCGTACGGGTCAGCTCCTGGACGCGTGTCGACGGATCGAAATCACAACCGACGAGCTTCAGGGCTTCCGCAGTACGCCGCTCCGTCGCGCGCCAGTCGATCAATTTGCCCCGCAGGGAATAGCCCTGCGCAAGCCCGACATTTTCACCCACTGTCATCCATTCGATCAATCCGAGATCCTGGTGAATGAAGGCGACCGGCTGGCGCTGGTTCGGCTTGGGCGGGCGATGATGATAGGGTTTGCCGCGAAACAGGATCTGGCCGCCATCCGGTTTGTAAATGCCTGCCAAGGTCTTGATAAGCGTCGATTTGCCGGCGCCGTTCTCCCCAAGAAGTGCGAGGATTTCGCCACGGGCGAGGTCGAGCGACACATTCGACAGAGCACGGGTTCCGCCGAATTCCTTGGTGATGTCGGAAAATGCAAGCAGCTTTCCGTCGTCCATCCTGCTCCTCCCAAAGCTTCGATGGGACGAGGCTATGTTATCGATAACATTCCGTCAAGGGGCTGAGATGGCTGCCTGTATATTCCGGCATTATGTGCGGCTAGTAGGGAGCGCTTAGTGTATTAAAGGAAAAAATTCTTTAGACATAAAATATATCCAAAAGCATCAGATCATATTATGAAACAATATAAGCACGAAGAAGATATATGCTTGCGTTACGGTACATCCGTATGGTTGTAATTATCATACTTATTCGATGACTCATTGATTTTTCTAGTTTTATAGCGTTATTTCATCCTGGGGCGTAGGCAGGATGTATTTTCAAGGCAGATGACCGAAGGCTAAAAAGGTAATCGGCAAACGCAGCATAATGAGGGGATCATTTGACTTACGCGACGTGCTCGGTGTCCCAAATCGAGAAGGCCGATGCAGAGGAGATGACCGCGCATTACGCGCGAACCCTGTTTCCCGCGATTGTCGAACCCCTCCATCGCCGCGGTACGATTTCGGTCGAAGACCGCCACTATACGATCGGCTCCTGCAGCGTCTGGCGCGGCAAATGTCATTCCGGCATGAGCGTTATGTTGCCCGGTGGCCCCGATGCTTACGGCGTCTATCTGCCGACAGCCGGCAAGATGCTTGTCGATGCCGCTGGGCAGCAACTGGAATCGGAGCCGGGCCGGGGACTGGTGGCCGACATGTCTTCTTTCAAGCGGCTCACATTTTTTGAGCAGCGTAGCCATATGGGCATCGCCTTCGAAAAGTCGGCCATGATACGGCAACTCAGCACGTTGCTGGACGCACCGGTGCGCACTGATCTGGAATTTGCCGGGCCGGTCGATCTGACGTCTGGGCGAGGGATGCAGATTGCCGCGCTTGGGAACTTGATCTGGCACGACCTCGCCGCGGCCGGCCAAGAAAAATCCTCCACTTCATTCAGCGAATGTCTTTTGCAGGCAATGATGATTGCTCTGCTTGAAACCGTGCCGCACAACTATACGCCGCAGTTGCAAGGACCGGCATCGCCAGCTATCCCGAGGCAGTTGAAGCGCGCGATCGAATATATGCACGCCAATGCAAGTGCGGACATCAAGATAGCCGATGTCGCGCGCGAGAGCGGAACAAGCGTGCGGTCCTTACAGGCAGCATTTCAGCAGTTCAAGAACACGACGCCCCTTGGTTATCTGCGCGAGATACGCCTGCAAGGCGCGCGCAAGGCCTTGATGGAATCGAACCGTTCGCGAGTTGTGGCCGACATAGCGCGCGATTGGGGATTTACCCATATGGGGCGCTTCGCAGCGCTATATCATCAATCCTTCGGAGAGATGCCCTCCGAGACGGCCAGGCTGGCTCGGTAGGGGACGACCACGCGGCAATCCGCGAACACGATGAAATCGCCCTGCTAGATCCCAGATCTGTTCATCAACTTCGGTCACCATGCGGCTGCCCGAATTGCCGCAATGACGGGCGGTGCATTGCCATTTTCAGGATCCTGTTCATAGGCTGCCTAGCCAGTGGGATTTGGGTTACGGGTGGCTGTACTAAGCGTTCTTCTTCTCACAACGATGATGTTGGAGTGAATAGGCAATGGATTCTCTGAAGATCACCGTCCTTTCATGCAGCCTTGATCCGCAAAGCCGGAGCCGCCGAATGGCTCGCGAGGCTGAAAGCTTGTTGCGCGGGAGGCGATGCGAAGTCGAATTTATCGATCTTCAGCATCTCGATTTGCCCGCGTTCGATAATTTAAACTGCTATGAGCATCCTGTGTACGACAGGCTGTACCGCGCAATTCGTGATGCAGATGGCGTGCTACTCGCCGTTCCCGTTTACAATTGGTCGGTGGGTAGCGCTGCCAAGAGCCTGATCGAGCTTACCGGTGCGACGGGTAATGGCGGACGAAAATCGGCGTGGTTCGACCAGATCGTCACTTTCATCTGCTCCGGTGGCCTCCCTCACAGCTATATGGCCTATGGCAGCCTCGCCATGTCGCTGATGCTCGATTTCAAATGCGTGATCAATCCCTATGTCGTTTACGCCACCGAGAGGGATTGGATAAACGGCACCAACTTGTCCGATACCCTTGCGGCAAGGCTGCAAAAGACGATCGAGGTCAAGCTGGAACTCTCGTCTCGATTGAGATCCCGGACATACAGCTCCGACTGGGAAATCTGATCGCCTTGCCTGCTCCGATTGCATTCGACGCATCTGATGTTAAGACTATTCGTACTATGACTTGCTGAGGGCGAGAAGCGGCCGCGGTTGGAGGCCAACAGAAGGGTCGGGAATTGGGAATGACGACAAATGCCCGGACACGGCAAAGGCTGGCACAAAGAGTCATTGATGAATTACGCTTGCAGATCGAGAGCGGCAAGCTCCGGGTCGGCGAACAGCTTCCGACCGAGCCGCAGCTTGAGGCGGCATTCGAGGTCAGCCGGACCGTCGTGCGCGAGGCGATTGCAGATCTTCGTGCGGCAGGTCTCGTCAGACCCGTTCAAGGTAAGGGCGTATTTGTTTCCGATACGCCGACGAAATCTGGTCTGCAGCTGACGCCCGTTGAGATCAAGAGCATCCCCGAGACGCTGGAGTTGCTGGAATTCCGCATGGCGGCGGAAGGCGAGGCGGCAGCTATCGCCGCCTATCGCAGGACAGCGGAACAGGAGGCTGCGATTGCGACCGCCAATCGTAAGATGGCTCAGCTGATAGAGCAGGGGCAGTCGGCCGTCGAGGCGGATTATGAATTCCATATGGCGATCGCGGCTGCCACGAATAATCGGTTCTATGTCGATGTGCTCCGCCATTTCGGTACGCGGACCATTCCGCGCCGGCAGTTTCCGACATTGCCCGAGGCGAACGATCGCGCCTATCTGGAGAAGGTTCACGCAGAGCATGCAGAGATTTTGGCAGCGATCGCCGATCAAGATCCAGAACGCGCGCGCCAAGCGATGCGGGCGCATATGCTGGCGAGCCAGCGCCGCTATCGCCGCCTCGCCGAACTGCAAGAGCAATAACGCTCGACATAGTGCTGTGGTCATATTATGTCATATGATGATTTTCGAGAGAGATGTTCCATCTGCTTGGCTGTTCAGGCGGGGTGCAATGGCGACCGCCCGGTTTTTGCGCATTCGATGGATAACAATATCTATTTGCTAGATGGTCCGCATTAGCGCCAATGAAACCGGCCTGATGCTCGGACGAGGTGATCTGTGATTCAGACTTCTTCCAGCACACCGCGTACATTCGTCTATGTCTCGACGGCGCTTGCCGGGACGATCGATGTCTATCGGATGGAGAGGGCGACGGGTGTGCTCACGCCGATATCCAGCGTGGATGTTGGTGCGATGGTTATGCCGATGGCCGTCAGCCCCGACAGGCGGCATCTTTACGCCGTTATCCGTGCGCAGCCTTATCGGGTGCTGACGCTGGCGATCGACCCCGAAAGCGGCAAATTAAGGCAGGAGGCGGCCGCCTCGCTGCCCGACAGTATGGCCTATGTTTCCCTCGACCCGACAGGCGGGCTTCTATTGGCTGCCTCTTATGGCGGCAACAAGATCGTCGTGCAGCTCATCGATAAGAACGGCCTAGTCACCGCGCAAGCCCAGCAGGTGATCGCAACCGGCCGCAATGCTCATTCGATTGTTACTGACCGGACGGGCAAATATGTCTTTGTCACCAATCTCGGCTCCGATGCCGTGCAGCAATTCACCCTCGATGCCGAGACCGGAGTACTGAAGCCGAACGATCCGGCAGAGGTCATAACCGGCGACGGCTTTGGCCCGCGGCATATCGTTGTGCCGCCGGGTAACAAGGCCGTCTACGTTTTGACGGAGCTGACCGGCCATGTCATCCACTATGCGCTCGATGCCGATAAGGGCACATTGAGAGAGGTCGAGAGCGTCGCTTCCGTTCCTGAAGATGCGGGCCTGTCGCCAGGCATAGCACCAGCAGCAGCTTCAGCAGCAGATGGCGCGCCAAAGATCTGGGCCGCAGATATCGGCATCACACCGGAAGGCAAATTTCTTTATACGACGGAAAGAACCACCAGCCGGATTGCACTGTTCAAAGTCGATACGGATAATGGAAGGCTGACTTACGTCACGAATTATCCGACCGAGCGGCAACCGCGCGGCATCCGCGTCGACCCATCAGGCCGGTTCCTCGTCGCATCCGGTGAAAAGTCCGACCGGCTGTCCGTCTATGCAATCGACCAATCCGATGGCGGTCTTGCATTGGTGGGGCGATATCCCGTCAATGCCGGTGCGAACTGGATCGAGATCGTGACATTTCCTTGAAACGCATCCGCATGCGGCAAACCGCAGTCGGGCGAATATCTACCCGGCTTTCGCAACGGTGCCGGCGATCAGGCTCTCGATCTCGGAGGAGGGAAGGGGCCGCGCGAACAGATAGCCTTGAAGCAGTTCGCACCCCGCGCCCTCAAGAAAACGGGCCTGTTCCTCGGTCTCGACGCCTTCCGCCACGACTTCCAAATCAAGTGTTCTGCCAAGCGATACGATGGCCGAGGTGATTGCCATATCGCCGGGCTTTTCGGGAATATCGGCAATGAACGATCTATCGATCTTCAGCCGGGAAAGGGGAAAGCGCCTGAGCGTACTCAGGCTCGAATATCCGGTGCCAAAATCATCCATCGCGAGGCTAACACCTAGCTCTTTCAGCTCATGCATCCGCTCGATGGCGCCTTCGACGTCACGCATGATCAAACTTTCCGTCAGTTCGAGCTCAAGCCATTGCGGGTCGAGATCTGCCGATTTCAGTGCGGATGCGACCTGGCTTGTCAGCGAACTCTCCAGGAATTGCCGGGCCGATACGTTTACGCCCATACGTAGTGCGGGGAGGTCGCGATCTTGCCATAGCCGGGCCTGCTGGCAGGCTTTTCGCAGAACGATTTCGCCGAGCGGGACGATAAGCCCCGTTTCTTCTGCAAGCGGAATGAAGGCGCCCGGCAGCAACAAGCCCTCGACAGGATGCTGCCACCGCACGAGGGCTTCGACGCCAATGATGTTGCCGCTGCGAACTTCCTTTTGCGGCTGATAATGAAGCACGAATTCGTCCCGCTCCACAGCGCGTCGCAATTCTTCGATACGGCTCAGCTTGTTGCGGGCCTCCTCCGCCAGGGCGGGTGTGAACAGGCGAATGGCGTTGCGCCCAGCTTCCTTGGCACGATAAAGCGCCATATCCGCATTCGCGAAGAGTTCCGAGGCCGTGGTTCCGTGTTCCATAGCGCAAGCCACACCGATGCTGCAGCCGACGCGGATTTCCACGCCTTGTATTATCATTGGTTTGGAAATGTCTGCCAGTATGGCCGCCAGCCCCTCATATATCGGATCAGCCGGATCCTCGAGAACGATGATGAATTCGTCGCCGCCGATCCTCGCAACGATGCCGCGATTGCCGACATGAGCCGATATGCGTCGCGCAACGACGGTCAGCAATTCATCGCCGGCCGCGTGGCCGAGGGTGTCATTTACCAGCTTGAAATTATCGAGGTCGACAAAGGCTACGACCAGAGACCGTTGTTTGTGTGACGCTTTCTCCAAGAGGGCGCTAAGCTTGCGGTCGAGCAGCATGCGGTTCGGCAGCCCGGTGAGAGCGTCATGTTCGGCCAGATAGGCGATATGGGCGATGTCCCGATGGCGATCGATGGCTATCCCGACGGTCTGCGCTATCCCGGCAAAGAATTCCATAAGCCCGGCCTCGTCCCCATCGGTTTGCACCGTCACCAAGGCCCCATGCCGGCCGCCGTCCCGCGAAAAGATAGGGAACTCCAATATGTCGCCGGCTAGCGGTGCGGTTTGCTCGCCATCGAGAACGAAGCTCACGCGTCTGCCGTTGAGCAAGTCCTGAAGCAGGGCTTGAGACTTCCTGAGAAATACATCGAGATCAACGCCGCGCGCGACATCCTGCAGGAGCTTCGTCTGGGCGCTCATCAATTTTTCTGCCCGTTTTCGAGCGGAAATGTCGCGCGATGCGCCGACGACGCCGATGATGTTACCGTTTCTGTCGCGCAGCGGCACCCGGGACATCATGAGCCAGCCTTCACCCTTAAGGCGCCGCTCCTCGACGCCGAGATCGGCCTTGCCACTTTCCATTACCTGCCGTTCGACTTCCTCGATCTTGTAGGCATCGGCCATCGGGTGAATTTCGGCATCGGTAAGGCCGATCAGCTCGTCGACATGCGTGAAGCCGTTGTTGAGGACGATCGCCATGTTGGCAAAAAGAAAGCGGCCATCCCTGTCCTTGGCATAGATATAATCCGGCACGTAGTTGATCATGGCTTCGAGCCACTCGTAGCGCTCGGCGAGAGACAGGTAGCGGGCCTGGAGCAATTCAAATGGCTCGCGGACCTGCTCGTCTACGACGTCCTGGTCCCGGTGCGCAGGATCTGGCGCTCCATCTGACGGCTGCATCATCTAAGTTCTCTCACCCGGCAAGCGGACAATATCGGCAGGCTGTTCTGCAACAATGAAAAGCATGTAGGCATATCGAGCGTCTCCTGCTGGCGAGGTTCCGCTCTTCGGTTCCAATAGATGTTTATAGCTGAATTTATGAATATCTGTTCAAGTTTTACAGGAGGATCGCGTCTGCTTACAACGAGTGTTCCGATGCATCCATAGTGGAGGTTGATCGATTTGGCGCATAGTCGCTACGATGAAATCCATTGCGGGTAGGGGGCAAAACCGGCTAAAGCGCAGGTAGTAAAATGCAGGATTCGCAAGGATAAGACAGTATGCGCATGGGCAAAGCCGTAACAAGCGGTAATCTTGTGCTTGCCGGCATGCTTATGATGCTTCTCGGCGACTTCCTGTTTTCGCTGAACGACGCCATGGGCAAGTGGCTGGTGGCGAGTTTCTCCGTGGGCCAGGTTCTGGTGATTCGCTCGTTCGGTTCGTTCATTATCCTGGCGCCTATGATCGCGCGGCAGGGCAGTGACGCACTTTTTCGCCTCGAACGGCCGCCACTGCAGCTTCTGCGTGTCGTCATGACAACGATTGACGTTGCTTTGTTTTACGCCGCCGTCGCCTATCTGCCGCTTGCCGATGTCATGACCTTCTATATGGCCGGCCCCATATATGTGGCGGCGATCTCGCATTTCTTCCTTGACGAGAGGATCGGTTGGCGGCGCTGGCTGGCGGTTTGCGTCGGCTTTATCGGCGTATTGATCGCGCTCAGACCTTCCGCGGCAATGTTCTCATGGCCATCGCTTTTCGGCCTCGGCGGCAGCCTCGCATTCGCATTGACCCTGGTGCTCGGGCGGCGGCTGCGGCAGACGGGCGATGCGACGCTCGTCGCGTGGCAGACGGTTGGCGCACTCATCGTGGGATTGGCGCTCAGCGTCGGCAACTGGCGTTTCGCATCAGCACTCGATCTCGCAGCGATGCTCGCGCTCGGCATTGTCGCCAGCAGCGCTCATATGCTGATAACCCGATCCTTGAAGCTCGCGCCGGCTTCGCTATTGGCTCCGCTCCAATACAGCCTGCTTATCTGGGCCATCATCCTGGGTTTTGTTTTCTTCGGCGATGTGCCCGACACCCAGATTATCCTCGGCTCCGCCATCATCGTCCTTGCCGGCCTCTTCATCTTCCATCGCAAGAGCCTGGTGGATACGGTCCCGAAAGACGACGTCGCTCGGGACGGGCACTGACGCGGAGAGAGTGACATTCCAACTTTGCAGAAACAGGACACTCCAACTTTGCGGCTACACACCATGTCAAAGCTGGATAGGGCTGCGACGTGGTCAACCGGTTAGAAACGCGACAACAGGGTCTTCTTGTTCTGACGATCAGCCCCCGGTCCGACCGGCTGGGCCGGGTTGAAAGGGCGGAGCGGGGGCGGGTAATGAAGCTCCCCTTCGGCTTT
>NZ_BAAJNQ010000005.1:0-352340 GCF_054558365.1 Rhizobium sp. No.120
GATCGTTTGGCGGATGCCGTGTGCCATGGATCGCATTGGCCGCAGCCTCAGGAGCAATGACGATGTCTGGCATTTTCATCTCCCCCCGTACTCTAGGTAGTTGAAATCCTTCTACAACATGGAATCTCGACCGCCGGCCAAATTACCCTTCAGAATAGGAGAACTCTCGTCAAGCAGGTTTCAACATGTCACTGGACACGGCCGCATCGGCGGAATTCATCAAAAACGCAGTGCTGGAATCGTACTTCAGTCTTAATCTGACGGAACTTTCATTCACTGAGCGACAGCTTATTTCAGACAAAATCGATCTGGTTGCCTCAAGCATTGCGGGCGTTGATGGTCTTCTGGACGAGATTGTTGATAGGACACGAACGCGCCCGCTTCGGTCGAAGTTGCTTACCTTAATATTAGGTTTCCGCCATAAAGCTATCATTCTGGGTTTGGGAAACATCAACAGAAGGCTTTCAGTGGCGTCGAGAACTCCAGCGCTACCAATTTCCCTAGTTCAGGCAAGGGATGCGGTAATCCGCGCCGATCGGCTCATCCAGGACATTATCTCCCAATCAAAATTATCTTTTCATTGATACCCTGCTGCTAAATCAACTGTCGGACACCCGGCGGTGGGGCGCAGTTTTGCAGGATTACGAAGCTTTCTTTGAGACGTATGAAGGGGAAAATACTCAAGAGGCGCGCGATGCCTACGGGTTTTTCCGTTTCAGAGCTGAAGCGGGTCTTGACGTCATTAGTGAACTCGGACCGCACGACACTGAACTCGCCCTCGCAAATGCCGCTCGTGAGTTAGTTTGCGCCGAGATAATTGGTTACAGGTTACAGGCGCTTCAGCGATATCCGATTTTGGAGGATGCGATCTTCATCATGGATGTCGATCACGCGGAACCAAATCTCACTCCTGGTGGGTCAGTTTCATCTCGTAGGGACTGGATGGATCGCGAAGACACGCTCGTCCGCGCTTTTTTAGCTGATCGTTATCGACCGCTGGCACAACTTATCGACGACGTCGAAGTTTGATCTTGCACCAGATGAAAGAACCTAGTTGATGAGGTTCACCGCAGCGGTCCGGATAGCATCAATCAGCCTCCTGAATGAAGCGTCATCCCCTGCACCCTTCCAACGGTTCGCGAAGCGACACACAACCTGCAAGTTGCCCTGTTCGTAGTGCCCGTCACTATTGATCCGATCAAGCGAGCAGAATAATTCGGGATCGCCGCCATTCTCCGGGTAATCCAGTTTCAGCCCCGTCAATGCACAATAGCCTTCCTGTATCGCGATCAGATCGGAGATATAGTTGGAAAGGGCCATACGATCAAGAAAGCGAACCTCTTTGTTCTTGAGGGTACGCTCGACTTTTTGTCCGTTCGACGTCTGTGCCGTCTTGAATGCAGTGTCGGCCATACGCTTTTCGGGCATGAGCTCTAAAGCGAGCTCGTATGCTGCCCTTTCCTGACCGACAATATAAGTTACCTCAGCTTGCTTTGTTTTCGCAGCGTCGAATTTACGTTTCCATTCTTCTTGTGCATGCCATAGCTCCAGAGGATCTCCCGCGATTAGAGCGAGAGCATACGCTGCATTGTCTGCGCTCAGCGGTCGAAGTGTTGACTGTGTAGTAAGGAAGTCCTTGGCCTTCGGATGCAGGGTGTGCCACAGCAATGGCTGTCCGTTTCGACTGACATTTTTCCACGGGTCACATGGCTTATGGCAGACTACCACGTGGCGGCGCGCTCCGACGGGTTCTACAACGTCACGGATGAAGTATGCAGGGCTTGCCCGAGATGTGGTCCACCATATCCGGTCACCATCCTTGTGTATCCAGACGTCACCGCTAGTCTCGCTGACCGTTGTCATCAGTCCGTACCATGTGCTGGCAACCGTGCGTGTTGCAAGAACACCCCGCACGGTCTTGTTCTTCATGCCATCTTGGATGTACCCCTCTTTATCGCCAGCTTCCCAAAGCCGCTGAGCTTCCACCCGATTTAATGTCGCGACAGTCGCGTGCTCCCTACAATACGGCCAAAGAAAATTCTCCTCTCCGAATACGGCAGCAATAACTTTCACGACAGATCAATCCCCCTGGCTTTTAACAGGGGTTTACCCACTGCAAGTTGCTAACAAGTGAATGGAGATAGAGGGCATTCATATTAAAACTGCTTTCATTCGTCCAGCGCAACGGACATTGACTGCCACCGGAGGCTGCGGCAGCCTGACGTAAAATCCTGAAGGTAATTCGACCATACGATGATCCGTCGTCCAGGCGCAGCCAGCTGTGGACAATCAGAACAGAGGGAGAACCCAAATGGCTTCCAGTTCTCTTTTCGGGCACAATGATACAAACCTTGTCCGCACCCTTGGGCAAGCCGCCCGCAGAACCTCATGAGCGCCTAACCGTTCTTCCGAGGGCGTCCGCCCTTGGCACCGTTGGCACGGCTTGCCTCCACCTTTGCCGGTGAACGGGATTGACCGCCTCGGCGCTGCACATCCATGAACTTTGCCGTACCGAATATGCCGTTCATCAACCCGGCGATGGTAAAATCCACGTCCAGGCTTTCCCAATGCAGACCGGTCTGGCCGAGAAGCTCCACCTCGGCCAACTGCGCAACGGTTGCATTCTCCAGTCCCTGCATCGATCGGGCAGGCACCATGAACGCAGCGCCGTTGGTAAAATCCACGACAATGCGGCCGGATGCCTCATCGAAACGGGCCGATGCTGGGATGGGTGCGCGGACGCGTTCTGCCTCTCCCCTCGCGGTAGCTTCTCGGTAGTGACGATCTTCAAAGACAACTTCACCCATGGATGCTCTCCCATTTTTCGATGAACAGGCGCTTGTTCGCCTGAACAATGGCAAGGGCCGCGCTCAAATCCCGCTTCCTCAATCCCCGGTTTGATATCACCGTAAGATCGATGATATTGATACGGGCTTCCCCATCTCCATAGACGTGGGTGTGCGCCGGTTCGTGGTCATCCGTGAAAATGACAAATCGCATTCCTGCTTCGCGGAGAACGGTGACCATGCTCTATAATAACCTAACAACTTGGGTTTTTAAAGAGCCGTGAGGCGTTCGACTGAAGCTTTCGAGCGCGAAAGGCACCGACGCATTTGAGTAAGTGGCATCTCTTATAACGCCGGTTATCTGAGATATCGCCTATACTGGAGATTTTTTCGGCAGGCCCAAGGAGACCGATTGCTTTTCCCTTTTGAGAGAGCAAATGGCACCTTTGCAAGAAGCCGTGTAACCCCAATTTTCCTGTCGCTGCGGATGTGGAAGATCAATGCAATAGATCGACGACCAACCAACAAGCGCTGTGCCAGGTGATGCCCGCGTCGAAGGACGCCTCGCGGTATTTTGTGAGTTTTGTGTCATCTGCAGGAAGCTTGAGGGTTACCCCTCGCTTTGATAGCTTCATCACCATGAGTGATCATACAGTGAAAAGCTAGGCGATCTGGCAAGCGTTGACTACCGTGAACGCTCCGCTACCGATCCACGTCGATGCTGACACCTTGCTGGCGTGCCTGAATCTTTCAACGACCGACCGTCGTTGGTGGCCACACGTATGAGCCTTCTTCAGAGAAGTCGGCGTCGAAGTCATCATGGACATGGTTGTAGCAGGCTCGACTACATTCGATAGTCTATCAAAGGCGATTTCATTCTGGACCTCGAAGAGGACTACGAAAATGCGCGATGGATACGCGAGATGGTTGCGATCCCATAAGCTAGCTGTCGACAGGCCCACCTCTTGCCAGGAATTGGCCCGCAGGTTCCTTGTCTTCATGAGAGATAAATCGAATCTCGAAAAAACCGTCGTTGTCACGGATTTTCTGCAGCTTACCGGACTTAGCTTCATCCAAGACTTCACGGATGCGCCTTTCGGCATCCGCCCTGTTCCATTCCTGCAGATGCCCAGTCAACATTCGGCTCCTCCAATGGGCCTAAACTATACCCCGGCATTCCGACCCTGGAAAGCACGATCCTAGTAGAATTAAGGACCCTGCAATCAGAACAGATACACAACATGTGTTGTACATATCAAGAATATCGGTCTGCACCCAATTGAAAGCGAGCAGCACTGCGGGTACCGCCTTTCACTGGTAGTCTTGCGGCAGCAACCTCTCAAACTGTCGCGCCAAGAACTTCCTGTGCTGTTGGAGATGACGCTCGACCCCGATTTTGGATCTGCCTTGTGGTCAAACTCTGGAAACCGTCTGGAAAACAGCGGTTACGGGAGCACCGAAAGAGCAAAACGTCGGCTATGGTTAACGAAATCCAGTACCGGCATAAGTTGTAGCACACCCATCCGCGTCGATGCCTATAACTTGTCGCGAACGAAAGACGCTGCGGTATCGAGTTCTTGAATATTGAGCGCGGGAAATTTTCGCAGATTTCTTTGGTGGCAAGGAAAATTCGATGTGAAAGAATTTACGACGGCGCGACTAGCGACGCTCGCGCCACCTGGGAAAAATCGTAAATCCGAAACGCCTATATAGATAACTCTTGCTCTCCCCGCGCGACCAAAACCGGGATAGGAAGCCCGGCGTTCCGGCGCTCGAACGAATACAAGCCGAGTGTGCTGTACCGACCCTTATCAAGGGCTCCCAGCCACCCTCTAAACGGGTACCGCGGGATGCGAACCACGAGCTTCGCGAACATTTCCTAATGTCATCTAGCAAAGAAGACCACTCATGAACGACAAGAAAATTCACAGCGAGTTCTTGAATTTTTCAAGGAAATCAACGAATAAACGAGTTCTTGAATTTTCCTACGACCTCAAGCAAGTCAAGCAGCGCGACGAAATTCAGACCATCGTCCCTGGGTTGTATTCTTCGCATGACGCCATGTTCCAATAGATCGTCTCGGGGTCTTTGAAAGCTTGAACAAAGGCCGACGAACGTCTTATATGAGACCTACCGGTGCCAATTGATTGGTGCCGAAAATCAAAACGGGCCGCTCCGCAAAAGCGACCCGTTTTTAGATGTCGCAACTCAATCGCATTTGGTTGCGGCTTATGGTTTTCAACTAAGGAGAAAAAAACCATGCAATATATGTAGCCGCACACCCACCAAAAATCAAACGGGAAACCGGTTGCCATCTCCGTATGACGCGTAAATCGTTAACGGCAGGTCGCGATCCTGTGTCTCACGCTCGCCGGATGTAGATCTCCGAGACAACCACATGTCCTGGAGATCGGCAGGACCAAAGACTAACGCGCTGGTATAGCATGAGGGAGGATTGGCCTTCCTGTGTCGAACCACGCCTGCCAGTCGGGTCTGCACCAAACGGCGCTCAGTTTTTGTTTTTCACCCAATAAGCCGCCGCCTTCGCGCGCGGCAACGGAGAAGTGTGCCATGCCCAAGCCTAAAGAAGCCATATCCGCGTTCCTCACCGATCTACTCGACATTGAGCGTCTCCCCTTCTCCGAACTTGAGGTCGTTCCCGTAGAAGAGGAGATCGCGAGAATGCTCTGCAAGGTTTCCGACCGACCCGGCCCATGCGGTCTGTAAAGCTCGAATTTGAGTATGTCGCCTTCGCGGAGACCCAGTTCCCGCGATTGGCGCAACTATGGGAGCATCATCATGCAATTCAGGTTGGAAAAGCGATATGGGGAAGGCCAACTCGCACACCGATATCCGAGCTGCGCCGGAAGGAAACAGCCCATCGGTTCGCTTCATCGAAAATTAACCTTTGCCAGCGACGCTTTTGTTCAAGTTGGTCCTCTTTTCGGCCAACGCACGGAGAGAAGCAATGTTGGCGATACGAATAACGGCCCAAGCAGCTTCGACTTTGAACTAGGCGTTAGCTTGTTCCGGTCGATGTCTGCGATGCTGAACGACGCAGATTGCACGAAGACCGGTATGGCAGTTGATCACAATTGTGATCATACGCCGGAAGTCCGCTCAACAACAACACGCCGCGGCTACGCGAGCAATTGCTTGCTCGGAAATGTCGTCGTCGACATGCGCGTTGCATCCGTGTTCTCCAAGCGTCTTCCCGTCGAATTCCGATAGCAGCTCCGACCAAGTTACCTGGTCGGTTTCCCATCATAGCCGCCCCACGCACTGCGTGAGACGGCGGATTCTTGAACTTCGTGGGCCTAGCCTTCGCGAGTGGCGAGAGCTTGTACCTTGAGGAAGCGAACAATGAAAAAATCCCGCAAATCGAATCTCCGCAAATACGCGGATATGCGCCTCAACAATGAACCCGGAGAGGTGATCTCAAACGATCGGCTACATCGCCATATCAACTGGCTTGCCCAAGACGAACGAAACTTTGGTCCTGCCACAGCATTGGAGATGTTCGGGCAAGTCTTCCCGTCCTCATCTTCGGTGCCGCTATGGCTCCGTCCCGGAACGCCTAAACAGTGCTTTGTAAACGCGACAGCCATCGCACTTTCTCGCGACGATGCCGTGTACGCCGAGGGATACGCGCTGTGCGAGGACGTTCCGGTACCGCTTCACCACGCCTGGGTCATCAATCGGAGGGGGGCGGTCATCGAGACCACCTGGGAGCTCGGTCCATCGCATTGTTACCTGGGAATTCCATTCAAAACTGATTTCGTTGCCCAGGTTCTGCTGGAAGATGGGCAATGTGGTCTTCTGGATCCTCCGCTGATGCGTCGCCGAGCCAGCTCTCCCGATCAATTCAGACAAATCGTCGAGTTCGGGTTCGGAACTAAAATCGAACCGCTTCCCGCATCGGCGATCGGGAGGACGCTGCGATGATTATCAGCAACGCGACACATCGTTCCGACTACGGAGCCGGCATCAATTTGGTCGGCGATATGGCCTGCAGCACACCCAAAGCATGGGGTCGCCGATGGGTTTTCGGACGCAGCAAACCACGTCACTCGCTGCATTTCACCGCAGCGTTCTGCCACCGTCCTTTCAAGATACCCGGCAATCTAAGGTCATTGAGAAGCAAGAAGGGCTTAACTACCCCGCGCCCGCGTAACTCCACATGCCAGAGGGCTCAGATGCCTGGAATTGATCCGTCATTCATCATCGCCGCCATGCTCCAGCGCCGCAATGGGATCGATATGATCTCGAAGGCCTACGAGCAAACAACGGTTTATGCCAAGCCGGACCGCCTCACTCGGAAACAGCCATCATTTTCAAACGACAATGCCGGTCAGAATTTGCTCAGTGGTGAACCGGATATCGACTGGGACTCAGCATATCCAGAGACTGGTGCGGCGGCCCGCAAGATTGCCTTGCGCAACAAACCAGGCACCAAACCAGTAGAACATCGCAAGAGCATTGTTACAAACCGCGTTCAGGCGATTGATCCGAACACCAATACCCGTCTTCGCCTGGAGAGCAGTCTTGAGCACGATGCGATGATCATGTTCATGGCCGACCCAAAAGTCGTGGCGATTCAGGCTCAATTCGGTCCCGTATGGTTTAAGCGCGAAGACGTCTGGCACAAGCACTACTTCGACCTTTGTGTGGATTACGCCTCAGGCTGCCGTGGCCTTTTTGCCGTCCGCCATCAAAAAAAAGCAGCCGAAGTCGAGCACGATCTTGAACTCATCCGTAGCCACGACTTGCGCAACCACGCTCACTTCGCACGTGTTCTGACCGAGAAGATCATCACCAGGCCGGCCGTTTACAGTGCCTCCCAGATTCTCCGTGCCAGGCGGTTAAACAACGAAGAGAACAATCGGCTGGTGATGAACGCGTTGAAGGAAGCCGGCGGTGTCGCACGAGTAGCCGACGTGCTGTCTGGCATCCCCGATCTGACCGTTAGCTGCGCATGGGATGCTCTTTGGGCGTTGATCGGGCGCGGTCAAGTGGCCCACCACCATATCCGCGCCCATCAGGTCAACCTGGAATTTCACTCGTTAATCCGTCTTACAGAAGGAGTCGATCATGAACATTGCTAACCGTCCCTCAAGTTCAGCATTTACGAAGTTCGCCATCGAACCGGACGATCTAGTTACTGTCTACGGACATCCGATGCGTCTCGTCGGCCAATCGGGGGAAAATGTCATCCTGCAATCGATCACCGGCAATCTGAAGGCAAAGCCCAGATCGTACAGCTGGCAACTGATCTCCAAGTTTCTTGGCATGGGCAAACTCGAGATTGAAAAAGGCCATTTCGGCGTGCCTGCCGAAATCAAGCGGTCGCAGAGGGAAGCGTGCCCCGGGCTTGAACCGGAGACAGTTTTGCGGGCGCGCATGGTTTCCGAGTTTCTCGCCCAGGAATATGGGGAGGACAACATCAATGAAATTGCTCATCGTTCCAGAAACGACATCGAAAGATTTATGGCCGTCTTCAAACTGGAAAACGCGGCACTGATTCAAGAAGCACGACACAGCATTGAAAAGAAGGGCAAAGGTAAGCTCTTCGTGAGCCCGCGTCAGTTTCTGCGTCTCGTAAAAAAGTTCGAAGATGGACATCTGCAGCCGGAATCACTGGCAGATCGCCGAGCAGGACGCTCTGGCTCCGGCAGCACATTCACTCGCGACGAGCTGACCTTTCAGCTTCGTTTCGCCGATGAGTATCGCACGCCTGATAAAAAGACCATCAAGCAATGCTGGCTCGATATGCACTTGGCCAACCGCACGCTCATTAAGCAGGGACAGCCCAGCTATAGACTTCCATCGCTCTCGACCTTCCGGAGGTTGGTAAAGGAGGGCAACGACTTTCTTAATGAAGCAGGTCAATCAACGAACGTGGAGAGAATTAAGCGGAAGTACGATTTTAAACAGCGAGGTCTCCAGCCGGATCGCCCTTTGCAGATCGTGGAGATGGACGAACACGAATTCGATCTCATGGTGTTATGCACCAAGAATGGCATCTGGAATTACCTACATCCAGAGGTAAGAGCACGGATCGAGAAGATTCGCAGGGCGTGGATTTGCGTGGCATTGGACGCATTCACGCGCTCTGTATGCGGGATGAAAATTCTGAGAGGCAGCCCGGATGCTAGCTCGGCCGTGGCTACCCTTGCGATGGTCGCACGAACCAAAGACAAAATCGCCGCTTCGGTTGGCGCACTGACAGAATGGCCGCAGTGCGGCACGCCGGAGGCGATCCACACAGATGCGGGAGCGGGCTTCGTCTCGGCGAAGTTCGAGTTAGCGTGCATGATGTTCACAGGCACCCATCGTATCCCACCATCGAAGCATCCCCACCTGAGAGCAAGGGTCGAGCGATTTTTCAAAACTCTCAATCAGAGATACATTCATTTCTTTCAAGGTCGTACGTTCTCCAACCCACTCTTGAAAGATCAGTACGATTCAACAAAGCACGCCACGATCACCGATGAGGAATTGTCTGATCTTCTGGTACGCCTCATCGTCGATTGCTACCACAACACCAAGCATCGCTCTCTCGGTATGACGCCACTTGAGGCCTGGTACCGTGGGTCACAACTTGCGAAAGGCGCAGTTGCTCCGCCACCGAGCGCGCGGGAGTACCGCGAAGCATTTGGAGCTACGCTAACCGTCAAAATTGGTACTGCCGGGATCGAAATTCTTGGAAATATCTATTCCAGCCCGAAGCTGCTCGAGATCCGGAAAAAATGGTTCGACTCCACGTTAATCGTTCGCATGAGCGACGAGGATATCTCCACGATTTCTGTCAAACACAAGTTCCTGCACAAATGGATCGACGTGCCCGCGGTTTTCACCGGTCTCAAGGGAACTACACTCGAGGAGTGGGGAGAAACCGTTCGTTATCTCAAAGAAACCTTTCCCGGTGGGCACGAGCATAGTCAGCAAACTGTGATGCAGGCCATGGCGGCCGTGAAGGAGGTCATCCGCAAGTCTAAGTCGCGCCCTGGTGTCATTTTGCATACGCCGCTCGAGGAAAAGATCGCTCGGTATCAGGAAACGGCCAACTCCTTCCACTACAACCAGCGGCAGGAATACGACTACGGACAGTACATTGGGACTGTGGAGACGAGCGACGACAAGCTTGAGGAATTCTTCGACGACGGTTTCGAGGCGGCGGTCTTCAATGAAGACAGCGAGAATCCCCTGCTGGGTACCGATGTTAGTAGAATGTTCGAGAAGGCCGACCCATTCGCCCCCGAAGACGGAAGCTTCGATAGATCCGCCTTTGTTTCCGACGCCAAGCGCCTGCTTCCTCCCGACCAGCGGGCCGATGACGAAAATAGTACGACTCGTCGCAGCAAAAGGAAGACGGCTCCGCGGGCCGCCAAGGCGTCCACATTGAGATCGGATAATCCGCCGCCTACTCCTGAAAATGAACCTGTCAGGAGCGAAACCGAACAGACGCAACCAAAGAGCTTCGGGTTCGAGCGCCGCCCGAGGAGGGAAAAATAATGTCCGAACAAAGCCGTAACTATCTCTCTCGGGAACTACTGCGTAAGCGGGTAACGGCAAAAATTATCGATCGGGCAGCGCTGCTCCAGGATCTGAGTGAGGTTTACGTCACTACCGATCGAGACAGGGAGATGACGATGGAGTTGGAAGTGATGATTGCCCATATGTTGAACCCGAATACCCGGGCTGGCTATGCTGTAGCCGTTACCGGACCGTCCGGAGCCGGGAAAAGTACTCTGGTCAACCAGAGGCTCGATGCGACGACCGAGTTCGAGACATTCGATGATGGGTATGGCAACGATGTGGAATTTTGTCTCCGTGTGCAGACACCCTCGTCTTGCACAGCCCTCACCCTCGGTACAGCGATCCTTACCGCCTCCGGGTATCCCCTACAGAAGATGAGAGACGAAGACGAGGTCTGGAGGACAGTGCGGAATAGGCTGCAGCGGAAGATGCACAAAGTCATCTTTCTCGATGAATTCCAGCACGTCCTGAAGGGGTCACAGGCCAAGGGAGCTGCCCATCTAACCAACCAGATCAAGTTGCTTATGCAGGATCCCGACTGGCCTGTATGGCTAATTATCGCTGGTATTCCGGACATCATGGAGTTCGTCAATCGCGACGTCTGGCAACAGGCGGATCGCCGGATCGGCGAAATCTCTATTGATGGGCTCACCGATACAGAGGGCGATATCGAGCAGACTCGAGAGATGATCAAGGTGTTTGCCGAGACCTGCAAGCTCAAACTTGCGCTCCCCCTGCTCGATGATTTCATTCGCCAGTTAATGCATGGCGCTTTGTGGCGCTTCGGTATCTCTATCCAACTCACCAAACGGTCGATTGAATCGGCCCTTTGGGACGAGAAGGGAAATTCATCGCTCAGCCATGCCCATTTCGTCGATGGTTACCGCCGCCTCTCGCGATGTACCAGGGTCAGCAACGTCTTTATGTCTCCCGACTGGCGGCGTATTCAGCGTGAAATAGGAAGGAATGGCAAACTCACGTCTAGTTTCAAACTTCTCGACCGGGAGCTCGAAAGGCTGTGAGCGGCTTGTTGCGCGTCCCCTTTTTCGACGATGAGACGTTGCTCAGCTATTTGGCACGGATGGGGCGTGCCAACGGCCGCAACAGTCTCCGAGGCTTTCTCAACGACATCGGATTTGAGCCGCTAAGCATTTATCGTGGAAACGAGGCCGAGGTTGCGCGGCTTGCCGAACTCTTCGGGGTGCACCATGGCCGAATGCTAGATGCACGGATTGTCGCAAACAGCGACAACACGGTGGGTTTTGCGGGCGGGAGGTTCAACAGGTTTGGTCTCTGGCGAACGAGATTTCGGGTTTGCTCCGAATGTTTGGCGGAGGATGAAATGAATCCGTCCAGAATGCCAGGTACCCGCCGATACGCTCGTGCGATTTGGATGCTTTCGAGCGTGAAAACTTGCGTCAAGCACGGGCGAGCGCTTGTCGCGCTCCATGGAAGCAATTCAATGTGTCCCGACTTTCTTCGGACACTCGATGGAGCTAGCGAGTTCCTCTCGACAGCCTTGGCACCAACGTCTGAGCTGGAACCAACTGGCTTTGAGAAATTTGTATCCGAACGTTTGGGAGGAAAGCGGGAGCATGGCACTATCCTTAATGCGGCCTCCATCTCGACTGCAATCGACATGTGCCAGTTGCTTGGAATGGCGCATAGATTTGGAAGGACGTTCCGCTTTCGCAAGACACCCGAAAATGACCTCCGCGCAGCATACGATTGCGGGTACCGTGCACTACTTGGAGAAACTAAGGGAGTTAATTCAGTCTTGGACGCAATTATTGCGACCACGACGAAGAGCAATAAGCGCGCGGGGAATGTTCTCTACGGCAGGCTTTACCGGGCGCTGCGCAAACAGGAAAGCAGCCACGAATATGATTCCATCAGGGATATGATCCGGCAACACGCCATCGACAGAATGCATGTACTCGACAATTCAGAATTCTTTGGATCAGTTGCGGATACCGAGTGGACCAGCATCAGAACGGTGGCTGTTAAAGCCGGACTTGCGGATGAGACAGTTCGTACCTTCCTGTCATCACAGAATCTAATCCAAGGCGATGCGTCGGCCGGTGAACAGATCTTCGTCGGTGCGGAGGTGGCGCGGATGGCAGTTGAAACTCTCAGCGATTCCATCGAGCTTCCTGAAGCGAGCAGGACTCTTGGCTGGAGTATCTTTGAGTGCCGCCGTCTCGTAACAGAGGGCATCATTGTGCCAATTGTTTCGCGTGCCAAGAAGGGCGTTGGCACCCGCACACGATACTCCCGAGCCGCAATCATCCAGTTGAAAGCCGAGTTGATTGCACCGGGCGGCGAGCAGATTCCCGATCTCATCTCGTTGCGAAGCGCGCTCCGCCATTTCCAGGACTCTTCTGGCAAGG
The DNA here is from genome assembly GCF_054558365.1 of Rhizobium sp. No.120. Classification (NCBI taxonomy): domain Bacteria; kingdom Pseudomonadati; phylum Pseudomonadota; class Alphaproteobacteria; order Hyphomicrobiales; family Rhizobiaceae; genus Rhizobium; species Rhizobium sp. No.120. Next base: position 12,716 of record NZ_BAAJNQ010000005.1, read on the forward strand.
TGCTCCGCACGGTCTTTGGTCAGAAACTATCACGTCTGGCGTATGCGGAACGCGGGTCGCTGCTCGACGGACTAAAGGTAGACCTCTTGGAGCTCAAATCGGTACTGGAACCAGTTCACGGACTCGATGCGAATGCCGTCTGCAAGCGACTGTCGATCTCTCGCCGGAGTTTGCCTTGGTTGGTGGCCAACGGCGTACTCAGAAGCATGAGCAACACGGGCTATGCGATTACCCTCGAATCGATTGAGCGCTTTGAACGAGACTATGTCACCGGAATCGGGCTGGCCAACCAAGGTACATTGCATCCAGCGACCATTGGCGCGCGAACGCGGCATCGAAACATCGTACCTGCATTCCCGCCAGAAGATGTTTGTAGTCTAGTCTTCCATCGAACGGATGCGCCCTACTTGCTGGCTGACGATCAGGTCGTCGTAAAAGGACGTGCGCGCAAGGGCAAGAGCTCGAAATCCCGGAGGCAGCGTTCACCCAGGTAAGAAGTGATGATCCTGCAATAGCGCCTGCTCTTGGCGATAAGAAGCCGAGCCCCTTGATGCGTACGGTGGCGGCCCATACCAATTTCCGCCTACTGACCTAAAAGCTCAGGCGTGGCCATGCTGCCGCAAGGTATGGGAGAAGTGGAGCCGTCAGCAATTGCTACAGGTCAACTATCTCGGCGACGGTCGTTCGAGGTGCAAGTGGCGGCGCGGATCTTGCGTCCGCACTCTGGCTAGGAAAGCGGCCAATAATCAGGACATAATACCCAATTAATTTTTTCTTACTTACGGTTATATATGGAGAAATCATGATCTCCAATATGGCCAAAGAAGCGGCCAAGAAGTTGGTCAAACATGACGGCGCGCGATGACGGCGAAAGCATTGGTCTTTTCGAACCCCTTCTCGTTTCCGAAGGGGCAAAGTCCCGCGCCAAGTTGAACGATCTCGCGCTTTCGTTGGCCGAGAAATCAGCGGCATTCTCATCGTCTCTACCCCCGGCGATCGCTGCTTCCCTCGCCAATCTCGTCAGGGCTGTGAACTGCTACTACAGCAACCTGATCGAAAGTCACAACACGCACCTGATCGATATCGAGCGGGCAATGCATGATGACTATAGCGATGGCGCAAGGAAGCGCGATCTCCAACTGGAGGCGCGCGCGCACATCGCTGTTCAGAAATGGATCGACGATGACGTGATTGATGCCGCACCTTTTTCTACAGAGGTAATTTGCGAAATTCACAGGCGGTTCTGCGAGCTCCTTCCACCAGAACTCCTTCTGGTGGAGACCAGCAAAGGCGATGAGAAAGTAACGGTAGAGCCAGGCGCTATCAGGACGAGAGACGTTAAGGTCGGTCGGCACGTGGCAGTCAGCCCTGGATCAGTGCCACGGTTTCTCGCCCGTATGGAGCAGGGCTACAAGTCGGTTGGTAGGATCGATAGGATTCTCATTGCCGCCTACGGCCATCATCGCCTCCTTTGGGTCCACCCTTTCCTGGACGGCAACGGCCATGTCGCAAGACTTGTGTCCTATGCAGCGCTAAGGTCCACTATCGATATGAGAGGCCTGTGGTCGGTGGCGCGTGGCCTCGCGCAGCGAGAAAAGGAATATATGTCGCGCCTTCAGTCATGCGACGAGCCGCGTCATAGGAACCTCGACGGAGCAGGAACACTCAGCGAAGACGCGCTCGCCAGCTTCGCGGAATTCTTTCTGGAAACCTGCATCGACTAGGTGGATTTCATGAGCAGTCTGATGCAACCGGACAAACTGCGAGACCAGGTGCTGACATGGGCTAGGGAGGAGATGCGCGCGGGGACACTCCCACCAAGGTCTGAAGCGGTGCTGACAGCCATTCTTTATCGAGGAGAGCTGGAGCGTGCCGACGTCGTGACCTTGACGGGAGCAAGCGACAGGTCAGCCCGGCGATTGACAGCAACCCTGATCAAATCCGGGGTCGTCCAGTCTGAAACGTCCCGTACTCCTCTCCGGCTGGCGTTTCCGCTCGCGCTAGCGGTGAGACTCCTACCCGGACTTCTCCCAGAAGACTGATTGCGAAGCTTTCTGAATTAGGTAGGAAATGCACAAGGTTTGGCGATCGTGAATTCTCTCATAGCCGATCTTCGGATGATAATTTTTACGGTCGGCATCTTGTGGCATTCGCTACCTAATTCCGCACTTTTCGCGATCCTGTCTCATTTCTCGATACCAGATTCTACTTACATGTCTCGTTAGCTAACGCGCTGTGAGAGCGGTTGAATGCAGATTAAGAAATCTTGGCATCTAAAATTACCTTTTCTTGTTAGTGTAAAAGAACGTCCGTGCCATCTCGGTGAGCCTCAGATGGCTATCCGGAACAATCCACCGGCGAGCCAGTCGCTGTAGTATCGGAAGCGGTTCGGCACGCTCTCGTCGTCACAACGAAGATGAAGTTCGATGTTGTTGTATTAAGCCTTGCTGTCTGCCGATAACGACATACCCTTGAACGACTGCGGACGTTCGCGCATGGAGCGGGTCTGACTGTAGAAAGTTGCCGTTCGGCAAAATCGGTTGTTTGGACCATCTTCAAAACTCCCATCTAAAACGAGAGTGTTCCAAGTGTGCGTCGGCGGCAAGTGGGATAGGTGCGTCTCACAGCCCAATAGTGCTTGATTCTCCCTAAGACGTGCCGGAGAGTTCGATGACGGATTCGCTCGCGCAAAAACCATACAATATCAATGCCTTAGGGTTTTGGGACATCTCAGTGTGAATTTCGGGACATATTTGAATAAATTCCTACCTCTAACTCATTGATATTATTGAATCCTTTGGGTCATCATTTTTGAATTTCTACACTTGGCGTCTCCTGCGCGCAACGAGAAGACGCCAGCCAATTCACGAACTATACGACTCGGTGGGATTCCCGATCGCCGCTCAGCCTCAGCTTTACCTGCAAGTCTCTATTCGCTTCAGGGCGGCGGTAATCCCTGACAGCGAGTAGGAATAACTCGTCTCGGTGCCACGCTTGGACGTCGCTTGCAGCTGCAGTTGTGCCCCACCTTTCATGGCGTTGACCATGGTCGGCTCCTGCGCCTCGTTCCTTACCCATCCATGCCGGTCTTTTGTAAACATCGGGAATGTCTTGTCGCCAACCGTCGCCGTCATCTGCGCGCCGTCTTTCAGGTCATAGCCCATTGCGGCCTCCGGAACCAATTTGTCATCGGGAGACAGGCGCGAGACTATGAAGAAATTATTGCCGTGGTCGACACTGGCGGGCTGCTGCGCAACCGGCCTCGATAAAACATAGCAACTGACGCTATCGCCGGACTTATAAGAATACGCGCCCCAATGATCGAATTGATCGATACGAACGGGCACTTCCGCATGCGCTATACCGGCGCCGAATGCGACGAAGACCAGAACGGGGGCGAAATTTCTTGCAAACATGGTTTCCTGCCATTTCTTGTTTCAAGGACATTGAAAGCGAGAGATGCACTCACACGCGCGGCAGTTTCGGTGCGGTGCGTTATCCGATTGTTAACGTCTTCGTTAAAATTTGTTCATGTTAGGAAACACGCAAGAAACTATATATGGGTAGAACACAACCACGTCGGCATTGACGATCAGTTCACAAATTGCGCTGTTCCATCCGCTTTATCCATGCACATATAGCTGCTTGAACCTACGGCTTTTGCGAGCCATTCCATGAAGACGCAAGCAAGCGGCGCCTTGAACGCGCCATGCGTCTGCATGAAGATGTCTCATGCGCAACCGGCTGTGCTACTCGGATTGTAATAGGATGGCATCATGAAAAAGATTGGTTTCCTTTCGTTCGGCCACTGGACGCCCTCGCCCCAATCGCAAACCCGGTCCGCAGCCGATACGCTGCTGCAATCGATCGACCTTGCTGTCGCGGCAGAACAGCTGGGTGCGGACGGCGCTTATTTTCGCGTGCATCATTTCGCACGTCAGCTTGCTTCACCCTTCCCTTTGTTGGCGGCCGTCGGCGCCAAGACCAGCCGCATCGAAACAGGCACTGCCGTCATCGACATGCGCTATGAAAACCCATTCTATATGGCCGAGGATGCGGGCGCTGCCGATCTTATCGCCGGTGGCCGTCTGCAGCTCGGCATCAGCCGCGGCTCGCCGGAGCAGGTGATCGACGGGTGGCGCCACTTCGGTTATACGCCGATGGAGGGCGAGAGCGACGCCGACATGGGGCGCAGGCATACGGAAGTGCTGCTCGATCTGCTGCGCGGCGAAGGCTTCGCAAAGCCCAATCCCCGACCCATGTTTCCCAACCCGCCCGGCCTTCTGCGCCTGGAACCCTATTCCGAGGGCCTGCGCGAGCGGATCTGGTGGGGTGCGGGCTCCAATGCCACGGCCGTATGGGCCGCAAAGCTCGGCATGAACCTGCAGAGCTCGACCCTCAAGGACGACGAAACCGGCCAGCCCTTTCATGTCCAGCAGGCCTATCAGATCAGGCTCTATCGCGAGGCATGGAAAGAAGCCGGACACAAGCGCGAGCCGCGGGTCTCGGTCAGCCGCAGCATCTTCGCGTTGGTGAACGATCTCGACCGCGCTTATTTCGGCCAGAGCGGCAAGGATGCAGACAAGATCGGCTTCATCGATGAAAAGACACGCGCCATTTTCGGCCGCAGCTACGCCGCAGAGCCGGATGTGCTGATCGAGGAGTTGGCAAAGGATGAAGCAATTGCCGCGGCCGATACGCTGCTGCTGACGGTGCCCAACCAGCTTGGGGTCGACTATAATGCCCATGTCATCGAGTCCATCCTGACCCATGTCGCGCCGGCACTGGGGTGGCGCTAACAGGATCCTGAAGCAGCAAGAAACAAAACCGACCGCCCGCGAAGGTGTCCTTCGCGGGCGGTCGTTTCTGATTTTACCCCGAGAGAGACACAAGCTTGGCGAATCAAGCCAAGACGTTGTGATGCCGCAGCTTATGAAGTGCTGCTAATACCAGCAGCGCCATGACGATGGGGAAGGCCACAAGCGGCCATGCGCTGGCGCCATCCAGCGCGGTGACCGCCAGTGTACCGACAACGCTCACGATCAAACTCTGAATGCAGAAGTAAAACGCCACGGCCGATCCGGCGATATCGCCGAACTCGGCCAGCGCTCCATTCGCGGTCACGGATCCTGCAACCACGATGCCGACCGCCATGATCCACATCGGCAGCACGAAGCTTGAAAAGGACGGGGAACTATAGAGTTGGCCGAGAGCAAGGGCACCAGCACCGATGAGAAGCAACCCCATGCCTCGTCTAACGCAGCCTGCGATACCCCATCTTTCGACAAACCATCCTGCGAAACGTGCCGTCGCGATCATGACGGCGGCAACCGTTGCAAAGGTGATGCTGAAACCTAGCTCGGAGTAGCCGGCCCTGCCGATCAGCACGCGAGGAGCGATCGAGAAGAACACGAAGAATGTGCCCATCCCGGCACTGAAGGCAAGCGTATAGGTCCAGAACGATCGGCTTTTGAAGATCGGCAAGATGGGCCGGCACGGCCCGGTCGAGCCCTGAGGCCTTGTTTCATGCCACCTTGCCATGGCGTGGAAAGTTGCAGCCAATGCCAGAAGCGCAAGCAATATAAAGATGGCACGCCAGCCGAACCGCTCGGCAATCATGGCACCGGCTATCGGACCGAGCGCCGGCACGAAGGACAGGATCGAGCCGAATGTGGCATAGATAATGGCCTGTTCCGGACGATTGCCGTAGACATCCCGCACGGTCGCGAAAGTCGCGACCAAGGCGGCCGACGCGCCTATGGCCTGCAGCAGGCGGCATAGCACGAAGACAGGTGCACCCCATGACAGGGCTGCTCCGAGAGAAGCGGCGGCAAACAGAGCCGCGCCGAAAAGCAGGACCGGGCGGCGGCCGATACGATCCGAAAGAGGGCCGAAAACGATCTGTCCGAGACCCAGCATGATCATATAGAGGCTCAGCGTCAGCTGGATCACCGCAGATGTCGTGTTGAGAATGCCGGGCATCGACGGCACGACGGGAAGATAGATATCCATGGCCAGCGAGGCGAGAATATCAAAAGGCGCCATCAGCAGCAGTGCCGCCGGCAGCGAGTAGGCCCAGGACGGGCGTATGTCAGACATAACAAATTCCGCTCGAAAGAGAGTTCGGGCGGCGCCTGCCACTGGCATCAATGGGAATGAATTCGACAGCACGCCGCAACAACAAAAAGCTGTTGCGGCTTATCTATCTGCTGACTTGGAGTTCCCCATGCCGATTTCTCCGTGGCGATATACGTGGTGTCCACCTGCCTGTAGCAGATGCAGGGAAGACGAGCAATCGCGTTGCAACGCGCCGGCCGTCACAACATGATTCTACAGAACTGCGACAATCAGACCGCCAAAAAGACCTGCGCTTCTAATGGTTTTTTAACCATGCGCATGTCCTAACTGCTTGTAATTTCTTTATCGGAGCTGACTATGCGCGCATCGAAAATGGACGAGTTGAATGATCGGCTCGACTTTGTTGGATTGGGACAGGATGCCAGGCAGGCTCTTTCGGAGTTGCAGCCGACTATCGAATCGGCCGTCAAAGACTCTCTCGACACCTTTTATGAGAAGATCACCAAACATCCGGCGATGTCGAAATTCTTTTCGTCGCAGCAGCATGTGCACCACGCCAAATCCAAGCAGCAGGACCATTGGAAGACGATCGCGTCAGGCAAATACGGACCCGATTATGTCGAAGCGGTCTCGGCGGTCGGCAGGACCCATGCCCGCCTCGGTCTCGAGCCGCGTTGGTATATTGGCGGCTACGCCTTGATCCTCGAAGGGATCGTGCGAGCGATCGTTGCGCAGCAGCTCAATGGCTTCATGCAGCGCAAGCATGAACAAGCCCTGTCTCGGCGGCTGTCGGCGATCGTCAAGGCTGCCCTCGTCGACATGGATTACGGCATTTCCGTTTACCTGCAGGTGCTCGCCGATGAGCGCGACCGCGCGGAATCCGCGCGGGCTGCTGCCCAGCGCGAGCAGGAACGCGCGCTTAGTGCACTTGGTGTAGCGCTGAACGCCTTAGCGAACGGCGACCTAACGGCTGATATCACAGAAGCCCTTTCGACAGAGTTCGATGTCCTGAAGAGCAACTACAACGGGTCGCTTGCATCCCTCGGCACTGCAATGCAGCACATCGAAGATTCGGTAACCCGCGTTCGCGACGAAGCCGGTTCGATCTCGTCTGCCGCCGGCAACATGGCGAGGCGCACTGAGCAACAGGCATCTGCACTCGAAGAAAGTGCTGCTGCGATCGACCAGATCACCACGATTTCCGAGCAGACGGCGGAGCGGACACGCGAGGTTCAGGCGATCGTCAAAGAATCCGCCTCGGAGGCGGAACGCTCGCGCGAGGTCGTGCAGCAGGCCGTATCCGCCATGGGCGATATCGAAACTTCGTCGCGCAAGATGACCGATATCATCTCCGTCATCGACGACATTGCCTTTCAGACGAACCTTCTCGCGCTGAATGCCGGCGTCGAGGCGGCGAGAGCGGGCGAACAGGGCAAGGGTTTCGCGGTCGTCGCGCAGGAAGTCCGCGAACTGGCTCAACGTTCGGCGACTGCGGCAAAAGAAATCAAGGATCTGATCGACAGGTCGTCAAATGACGTGCGCCGCGGCGTCGAACTCGTCAACCGAACCGGCGAGGCACTGGCGCTGATCGGCAATCAGGTCGCGTCTATCGACCGGAACGTCGGCGCCATCGCCCGCTCGACGCAGGAACAGGCCGTCGGCATCAGCGAGATCAACTCCGCGGTCCGTAACATGGATCAGATGACCCAGCAGAATGTCGCACTCATGGAAGAGACGAATGCCTCCACGCGGCACCTCGCCGATATCAGCAACGAACTCGCCGGTTTGGTCGGACGCTTCAAGACGGTGCGTTCGGGAACGCGGACAGGCGCTGTCAGGCTGAAACTCGCAAGCTGAAGCGGCCGACAACATCGTTTGCACTTTCAATGAGATGGCTTCGGACAATAGTTCGAGCCGCTTTTACCTGCGCAGCTTATCCCGGCATGTCCTCTAACTCCGCCAGCAACCATTGGCGGAACATCTTCATGGATGCCGTTTCCGCCCGCGATTTCAGTCGCGTCAGCCAGTAGCTACCGGTCATCGCGGTAATCTGGAACGGCTGCATGATTCTGCCAGCCTCGATGTCATGGGAAAACATCGCCACGGGCACGAGCGCGACGCCTACGCCTCGCGCAGCCGCCTCCACGAGCGTCAGCGACGAATCGAACATCCAGCCGCGAAGATGGGGAGGCTGCAAGCCTGCTGCCCTGAACCAGAGCGACCATTCGTCGAGCCGATAGGATCGCAACAGCTCGGCATCGGCAAGATCGGAAGGCGCACGCAATCGTTTGCCGATATCGGGCGTGCAAACCGGCGAGAGTGGCGCATCCATGAGATGGATCGCCTCAGTTCCATGCCAAGCGCCGTCACCGAAGCGCAGGAAGAAATCCAGTCCGTCGAGCACCATATCGGCGCGGTTGTTGTTGGTTTTCAAGCGCAGATCGACATGCGGGTACTGTGCCTTGAAGCTCGCGAGGCGCGGCAAAAGCCAGCCGATGGCAAAAGTGCCAACGACGCCGACTGTGAGGATTTCGGCAAAATTCCCCTCCTCAAGTTGGCTGAGCGTGGCGCTCATGCGACGAAAGGCGTCCGTCAGCACCGGTAGCAGCGCATGCCCCTCATCGGTCAGCGCCAGGCCGCGAGGCAGGCGCTTAAAAAGAGTTACTCCCAGCACGTCTTCCAGCGCCTTGACCTGGTGGCTGATCGCCGTCTGCGTGACTCGAAGTTCCAGGCCAGCCCGTGTGAAGCTGCAATGTCGCGCCGAGGCCTCAAAAACGCGCAGCGCGTTCAGCGGCAGCTGGGAGATGTCCATTTGTGTCCTAAGGCCAAGTTTTTCTCATGTCTAAGCTCAGAATTGATCGTTTGTCTAGGGTAGAAAGCAGAGCCATAGTCTGCCTCGCAAGGTGATTTGTAGGGTCCCAATGACGTCCACGAGACCCGAGACGCACCTCTTTGCTCAACATCGATCGAAGTGGAAACGTGATGACGATCTTATTGTCGCGCCGGCAAAGCCTTGCCGGCAGCTTGCTTGCGCTGCCTGTTCTGGCGGGGCTTAGCACGGTTGGACGTACTGCAGACGACAATACGGGAGAGGCGCAGCTCGCTGCGCTCGAAAGTAGGCATCCGGGCCGGATTTGCGTCAGCATTCTCGACACGGCAAGCGGCAAGCGCATCGAGCACCGCGCCGGCGAGCGCATCCTGATGTGCAGCACTTTCAAGACGCTGGCAGCAGCTCTTGTGCTTGCCCGCGTCGACAAGGGTGAAGAAAAACTCGACCGGCGCATTCACTACAGGAAGAGCGATCTCATCGACTATTCTCCAGCGACCGAACCCAATGCCGGAGACAATGGCATGACCGTTGGCGAACTTTGCGCGGCGGCAGTGACGCTCAGCGACAATACAGCGGCCAATCTGCTGCTCGCAAGCTTTGGCGGCCCAGAGGCGGTGACGGCTTTCTGCCGTTGCCTCGGCGACGATCTCACGCGCCTTGACCGCACAGAACCTACATTGAACTACCACGACACTCCGGACGATCAACGCGATACGACGACGGCTTCGGCCATGCTGGAAAATTTGCGGCGGCTTCTGTTCACCGATGCACTGACAGCCGCCTCGCGATCGCAACTGGCCGCCTGGCTGATCACCAACAAGACGGGTGATGCGCGCCTGCGCGCCGGCCTTCCGAAGGACTGGCTGGTTGGGGACAAAACTGGGACAAACGGCGACAAAGCCGGCAATGCAAATGATATCGCGGTGCTGTGGCCAACAAACCGAGCGCCCATCATGGTGACGGCCTATTGCGAGATCCCCGCCATAGCAGCCGACCAACGCAACGCCATCATTGCCGAAATCGGCCGCATCGCTGCAGCGATCTGAGGTCATACGCGCTGGATAACAGCCGCCACCAGTCATCACCTCCTTTTCGACCATGCGATCCTGCACAGTCGATCATCACAATGAGGATATCATCTTGAATATACGTGCCAATTCTTTGCATAAGCTCGGTATCGTCGCAGGCTGCCTTTTCTATGGGATCGGTGCCCACGCCGCCGAAATCAATGACCGGGAGCAGCTGGAGCGAGCTGTCAACGAAATCATTCGTCCGCTCATGAAGGATAACGACGTACCGGGCATGGCGATCGCGCTTACCGTCAAGGGCAAGCGCTACATCTTCAACTACGGCGTCGCCTCGAAGGAGAGCGGCCAGAAAGTGACGAACGACACGATCTTCGAGCTCGGCTCCATCAGCAAGACCTTTACAGCAGCCCTTGGCTCCTACGGCCAGATCAGCGGAAAGCTCTCCTTCTCCGACAAGGCAACGAAATATATGCCGGAACTTAACGGTACCGCCTTCGACAAGATCAGCCTCCTCGATCTCGGCACATATTCAGCCGGCGGTCTGCCTCTGCAGTTTCCCAACGGCGTGACGGATCAGGACAAGATGGTTGCTTATTATCGCAACTGGCATCCTTCCTTTGCTCCCGGCACGTATCGACAATATTCCAATCCCAGCATCGGCCTGTTCGGTTATCTGGCGGCACAAGCCATGGGCGAGTCATTCGACACGCTGATGCGGGACAAAATTCTTTCCGGTCTCGGCCTCACCCACACCTATATCCGCGTTCCACCGGCTGAGATAAGCAACTATGCCTATGGATATTCCAAGCAGGGCAAGCCGATCCGCGTCAATGGCGGCGTTTTTGATACGCAGGCCTATGGCATCAAGACGACCAGCGCCGACATGCTTGCCTTTCTCGAAGCGAATATGGGCGAAGCAAAGCTCGACGGCACACTGCAGCGTGCAATCGATGCGACGCATGTGGGTTATTACCGCGTCGGCAACACGACGCAGGCGCTCGGTTGGGAGATCTATACCTATCCGACGACGCTTGCCCGGCTGCTTGCCGGCAATTCTTCCGACATGGCGCTTGAGCCCCACAAGGTTACCCGGCTCGACCCGCCTCAACAGCCGCGCAGGGATGTCCTTCTCAATAAGACAGGCTCAACGAATGGCTTTGGCGCATACGCAGCCTTGATACCGGCCAGGCAGGTCGGCATCGCTCTGCTGGCCAACAGGAACTTTCCAATCGCTGCGCGAGTCTCGGCGGCCTACAAAATCCTGACCGCTGTCGAGAGCCTGCAGGGATCGGGCGCAGCGCAGTAAAGAGCGATTGTGAGGATTTAGTCTGCTTCAGCAAAAGGCCGGCCTTCTTAATCGTGGAGGCCGGCCACTGTCATTTATCGATTGCCGGAAGACCGCCGCATGGAAACATCAGCTTGGGAGGCTTCCGTTCCGTTGAAGAATTCCTGCAGAAGGCGGGTAATGCGCTCTGGCGGTGTACCCTTTGCATATTCTTCCTGCATCCGGCGTCTAACCAATATTTCTAAGACTGACATGTCTTTCACCTCATATATCCGGCGCAAGGAAAATGTCGCTCTCAATGGCGCTGGAGGCAAGTTACAGTTTTTTCATGATCTTAGCGGCTCGACGGAAGAAACTCTGAGCTTGCCGGGATCGCATTCGGCCCGAAGCGGAGTTGACCGAAGCGTGACCAATCTGCCACTTGCCAAATCCCGGCTCATCGTAGAATTGAAAGCGGCCAATCGGTCGGTTGTTTGCGCTTCCTTAACTTCCGTGCTTTAGCGGGCCACACCCCGACCATTGGATGATGTCGCCTGCAAGGAATGAATAATGCCCATAAAAAAAAGCTCTGCCTCTGACGTTTTCCAGCGCAAGATATCGGATTTTTGCGATTTGCGGCTCAAGCCGCTGCTTCAGCCGCGTAGCTTCGAAAATATCAAAGGCTTCATGATTGGCCTTATCGTTTTCCAGTCGCGCCCTCCTCTCCGGGCAGGACGTGTGGATTTCCAGGAAATAGCCTCTCTTTGCGGCATGGATGAGGAAATGAGCCCCGAGTTCAAGCGGGCTGCCCAACCCGGCTTCGATGCGATTCTTCGCTGGCTTGGAGCTGCGAAAACCAATACGCAACGCATGCCTCTCGTTGCTGCCAAACGACCTTTGCGCGTTCACGGCAAAGCGATGCCGGCAAAGACCCAGCGACGCGCTCTGGCCTCCTGATCCGAACTGCATATCGCTCCCCGCAAAGGGAGCGATATGCCTCTTACTACACCTGCAAAAGGTTTGTGCAGGTACGCACGGGCAAGGCCCCCGTCCGATACCCAGCTGTCGGAGTTGCCGCAATGGTCCGATGATGGGTAAGCCTACCGGCCATCAAGCAATAAAAGCCAGGAATATCGATCCTTTTCAACGACCGCATCGTTTCAGGCAGCGATTGACCATTAATTCTATAGAGAAAGGAATGAAGAAGCGACCACATCCCCAAAAATGAAATGCCTTTTCTCGAAGCCAGGCTTTGAATGCGGCATCGTGGCGCCAAATGAAATCGGAGCCCCGCATATGAACGCGCAACTGCACCATATCAACGCCACGCATCCTGAGGCCACCTTGCTGGAGACCGAACAGCAGGCGCTGGCCGTTGCGCAGGAACTGGCCGAGCGTTTTGCCGCCACAGCCTCGGAGCGCGACAGCGAAAGGCTGCTTCCCTTTGCCGAGATGGACGCGCTGGCACAATCCGGGCTTCTGGCAATTACGGTTCCCGAGGAGTATGGCGGCCTGGATGTCTCCAACGCAACCCTGGCGGAGATCACGGCGACGCTCGCACAGGCCGATGGCTCGATCGGGCAGATCCCACAGAACCACTTCTATATCCTCGAAGCCTTGCGCGTCGATGGCTCGGAAGATCAGAAGCGCTATTTCTTCGGGCGCGCATTGGCGGGCGACCGCTTCGGCAACGCTCTTTCCGAGCGCGGCACGAAGACGGTCGGGCATTATGATACGCGCATCACCCGCGATGGTCCGGGCTATCGCATCAACGGTCGCAAGTACTATTCGACCGGCGTCCTCTTTGCCGATTGGGTCACGGTCTTTGCGCTCGACGAAGCCGACAAGCTGGTCATGGCATTCGTTCCAAAAGGAACGGAAGGCATTGAGATCATCGATGACTGGGATGGCTTCGGGCAGCGCACGACTGGCAGCGGCACCACGGTGCTCAACAATGTTTATGTAAATGCCGACCATGTCGTCCTGCATCACAAAGGCTTCGAACGGCCAACGACGATCGGCTCCGTCGGCCAGATTATTCATGCCGGCGTCGATCTCGGCATCGCCCGGGCAGCCTTTGCCGAGACGCTTGATTTCGTGAAGACCCGATCGCGCCCCTGGATGGATAGTGGCGTCGAGCGGGCGAGCGATGATCCGCTGACGATCGCCAAGGTCGGTCAGATCGCCATTCGGCTGGAGGCCGCGACCGCGACCATCGAGCGCGCTGGCCGCAAGGTCGATGCCGCACAGGTGGAGACGACGGAGAAGAGGGTGATCGAGGCTACGCTCGCGGTTGCTGCCGCCAAGGTATTGACAACGGAAATCGCCATTGAGGCAACGAACACCTTGTTCGAGCTTGCCGGCACGGCCTCGGTCAAGCTCGATCTCAATCTCGACCGCCACTGGCGCAATGCCCGCACGCATACGCTGCATGACCCCGTTCGCTGGAAATATCACGTCGTCGGCAATTATCACCTGAACGACGTCATCCCGCCGAAGAACGGCGCGCTTTAGCAGATAGACGAAAGCCCCGCCGTGAACGCCGGGGCTTTCATATTATTAAAGGCACGGATCCGCAGCTCCACGCTGAAGTCAGCTAGTGCCGATCCATTACGATTTCCGCAGACTGACCAGCTGACGGCGCGAGACTTTCCAGACCGGTTGCAACGACCGATACTCTGAACACCCCGTCGAGAGTCTTGTCAAAGATCGCGCCGACGACGATATCGGCATCGGCAAAGACTTCGTCGCGAATGCGGCTGGCGGCCTCATCGACCTCGAACAGCGTCATGTCCGTTCCGCCGGAAATGGAGATCAGCACGCCCCGCGCGCCCTTCATGCTCATATCGTCCAGGAGCGGATTGGAGACGGCGGCATCTGCCGCCTTCAGCGCTCGACCCGGCCCTGAGGCCTCGCCCGTTCCCATCATCGCACGTCCCATTCCTCGCATCACGGATTTGACATCGGCGAAGTCGAGATTGATGAGACCTTCCTTGATGATCAGGTCCGTAATGCAGCTGACGCCCGCATAAAGGACCCGGTCCGCAGTCACAAAGGCATTTGCGAAGGTGGTCGTGGCATCCGCAATGCGAAACAGGTTCTGATTGGGAATGACGATAACGGTGTCTGCACTTTCGCGGAGTCGCTCGATGCCTTCATCGGCTGTGCGCATGCGCCTATTGCCCTCGAATGTGAAGGGCTTGGTCACGACTCCGACCGTGAGGATGCCCGCCTGCCGCGCTGCCTGAGCGATAATCGGGGCGGCGCCCGTGCCAGTGCCGCCGCCCATTCCGGCCGTCACGAAGCACATGTGCGTGCCGTGGAGATGGTCCATGATCTCATCGATGGATTCTTCGGCGGCGGCTCGTCCGATGTCCGGCAGGGAGCCCGCACCGAGACCTTCCGTCACCTGTGCGCCAAGTTGAATGCGCCTAGTTGCCTTGGACGTTGCAAGCGCCTGCGCATCCGTGTTTGCCGCGATGAATTCAACGCCTTGGAGTTCTTGCGCGATCATATTGTTGATCGCGTTGCCGCCGCCACCGCCGACACCGACGACGGAAATCTTCGGTATCACCCCGGAAAGCGGTGCGCGCATGTCTGCCATGAAGGACTCCATTGGATCAATTTCATTCTCAATCGCGATCGCCTGACCTTTGGAAACGGACGTCGAAAGCGATTCGTGAGTGAAGAGATCCTAGTGAGGAACATGTGCGCATTGCGGCGCGGGGCAGCAGCCCTCCACAGAATAGTGAGTTGATCACAGGATTTGTAAGGCGGGTATCAGAGCATCAATTGTCCAGCATTCCGGGAGGCCACAATCGTGCGAGCCCAATTGAAGGTGTGGCGTGTTCCAACACTGGTCCACCCCACACCAGATACCAATGCCGTCGACCGATCTTGGCTGCGGGCGAAGTCACCATCAGCTCGGATTACGAGCCGATCCACTTTTTAGACTTCGCCACGTCCTCACCTGACATTTAGCTGTAGAGACTGACCTCGGGAATCCGATCATTCAGCACGAATTCGCCGACTTCCTTAGCTTTGTAGAAAACCGGATCGTGCAACGTGTGCGTCCGCACGTTGCGCCAGAAACGATCGAAACGGTATTTCTCCGCCGTCGAGCGCGCGCCGGTGAGCTCGAAAACGCGTGAGGTGATGTCGAGCGAAACATGGGTCGCATGCACTTTTGCCGCATAAGCTTCGGCTGCCGCCTCGCCGCGCTCGCGCGCCGTTGCCCTGGTCCCTTTCGCAAGCGCTTCCTGTACCGCCGCCGCGGCGCTGTCGGCCAGTGCGGCGGAAGCCTTCAGGGCAGCAGTGAACTCTCCCACACGTTCGAGAATATAGGGGTCGTCAGATGCCCGCTCGACGCCTGAGGTGACCCACGGCCGCGTCGTCGTTCGGACATAATCCACTGCCTCTCGCAACGCCCCTTCGGCCGTGCCGAGATAAAAGTTCACGAACACGAGCTGAATGAGAGGCGTGTTGAAGGTTGCGAGCACCGGCGCCTCGCCGCCGGTCGATGCAACTCGGTCCAGATCCTCTTCATAGACGGGGAAATCGTGGAATTCGACGCTGCCGCTGTCCGACAGTCGCTGGCCGAAATTGTCCCAATCGTCATTGGCTTTGTAACCGGCCCGGTTGGTCGGGACGGCAAAGCCGACGATCTTGTCATCGAGCGCGGCATTGGCATTGATGTAATCGGACACGTGAGCAGCCGTGGAGAAGGATTTGCGGCCATTCAGGACATAGCCATTGCCGCGGCGCGTTAACACGAGGCCGGGATCGCGCGGATTGACCGCCGCCCCCCAGTAAAGGCTATTTGCCACCGTCTTGTTACCGAGTTCCTGAGCACGCGCTTCGTCGAAAGCCCAATAGACATATTGGCTGTTGACGTAGTGATAGCCGAGAAGCTGGCCGATGGAGCTTTCGCCGCGCGCGAGAATGCGCACCAGCCGCAAGCCATCCAGCCAATCGAGGCCACCGCCGCCGACCTGGGCTGTATGCAGAGCGTTCAGCAAGCCTGCATTCTTCAACTTGACGATTTCGCCCAGCGGTGGACGGCCTTCGCGATCAAGGTCTGGAGCGCGCTTTGAAAGATCGGCTGCAATCTCTTCCGCTCTGGCAAAAAGGTCTTCCCGCGTGGCGTTTCGGCTGCTCGCAAAGACGACGTTGGACTGACTCATCATATGAACTCCGGTTCATGGACGTAGGCCGGCGAGATTAAGACATTCTCGCCGGCAGATCGGGGACAGCTACTTAGAAAAGCTTGTCCGGTATCCAGCTGGCGGTTACCGCATCGCTTGCGTTGAAGGCCGGAACTTTCTTGGCCAGCTCCTCGATCGTCTGAACATTAGCGGCGCGTAGACCTTCCTGCGTCAACAGCGTCGGCTTGACGGTGATCTGATGCGGAACGTCTTGGCCCGCCACCTGCAAAGCAGCGGCTCGGATGGAAACGGCACCCACGACAGCTGGATTGGTCGCCACGGTCGCAACCCACGGGCTACCCGGTTCAGTGATTTCCTGAATGTCGGCCGTCGAGACATCAGCCGAATAGATCTTCAGCTTACCCGTGATGCCGAGATCGATCGCGGCGAGCTTCACACCACGCGCGAATTCGTCATAGGGAGCGAAGACAACGGTGATATCGGGATTGGCCGTCAGCGCCGCCTTTGCCTGATCAGCTGTCGAGGTCGCCGTCGTGTCGCTGACATTCCCGAAGCGAGCCTTTTCGACCACACCGGCATTCTGCTTCTTGAAGGCGTCCCAGACCTCGTTGCGACGATCAAGCGGCGCAAAGCCGGCGACATAGACATAGCCTGCCTTGAAACTATTGCCGTTCTCCTTGACGACCTGCTTCAGGGCGAGGTCGGCAAGCTCATGATCGCTCTGCTCGACCTGTGGGATCTTCGGATTGTTGAGATTGACGTCGAAAGCAACGACCTTGATGCCCTTGTCGAGTGCCTGCTGGACGACATCGCCAAGAGATTCCGGCAGGCCGTGATCGATGACAATGGCGGAGACGCCAAGATTGATCGCCTGGAGAATCTGTTCGCGTTGGGCTGCGGCATCCTGACGACCGGGGAAGACGCGCAGATCGATGTCGAGCGCTTTTGCCTGAGCTTCTGCGCCGGCCTGATAGGCCTGGAAGAAGTCGCCGGCGGATATGTAGCTTACCAAGGCGATCTTTACCCCGCCCTTATCAAAGGGCGCGGGAGCGCCACTCACACCGCCAGCCAGCGCAGCCTGCGTAAGAAGAAGAGGAGCAACGGCCGTCAAGGCAAGCCGTGTGAGAAATTTCATTGTCGCGATCCTCACGATCAATCGGAAGCGTCGTCTGACGGAATGGTTACCCTGCGACGCGTGCAATTATTTAGATAGAAACTCTATGTTTTTAGTAGATTAAATCATCCGATTTTGCCCGCCTTCGGAGATTCTTTGTTCGCGACGAGAGGGCTTGGCGGCAAGGGCTTGCCTACCAGATCGCGCAATCTCGCGAACAGTCAGCTCGGGTGATAGCTGCTTGCGCGAGAGGCCGGCATCCGAAAACGCTTAGGTTGACCTGCACGAGCCACGGAAACCCGATCCGTACATTAGAAGGCTGGATGACGGAAATTTCCCCTGCCGCTCCAGTTTTGGAAAAACGTTCCTCCCGCAAATCGTTTAAATCTACCAATTTTATATTCTATTGGCATTTATGGATTGCTGGAGAGGATGCTTTCATGACCAAGGGACAGACGACCGGCCTCGGACGCCGGGATATTCTTAAACTGACGGCGGTTGCCGGAACGGCGCTCGCGGCCTCGAGCATTCTGTCGAAGACCGCCGCCGCTGCCGACGACGCATTGTCGTTGAAAGGCAAGCGGATCGCCATCAGCGCGACGGGAACCGACCACTATTTCGATCTGCAGGCCTACAACGCGCAAATCGACGAAGTGAAGCGCCTGGGCGGCACGCCGATCGCCGTCGATGCCGGCCGCAATGATGGCAAGCTGGTATCGCAGCTGCAGACGCTGATCGCTCAGAAGCCGGACGCGATCGTCCAGATCCTTGGCACGCTGAGTGTCATCGACCCCTGGCTAAAGAAGGCCCGCGACGCCGGAATTCCCGTTTTGACCGTCGATGTCGGCTCGACCAATTCGATCAACAACACCACCTCGGACAATTGGGGCATTGGCAAGGACCTGGCGCTGCAGCTCGTCTCCGACATCGGCGGCGAAGGCAATGTCATCGTCTTCAACGGCTTCTACGGCGTGACGCCCTGCGCGATCCGCTACGACCAGCTCGTCAACGTCGTCAAATACTTCCCGAAGGTGAAGATCATTCAACCCGAGCTTCGGGATGTCATTCCCAACACGGTTCAGGACGCCTTCACACAGATCACCGCGATCCTCAACAAATATCCGGAGAAGGGCTCGATCAAGGCGATCTGGTCGGCCTGGGACATTCCCCAGCTCGGCGCCACACAGGCTCTTGCCGCCGCCGGCCGCACCGAGATCCGCACTTATGGCGTCGACGGCAGCCCGGAAGTCCTGCAGCTCGTCGCCGATCCCAATTCACCGGCGGGCGCAGATGCTGCCCAACAACCAGCGGAAATCGGCCGCACCGCCATCCGGAATGTCGCCAAGCTGCTTTCGGGGCAGACCTTGCCGCGCGAAACCTATGTCCCTGCCTTGCTGGCAAACAAAAGCAATGTCGCCGACGTGATCAAGAAGCTCGGCATCGGCTGACCTGCAAACCGGCGATGCGGGAGATCCGCATCGCCCCTCCAAAGCCGAAGGGCCTCTTTCATGACCGCAGCCGAGCATGCCACCACAGCAGGTAACGCATCGCACATCCTGCGCTTCGATAGCATCGTCAAGCGCTTCGGCGGCGCGCAGGCGCTGGCCGGAGCGTCGCTTGCCATCGGGCGCGGCACCGTCCACGGGCTTGTCGGCCAGAACGGAGCGGGCAAATCCACTTTGATCAAGCTCCTGGCCGGTCTGCATACACCGGACGAGGGACGAATCGAGATCGAGGGCCGGGTCTATGACCGCCTGACGCCGCATCTGTGCGAAGAGCTCGGCATCCACTTCATCCACCAGGATCGGCTGCTGGTCCCGACCTTCACCGTCGGAGAATCGCTTTTTCTCGGGCGAGAGACCCGCTTCGGTAAGACGCCTTTCCTCGACCGCGGCGCCATGCAGCGGCGGGCCGCGGAACTTCTTGCCAATTATTTCGGCGTCGATCTGCCGAAGAACGCTTTGATCGGCGAGCTCTCGACGGCCGAACGTCAGATCGTTCAAATCACCCGCGCGCTGCTGCACAAGCCGAAGATTCTCGTCTTCGACGAGCCGACCGCTGCGCTGGTGCGCCAGGAAGCCGAGATTCTGTTCCGCCTCATCCGCCGTCTGCGCAATGAAGGCGTGACCATTGTCTATGTCTCGCATTACCTCAATGAAATCGAAGCCTTATGCGACGATGTTACGGTTCTGCGCAATGGGGTCGA
This sequence comes from Rhizobium sp. No.120, assembly GCF_054558365.1. Classification (NCBI taxonomy): domain Bacteria; kingdom Pseudomonadati; phylum Pseudomonadota; class Alphaproteobacteria; order Hyphomicrobiales; family Rhizobiaceae; genus Rhizobium; species Rhizobium sp. No.120. The sequence continues at coordinate 32,401 of NZ_BAAJNQ010000005.1, forward strand.
TGTTGCTTCTTTGACGAGAAGCGAAATCTCGGCGGGCAAGATTGCAAGCCTGATGGTCGAGCGCGATATCGCCGACATGTTTCCCAAGCGGCAGGTCGAACTCGGCAAGGAAATCCTCAAGGTCAGGAATCTGTCAGCAGCGGGCCGTTTTCACGATGTCAGCTTCTCACTGCATCGCGGCGAGATCCTCGGCATAACCGGCCTGCTTGGCTCGGGGGCAAAGGATCTGGTTCGCACCTTGTTCGGCTTGCAGGCCGCAACAGGCGGGACAATCGATGTCGATGCGCGTGGCCTGAAGCCGCGCAACCCGGTCGAAGCCGTCGATCACCAGATTGCCTTGGTGCCGGAGGACCGGCGTGGCCATGGCGTGGGTCTGGAGCTCAGCGTCCGTGAAAACAACACCCTGTCGAGCCTGGGTCGCTATACGCGTTTCGGCTTTCTCAACAAAAAGCGCGAAAGCGCCGACACCGACGATCTGATCAAACGGCTGCAGATCAAGACGGCTGGACGCGAGGCACTGGTGCGAACGCTCTCGGGCGGCAATCAACAAAAGGTGGCGATCGCCAAATGGCTCAGCCGCCGGTCGGATATCTACCTGCTCGATGAGCCGACCGTCGGTGTCGACATCGGCTCGAAGGTCGAAATCTATTCACTGATCGGCGAACTTGCCGCCCGCGGTGCCGGCGTGATCGTGCTGTCTTCGGATCTTCAGGAGCTTGTCGGCATCACGGATAGGATCCTTGTGCTGTTTCGCGGCCGCGTGACGCGTGAACTGATCTCCTCTCAGACCACAACGGACGAAGTTCTGTCGGCATCCACCGGTGCCTTGGAAGGATTGCGCCATGTCGGCTGACGTTCAATTTGCCTCCCTTCCCGAGACTTCGACGATAAAGACGTCGCCGGCCAGCGGTAGGCTTGCCGCTGCCGCCCTGCGGTTCGGTTCATTGCTTGCCTTTGCAGCCATTCTGGTGATTTTCGCGCTGACGGCACCCTATTTTCTGTCGGTCGGCAATATTGGCAACGTACTCGGACAATCGGCCATTTCAGGCGTCCTCGCCATCGGCCTCACGATCGTCCTGATCGCCGGCGGCTCCAATGTTGTCACCGGCGGTATCGACCTCTCGCTTGCCGCCAATATGGGGCTGAGCGCCGCTGTTTACGCGAGCCTCATCCAGCTCGGCTTCAGCGACTTGGCCGCCGCGGCGGGTGCCTTGGCGACCGGCCTGGCGATCGGCACCGTCAATGCGCTGGCGATCGTTTTTGCGGGCATCGTACCATTGCTGGCTACCCTTGCCGTGATGAATGTGGTTGCAGGGCTGGAGTTGGTACTGACGCAGAATACCGTGCTCCCGGCCTCGACCGACCTTCTCACCGCACTTTCATCGGCTGACGGGTTCGGCATTCCGATCCTCGCCTACGTGCTGATCGGCTTTGCCATCATTGTCACGGCGATCGTGCAATTCGCCCCGCTCGGCCTCAGGCTCTATGCCGTCGGCGAGTTTCCGGAGGCGGCACGCGCCGCCGGGTTGCCATTAAGGAGCCTGGTTGCGGGCGCTTTCGTCGCCAGCGGGTTCTGCGGCGGCATCGCCGGTATCCTGTCGGTCGCCTATCTCAGCGGTAGCACGACCGGCTCGGGCGAAATGCTGCTTCCCGTCGTCGTGACGGCCTTGCTCGGCTCGGTCTTCTCGCGCCGGCTCGTCCCGACCATCGGCGGCACGCTCATATCGACGCTGTTCGTCGGCTTTCTCATCAATGGCTTTCAGTTGCTCAACCTGCCAAGCACGCTGGTCAGCGGCGTTCAAGGTCTTCTGATCCTCATCGTGGTTTCTGCCACCACCTTGCTGCGCAAAAGGGAGATCTGAGCCATGACCGCTGCCGTCGCTCCGACACGATCATTCGCCGGTCTTGCCCGCTACGGGCTCATCTTCGCCCTTGTCGTCGTCTTTTGCCTGTTTTCGACCGTGGCGCCGACCTTCCTCAGCATCGGCAATCTGCAGAGCATTCTTGTAAACAATTTCACGCTGCTGGCCATTGTCTCAATCGCCATGACCTTTGCGGTTGCCGCCGGCGGCATTGATCTCTCCGTCGGAACAGCGGTCGATTTCGCAAGCTTCGCTTTCGTCTCCGGTATTCTTGCAGGCCTGCCCGTACCGCTGGCCGCCCTGGCGGGCCTAGGCGCCGGAGCCCTGGTCGGTGGCGTCAATGCGGTGCTGATTTCGGCGATCGGCGTGTCGCCATTCCTGGCAACGCTCGGAACACTGTTCATCGGCCGCAGCGTTCAGCAATTGCTCACGGATGGCGGCAATCCGGTCTATCTGCCGCCCTCCGGCGTCCCCGCGGCGTTCCGCTTTATCGGTCATGGCTCGCTTGCCGGCCTGCCGGTCCCGCTTCTGATCGCCGCAGTCATCATCGCGGGTGCGGCACTGCTGTTCGCACGCATGCGCTTCGGCAGAGTCGTGCTTGCGATCGGCATCCAGCCGCGCACGGTACGCTATTCGGGGATCGGACTGGCAAAGCACGTCGCCGTAACCTTCATTCTTGCGAGCACGATTGCCGCCTTTGCGGGGCTGATCCTGACGGCGACGGTCACCGTCTATATCCCCTCCTCCGGCAACGGCTTCATGCTGAACGCCATCGGCGCCACCTTCATCGGAACGACCTTTTCGCCACTCGGTCGGCCGAATGTCGTCGGCACGGTGCTTGGCGTTCTGCTGTTGAGCATCGTTGCCAACGGCCTGCTGCTGACGGGCCTGAACTTCTATTGGCAGCAGGTCGGCACCGGCCTTTTGATCTTCGCCGTGCTCGCCTTCAGCTTCGTCAACAAGAAAGCCGTCGGCGCCTGATCGCCGGCTCAACGATACAATCGCAGGAATAGCAAGATGACACGCGAAATCAGGCTCAATGCCTTCGACATGAACTGCGTCGGACACCAGTCACCAGGCCTGTGGCGCCATCCGCGCGACAAATCCTGGACCTACAAGGATCTCGATTATTGGGTCCATCTGGCGAAGACGCTGGAGCGCGGCAAATTCGACGGCCTGTTCATCGCCGACGTGCTTGGGGTCTATGACGTGTTGAACGGCAATGTCGATGCGGCCTTGCGGCATTCGGCGCAGGTGCCCGTCAACGATCCGCTGCAGCTCATCCCGACCATGGCCTATGAAACGGAGCATCTCGGCTTCGGTCTGACGGCTTCGCTCTCTTTCGAGCATCCCTATACCTTCGCGCGACGCATCTCGACGCTCGATCATCTGACGAAGGGACGCGTCGGCTGGAACATCGTCACATCCTATTTGAACAGCGGCGCGCTCAACATCGGTCAATCGGCCCAGACACAGCATGACGACCGCTACGCACTGGCCGAGGAATATCTCGAAGTCTGCTACAAGCTCTGGGAAGGTAGTTGGGAAGATGACGCCGTCATCCGCGATCGCGAGAGCGGCATTTTTACGAGACCGGAAAAGGTGCATCCCATCCGTCATTCCGGCAAGCATTTCAACGTGCCCGGCATTCATCTGAGCGAGCCGTCGCCGCAGCGTACCCCCGTGCTTTATCAGGCAGGCGCCTCCAGCCGCGGCAAGGATTTCGCCGGCGCGCATGCAGAATGCATTTTCGTCGCTGCACCTTCGAAGGCAGTCCTGAAGCGCTATGTCGCCAATGTTCGCGAAGCAGCCGAGCGTATCGGCCGCAATCCGCGTGAAATCCTCTCCTTCAATCTTCAGACGGTGATCCTTGGCGAGACCGATGCCGAGGCGCAGCGCAAGTTCAACGAATACCGGCACTATGTTTCGCTGGAAGGGGCGCAGGCGCTGATCTCCGGCTGGACCGGCATCGATTTCGGCCAATTCTCGCCCGACGAGGTGCTGCGGCATCGCTATACGAATGCGGTGCAATCGGCTGTCGAGACCTTCACCACTATCGATCCTGGCAAGGAATGGACGGTGCGCGAAATGGCGGATTGGGTCGGCATCGGCGGCTTCGGCCCCGTCTTTGTAGGCTCGCCGCAGACCGTCGCGGACCTCATGCAGGAGTGGATCGAGGATACAGATGTCGATGGCTTCAATCTGGCCTATGCCGTCACACCCGAGAGCTTCGAGGATGCCGTAGATCTTCTGATACCGGAACTACAGAAGCGCGGCGTCTACAAGACCGAGTATCGTACGGGAACATTGCGCGAGAAGCTTGGGGGCAGCGGACCTCGGCTTGCAGCCCCGCATCCGGCGACCGGCTATCGCAATCTGGGCGAAGCCAACGCTCTTTCCAGACGCGCAGGATAGACTCAGATAAAGATGTGTGCCTTTGGCTGGGACAAGAAAATTTCCCGTCTTAGCCACCCCATGTCTGTTCGAGGACCCGAAGCCAGTTTTGATGCGCGATCTTGGCGAGCGCCTGGTCATCAAAACCATGCGCGCGCAGGGCGTCGATGAGCTTCGGCAGGCCGCTCGCGTCGCCGAGTGCGGCCGGAATGGTCGTGCCGTCGAAATCGGAACCGAGCGCGACATGCTCGATGCCGATGCGCTCGGCAATGTAAGCAACGTGACGAACGAGGACTTCGAGAGGCGTATCGGTATTCCTGACGCCATCGTCGCGCAGGAAGAGCACGCCGAAATTGATACCGACCAAGCCGCCGGTATCGCGGATCGCGTCAAGCTGCTTATCGGTCAGGTTGCGGCTGTGCGGGCTGATGGCGTGCGCATTGGAATGGGAGGCGACCAGCGGCGCTCTCGACAGCTTGGCGATATCCCAGAATCCCTGCTCGTTCATATGCGAGAGATCGATCATGATCCTGAGCTCGTTGCAGGCGCGGATCAGATCCTTGCCGGCCTCGGTCAGACCTGGGCCGATATCGGGCGCCGAGGGAAACCGGAAAGGTACACCGTAGGCAAAGACATTGGGGCGGCTCCAGACAGGCCCGAGCGTGCGCAGGCCGGCCTGATGCAACATGTAGAGAGCATCGAGATCGGCCGCGACCGCTTCCGCACCTTCAATGTGAAATACGGCGGCAAACTGGCCCTCGGCAATGGAGCGCCTGATATCAGCTGCCGTTCGGCAAACTTTCACGGCTCCCTGCGACCGAGCTTCGATCACCAGAAGAAGCCGGGCCATGGCCAGGGTTTCATTGAGCGCATCGGGCTGGGCAGGCGTGGCAAAGTCGCCGCTTGCAGGCTTCGGCTGCTCCGGCGAAGGGATGAATATGGCGCAGAGCCCGCCGGCAAGACCGCCACGGCGCGCGCGAGGCAGATCGATATGTCCGGCAGCTTCGCCATTCAGGAAAGCGTCGACGGAATTCAAGCCACCGCGGCGCAGCCGGAGTAATACGTCATTATGACCATCAAAGACGGGAATTATCGAGGATTCGGTCATGTCTCATTCCAAACACCGCAGTTGACATCTGCCTAAGCAAGCCGGGCGGAATGGGCAACTGCAAATTACGCATGGCTCTGCAAAAAACGAAAACAGTCGCTCACAAGACACCTGGCTAAAAACTCCTGCAAAAGTAAGATAAGTGGGAGCCATGTCAGGCCGAGTGCGGCACAGATCGGCGCGAACTGTTGCCATGTGTTAAGACAAGTGAAACGGGAATATCCGTTCGCCGACCCGCAGGACTTGCCTTTTCGAGAATGCGCAGCAAATGAAAACCTTATTGGGATAAAAAAGCCAGGGATAAGGTCGGGATCGCGACATATCGGCTCGCGGAAGGGGGCAACTCATAGCAAGTTTCGGACTTACCCGATCAAAGCAGGCAACGGGAGCCTGCCCGGCACGGCGGATGGAGAGTTGACGGCGGTGGCTTATGTTCTACCCGATGGCATTCGGAGAGACCTGATTGTCTGATTTGCGGCGCGAGGACCGATCCCAATCTGCAACAGACGAGGCGCAAGGCCAGTCATGGCGCGGCGACCGAAAATCCATGCAGGCCGAACGGCGGCGCTTTCCGCGGCCGGAGAAGGCAGCGACGGAAGAAGCCCTGCTGCCGCCCGCCTTGCAGCCATTGAAATTTTCGACACGCGGCATGGAACCAGGCGATCAATTTGCCGCTTGGCAGACCTATGTCGCTCCCTTGGCCGACGTCCGGCTGCCAGATAATGTCTCTCCCACGGCCGGCTTTCCAGCAGACCATATAGCGTGGAATCTTGGCGGCATGCTCATCGTCCAGCAGGATGCGCCGCCCCATAGTTACATGCGTTCTCAGGCAAAAGTGAAAGCCAATCATATCGATCACTGGCATATTTCGGTGTTGAGCAGCGGCCGCACCTGGACGGAAGTCGATGGCCATGTGCTGGATGGCGAGCCTGGCAAGGTGGAATTACGGTCGCTGGGGCGCCCTTTTCGTGGGCGCTCGACCGAGGCGAAGGGCCTCTCGCTCTTTCTGCCGAGGGCATTGCTGTTCGACGTTCCCACACCGGTGGAGATCGAGAATAATATTGCTCTTTCCGGCGTCTTCACCAACATGCTGATCGAGTTTCTCGATAGCGTCGAAGACAATCTCACGCGTCTCGCAGCCACTGATCTACCTCATGTCGTCCAGACGGTGCGCAACATGATCGTGGCTGCCGTTTCGACCTCGGCTGCTCAATCGACCGGCACAGAACAGCACAGCGCCCTCGCCCTGACGGAACGGGTGCGGCGGTTCGTCGAAGCCAACCTGATTTCAGGCGATCTGACCGCCGAACGCATATGCCGCGAGCTTGGCGTATCACGCACGAGACTCTATCAGATTTTTGAACAGTATGGCGGGGTGCATCACTATATCCAGCGCCGCCGCCTTCTGTCGGCACATGCGGCGCTCAGCGATCCTGCCAATCGCGAGCAGATCGTCGACATCGCCTTTGCCGTCGGCTTCTCTTCGGCGGCGCATTTCAGCCGCGCATTCGGCAAGGAATTCGGCTATAGCCCACGCGAGGCCAGAAACCTTACCATCCCACGTTATATCGGGCAGATCGTCTCGCCGGCGCCATCCGACAACGGCCACTCTTTCGAGGAGTGGTTGAAAACTCTCGGCTATTATCATTAGATAATTGCAGATAGCGCACCTCAAGATCTTCTGAAAGATGCAACCAAAACGCTCTATTGCGCGAGGTTGTGTCATGCGCTCATCCATGACAAGCGGAAACACCGCACTTCAGCAATTGCGAAAATGGACGCTGCTGCAAGTTTCTGGATGCATGGCTAACGACACGCGGCAGGTAACCCATTAAAACGAAAGGGAATAGTCGCTCAGACACCGAAGCCCCAATGTTTGGTGAATGTACCCTGCGTCCATGGGGCAAGCCTTAGGGAAAACAGCAATGGTATCTACTCGCCAAACAATAGAGATCAGCAAGCCGCAGCATCCCGTCACCGACCCATACCGTGCAGTCGAGCGCGAAGAAGTACTTGAATTGGCTTTTCGCGATTTCGTTCAAACGGTGGTCGCCGCCGGTTGGAACGAGCCTGAGGTTGCCTTGACCTTGGCCGATATTGCCGACGACTATGTGATGGCTCTCGCCGGTAGAGTTGCGGAGAAATAGTGTTGCGGCGTCCGTCGGCGCTCCGCAGGGGTGAGCGCGAACGGCTATAAGCAACTCTTCAGCATGCCGCCGGTGGCACCGCTCATAAGAAGCGGGTCATCGGTGGCATGATTTTTATTCAGCGAACGGCAGGCATAGCTCCTTCATGCCGATCGCCATCCAGGATTTGATGAGAGCAACACGATGAAGGTCAGGCAGCATCTTTGGTTTCGCCGGGATATGGAAAAAGCGATAGAAGTCTATACGGCGCTTATCCCTGGCTCGGACGCTGGATGGGTTTCAAACATATTGACCGACCAACCGAATGGACCGGCTGGCAGCGTAAAATTTGCGGGTTTCAAGCTCGGAAACCGTTCCTACATGGGATTCGAGGCAGGGCCATTCGATTCCCTGGAGCATAATTCTTCCATCACCGTAGAGTGCGCGACGGAAGGGGAGGCGGACCGTTTGCGTGATGCACTCGGGAAGGGTCGCCCGGATGATCGCGGCGGAGTGAGAGATCCCTGGGGCATATATTGGCAATTCCAGGTCAACTCGCACGATGCCTCCATCAGAACACCTGCCAAATCTCAATCTGAACATCGCAGCAATGTCGCTGCCGCAAAATCGAGAGTTGCCGCAGCCTGAAAGGTGACCGCATATGATCATCATAAAGATGATTAATGCGTGCGGCATGGGTATTCCTTGCGTCCAGGCGAGAGCTTACCCTGCGGCCAAGTAAGCGGAGGCCGATCCAAATTCGGCTTCGCTCACATGTCGACTTGAGCGTCAGTCGATAACCGGGCAACCACGGCGATTGGCGAAGACCATGCGGTCGGGGCCGCCGTCATTCCAGCCACGAACGACAATTCGGCGCCCGTTGCTATCGATCGAATCGATGCGACGGAAGCCTTCCGCCCTGGCAGCGCGCATCAGGTCACGCCTGTCACAACCCCGATCGCGTTCCCAGCCTCTGCCACGGTCCCAGCCTCTGTCACGATCCCCACGATCGCGTGGCGGCCCTCTCCAGTCGCGACCGTCATCGCGCTGCCAGGGCGGCGGTGCATAACCGTCGTCGCCACCGTAATACTGAGCGGCGGCTGCAGAGGTCATCAGCTGCAATGCGGCCAATCCGACCACGGCAACACGCGATATCCGTACCAAACCTTCGAGCATTTCTCTTACCCCCAACTTCCTGTCTTCGGATGAAAATAGAGATACGCCGATTCGCATGAACTCTGCCTGAACATGGCCAGAACCAGATCGCGCGCTGTCACAGGCTCGCGCAAGCTTCGGATCGCCGCCGACCCGGCATCGGCTGAACAACATTTATTGTGACTTGGAACCTTTGGGTGGGAAAGAGGAAGATGTACCATTGCGACGGCAACGCGAAGACCCTTGCGAAAGCCGCGCATCCCCATGCCAATCGGTGATTGCGGAATGAACGGATTGGGAAAGAAGCATCGCCCCTGCCAGACAATAGAGCACCACAATGATGGCTGTCTCGACAATCAGCGGCAGAAAGGCGAATTGGGCACTAGGGTTCTCATCCTCTTCGGGAAGCAGATCTGGCAAGCCGAGCATCATCGCCGTCAACGGCGAAGCCAGGACTGCAAGGAAAGCGGCGCTATGAACCCAGAGGCGGAACTGAGGCAATTTTCCCGCCAACCAAAAGGCCAGAAGCGGAGCGCCGATATTGCATAACAAGCCAAGCGAAACGGCGAGCTCTATCGGTAGGATCGAATCATCATGCATGAATTGCCAACCCTTCAATGCGGCACAGCTTAGTGTCGCGCATCCGAAATGACAACTTTCTCTTGCGCTGCTCCTATCCCTACATCCTCCAATGACGAGGCAATCTTGGCTTAAATCCTAACTGTCAATTCCCACGATCGCCGGCTCGAACGCTATGGTTTTTTGCAGACTACCCCGGTTCGTCCCAACGGCTTGGCGCACCAATTGCGCCGCAGCCTCACCGATAGCACGCCGGGGCGAACAGGAGGTTGCGATCGGCGCAGGCAAGGAATTGACCAGATCCAGCCCGTTGAAGCCGGCAATCAGGATTTTACCGGGCACCACAACCCCCAGTTCCATGCAGGCAAATAAGCCGCCGCTCGCCATATCGTCATTGGAATAATAGATGCAATCGAGATCCGGCACCGCTGCCAGCAGCGATGTTGTGAGCCTCTTGCCGAGCGCGATCGAGGAAAAGGCATCATCGATCCGCTGCTCCGCAAACCCAAGGCTGTGCGCATGCAGGACGCGTTCGAAGCCGGCCTTGCGCTTGGCCGCACGCAGATCCTTTGCCAGAGCACTGCCAACATAACCGAACCGTCTTCGCCCGGCCGCAATCAGCGCTTCGGCCATACCTTCGCCCGCCGCGCCATGAGACAATCCGACATTGAAGTCGATCGCCGTGCCGTCGAGATCCATGAGCTGGATGACGGGGATATTGGCGTGGCGAAGCAATTCCACCGTCTCCTCCGGCTGATCGAGACCGGTGACGACGATGGCGCAAGGCTGCCAGGAGAGCATGTCCCGGATGATCTCGCGCTCCTTGGCGGCATCATAATCGGATATGCCGAAGACGGCCTGCATGCCGGAACCGTCAAGCCCGGCGGAAATGCCGGCAAGCACTTCAGGGAAGACAATGTTCGACATGCTGGGAACGACGACGGCGACCAGGTTGGTGCGCTGCGAGGATAGCGAGAGCGCCAGCCTATTGCCGACATAGTTCATCCGCGTCGCCGCTTCGATCACTCTGTCACGCGTCTCGCTGGAAACGTCGGCAACACCGCGAAGCGCACGCGATGCCGTCATCTTGCTGACGCCCGCTTCGATCGCGACTTCTTCCAAAGTGGGTTTGCGCATCCCCAAGCAACCCTCGATGTTCCATGGCGGCTGGCCCGATGCCGCTTCTCTTCATAGAATGTTTCCATGAAAAGGCAAACATCAGCCTATTGACAATTGCTGTGAGAATATCGCTATGTTACCGATACCGGTATCGGTAACATAGGTTAAAAATCACAGAGGTAACACCGTGCAGAACACGAGGAAGGCCGCCGTCATCGGCCTGGGATCCATGGGCTGGGGCGCGGCTCTCTCCCTTCTGAAAGCGGGCTTTGCCGTGCGCGGCTGCGATGTCCGCGACGAGGTCCTCGCCCGTTTTGCCGAGAACGGCGGTTCGCCCTGTACGACGCCGGCATCTGCGGCTGAGGATGCCGACGTGATCCTAGTCTATGTCGTCAACAGCAAACAGGTCGAAGACGTGCTTTTCGGGCAGGACGGAGCGCTGAAAAACGCACGGCCGTCGACCGTATTCCTGCTCTGCACCACCATGGCCCCGAGCGCGACGATCTCCATTGCCGAAAGACTGGAGGAAGCAGGCATGCTCGTCGTCGATGCCCCCGTTTCCGGTGGTCACGTGCGCGCGCTTGCGGGCGAAATCACCGTCATGGCATCTGGCACCCCCGAAGCTTTCGAACGAGCCTCCGCAGTGCTCGAAGCCATCTCGGCCAAGGTGTTTCGACTGGGAGATCGCCCCGGCGCCGGCTCGCAGGTTAAGATGATCAACCAGTTGCTGGCAGGCGTGCACATTGCCGCAACAGCCGAGGCGATGACGTTTGCCGCCAAGGCGGGCATCGATCTGAAAACGCTCTATGACGTGATCCGCGTATCCGCCGGCTCATCCTGGATGTTCGAGAATCGCGGCGAGCACATCGTATCCGGCGATTATACGCCGCGTTCGGCGATCAATATCTTCGTCAAGGACCTCGGCATCGTGACATCTGAAGCCGACAAAGCCGGTGCTGTCACTCCGCTCGCCACCACGGCGCTCAACCTCTTCGTGGAAGCATCGGAGGCGGGTCTGGGCCTGGAAGATGACGCCGCGGTTGCGAAGATCCTGGCCGCCAGAAGCGGCGCCAGCCTGCCGGGTGTAAAGGACTAGGCCATGACGCTCCTGCTTGGCTGCATTGCCGATGATTTTACCGGAGCGACCGATCTTGCCGCGCTGCTCGCGCGCAGCGGACTGCCCGTTTCGCTGCGGATCGGCATCCCGCAAGACAGACGCCACCCGAGCGAGATGGCGGCGTTCGAAGTCATCGCCCTGAAATGCCGAACGTCGCCGGTCGATATCGCCTTGGAACAAGCCCGGCAAGCATTCGGCTGGCTGAAGGACGCCGGGGTCGGTCGCTTTTTCTGGAAATATTGCTCGACATTCGACAGCACGGCCGACGGCAATATCGGTCCTGTCGCCGAGATGCTAATGGCCGAGACCGGCGCGACCCAGACGATCTATTGCCCCGCCTTTCCGGAAAACGGACGCAGCGTCTTCATGGGTCATCTGTTCGTTGGTGAGCAGCTTCTGTCGGAAAGTCCGATGAGGGATCATCCGCTGACGCCGATGCGCGATTCAAGCCTTGTACGGCTTCTAGCGCCGCAGGTGGCGAGTTCGGTCGGCCTCGCGAACCGCAACGTTGTCGCGAAAGGAGCGGCAGCGCTGAAAGCCAGACTGCAGCAGCTGATCGGCGAAGGTATCCGGCATGTCGTCGTCGACGCGGTTTGCGACGATGATCTCCTTGCGATCGCCGCAGCATCCTTCGACATGCCGCTGCTGACCGGCGGCAGCGCGATTGCCGGCCAGCTTCCGCGATTTTATATAGAAAAGGGCCTCGTCAGCTCCCTCGAACATCGACAGGCACTGCCAAAGGTCACCGGCGGCTCGATCGTTCTATCCGGCAGCTGCTCTGCCATGACGCGTCGGCAGGTTACAAACTATGCCGGCAAGGTCGCCAGCCTGCGCCTCGATCCGATCGCGCTCGCGCAGGACGGCGCCGCCGCTGCGCTGGAATGGCTGCGTCAACAATCCCCCGATGCGCCGAAGCTCATCTATGCCACCGCCGAACCCGACGAGGTGCGGCAGGCGCAAGAGCGATTGGGTCGAGACAAGGCAGGCCAGGTGGTCGAGAACGCGCTTTCCGAAATCGCCCGCGCCGCTTTTGATTACGGCACGCGCCGCTTCGTCGTTGCCGGCGGAGAGACCTCCGGCGCGATCACGCAGGCGCTCGGCGCGGCGCATCTGACTATCGGACCGGAAATCGCACCCGGCGTACCTTGGACTTTCACGACCCTTGGGGATGAAACAGTCGCCTTAGCTCTAAAATCTGGCAATTTCGGCGAGGAAACCTTCTTTACGGACGCTTTCGACAGATTGGGGCCGACATGAGCGAAGAAGCCGCATTGCGCGAACAGATCTGTACGATGGCCAAGTCGCTCTACGACCGCGGCCTGACCGCCGGCTCCTCCGGCAATATTTCCGCGCGCCTCGGTGATGGGCGACTGCTGGTGACGCCGACGGGCAGTTCCTTCGGACGCCTCGATCCGGCTCGCCTCTCGCTCTTCGATGACAAAGGACGTCTGATCGGCGGGGACAAGCCGACCAAGGAAATGCCGCTGCATGCCGCCTTCTATGAGACACGGCCGAAGAAGACCGGCGCCGTCGTCCATCTTCATTCCAGCCACTCGGTTGCACTCTCGATCCTGCCTGGCGTCGATGCCGACAATATGCTGCCGCCGTTGACGGCCTATTCGATCATGAAGCTCGGCAAAGTAAAACTCCTGCCCTATTTCATGCCGGGCGATCCTGCCATGGGCGATGCCATCCGCGGCCTAGCCGGCAAGCGCAGCGCAGTGATGCTGGCGGCACATGGTCCTGTCGTTTCGGCGAAGGATCTGGAAGCGGCTGTCTATGCGATCGAAGAACTGGAAGAGACGGCAAAGCTTGCCATACTGACGCGAGGGGCCAATCCTTCGCTGCTGACAGATGAGCAGATCGCCGATCTCGTCCGAATCTATGATGTGGAATGGGACTGAAGATGACGCGCTTTTCGGCCAATCTGGGATTCCTGTGGCAGGAGCTTTCCCTTCCCGACGCCATCCGCGTCGCCAAGGCTGCCGGCTTCGATGCCGTGGAATGCCACTATCCCTATGACACGCCCGCTGAAGCCGTGCGTCAGGCGTTGGAGGAGACTGGTCTTTCAATGCTCGGCCTCAATACCGCCCGCGGCAACGTCGCGGCCGGTGACAATGGACTTGCCGCCATTCCGGGACGCGAGGAAGAAGCCCGCCTGCTCATCGGTCAGGCGCTCGACTATGCAGACGCCATCGGAGCGCGAAACGTGCATGTGATGGCAGGCAAGGCGGCCGGCGATGACGCACGGGCCACCTTCATTTCCAATCTGCGCTATGCCTGCGAACGCGCCAGCAAGGTGGGAGCGATCATCCTCATCGAGCCGCTCAACCATCGCGATGCGCCAGGCTACTTCCTTCAGACGGCGGATCAGGCACTCGACATCATAGCCGCGGTCGGTGCCGAGAACCTCAAGCTGATGTTCGACTGCTATCACCTCCAGATCATGCAGGGCGACCTGACCCGCAGGCTACAGGATCATATGGCGGCAATCGGCCATATTCAGATCGCTGCCGTGCCGGATCGGCACGAACCGGACCACGGAGAGATTGATTATCGTCATATTCTGCAGTTTCTGGAAAAGCTTGGCTATGACAGGCCGATCGGTGCGGAATATCGGCCGGCAACCACGACGGATGCCGGGCTTGTCTGGCTGCGAGCATACAAATGACGGAGCGTCCGGCATCCAAGATGGCTAGCGGCCTTTAGAGAGATTTAGTCGGGAAGTCTCCCGAACATTAATGTCAGCCTATTGGGAGGAAAATCCGATATGCATGTTTTGATCCTGGGTGCTGCGGGCATGGTCGGCCGCAAGCTTGTCAACCGCATCGCCGCCGAGCCGAAGATTCTCGGCAAGGCTATCGATCGCCTGACGCTGGTCGACGCTTTCCAGCCGCCGGTGCCGGAGGCGCTTCAATCCGTGTCCAAGGCTTTGACGATGGACCTTGCGACAGCGGGTGTTGCGGAAAAACTCATCGAAGACCGTCCGGATATGATCTTCCATCTCGCCGCCATCGTCTCCGGCGAGGCCGAGGCCGACTTCGACAAGGGGTACTCCGTCAATCTCGATGGCACGCGAGCTCTCTTCGAAGCCATCCGTCAGCAGGGACTGAAATCCGTCTACACCCCGCGCGTCATCTTCGCCTCCTCCATTGCCGTGTTCGGCACCCCCTTCCCCGAGGTCATCGGTGACGAATTCCTGACCGCGCCGCTGACAAGCTACGGCACCCAGAAGGCGATTGCCGAACTCTTGCTCGCCGACTACTCGCGTCGCGGTATTTTCGATGGCATCGGCATCCGGCTGCCGACCATCTGCGTTCGACCCGGCGCCCCGAACAAGGCTGCCTCGGGCTTCTTTTCCAACATCCTGCGTGAGCCGCTGGTCGGCAAAGAGGCTGTTCTGCCCGTCAGCGATACGGTGCGCCACTGGTTTGCAAGCCCGCGAGCGGCGGTCGGCTTCTTCGTGCATGCGGCAACGCTCGATACGGCGAAGGTGGGGCCGCGGCGCAATCTCACCATGCCGGGGCTTTCGGCGCTCGTTTCCGATGAGATCGATGCGCTGCGCCGTGTCGGCGGCGACAAAGCGACTGCGCTGATCCGCCGCGAGCCCGATCCGGTGATCGAGCGCATCGTTTCCGGCTGGGCGACGCAGTTCGACGCTAAGCGCGCGAACGATCTCGGTTTCAAGGCAGAACAGAGCTTCGACGAGATCCTGCGAGCGCATATCGAAGACGAACTGGACGGGAGGGTCGCATGACGGAGGCGTCATCGAACGCACAAAACGCAATCGCGCTGGTGACCGGCGGTGGGACGGGCATCGGCCGAGCCATCGCCAAGGCGCTCGGTTCGGCAGGCTTCAAGGTCGTCATCTCAGGGCGCCGTGCGGACGTTCTCGAAAAAGCTGCCCGTGAGCTTTCGGAGGAGACCGGGGCGGAGTTTCTTGCGATTGCAGCCGATGTCAGCGACCCTTCATCGGTCCGCAGCCTTTTCGATGTGATCGCCGACCGCTATGACCGCCTCGACCTTCTGGTCAACAATGCGGGCATGGGGCTGCCGGCCGTGCCAATGGAGGAATTGAGTTTCGAGCAATGGAATGCCATTGTCGGAGCCAACCTGACCGGCGCGTTCCTCTGCACGCAGCAGGCCTTTCGCCTGATGAAAGCGCAGGTGCCGCAAGGCGGCCGCATCATCAACAACGGCTCGATCTCGGCAACGACGCCGCGGCCGCATTCGGCGCCCTATACGGCTACGAAACACGCGATCACCGGCCTCACAAAATCGACGGCGCTCGACGGCCGTCCCTTCGATATCGCCTGTGGCCAGATCGACATCGGCAATGCCGCCACCGACATGACGGCGAGGATGAGCGCCGGCGTCTTGCAGGCAAATGGCGAAACGGCAGCGGAGCCGACGATTTCGGCACAGCATGTCGCCCGCGCCGTCGTCTACATGGCCACGCTGCCGCTCGATGCCAACGTTCTCTCCATGACTGTCATGGCAACGAAGATGCCGCTTGTCGGCAGAGGATAAAGAGAACGGCAGCACCGCGAGTGCGATGCTGCCGTCTTGATGGCTAAGCTATTCGTTAGATAGCAGGTCGTGCCGAAGGCTTGACCTGCCTGCGCTCGATCAGGCCGCCAACGCTGAAGATCAAAACTTCGATCTCGGTGTCGATTTTGTCGCCATCGAGCAGCCGCACGACATCGTCTATGCCGGATACGGCCTGGCCGTCGATAGCAAGCAGGTAGTCCCCCTCCTGCAGTCCGCCCTTTTCGGCCGGACTATCCTTCTCGACACGGCGCAGCCGCACGGCCGTCGAATGCGTGACACCAGCCTCAAGCGCGATACGTCGATGCAGTTCGACCGTGTCGGCCGCAATGCCGATATAGGCGCGCCGGACATGGCCGAAACGCAGGATTTCGGACACCACATGCTTGGCCGTGTTCGAGGCGACCGAGAATGCGATGCTCTGCGCCCCCTGGATGACGGCGGTATTGACGCCGATCACCTCACCCGCCGATGAGACTAGCGGACCGCCGGAATTGCCGGGATTGAGGGCGGCATCCGTCTGGATGATGTCTTCCATCAGCCTTCCGCTCGCCGCGCGCATGGAGCGGCCAAGCGCCGAGACGATGCCGGCCGTGACCGTCCATTCAAAACCAAGGGGATTGCCGATCGCGATCGCGATGTGGCCGCGCTTTAGCGATTTGGAATCGCCAAGTCTCGCCCAATTGCCCGGCCAGTCATTGGCGCGAATGAGAGCGAGGTCGGTATCCGGATCGCGCCCCAGCACCCTTCCCTCGACGGTTGCCCCCTCCGGGGTCTTGATACGCACGGCCTTGGCATCGTCAACGACATGATTATTGGTGACGACCAGGCCATCAGGCGAAATGGCAAAGCCCGAACCATGCCCGGCGCGGCCACCCAAACGCTCGATCCGGCTGACGGCAGGCCCGACGAGATCGACGGCACTCGATACCGATTGCGAATAGGCATCCAGCAGCCCGGCATCGGATGACGGCTGGATGTCACGATCAATGAAGCCCATGAAAACTCCCCCGACGCGGATGCGTCGCATAGAGGAACGGCAGCAACTGTTGAAAAGCAGGAGGCTGTCGGTTCGACAGATTGAAACAGTGGCTACTGAAATGAGGAGAGATCAAGCCAAGTTCAAGAGCCACATATACCCGTGCGCTTCTGAACCGCGTCTTATCTCATGCGCCCTGAAATAGCCTGTTGGCGGTGGTCGCTGCTCGCCGTGCACCATGTATTCCGGCCGTTGGCTTTGGCTCGGTAGAGGGCACGGTCCGCTTCCTGAATCAGAACTTCTCCGTTCTCGCCATTCTCCGGCGCCGCCGACACACCGATGCTGATACCGATATCGACGGTGGCGCCCTCGATGCGAAAGGAGGATTTGAACGCAGCAATGCAACCCTTCGCCACATCGGCGATATCGTCCACTCCCCCGGTCATAAGGATGGCAAACTCATCGCCGCCCAAGCGCGCAACCATGTGGCCTCTGGCCGCACCACGCAGCCGCTCAGCCACCATCTTGAGAACCTCGTCGCCGGCAGCATGTCCGAAAGTGTCGTTGACCGGCTTGAACCCATCGAGATCAAGGCAGAAAACAGCGACGCCACTTCCATTGTTCATCTTCAAGGCTTCATCGAGGGCCTTGTAGAAGCACATCCGGTTCGGCAATCCGGTCAGCATATCGTGCCGTGCCAGACGATTGGCTTCGGCCTCCGCGAGAATGCGATCGCTGACGTCGGCGATGGTCAGCAGGAGGCGGCGTTCTAGGCCTTCATGGAGCAATCGAACGTAAACAAGCACGTGGCGCTCCGTCCCGTCGGCGACTCTTTGTCGCCAGACGGTTCTGGCCTCGCAATCGCCTTCGAGTTCGAGAAGCCCATCTGCAAAGCGATCCGCCTCGCTCTCGACATGCATGTCGCACGCCCTTCGCGAGAGCAGTGTCGCTTTTGAAGAGCCATAGAAGTCGGTGGCTGCCCCGTTGACCTGAAGAATCTCCAGACTGCTTCCATCGCACAGGAGCATCGGCATCGGATTGGCATCGAAAAGCTGGCGCAACCGCTCTTCGCGCTGTTTCAACTCACTGATGTCTATCCGCATGCCGATGGCCCCGCCGTCGGGCGTGCGCCGATCATCATGCCGAAGCCATCGCCCATCCTTGAGCTGCTGCTCCTCCTGTGAAACCGGCTGGCGAAACTTTCGCATGCGCTGCTTTAGCCACATATCCTTGTCTTCGACGACCTCGGGCATGCGGCCGCTGGCAAGGCTGATCTTCAGAATATCTTCGAAAGCGATGCCTGGTTTGAGGTGATCGGCGATATCCGGATAAAGCTCCGCATATTTCTCGTTCCACAGAACGTAGCTATCACTCGCATCGAAGACGCAGACCGCTTCCGGCAGCATCTCGATCACATATCGAAGGCGCAGATTGGCCTCTCTCGCCGCCACCGCGGCATGGCGGTCTTCGCTCGCTGGTTCGATAAGAACCGCCGTCAGCCTTCCTGACCCCGAAGGCCAAGTCATGACGTTAACCCGACAGTCCCGTCGATGGCCGGCGCCTGTCACGAGCAATGGCTGCGAGGCAGCGCCCGGCAGTGGCCATTCCGGTATCAAATCCGAGACGGATAGGTCGTGAGGCCCATCTGAAAGGATAAAGAGCTCCACGGCTCCCGCATTGGCGAAGACGATCGTGCCGACGGCGTCGAGCACAAGTGCCGCCATCGGACAAGCTTCCAGGAATGCGACGATTTCCGCGTCCAGCATCTTCTCCTAGTGAGCCTTCAAATTTATTCCCAAGCTAAATTATAACTTCGGATAGTAAAGAAATGCCCTAGCTCATGACAAGTCGTATCGCGCTCCTAAAATCGGCGCCTCGTCCGCCGGCGATCGAAATCAGCCCTTGTTCTGCTGCAACAGCCGTTCGAGCTCCCGCTCCTGCATTTCGATGGCTTGCGTGACGAAGCGCAAGATTACCTGCTTTTCCGCCTCGGAAAACTGCTGGAGCATCTGCGCGCCCGCCTCTTCGATCGGGCCATAGGCTTCGCGCCCCAGCCTGATCGCCTTCTCGGACGGCGCCACCAGCACACGACGTCGATCGTTCGGATCGGGAACGCGATGGAGAAGGTCGCGCGCCGAAAGGCGATCGATCAAGGCCGTAACCGATGGCGGCGCAAGGCCGATGGCCTTGGCGACGGCGTTTGCCGGCTGCGGCGCGCGCATGATCACGCTGAGGCAGCGCCGCTCGGCGCTGTTAAGCCCATGCAATTTGCCGAAGGTTTCGTCGAAGCTCTCTGTCGCCTCCTGCCAGCGCATGCAGGCAAGGCTGATGGCTTCCACCAGACGATGCTCGTCTTCATTTGACTTTTGTTTGATCATCAAATAATTCATTTATCAAACTATTAGAAGGAAGAACCAATGTGCCCCATTGACGATCCTGCCGCAAGCATGAATCGAGTGACAAACCATGCGGTAACGATCGGCATATGCGGCGCCGGCATTGGCGGGCTTGTGCTTGCGCTCCGGCTGGCAAGGCTCGGCTTTCGTCCGGTGCTGTTCGAAGCCCGCTCAAAGGACGCTGCCTTGTCCGAAGGGGAGTTTCTGACGCTCGCGTCCAACGGCATGAACGGGTTGCGCACAGTGGACTGCTACGAAGACGTATTGCGCCAGGGATTGGAAACTCGCGCCATCGAACTCTGCAACGCGCGCGGCAAAAGGCTCGCACTCGTCGACCAGAGCGATCATTTGGCGACATTCGGCACACCCGCCGTTACCATCAGGCGTGGCGTTCTCACCGGCATCCTGATCGAAAAGTGCCAAGCCGAAGGCATCATCATGCAATTTGGCCGTCGCGTGACCAAGGTCGACAATCATGCACATGCCGTAACGCTCAATTTCTCCGAAGGTACAGGCATTGCGGTCGACCTACTCGTTGCCGCCGACGGACTGCGGTCCTTCGTGCGCACGCAGATATTTCCGAATTATCCCCTGCCGCAATTTACCGGCTTGATCGGCACAGGCGGCGTCGTCGATGCCGACATATCGGATACGGATGGCGTGATGCGCATGACATTCGGCGACAAAGCTTTCTTCGGCTACATCAAGACGGCTTCCCATCCTGTCTACTGGTTCGATTCCTTCCCTGCCGACACGCCGGACGCGGTCCGCGCATTGGAACCGACGGCACTGGCCGCTCACGTTCGCCAGATGCATGCCGACGATCCCGAACGCAACAGATCGATCCTTCAGGCGGTTGATCAGATCGAACGCAGCTATCCCATCTTCGACATGCCGCAGCTTCCGGTCTGGTCGAGCGGCCGGGTCGTATTGCTCGGCGACGCCGCGCATGCCATCGGCCCGCATGCCGGCCAGGGTGCCTCGATGGCGATAGAAGATGCGGTAGTCTTGTCGTCGTGTCTCGCAGCGACACTCGACTACGGCACGGCCTTTGCCCGCTACGAAACCCTGCGGCGCCCGCGCATTGCACGCGTGGTGAAACTCACTCGGCAAAACGCTTCCAGGAAACGAAAAAACAGCCGGCTTAGCCTGTTTATGCGAGATTTGCTTCTACCCGTGCTTATTCCGTTGACCGTCAGGGTTAGCCGTAGATTGTTCGCATATCGGGTGGATCTCGATCCGCTCGAGGCAAATCCCTCGACCGAAAGTGGTCGCAAGGATGCAGCCTGACATCGGTCGTCTGCTGAGGCCGATTTAGGAGGTTGGAAGAATCGGCGAAGCTTCCAAACCGCTTTCGGCAGAAGGGCGCTATTCGCGCGGCCATGCCTGCCTGCTCCAATTCGCAATATAGATCACGAATGCGATGAACATTCCCGATCCAATAAAATCCAGCCGGTGCCGGCCGAAAAGGAAGAGGCCGAGAAGCGCCAAGCCGATCGAGGAGGCGATCAGGAAGAGCGAGGGAATTATGCTGGTGATAGGCACCCCTGCCTCGCCTTCGGCTTCGATGCCGTTGCCGGTCACGTGACTATTGGAGCCCTGGGACCTATTACCGAGCCTGACTGTCACCTTGCCGCGCCTGGTGCGAACCCTGCCCTGCACCTTCTTTCTCGAGGTTAAAAAGACGAGTGCCATCGATATGAGCATGCTGCCGAAGCCCCAGGAGAAAACCGTGCATGCTGCCATAGCGGTCGCGTTTGCGTAGGTCCGATAAAGGTGAAGCGCCAAGGCTCCCATAGCTATGGTGATGGCAAGAAACAGGGAACCGACGATCAGGAATGTGATCCTGCCAGATAATTGCGTTTCGCTTTCCACGTGACCTCCCATCGACGTCAATCCGCTCAGATTGCCCAAATTAGGAGGGTATCGACGATGTTCAAACGCCGGCACGACATTTGTCGAGTTCGGCCGCGTGCCGGAATGACCTTTACGAAATCGCGGGTAGCCATAATTAGCTTCGACATTGGAGGATGGAGGTACCCATGAAGATTGCAGGATCCGCCTTGGCGGTGGTCATCATCGGCCTGTTTGCCGTGAACGCCGAGGCCGCAGGCATCGATTGCGCAAAGCCTGATTCGGCAAGCGATCATATGATTTGTCAGGACAAATCGCTGCTGGCTCGGGATAAGATGGTGAGCGATCTCTATGCTGCCGCACTGAAGCACGACGATGGAGGCAAAATCCGGGAACAGCAACGACATTGGATTACGACGGTGCAGTCCTGCAGCGACGCCGAATGTATCCGGCAAGCCTACGACGACCGCATTGCGTCTCTCTTGAGGACCAAGGGTGGACAAAGCGCATCGGCGAATTTCCAGTCGAACAGCACCGGCAGCAATGAGGGTCATCTCGCGCTCTTCGGGCCGATCGATGGTTTCCTCGCAGTCTCGCTCGCCTCGACTTATGTCGGGCCGGGCGGCGCCGATGCGGGCGATGTCAATGCCGATGGTATCGACAGTGTCGTTCCGCTGACGAAAGAACACGCCCAGCTGAGTAAAGACGCGTGCAAGATCGGCCTTGACCGTCTCAATGCAAGGACCTGGCGTGTGTCACAGGCAGGTATATGCGATTTTGCCGATGGCGTGACCCTTCAGGGTACCTACCACAAGGAATAATATGGCCTGAGCGCAGTTGCCAGGTAAGGCACATAATCGTCGCTAGCAGGGCGCTTTCGTGACCTCGGCCGCCAATAGCGGCCGAAGTCTTTTGAGACATGTCAAAAAATCGGGCGATCAGCCGCCGACGGCGTCAGAGGTGCACTTTTTGACGAAGCTGGTCTTTGCGGCACCGGCAAGCTTCTTCGTTGCCGCCTGGGTATCGCAGGCACTCGCGGCATCCTTCTCGCATTTCTTGGTAAAACTGGTCAAAGCGGCGCCTGCCAGCTTCTTGTCAGCGGCCTGAGCCTTGCATGTCGCATCCGCCGCCATCGCACCACCAGCAATGCAGGTCGAGATAATGGCGATTCCGAGCAGTCTGATCATCGAATTCCTCCGGGGCTTACCGCGGCAAAAGACCGAGGTAACCAGACACTAACGCAATGCCCGCCACAGTAAAGAGATGCGCGGAACATCTATGAAAGAGAAAAGCGCTACGCACTCTCGTTGAAGCGGCACGAACCGGAAGAATTCGATCAGCAGTGCTCGCTCAGTCGAGCGGCTTGTAGGCGACGACGTCCATTTCGACTTTAACATCCACCATCATTGGCGATTGAACGGTCGAGCGGGCTGGCGGATGATCGATGAAATGCTTTTCGAATACGGCGTTGAAGCTCGAGAAATCACGAGCGTCATCCAGCCATACATTCACCTTCACCACGTGCTCGAGCGTGCAATCGGCAAGGGCAAGGACATCCTTGATATTGGCAATGACCTGCTCGGTCTGCGTGACGATATTGCCGGTAACGATTTCACCGTTGATGGTCGGAACCTGGCCCGAGACATAGACGAAATCGCCTGCCCTGACGGCCTTGGCGAAGGGGCGGCGCTGGCCACCGGCCTGGTTGTCGGCGACGTCGAAACGGATCAGCTTGTTCTTGCTCATGATATCCTCAGTCCTACCCTGTTGCTGAAAGCCGTGGTCGCCATCGTTTCATCGTGAATAGGCTCAAGCGCTCGACTCTCCTGGTAGCTTCCTTATCTGTCGCCACGGCGCCACGCCAGATCGTTTTGTCCGTTTACGGGATGTATATGGAACTATGCTTCTGCAACTTCGATCAAAACCTTAACTTCAAAATCAAGAGAAACCCCTTTATTTTCCGCTGATTAGGGACGTTTCCGAAGGCCATTTCGTCCTTTTGTCGCATCCGGCATGATTGCCTTTCTGCCCCGCAGCCTGATAAGACAAGGACATATTTCGTCGTATGATTGATTGACGTTCAGGAGGAGTCGTCATGGCAGAACTCGCGCAATCGCTTGCGTCCATTCGCATTCCCGATCTTGCCGGCAAAAGAGTATTGATAACAGGCGCTTCGACCGGCATCGGCGCCGCCGTCGCGCGCGCCTTCGCCGCACAGGGCGTGAAGGTCGGCTTGCACTTCAATGCAAGCCGCGAACCGGCAGAAAAGCTGGCCGATGAAATCAAGGCTGGCGGTGGGACCGTGCACCTCGTTCAGGGCGATGTCTCGCAAGACGGCGAGACCGAGCGCGTCGTCAAGGGCGCGGTAGACGCGCTGGGTGGCCTCGATGGCCTGATCAACAATGCCGGTGGCATGCTCGGGCGGCTGCCGACCGCCGAAATGACGGATGAGCATTATGAGCGGGTGATGAACCTCAATGCACGCTCCGTCCTTGCGGCGACGCGCGCCGCTCATCCCCACCTGAAAAAACAGGGCGGCTTCATCATCAACACGACCTCGATTGCTGCACGCAACGGCGGCGGCAATGGCGCGATCCTCTATGCTGCCTCCAAGGGTTTCGTTTCGACCATTACCCATGGCCACGCCAAGGAATTCGTCAACGACAAGATCCGCGTCAATGCCGTCGCACCCGGCGTCATCGCAACGCCATTCCATGAGCGCTATACCAACGACGAGCAGATGGAACTGCAGCGCAAGACCATCCCCATGGGATTCGTCGGCACGCCGGAAGATTGCGTCGGCGCCTATCTCTTTCTTGCCTCATCCATCCTGTCCGGCTACATCACCGGCCAGATCATCGAGGTCAATGGCGGCCAGCTCATGCCGTGAGATGCGGCCGGCGGTCGCTTTGTGTGTCGGGCAATGCTACTCTTGCCCGGCGCGGGGCCTTCGCGTCGAGGAAAATGGAGCGCATGCAGATGGCAAAGACGCCCACTCATGACGGCATCAAGACGTCGGTGGAATTGACCCATCCGGAGCGGATCTATTGGCCCGACGACAATATTACCAAACACGATCTTCTCGAATATTATGCCGTGGCGTGGGAGCGCATGTCTCCATTCGTCATCAATCGTCCCCTCGCGCTGTTGCGCTGCCCGGATGGCATCGATGGGCCGCGCTTCTTCCAGAAACATGCTTGGAAAGGCATCAATCATCATATCGAGGAAATCGCCGATCCTGAAGACAAAGATGCCGCAAAGCTTTTGAAGATCGAAAATTTTGACGGGCTTGCTGCGCTCGTCCAATCAGCCGCCCTGGAAATACATCCCTGGGGCACCACGATCGAGCACTGGGAAAAGCCCGACATGATCATCATGGATCTCGACCCAGGCGAGGATGTCGCATGGAGCAAGGTCGTGGCCGGCGCGAAGGAGATCAGAGAGCGCTTCTCCGCCCTGGGACTAACCTCCTTCGTCAAAACGTCCGGCGGCAGGGGTCTGCATGTTGTCGCATCCGTTAAACCGCAGGCGACCTGGCCTGATATCAAGGATGCCGCCGAAGCGATCGCCCATGCCATGAGTGCCGATAGCCCTGAGACATATTTGTCGGTTGCCAGCAAGGCAAAACGGACTGGTCACATCTTCATCGATTATCTGCGCAATGGCCGTGGCAATACTGCGGTGGCACCCTATTCGACACGAGCAAGAAAGGGCGCCGCCGTTTCGATGCCGATCAGTTGGCAAGAACTGGACGGTAAGATCGGGCCCGCTTTCTTTACGGTCAAAAATGCGGCATTACGCCTCGACCAATCGAGCGCCGATCCCTGGGCGGATTTCTTCAAGGCGGGATCGCCGCTCAAAATCTGACGCTACACCAGAAACGGAACCAGCGCCGGCGTGCGGGCCTTGTAGTCGGCATAGGCCGAGCCGAAGGTCTCGCTCATCCAGCTTTCCTCGATCCGGACACGGCGCAGCACGGCATAGAGAACGGCGACGATGGCAAAGACCGCCGCGATATCGCCTCGCGCAATTGCCGAGCCGATGATGGCAAGCATCAGGCCGGAATAGATCGGATGCCGGACAAGCGCATAGGGGCCGGAACGTATGAGCGCGTGATCCTCCTTGAGGGTAATCACGCCGCTCCAGTTTCTGCCGATGTGATAGCGCGCCCAGACGGCGAAGAGCAGACCGATGAAGGTCAGAGCAGCACCGATTGCATATGACGTCAGGTTTTGCGGAATGATGCGATATCGCAAGGGCCCGAACCAGGATGGATCGATCATCAGCAGGAAGGCGCCAATCCAGATCGGCGCGGTATTACCGAGCCGCGACAATGGATCCTCCTGCCGCACGCTCTTTTTGACGCCGAACGAAGCGAAAAGCCAGATCAGCAACCAGATGATCCAGCATGCAGGAATGAATTGATAAAGCATCGCTCAGCCCACGTCTCTGTCCAGTTCCGGATAGTGCCGGAAAATGCCGTTCTCATTGAAGGGAATACGGCGATCGGACTGAAGATAGCGAGCAATGTTGGGCCGTTTCATGACAGCTGCGTGCAGCGCAGTTAGATGCGGATAATCGCGCTCATAGTACTTTGTTGCGCGCGGAAAGGCATAGCGCAGCCCCTCGTAGACCTGAAACAGCGAAAGATCGACATAGGTCAATTCACTTCCGAAGATATGCGAGGAGCCGTGCGTATTCTGCCGCAGCACCCGCTCGAAGTAGCCCAGGAATTTAGGGATGCGGTTATCGATGAATTCGGCGGAACGATCCTTGGCCTCGTCCTTCTGGTCCTCGTAATATTTGGAGGTGGCGATTGGGTGATGCGTGTCGTGTACCTCGGCGACAAGATCGGTAATGGTCAATTGCAGGCCATTCAAGACGTGGCGCCGCCCCTCGTCCCTTGGCGCCAGTCCGAGTTTCGGACCAAGATACATCAGTATATTCGCGACATGCGGAATGACGAGGTCGCCATCCCTCAGGAATGGCGGCGCAAACGGAAGGTCGAAGTCGGATTTACCATCCATGATGGCGAACATGGCGGACGTTCCCTGCCCCTTGCTTGCCGGCCCGCGGCAAACATCGACATACTCCGCGCCCGCCTCCTCCAGCGCCAGCCGAACGAATTCGCCGCGCCCTTGAATGCTATCCCAATAATAGAGCTCGTAAGTCATTCGGTTTTCCCTCCCGTCACCGTCACCACCGCGCAGGGCAAGCCTGCAATTTAATGCCGATAGCGCAGAAGATAAGCGGCATTCTTGCAAATTTCATCGTCAGACTGCGTATGGCGCAATGAGACTTCCAACCGATAGGTTAGCTGTGCGTATTATGCTCGTGGCGTCTGCGTGTCGCGGCTGCCTTCTGTGCCGAAGCAGAACGCTCGGCAGCCGGCCGCTTGGCGGCAGCGCGTCCGCCGATCCTGCCGCCCTTTTCGGACGATTCGTGATTTTCGGAATGGCCGCGACCGGAGCCGGATTTCTTGCCGCCGCCGCTTTCCTTATTGACCGTCGCCCAGGCACGCCGCTCCGCCTCCTCATGGGAAATGCCGCGGTCTTCATATCCTTCCTCGATATGCTCGGCCTTGCGCTTCTGCTTATCCGTATAAGCCGATTTGTCTCCTCGGGGCATGATCTTTCTCCTTGTTAGGACGAAAAACCAACCCGTCGTCAGAGAAAAGGTTCCGAGAGCTGGCGGGGCGGATGGCGATTGCCAGACAGGAGATTGCCTGGAAGCAACCGGAAGCGCCGATCATGCCGCGCCGCGGCAGACTGCTTAGGAGATGCGGGGAAAAAGATACCGACGGAACGATCGATGATCAAAATCAGGACCAAGGCCGCCAGCAGATAGAGCACGGTCAATATGAGGAGAGATATCATCGCATCGCCCCAAAGCTACCGGCAAAACACGAAAGGCAGCGCGCCGCGACGATTGCCGCAGCAGCCATTTCCCGGTCATCGATGTCGCTACGACCCATTGCTAAGCTCCCTTAGCAATTCATAGCATCGATGTGTGACAACTATGTCGCGCAGGAGAGCCAAATCACCGGAATTATTGCAAATATTCCGCCAGCCACTGTCTTTTGAAAGAAAGAGGGCCTGCCGTTGCCAACAGGCCACTCCTGTCTCCGCCCATTCTTGAGACCGATACGTCCTACGCCTTCGGCGCTACAGCCTTCTTTGGCGTTTTCTTCGCGGGTTTGGCTGACTTCTCCTCGGCAACCGCAGCGGCGGCGACCGCCGTCTTGCGCTTCGCCTTTGGCTTGACATCGATCGTGCTGCCGTTTGCGGTCTTTTCAAGCGCAATACGCTCGCTGCTCGCTTGCGCCCAGTGCTCGGCATCGCGTCCGGTAGGATGACCTTCCTCTTCCCATATGGCGTATGCGCGTTTCTT
Organism: Rhizobium sp. No.120; assembly: GCF_054558365.1. Classification (NCBI taxonomy): domain Bacteria; kingdom Pseudomonadati; phylum Pseudomonadota; class Alphaproteobacteria; order Hyphomicrobiales; family Rhizobiaceae; genus Rhizobium; species Rhizobium sp. No.120. The sequence continues at coordinate 60,028 of NZ_BAAJNQ010000005.1, forward strand.
GATCCATTCGTCCCGAGGTTCCAACATCTGCTGTTCTCCGTTCGCATCATTGAACATGGTTTCGATGAACAATGCCCGTTCTTGAAATGCGGGCTTTACGCCTCCCCCGAGCAGTCAAGACGCCATATCAAGCGTTTTTCAATCTTGAATGCTCGAACCGCAGTGGCGCTTCAAACAAAAGACAGAATTACCGTGGGGGACGGTAGCGAAGCAGCCGAAGCACCCTAACTATGAAGCCGGCAACAACGGCGTTCAATTAAAAATATCTAATAGGATGAATTTTCGCACCGATAGCCTCCTGACGGCCGCAAGCTGGCTCATTGCAGCTTTTGCGCGCAAGGATATACTTGCGTCATGATCGACCTCGTGGCTGCCCATTGGGGCCAAATTCTCGCCGTCCTGTCCATCATGATGGGGGCCGCCGCTGCAATCCATGCAGCCATGACCAAAGAGGATGTCCGCGCTGCGATCGGCTGGGTCGGCGTCATAATCCTGTCGCCCATCATCGGTGCCGTGCTTTATGCCGTGGCCGGCATCAATCGCATCCGCCGAGCCTCCCTCAGCTCGCAGCGCGACGCGCTCTTTCGCAAGGATGCGAATGGCGAGCTCTCCGGCTTCGACGCCGATGACGATGAGGTGCGGCGGCTCTTCGGCGAACGCTTCTGCTCCATGAAGACGCTCGGCGACCGTGTCGTTCGCTACACGATGAGCACAGGCAACACGATCGAGATGCTGACGAACGGCGATGTTGCCTATGCCGCGATGAAAGCCGCAATCGATGGCGCCGAACGCAGCATCCTGATGGAGACCTATATCTTTGATCGCGACCCGATCGGCCTTCGCATCGCCGATGCCCTGATTGCCGCGACCAAGCGCGGCGTCAGCGTCCGTGTGCTCATCGATGCCGTCGGCGCCCGCTACTCCGTCCCGAGTATCATGGGCTATCTGCGCGAGGGCGGCGTCCAGGTAGCCGTATTCAACGGCAACGTCATCATCGGCCTGCGGTTGCCTTACGCCAATCTGCGTACCCACCGCAAAATCCTCAGCATCGACGGGCGAGTAGCCTTTACCGGCGGCATGAACATACGCCAGGGGTTCACACGCGAGTTCGCGCATGAGCAAAGCGCCCGCGATATGCATTTTTGCGTGACGGGCCCGGCGGTTGCCGATCTCTTCAATACGGCAGCCGAGGATTGGCAATTTACCACCGGCGAAGTATTGAGCGGCGGGGAATGGCGGATTGCCGCTCCCGCCAACAAGCCAGGGGCGCCCGTATTCATGCGGGTCGTCGCGTCCGGTCCGGATCGCAGCGTCGAGACCAATCACAAGATGCTGATAGGCGCGCTTTCGGTGGCACATAGATCCATCCGTATTATGTCGCCCTATTTCCTGCCGGACCGGGAACTGATCAGCGCGCTGGTGACGGCAGCGCGGCGCGGCGTCGAGGTCGATATCGTCGTGCCGACGGCCAATAATCTCGTGCTCGTCGACCGTGCCATGACAGCGCAATTCGACCAGATGCTGAAGAACTATTGCCGCATCTGGCGCGCCGAAGGCGCCTTCAACCATTCGAAGCTTTTGGCCATCGATGGCATCTGGGCCTATGTCGGCTCTTCCAATCTCGATCCCCGCTCCCTGCGGCTCAATTTCGAGGTGGATCTCGAAGTGCTCGATCGCGGATTTGCCCGTACGATCGACGCGCATATCGGATCGATCCTGGAAACGGCGCATCCGGTCGATCTCGAAAAACTTCGGGCGCGACCCTTTGTCGTGCGACTTATCGAAAAAGTGCTTTGGCTTGGCTCGCCCTATCTCTGATGGCTGCAGCGAGAGACTATTTCGCTGTTGTCGCGGCCTTTTTACATGACAAGGCCAACGATCGCTTCTTATACTCTCCTATGTGCCCGACATCATCTGATCAAGGAACGGTCGACGGATAGATGCGAAAGAAGAAAGAAAGCCTCCGTGCGAGCATTCTGGAAAGCCTGAAGAACCGAAACAAGTCGCGCGCTAAGCAGCCGGCCGGCAAGTCGGATCGCCCCGAAGGTACTTTGATCGCTTCCTACAATGTCCACAAATGCGTCGGTGCCGACCGCCGCTTCGATCCGGAGCGCACCAGCCGCGTCATTCATGAAATTGATGCCGATATCATAGGCCTGCAGGAAGCCGATACCCGCTTCGGAGAGCGCACGGGCATCCTCGATCTGCGCCGGCTCGAGCGTGAGACAGGGCTTATTCCGGTGCCGATTGCCGGCGTCACCAAGGCGCATGGCTGGCATGGCAATGTCGTGCTTTTCAAACAGGGTACTGTGCGCGATGTTCATCAGATCAATCTGCCTGGACTGGAGCCGCGCGGCGCACTCATTGCGGAACTGGAATTGGCGCGCGGCGGAAGCCTCAGGATCATCGCCGCACATCTCGGCCTTCTGCATCGTTCCCGTGCTCAGCAGACGCGCCTGATCGTCGATCTCATGAATGACGGCAGCGAGACGCCGACGATCCTGCTGGGCGATCTTAACGAATGGCGCCTGGGCGACCGCTCTTCCCTCAACACCTTCCAGAATGCTTTTGGACCTTTACCTCCCGCAGTGCCGAGCTTTCCATCGACGCTGCCGCTTCTAGCGCTCGATCGCATCATGGCAAACCGGCGTGGTATGATTTCCGCGGTCGAAGTGCATGATTCGCCGCTGGCGCGGGTTGCGTCGGATCATCTGCCCATCAAGGCCATGGTCAGTCTGGAAGCAATCGACATCGACGCCCGAGCACATTCACGGATCGCCTAGACGTTATCGACATGCTTGATGTTGATCCCGCCGATATATGATGACGGGCGAAGGACCATCTTATAGGCTGCCGCCGAATTGACCGATCCGGGAGACAATCGATGCTGAAAACTTTGCTGCTGACTGGCGCTGCCGGTGGCGTCGGGCAAGCGATCAGGCCGCTTCTGTCGCAAATTGCCGAGAATGTCGTTTTGTCCGATCTCTCGCCAATCAGCGATTTGCGTCCGAACGAACGTTTCGTTGCTTGCGATCTCGCAGACCGCAGCGGCGTCGAGGCAATGGTCACGGGCGTGGACGGGATCATCCATCTCGGCGGCATCTCTGTAGAGAAGCCCTTCGATCTGATCCTGCAGGGCAATATTGTCGGCCTCTACAATCTTTATGAAGCAGCGCGCGCTGCCGGCAAGCCGCGCATCGTTTTTGCAAGCTCCAATCATACGATCGGTTTTTATCGCCGCGACGAGCGGATCGACAACAAGGTGCCGACCCGGCCGGATTCGCTCTATGGCGTCTCGAAAGTCTTCGGCGAGGCGGTCGCAAGCCTCTATTTCGACAAGTTCGGCCAGGAAACGCTTTCGGTGCGCATCGGCTCGTGCTTCCCCGAGCCGCGCAATACGCGCATGCTCGCCACTTGGTTCAGCATCGGGGATTTCGTCTCGCTATGCGATTGCGCCTTCAGCGCCCCGCGCCTCGCCCATACGATCGTCTACGGCGTCTCGGACAATGACGAACAATGGTGGGACAACAGCAATGCCGCGTTTCTCGGCTGGAAGCCGCGCGATAGTGCGGCTCCCTGGCGCGCCGAAATTCTGTCGAGGACACCCGCCGAGGATCCGAACGATCCTGCAGTCGTCTATCAGGGCGGCGGCTTTGCTTCTGCCGCCCACCCCGAGGACTGATCCTCAGACGCCGTTGCGGAACAGCTTCCAGCGTGTTGGCCTGAAGGCGATGCGATTGCGGTCCAATGCGTCGGCCTTGTCCGGCGGCAGCTCGATCTCAATGACTTCATGGCTAGCGCCGATATTGATCTCAAGATGGCGGGTGCCCGCGACACGTCGGCTGGCAGCGAGCAGACCGGCAATCGCGCCACCATCTCCGTCACAAAGCTCGATGTCGTGCGGGCGGAAATAGAGATAGGCATCACCATCCGGCTCGTGCGGCGTGCTAAGCCCCAGCGGCTTGTCGTCGAACCAGATCTCGCCACTGGTAATGCGTACCTTCACGCGATTGGACTGGCCGATAAATCCGTAGACGAAAGGCGAGTTCGGCGTGTCGTAAATTTCGTCCGGCGTCCCGACCTGCTCGATCGCGCCCTTGTTGAGCACTACGACGCGATCGGCGAGCTCTAGTGCTTCTTCCTGATCGTGGGTGACAAAGACGGTGGTGTGGCCGGTCCGATCGTGAATCTCGCGCAGCCATTTGCGCAGATCCTTGCGCACCTGCGCGTCGAGAGCACCGAAAGGCTCGTCGAGAAGAAGCACATTCGGCTCCACGGCCATGGCGCGCGCCAGCGCCACGCGCTGCCGCTGGCCGCCTGAAAGCTGGGTCGGATAGCGCTTCTCCAGGCCGTTCAGCTGCACGAGTTCCAGCAGTTCGATTGCACGGCGGCGAATCTCCTCGCGCGGTGGACGGCGCGATGCCGAGCGAACCTTCAGACCGAAGGAGATGTTGTCGAGCACCGTCATGTGACGGAACAGCGCGTAATGCTGAAACACGAAGCCGATGTTGCGCTGCTGCACGGTCTTCGACGAAGCATCATCCTCGCCGAAGAAGATCTTACCCTCTGTCGGCGTTTCCAATCCGGCAATCAGGCGCAGCAGCGTCGTCTTGCCGGAGCCGGATGGTCCGAGAAGCGCGATCAGTTCGCTTGAGCGGATATCGAGGGACACGTCATGCAAAGCGGGAAAGCGACCGAATTCCTTGCGCAGGTTTTGAACGCGAACTTCCATCAAAAATTCCTTCAGTGACGCCGGCTGGCTGCGATCTCTTCGCTATAGCGCATTTCCAGAAACGTCTTCAGTATCAATGTGACAAGGGCAAGCAGAGCCAGGAGCGTAGCAACGGCAAAGGCCCCAGAGAAATTATATTCGTTATAGAGAATCTCGACCTGCAGCGGCATGGTGTTGGTCTCGCCACGGATATGACCGGAGACCACCGAGACGGCGCCGAACTCGCCCATGGCGCGGGCGTTGCAGAGCAGCACGCCGTAAAGCAGGCCCCATTTAATGTTCGGCAGAGTGACATACCAGAACGTCTGCCAGCCATTCGCTCCAAGCGAAAGCGCTGCCTCCTCGTCCGCACTGCCCTGCTCCTGCATCAGCGGGATCAGTTCGCGCGCGACGAAGGGGAAGGTGACGAACATCGTCGCCATTACCAGGCCGGGAACCGCAAATAGTATCTGTATGCCGTGGCTCTGCAGCCAGGGGCCGAGCGTACTGTTGGAATTGAACAACAGCACGAAGACCAGGCCCGATATGACCGGCGACACCGAGAAGGGCAAATCTATCAAGGTTGTGAGGAAGGCTTTACCCTTGAATTCGAACTTGGCCATCGCCCAGGCCGCTGCAACACCGCAGACAAGGTTCAAGGGCACGCTGATGCCGGCAACGATCAGGGTCAGCCGGATCGCCGCAAAAGTTTCCTCGTCAACCAGAGCTTCGAAAAAGGTCTCGAGCCCCTTGCGGAAAGCCTCGACGAAAACGGCAGCCAGCGGCAGCAGGACCATCAATATCAGGAAGGCCAACGAAATCAGCACGAAAATAATGCGTGCGAGGCGGCTTTCGGTGATGACGGAGTGGCCCGTTTCGACTGATGCAGAAAGATCATGCGCCATAGCCGTATCTCCTTCTGCTCCAGGACTGGATGAGATTGATGATCAAAAGCATGGTGAAGGAAATAAACAGCATCAACGTCGCAATCGCCGTGGCTGCGGAATAATTATATTCCTCCAGACGAATGACGATGAGCAATGGGGCGATTTCCGAGACGTAGGGCTTGTTGCCGGCGATGAAGATGACCGATCCGTATTCGCCGGCCGCACGCGCGAATGCCAGTGCAAACCCCGTCAGTGCCGCAGGCGCAAGACCCGGCAGCAGCACGCGGGTTATCGTCTGAAAACGCGAGGCACCAAGGGTCGCCGCAGCCTCTTCGACTTCACGGTCGATCTCCTCCATGACGGGCTGCGCGGTGCGCACCACGAAAGGCAGGCCGACGAAAATCAACGCGATGACTATACCGATTGGGGTAAAGGCGATCTTGATGCCGAGCGGCGTCAGGAACTGACCGATCCAGCCATTCGGCGCATAAAGCGTCGTCAGCGCAATGCCGGCGACTGCCGTCGGCAGCGCGAAGGGCAGATCGACCATGGCATCGAGTATGCGCTTGCCCGGAAAGCGATAGCGCACCAGCACCCAAGCCAGGATAAGCCCGAGCACGGCGTTGACGAGCGCAGCGATGAAGGCACCGCCGAAGCTCATGCGCAGCGCGTAGAGCGTGCGCACATCAAGCGCCAGAGCCCAGAATTTTTCCCAGCCGAGAGCGCTGCTCTTCCACAGCAATCCCGACAGCGGAATAAGAACGATGAAGATGAGCCAAGCCAAGGTAACGCCGAGCGCCAATCCGAAGCCCGGAATGACGCTCGGCTGCCGTAACCGCCACCGTTTGCGGGTTATAGAATGCATTCAGTCTTATTGTCCCGGCTTGTAGATCTGATCAAAAATGCCTCCGTCACCGAAGAACTTCGGCTGAGCCTGGGACCATCCGCCGAAATCGTCAATAGTTGCCAGCTTCAAGGATGGAAAACGGGCAACATCCTTGGGATCTGCCGCTTCCGGTTTGATCGGCCGGTAATAGTGTTTTGCAGCGATCTTCTGACCTTCATCCGAGTACAGGTAGTTTAGGTATGCTTCAGCAACCTTGCGCGTGCCTTTGGTATCGACATTGCCATCGACAACGGCAACCGGAGGGTCGGCGCGGACGGAAACCGACGGCGTCACGATCTCGAATTTGTCAGGACCAAGCTCATCGAGCGAGAGATAGGCCTCGTTTTCCCAGGCAAGGAGAACATCGCCGAGACCACGCTGCACGAAAGTCGTCGTTGCCCCGCGCGCACCGGCATCGAGCACTGGAACATGCTTCAGCAGCTGCGCGACATAGTCCTGCGCCTTGGCATCATCGCCGCCATTGGCCTGCTTGGCCCAAGCCCAGGCAGCGAGAATGTTCCAGCGGGCGCCGCCCGAGGTCTTCGGGTTTGGCGTGATGACTTCGACGCCGTCCTTGACCAGATCCGGCCAATCCTTGATGCCCTTGGGATTGCCCTTGCGCACGAGGAATACAATGGTCGACGTATAGGGAACCGAATTGTTCGGGAACTTGGTCTTCCAGTCGGCTGGAATCTTGTGTGTCGCCTTGGCGATCGCATCGATATCGCCTTCAAGGGCAAGCGTCACCACATCGGCATCGAGACCGTCGATCACCGAGCGAGCCTGCGCGCCGGAACCGCCATGCGAAGCCTTGATATTAATGGTTTCGCCCGTGTCCTTCTTCCACTTGGCAGCAAAGGCTGCGTTGAAGTCCTTATAGAGTTCACGGGTCGGATCGTAGGAAACATTGAGAAGCGTCTTATCCGCCGCCCAGGTTGGCGCGACGGCCGCGATCGAGAAACTGCCGATCAGAACTGCCGTGGCGAGAAGCCGTGAAAGCTTTATCGTCTGCATGAATACACCCCCTTCGTTTGTCCTTAAACCCTACCAACTTGGTCGTATAAAGTAACGAAGACAGTTCCCGTTTTCGGCAACCGTGGAGAACAGCATCCCATAGAATCGAAAAAAGTGAAATCACATTCCTGAAAGGTATCAGATGCCCCATGAGTGCGTCGTCACCGAATAGTGTCGGACATAAAGACAGAATAGAGTTCGTCGGCGCTCTTGGTCTGCCGCATCGCCATCAGAACGCCCTCCGTGCGCAAACGTCTCGCGATCGCGGCAAGCACGTTCAGATAATCGCTCCGACCGCCCTCCCCGAACAGCAGCACGAAGGCCCATTCCGTTGGCAAGTCGTCGATCGCTTCGAAATCGACGGGATGTGCAAAATGCACCATCAGTCCCCGAGGCTTCGTCATGGCAGGAATGGCGGCATGCGGAACCGCAACGCCATTGCCGATCCCCGTCGTGCCCAATTTTTCACGCGTCTCCAGCGCCCGCAGGACCATTGCTTCCTCCACGCCAAAGCAATGGGCTGCCTTCGACGACAGCATCTGCAATGCCCGCCATTTCGTCGGAGTGGAGACGCCGACAAATACGTGTTCGGGAAGAATGATCGTGGAAAGGTCCATGGTCGCACTCAAGGTCCGGCAATAAATTCTGAAATGGCATTCATCGCCACAAGTCCGAGGCCAAATCGCCTCGATAATGGCCTCGTAATCTCCGCCGCCTCAATCGGGCTCGCGCAGCCGATAGCCGACCCCTGTCTCGGTGGTGATATAGTGCGGCTGGTCCGGGATTTCTTCGATCTTTTGCCGGAGCTGACGCACATAGACGCGCAGATACTGCACATCGGCCGCCGGCCCCCAGATCTGTTTCAACAGGAATTGGTGCGTCAGTACCTTGCCGGCGTGCTGGGCAAGCACGCGCAGAATGTCGTATTCCTTCGGCGACAGCTTGATCTCCTTGCCATCGACCTTGACGATGCGCTTGACGAGATCGATCGAAAGGCCGCCAGTCTGGAATATTGCCTTCTCGCCCTGCTGCTGCAGGCGATGGCGCAACGCCACGCGAATACGGGCGGCAAGCTCGTTGACGCCGAAAGGCTTGGTCACATAATCGTCGGCGCCACTCTCGAGCGCCTTGACGATACCCGCCTCGTCCGTTCGGCTTGACAGAATGACGACCGGGATCTGCACCCCATCCTCACGCCATTCCAACAGCAGATCCTGACCGGATTTGTCGGGCAGACCGAGATCGAGCACGATCAGATCGGGCTGATCCTCGGAAACCGATGCCTGAGCCGATGCGGCGCTCTGCGCCTCATTGACGGCATAGCCCTGGGCACCGAGACCGACGCGCAGCAACTTGCGGATCGGCGGCTCATCATCGACAACGAGAATCTTAACGGCGGTGGTGTTCATTTCAATTCATCCAGCTTCGGGACATCTGTTGGTTTCGGCAAGCGGATGGTGAAAACCGCCCCCTGCCGATCCGTTCTATTGCCGGCGGCAATCGCGCCGCCCATCGCCTCGATGAAGCCGCGGCAGATGGACAAGCCAAGGCCGGTGCCGGCACGCACCTGATCGCCCTTGCGCACGCGGTAGAACGTATCGAAGACGCGTTCGAGGTCAGCGGGCGGAATGCCGGGTCCCTCGTCCATCACGCGGAAGACGATATTGTCGACATCCGACCAGGCCTCCAGGCGGATGGCCGATCCCTCAGGCGCGTATTTGGCGGCATTGTCGAGCAGGTTAAAGAGCACCTGTTCGAACAGCACCGGATCGACCTTCACCATCGGTAGATCGACGGGCATCTGCACGTCGACGCGATGATGCGCCAGGATTTTTTCCGCGCGCCGCAGCGCGCTGCCGACGATATCGCCGCCATAATGCAGAGCATAATTCGGCTCCATTGCACCGGACTCGATCTTGGTCATGTCGAGAAGATTGGCGATGAAGCGGTTGAGGCGCTCCGATTCGTCGATGACAGTCGACAGGAGATCGACGCGATCTTCGTGCGGCAGGGTTTCCAGATAATCGCGCAAGGTCCCTGCCGCCCCAAGGATGGCAGCGAGCGGCGTCTTCAGATCATGCGAGATCGAGGTCAGCAGTGCGGAGCGCAGCCGATCGGCCTCGACGGCGAGTTTCGCGCGGTCGACATCGGCCACCAGCTGCACGCGCTCGATGGCAAGTGCGGCCTGATCGGCGAGCGCATCGAGCAGCCGCTGCTGCTCCGGCGTCAAAAGCGGGCCATCGCGACGGTCGCTGTCGAGGCCGATGACCCCGACGGCAGTTCGACCGGTGCGGAGCGGAACGTAAAGGCGCTTGGCGCCAGGCAGGGTATCGGCGCCACGGCCTGCCGCATGATTGTGCTCCCAGGCCCAGCGCGCCGCCGCGATATCGGCATCGTCGAGCGTGTCGTCGGGCGGATAACCGGCCTTGACAGCGATCGTGCCATGTTCGGGAAGCAGCAGCACCACCCGCAGCTTCAGCATCGAGGCCAGCTGAAAAGCGGTCGCCCAGAGAACATCGTCGAGCGTGCCCGTGCCGGCGAGCTTCTTGGAGAAAAGATAGAGGTCTTCCGTTGTTCGCGCCCGTTGCCGCGCCGCCGCCGCCTGGCGCTGCACCGTCGCGGTCAGATTGCTGGCGATTACCGCGACGCCGAGGAAGAAGAAGAAAGCGAGCACGCTTTCCGGATCGCTGATCGTCAGCGTGTAGCGCGGCGGCAGGAAGAAGAAATTGAAGGCAAGCGCGCCGAGAAAACAGGAGTAAAGTGCCGGACGCAGACCCTGGGTCACGGCGCTTACCAGCACCGCCATCAGGAAGACGAGCGCCAGATTTCGCACATCCAGCACCTGATCGAGGATGACGCAAAAGCCGAGCGCAATCGCCACATAAAGCGTTGCCAGCACATAACCGCGAAGCTGGAACGGCGGCGGCGAAGGCGCCACTTTGACACCACGCCTTGCAGCCTCGCCATCCGCTTCGCTACCGGAAATGACGTGGACGCTGATATCTCCGGCCTTCCGGATGAGATCATAGGACACCGAACGCCGCGACCAATCGCGCCAAGAGCCGATTTTCGGTGAACCGATGACGATATGGGTCACGTTGTTGCTGGCCGAATGGCGAAGCAGCTCCTCCGCCACCTCACGACCCGGAAGAGTAATCGCCTCACCGCCGAGCTGCTCGGCTAGCCGCAGCGTTGCCGCAATCGTATCGCGCTGCGCCTCGCTCAAGCTGATCGAGCGGTTGGTCTCGACATAGACGGCTGCCCAGGGGGCCCGCAAGCGCGCGGCCATGCGCGCGGCGTAGCGAACCAGCGCGGCCGAGCGCGGGTGATGATCTATGGAGACGAGCACGCGCTCGCCGGCAGCCCAAGGGCCCTGGATCGCGTGCGCCTGCATATGGGTCAGAAGCTGATCATCGACGCGCTGGGCGGTGCGCCGCAGCGCGAGCTCCCGCAATGCGGTCAGGTTGCCCGGCGTGAAATAATTGGTCAGCGCCCGCTCAGCCGTCTTCGAGACATAAACCTTGCCGTCATGCAGCCGCTTGATGAGATCATCAGGCGTCAGATCGATGATCTCGACATCATCGGCCATGTCGATAATAGAATCCGGCACCGTCTCGCGCACACGGATGCGGGTAATCTGCGAAACGACGTCATTCAGGCTTTCGACATGCTGGATATTCAACGTCGTATAGACGTCGATCCCACGGTCGAGAAGCTCCTTCACATCGAGATAACGCTTCGGATGACGGCTGCCATGGGCATTGGTATGGGCAAGCTCGTCGACAAGCACCAGTTCGGGACGACGCTTCAGGATGGCATCGAGATCCATCTCCTCGAGCGCCCTGCCCTTGTATTCGACATTGACGCGCGGAACGATCTCGAACCCGTCGAGCAAGGCCTGCGTCTCACGGCGGCCATGGGTCTCGACGACGCCGACGACGACATCGACGCCGTCGGCGATCTTCGCCCTGCCCGACATCAGCATCTCATAGGTCTTGCCGACGCCGGGTGCCGCTCCGAGGAATATCTTCAACCGACCGCGCGTCTCGGCCCGCGCCTTTTCGAGAAGCGCATCGGGAGAAGGCCTGCTCAGCATGTCGCGGCTGTCGTCTGCCATTCGGACATCGTCTTTCATGATAAGGTCGAGACGGCGCGAACCGTCTCAACCTCTTCAACTTATTGAGTCATAGAAGCATCGAGCGCCTGGTTCAATGCCAGCACATTGACCACAGACTCGCCGAGAACGCCGAGCTCTCGCCGCTCTATGGCTGCCTTGACGACCGACTTGACCTTGGCCTCGTCCATGTTGCGAGCCTTGGCGACGCGCGGGACCTGGAAATAGGCGGCTTCGGGCGAGATGTCCGGGTCGAGACCGCTGCCCGAAGTGGTGAGCAGATCGATCGGAACCGGCGTATTCGGGTTCTGCGCCTGCAATGTCGCGGCATCCCCCTTGATACGCGTGATCAGGCTCGAATTGGTCGGGCCAAGATTGGAACCACCGGAATTGGCGGCATTATAGGGTGCGGAAACCGATTTGGTCGGGTCGTTCGGGTCAGCGCCGGTCGTAGCCGACGGGCGGCCGTGGAAATACTTATCCGCCGTGAAATTCTGGCCGATGAGGGTGGAGCCGATCACCTTACCGTCCTTCTCCACCAGGCTGCCATTGGCCTGGTGAGGAAAGAGCGCCTGAGCGACGCCGGTCATGGCAAGGGGATAAGCAAGGCCGGTCAGAACGGTCGTGGCGACGATCATGACGATGGCGGGTCTGATTTGTTTCAACATGAGAGAAACTCCTTAGGCGAGGCCGATGGCGGTGATCGCCATGTCGATGGCCTTGATGCCGATGAAGGGAACGATAATGCCGCCGAGGCCATAGATCAGCAGGTTGCGGCTGAGCAGCGCGCCGGCGCCGATCGGGCGGTACCGGACACCCTTCAGTGACAGCGGGATCAGTGCGACGATGATGAGCGCATTGAAGATGATGGCCGAGAGAATGGCGCTTTGCGGCGTTGCCAGCCCCATGACGTTCAGCATCTTCAGCTGCGGATAGAAGGCGATGAACATGGCCGGGATGATGGCGAAATACTTGGCGATGTCGTTGGCGATGGAGAAAGTGGTCAACGCACCGCGCGTCATCAGCAGCTGCTTGCCGATCTCGACGATCTCGATCAGCTTCGTCGGGTCGCTGTCGAGGTCGACCATGTTGCCGGCTTCGCGAGCGGCCACCGTGCCGGTGTTCATGGCAACGCCGACATCAGCCTGGGCGAGTGCGGGCGCATCGTTGGTGCCGTCGCCGCACATGGCGACCAGCTTGCCCTGTGCCTGCTCCTGACGCATCAGCGCCAGCTTCATTTCGGGCGTTGCCTGGGCGAGGAAGTCGTCGACGCCGGCTTCGGCGGCAATGGCGGCAGCCGTCAGCGGATTGTCGCCGGTGATCATCACGGTGCGGATGCCCATGCGGCGCAGTTCCGCAAAGCGTTCGCGGATACCGCCCTTGACGATGTCTTTCAGATGGATGACGCCGAGAAGACGGCCGTCACGGGCAACGGCGAGCGGCGTACCGCCGGCCTTGGCAATCTCATCCGCAATCGCCTGCAATTCGCGCAGCATTTCGCTTGACGAGCGCGACATGACGGCGGTGCCTTCCGTCACACCATTGGCCGCACCTTCGACATAGGCGACCACGGCATCGACGGCGCCCTTGCGGATCGAGGAACCGTCGAGATCGACACCGCTCATGCGGGTCTGGGCGGTAAAGGGAACGAAGGTCGCCTTCAGGCTCGTCATATCGCGCCCGCGGATCGCATATTTCTCCTTGGCAAGCACGACGATCGAGCGTCCTTCAGGCGTTTCGTCGGCAAGCGAGGCAAGCTGTGCGGCGTCGGCGAGGTCCTGCTCGCTCACACCCCGAACCGGGCGGAAGGCGGTTGCCTGACGGTTGCCGAGGGTTATCGTGCCGGTCTTGTCGAGAAGCAGTGTGTCGACGTCGCCGGCGGCTTCGACAGCGCGGCCGGACATGGCAAGCACGTTGAAGCGCACCAGACGGTCCATGCCGGCAATGCCGATCGCTGAAAGCAAAGCGCCAATCGTGGTCGGGATCAGCGTCACGAAGAGGGCAACGAGCACGACCGTCTGGATCGAACCGCCGGCATAGGCGGCAAAGCTCGGGATTGTGACGGTCGCCAGCACGAAGATCAGCGTCATGCCGGCCAGCAGGATGTTGAGCGCGATTTCGTTCGGCGTCTTCTGACGCTCGGCACCTTCGACCAGCGCGATCATGCGGTCGATGAAAGTCGAGCCTGCTGCCGCCGTAATGCGCACGCGTATCTCGTCCGACAGAACTTGCGTGCCGCCGGTTACAGCCGAGCGGTCGCCGCCCGATTCACGGATGACAGGCGCGGATTCGCCGGTGATGGCGGCTTCATTGACGGAAGCGACTCCTTCGATGACTTCACCGTCCGAGGGGATGATATCGCCGGCTTCGACCAGAACGATATCGCCGACCTTGAGGCTGGTGCCAGGCACCATCTTGTAGTCGGTGTGGCTGTTGCCGACGAGCAGCTTCGCCTGGGTTTCGGTGCGCGACTTGCGCAGCGAATCCGCCTGCGCCTTGCCGCGACCTTCGGCGACGGCTTCAGCGAAATTGGCAAACAGCACCGTGAACCAAAGCCAGATGTTGATCTGCAGCGAGAAGCCGAGATTGCCGCCGCCGGTGACGAGGTCGCGCAGGAAGAGAACGGTCGTCAGCATCGAAACGACGGCGACCACGAACATGACGGGGTTCTTGGCAAGCGTGCGCGGGTTCAACTTCTTGAACGAAGCGCCGATCGCCGGAATGAGGATGCGAGAATCCAGAATACTCGCTGATTTTAACTGGCTCATAAGAGGCTCCAGCGTGAAGAGGAAAACGTCAGATCGGAACGCTGCCGATCAGCCGATCAAAAATCCGAAGACGACAAGGCCGAGAAACAAGGCAACCATCGCCAGCAAAATGGCGTCGGACGCGCAGGTCGTTCCGGCCGGGCCACGCCCCCTATCGAAGGGGCGTGGATCGATGACTTTTCTAAGCTTGCCCAGAAGCGGTTGGCTCATGGCCGTCATTCCTCAAAAGGTCTGGCCTGCGATCATCGCGAGATGTTCGACGATCGGTCCGAGCGCCAGCGCCGGGAAGAAGGTCAGGCCGCCGACGATGAGGATCGTGCCGACCAGCAGGCCGACGAATAGCGGGCCATCCGTCGGGAAGGTCCCAGCCGAGGTAGGAACCGTCTTCTTGGCAATGAGCGAACCGGCGATCGCAAGGGCCGGAACGATGACCAGGAAGCGGCCGATCAGCATGACGATACCAAGCGTGGTGTTGTACCAGGGGGTATTGGCGGACAGACCGGCAAAGGCCGAGCCGTTATTTGCCGCCGCGGAACTGTAGGCATAGAGGATTTCAGAGAAACCATGCGGACCGGCATTGCCGATAGCGGCGACTGCCGATGGCAACACTGCGGAGATCGCAGTGAAGATCAGCATGCCGAAGGGGAGGCAAAGTACGGCGAGCATCGCCATCTTCACTTCCTTCGCTTCGATCTTCTTGCCGAGATATTCCGGCGTGCGCCCAACCATGAGGCCGGCGACGAAGATCGCAATGATGACGAACATCAGGATACCGTAGAAGCCGGCGCCGACGCCGCCGACGATGACTTCGCCGAGCTGCAGGTTGATGAGCGGAATCATACCGCCAATCGCCGTGAAGCTGCCCAGCATACCGTTGACTGCGCCGCAGGATGCCGCCGTGGTGATGACGGCGAAGAGCGAGGAGGCAGCAAGCCCAAAGCGGACTTCCTTGCCTTCCATATTGCCGCCCTGGATACCGAGCGCATGAACAAGCGGATTGCCTGCCGCTTCAGCCCAATAGGTGACGATCACGCCAGCGATGAACAGCGTGCCCATCGCAGCCAGGATCGCCCAGCCCTGCCGCTGGCTGCCGACCATACGCCCGAAGACGTTGGTCAGCGCCGCGCCGATGGCGAAGATCGCCAGCATCTGCAGAAGGTTGGAAATAGCGTCCGGATTTTCAAACGGATGCGCCGAATTGGCGTTGAAGAAGCCACCACCATTCGTGCCGAGCATCTTGATGGCAAGCTGCGAGGCAACGGGGCCAACGGCGATCGTCTGCTGCGCGCCTTCGAGCGTCGTGGCATTGACATAGGGGCCGAGCGTCTGCGGTACGCCGAGATAGACGAAAGCAATCGTCAGCACGATGCAGATCGGCAAGAGGACGTAGAGCGTCGCGCGGGTCATATCGACCCAGAAGTTGCCGATCGCCTTGCCCGAGGCACGCGCGAAAGCACGGATCAGCGCAATGGCGATGGCAATGCCGGTTGCCGCGGAAACGAAGTTCTGCACGGTCAGGCCCGCCATCTGCACGAGATAGGACATCGTGCTTTCGCCGCCGTAGTTCTGCCAATTGGTATTGGTGACGAAGCTCGTTGCCGTGTTGAAGGACAGTTCCGGGCCGACTGCGGTCATCCCGGCCGGATTATACGGCAGGCTGCCTTGCAGGCGCTGCAGCGCATAAAGAGCGAGAAAGCCGGCGAGGCTGAACAGCAGCATGGAAACCGAATAGGTCGTCCAGTGCTGCTCTTCGCGCTCATCCGTGCCGGCCAAACGATAAAGCCCCCGTTCCACAGGACGAAGGATGAAGGAGAGGAAGGTGCGCTCGCCGGTAAAGACACGCGTCATGTAACCGCCGAGCGGTTTGACGAGCAGGAGAAGGATCCCGATATAAATGAGGATCTGAAGCCATCCGTTGAAGGTCATGGAGGTAACTTTCCCTATCCAGCGCTATTAGAAGCGCTCGGGGCGAATGAGAGCGTAGACCAGGTAGACGGTGAGAAAGATCGTCACGCCGCCACCGAGAATGTAATCGAGAAGCATTGCCGTCTCTCCGACTAGAGGCTGTCGCAGGCCTTGGTATAGGCGACGCAAAGGAGGAAGAATAAAACGCCGATCCCGACAAGAAGAATGTCCATCATCGATCGCGATTCCTTGATTGTTATTGTTGAATGCAGAAATGACGGAGAGCGCCCTTACTCAGAGCGCCTCTTTTTCCTGCCGACCAGGAAGATCACTTGGGGTGCATCTTCCAAACGCAATATGCGACCGAACCGCATTAAGGTTCGAGACGGCGGAAAAGCTGAAGATATAAAAATCTTATAAATGCCGGGGCGGATGATGACGGCTTGCGAAGATGCTCATACGCCAATCCTATGCCGGGAGACAGTCCGGCGACTGGAAGCCCTGATCGATGACGACCAAGTCGATGGCAAACGGCGAATGGACAGCTTCATTAAAGTACCTGTCACCTTGGTCCGGCGCGCCTCCACCGGCCTCGTTCGCACATGAATGCGATCGGCGCTCAGGGCCGGACGATAACCTTGATCTCGCCGACCAATGGCCCGCTGCCGACCACGCTCGCCACCTCTTCAAGACCTATGGTCTTCGTGACGAGCGAATCCAGCTCCAGAATCCCGCTTGCCGCCATGGCGGCGGCGCGAGCGTGTGTGAAAGGATTGAGATAGGCCGGCCTGATCTCGACCTCATTGACGAGCAGATCGAACGGGAGGATGGGCACTTCGAGGCCTGCCGGCGTTACACCGAAGAGAACGAAAGCACCGCCGCGTCGCACCATCCGCACGCCGGTCTGAAGCGTTTCGGGGACTCCAGCGCATTCAATGACGAAATCCACGCCGCCGTGGGTCGCCTCCTTGACGGCAGCGACCGCATCGATCGCCGTCGGATCGAGGGCCTGCGTCGCCCCCAGCCGCAACGCCGCCTCACGTCTCGATTGCTGCCGGGTGACGAGGACGATCTGGTCCGCACCGGCCAAACGAGCTAGTTGGACCATGAGCAGACCGATGACCCCGCCGCCTAATATGGCGACGCTATCGCCCGGACGGATTTTCGCCTTATCGATGGCATGGATGCAGCAGGCGAGCGGCTCGCAAAAAGCGCCATGGACGGGGTCGAGATCCGGAGGCAGCGTGAACGCCTGACCGCAGGGAACCGCGACATATTCGGCAAAACCGCCATCGCGCGTCACGCCGATAGCCTGGAGGTTCGCGCAGAGATTCGGCCGTCCGCGCCGGCATGCGGGACATGTGCCACAAGCAATATTCGGGTCTATGGTGACGAGTTCGCCGCCCACGAAGGAGGTAACACCCTCGCCCACGTCTTCAACGAGGCCGCAGAATTCGTGACCCAGGGTTACCGGGATCGCCGTCGGATATTCGCCCCTATACATGTGCCGGTCGGATCCGCAGATGCCGGCGGCCAGAACCCGCACAACGATTTCTCCTGGTCCAGCGCTCGGCTTCTCGACCATGCGCATGGCCAATTCGCCGATCGCTTCCAAACGGACTGCCCTCATTCGCCTCCTCCAAGCATAAGGTTTGATGCCTTCGCTATCGCACCGCTCCCATCGGCACTCCAGCCCTCGTTGATGAGCGTAGCCGCTCCACAGCCAATACGCTAGATGTCCGAGCAAGTACCAAAGCACTCGCCCGAAAGTGTTCTCACGACGGTTTTGGAGGACTTAGAAAAGAATAGGTCTTTCGGACCGCGACCAAAATAAGGTCCGAATAAAAGCCGAGCCCTGCCTTGGAAAGCCTCATGCCTGTGCCGAGTCAGGCGATTGCCCCGGCTTCCGCCCGGGGCAATCTCCAACTGGCTTCAGTTCGGGCTCAATGCTGGCCTGTTCCCTGGATCGCCGAAAGCTTCCAATCCGAACCGGGCTTGCGCACGAAGGTCCACAGTTCCGTCGTCTCGGAGGGATTGCGGTCGTCGCCGTCCACAAGCTTTCCGGTCGTGCGATCCACCATCGCGTCGATGCTCGAGTAGCGCATGGCAAGTGTCGCGTATTCGGCGTCTCCCTCGCGCCAGGCCTCGGCGATATCGCCCTGAAGCAGGCGTACATCGGAAACGCTGTTGCGCACGCCACGCGTGGCGTTCTCGCCAAGCTCTTCGGCCAGATAAGACATCGCTTCGGGCGTGGTCAGCCGCCGGATGGCGGCATAATCCTCGGCGCCGTAGGCCGTTTGGATTTCGGTGAGCAGGTGCTCGAAACGATCGAGATCCGCCTGCTGCAGTCCGATCTCATCATTGGCTTCGCGCACCTTCGGCGCGGCCGCTGCTCCGCCGCCGATGGATGGGATGGAGAAGGAAGGACGCGACGATGCGCCGGTATTGTTCATCGGATTCATGCTATAGGGAGAACCTGATCCGGGTGCTGCATACTGCGTGCGCTGGCGGTTTGCGAAGAAGCGCATGGCGAAGCTGATGAGCAGCACGATCAAGCCGATCTGCAGCAGCATGCCGAGAAAGCCGATGCCGCCGCCGAAACCATGGCCGAGCATCATGCCGAGAAGACCGCCGGCGATCAACCCGCCGATCATCGATCCGCCAAAGCCGCCGAAAAGGCCCGGACGCTGCGGCGCGCCGAGCGGCGGCTGCGTCGTTGTCTGCTGCTGCGGACGCTGCGTCATCGACCGGTCGATCGGGGCAGCCTGCGTAGGCGCCGTCCGCGTTATGGCCGGGGTATCAAAGGTGCGCGTTCCGCGGCTTCCGAAGCCGCTGGATCCAGCCCGACGCGCGTCGGCGGCATCAAAGGTCGCTACGGACGAAGCGGCGGCAAGGACGACGATAGCTGCGATCTTGGCGAAACGCGGTACTGCACTGAACATTGGCTCTCCTGTCATAGGGCAGAAAGACGAATTTGCCTCTATATGGGGATGCCTGTTCGTGATTGTAAGGCTGCGATTTTAAGTTGACGAAATTTCGTATTTCAATCAAACTAATCTATCCGTATGCAGATGCATGGCCGCAAGGGTCTAAGACGATCCTAATCATCGCCCGCCCTTTCGATCAGACCATCATAGACTTCCATCATTGCATTGGTGATCGCCTGACCAAGTGCGTTGCCGGCCGCGCGGACATCATCGTCCGTGCCGTCCCTTGCCGCTCTTGCCAGTTCAAAACCCTCATTGCTGATGATCTGCTTTGCGACCTCGATGGCCCACAGCCCGAAATCGCCGCGGTTGTCTATCTTGATATCATGTTCCATTGCTCGTCCCATTCACCCATCGTGAGCCAGCCTCTATAGATCCAACCAGCGAAAAGCCACCCCCGATCGCACCGCGATGGTGGGCATCCATATAGGGAAAGGATGCGCCGAGCTCCCTCAAAGTCCGTCCATTTCGGGAGATTCGCGGGCTTCTGCGGATGCCCGTTGTCGCACTCTATCGGCTGCGTGAGCTGGGCTAGGCCTGGAAAATCACCCGCCAAAAACCCTCAAAATGGCGTCAATGCGTCGGAACCTGTGGAAATGCAGGCTTTCTCGGCCTTTCATGTCAGAACTCCTCGTGACATTGGGCATCTCCAATGGAAATGATTCCGCCGTTATCAATGCGGGGGAAGCCTCATGACCACTACCAATGAAATTGCAGACAAGATTGCCGCTGACCACAAGCTGACCAAGGCACAGGGCAAGGCAATCGTCGAAGCCGTCTTTGCCTCCATCACCGGAGCCGCGACTTCCGGCGCCGAAACCTCCATTCCAGGTTTTGGTAAGTTCAAGGTCAAGGATACGCCTGAGCGCGAAGCACGCAATCCCGGAACGGGTGCAACCATCAAGGTTGCCGCTTCGAAGAAGCTGACCTTCACGCCGGCCAAGGCGCTGAAGGATGCGCTCAACAAATAATACCTGCTCTGGCTTTCAAAGCCCGTAGGCTCCACGGCCGGCCCTATCCGCTAGGGCTGGTCGTTTGTCTGCCATACGAAGTGAATGCGCTCAGCTACAGGAACTTTCCTAATCGGCTTCGAAAGCCTTGGTTCGAACTCCCTGATCTGCGCCAAGCCCGGTCCTTCAGAAATTCCAATCTTCATCCTCGGTGGCGACCGCCTTGCCGATCACATAGGAGGAGCCGGAGCCCGAAAAGAAGTCGTGGTTTTCATCCGCATTCGGCGACAACGCCGAAAGAATGGCCGGATTGACCTTGCAGGCCTCGGCCGGGAACAGCGCCTCGTAACCAAGATTCATCAGCGCCTTGTTGGCATTGTAGTGCAGGAACCTCTTGACATCCTCGGTCAACCCGACGCCGTCATAGAGCGCTTCGGTATACTTGGCTTCATTATCATAAAGCTCCAGCAGCAGATCGAAGGCGAAATCCTTGATTTCCTGCCTGCGCTCTTCCGAAAGCCCTTCAAGTCCGCGCTGGAATTTGTAGCCGATGTAATAGCCATGCACGGCTTCATCACGGATGATGAGACGGATCATATCGGCTGTGTTGGTGAGCTTGGCACGGCTCGACCAGAACATCGGCAGATAGAAGCCGGAATAGAACAGGAAGCTTTCGAGGAAGACGATGGCGACCTTCTTCTTCAAGGGATCGCCCGAGGCATATTGTTCCATGATCAGCGTCGATTTCTTCTGCAGGAACTCGTTCTCCTCCGACCAGCGATAGGCGTCGTCGACATCGGGCGTCAGGCAGAGCGTCGAGAAGATCGACGAATAAGAGCGCGCGTGCACCGCTTCCATGAAGGAGATATTCGACAGCACCGCTTCTTCATGCGGGGTTACGGCATCGGCCATCAGCTTGACGGCGCCGACGCCGTTCTGGATCGTGTCGAGCAGCGTCAGGCCGGTGAAGACGCGGATGGTGAGCTGCTGCTCCTCGGGCTTGAGTGTCGCCCAGGATTGAATGTCGTTCGACAAGGGCACCTTTTCCGGCAGCCAGAAATTGCCGGTCAGGCGGTTCCAGACCTCAAGATCCTTGTCGTCCTCGATGCGGTTCCAGTTGATGGCGCGAACCCGGCTTGCCGGCTTGAATTGCATGTTCATTTTCATCGTCCCTCAAAGGTTCAGAGCGTGCAGGAAACGCAGCCTTGAACCTGCGTGCCTTCGAGCGCCATCTGGCGAAGCCGGATGTAGTAGATAGTCTTGATGCCCTTCTTCCAGGCATAGATCTGCGCCTTGTTGATATCGCGCGTGGTCGCGGTATCGCGGAAAAACAGCGTCAACGACAGGCCCTGATCGACATGCTGGGTGGCCGCGGCATAAGTGTCGATGATCTTTTCCGGGCCGATTTCATAGGCGTCCTGGTAATAGTCGAGATTGTCGTTCGTCATGAAGGCAGCCGGATAGTAGACGCGACCGATCTTGCCTTCCTTGCGGATCTCGATCTTGGAGACGATCGGGTGGATCGAGGAGGTCGAGTGGTTGATATAGGAGATCGAGCCTGTGGGAGGTACGGCCTGCAGGTTCTGGTTATACAGCCCGCCCTCCATGACGGCTCTTTTCAACGCGAGCCAATCTTCCTGCGTCGGGACGGTGATGCCGGCAGTTTCGAAGATTTCCGCGACGCGCTCGGTCGCCGGCTTCCATTCCCGGTTCGTATATTTGTCGAAATAGTCGCCGGAAGCGTATTTCGAATTCTCGAAGCCCTTGAAGCTTTGGCCGCGCTCGACAGCAAGCAGGTTCGAGGCGCGAATGGC
The DNA here is from genome assembly GCF_054558365.1 of Rhizobium sp. No.120. NCBI lineage: Bacteria > Pseudomonadati > Pseudomonadota > Alphaproteobacteria > Hyphomicrobiales > Rhizobiaceae > Rhizobium > Rhizobium sp. No.120. The sequence goes on from NZ_BAAJNQ010000005.1 coordinate 82,064, forward strand.
GTGGTAGGTCACCGTGTAGAAATAGATGTTGGTGAAGTCGACGCCTTCTTCCGAACCGTAGAAAATGCGCTCGCGGGCGAGATAGCCGTGCAGGTTCATCTGGCCGAGGCCGATCGCATGGCTTTCGTCATTGCCCTTCTCGATCGAGGGTACGGAGGAGATATGGCTCATGTCGGAGACGGCGGTCAGCGCCCGGATCGACATCTCGATCGTCTTGCCGAAATTCGGGCTGTCCATTGCGGCAGCAATATTCAGAGAACCGAGATTACAGGAGATGTCCTTGCCCATATGCTTGTAGGAGAGGTCGTCGTTGTACTCGCTTGCTTCGCTGACCTGCAGAATTTCGGAGCATAGATTGCTCATGGTGATGCGGCCGGCAACCGGATTGGCGCGGTTCACCGTATCCTCGAACATGATGTAGGGATAGCCGCTCTCGAACTGGATTTCGGCGATCACCTGGAAGAATTCGCGTGCCTTGATCTTCTTCTTGCGGATGCGGCTGTCGGCGACCATCTCGCGATACTTTTCCGTCACCGAAATCTCGGTAAACGGCACGCCATAGACGCGCTCCACGTCATAAGGCGAGAAGAGATACATGTCCTCGTTGTTCTTCGCGAGTTCGAAGGTGATATCTGGAATGACCACGCCGAGCGACAGTGTCTTGATGCGGATCTTCTCGTCGGCATTTTCGCGCTTGGTATCGAGGAAGCGCATGATGTCGGGATGGTGAGCGTTCAGGTAGACGGCACCCGCGCCCTGCCGCGCCCCAAGCTGGTTGGCGTAGGAGAAGGAGTCTTCCAGTAGCTTCATGACAGGAATGATGCCGGACGACTGGTTCTCGATATGCTTGATCGGCGCACCGGCCTCACGGATGTTGGTGAGCGATAGTGCCACGCCACCGCCGCGTTTCGACAGCTGCAGAGCGGAATTGATGGCGCGGCCGATCGATTCCATATTGTCTTCGACACGCAGCAGGAAACATGAAACCAGTTCGCCACGCTGCTTCTTGCCGGCATTGAGGAAAGTCGGCGTTGCCGGCTGGAACCGGCCTGAGATGATCTCGTCGACCAGATCGCGCGCAATCTGCTCGCTGCCCTGCGCCAGCGTCAGCGCGACCATGCAGATGCGATCTTCATAACGTTCGAGATAGCGCTTTCCGTCAAAAGTCTTCAGCGTGTAGCTGGTGTAGTATTTGAAGGCGCCTAGGAAGGTCGGAAAACGGAATTTCTTCGCATAGGCGTGGTCGAAGAGATCGCGCACGAAATTGAAGGAATACTGATCCAGCACCTCCTGCTCGTAGTAGCCTTCCGTCACCAGATAATCGAGCTTTTCCCTGAGGTTATGGAAGAAGACCGTATTCTGGTTGACGTGCTGGAGGAAGTATTGCTTGGCCGCCATGCGGTCCTTGTCGAGCTGGATCTTTCCGTGCTCGTCATAGAGGTTCAACATGGCGTTCAGGGCGTAATAGTCCAATGCCGTTTCCGCGGCCTTCGTTGGCCGGTCGCTCATGTCTCGCGACAAAGAAGAGCTTAGCGTGTCCAAAATCGTTCCAATCCATGTCTGACATTGGCGACATCCTCATCCGTGCCCAGAAGTTCGAACCGATAGAGGTATGGTACCCGGCATTTGGCAGAGATGATGTCGCCGGCGATCCCGTAGGTCGCGCCGAAGTTGCTGTTGCCCGCGGCGATGACCCCGCGGATGTTCGAACGGTTGCCCGCATCGTTGAGGAAGCGGATCACCTGCTTGGGCACGGCCCCCTTGCCGCCTTCGCCGCAATAGGTCGGGACGATCAGGACGTAGGGCGAGGTCGCACGAAACTCGTCTCCCGCGGCAAGCGGAATACGAGCAGCCGGCAATGCGAGCTTGACAACGAAGCGATGGGTATTTTCCGACCGGCTGGAGAAATAGACGATCTCGCCCACCGCCCGGATCCTTAAGCGAGAGCGCTGATCATATCCGGACGGAAGCCGGCCCAATGCTGTTCACCGGCAACAACGACGGGAACCTGGCGGTAACCCAGACCCTGCACCAGTTCATAGGCAGCGGCATCGGTCGACACGTCGACGATGGTGTAGTCGATGCCTTGGCGATCAAGCGCGCGGGTCGTTGCTGTGCACTGGACGCAGGCGGGCTTGCTGTAGACGGTGATGCTCATGAGATATCCTCGTATGGATGGGCATGGAAAATCGCTCGGGCATCGGGTGATGCCCGCTCGTCGGGTGAAAAGTGGAGACAAACCTAGCCGGCGGCCGGACGCATTTGAGCGGCCGTCACTCGCGCTGGCGACTATGGATACTTAGGAACATGCACTTCACCCCGAAGTTATTCAGCGGGTCTTCGAGGAAGCGACGGGCGGCCATCATGCCGCATGATCATCGCTCGCCAGCAGGACACCCCGCCCGTGGACGCTATTGCTCAAGGCAGGTCTCCTGGCTCGCGGGTCGCAACATTCGTCTCGCCTTCCCAAGACACGAGGCCTCAGTGACGTCATCAAACGAATGCTCGCCGCTTACAGTTGCGGGGGCAGCTCCGGCTTGGCAAACATCATGTTCGCTGACCGGATTCCCATCTTAGCCTCCAATCCTTGCGAATCAGAAGAACCTTGAACACTAGATATAGTATCTTCAGTTAAAATTGCGTCAACTGCTTCGATGGCCTCAAGCAGATTTCCATGTTGATGGCTCTCGAACATCGCACCCGACGCGGGGGCTGAGGGATTGGCCAGAAGCAGCCTGAGCCTTTTCACCTGACACTGCTTTCGCGGATACGGTCGGCGAGATCGAGAAAATTCTGGCGCATGCGCCGCAATGTGAAATCGAGGCCGAACAACCGGCCCGCTTCGCTAAATCCCATCGACTGGGCGGCCTCGGAAGTCCGAAGGGTGCTGAACGCGGCGTCGAAGGCTTCGTCGCCTGCCGAAAGCACATCCGGATCGATCTCGCCGCCGGCGCGCAATGCCCTGCCGCATGCCTCCGCAAAGCGGGCTTGTGCCTCCAGAGTTCCGCCTGCCTGAGGTCCGATCGCTTCAACGATTGCCGGCGGGAAAGGCGTTTCCACGATGTGGCTGAGATAGGTCATGTCGTTGCGAATGCGCCAGAGCGAACGTGGGATAGCCTCCGAAATTCCCTGTCGCGTCAGCCAGAAGGCGCGCTCGCGCTGCGCATCGGTCAAAAGCGCTTCCGTCGCCATCAAGGATTGACGGAGCGCGATATTCGCATCCGTAGCCGATACCGGCTCACCCTTTTCGACCGCGGCTGCAAGCCTGCGCAAGATCTGCGCCATGACGTCGAGCGCCGACCCGAAGCGATCCAGCACTATCGTCCGTGAGCGCGTCGGCAGGATGAACAAGCTGGCGAGCACGCCAACGACACCGCCCAGGGTAATTTCGGCAATGCGATCGATCACGAAGATCCCGACGGGGACGGTGGCGGAATGGGTCAGCATGACGATCGCGGCTGTCAGTCCGGCATTGCGCAAACGAGGCACGCGCGCCGCCACGAAGCTCGCAAAGCCGACGGCGCAGATCAAGGCAACGCCAATCGCAAGCGGCTCCTGCGGCGTGAAGAACACGGCGATCCCCCCGAGAATGGCACCTGCGACCGTCGCAACCAGCCGGTCGAAAGCCGCTCCGGCGGTGGCACCCACCGATGCCTGCATGACGATCAACACGGTAAAGACCGCCCAATAGCCTTGCTGAAGGTGAAGAAGCTGGGAGACGGCATAGGTGATCGTGCAGGCGATCATAACCCTAAGCGCCTGCACTGCCGCACGCTTAGTCTGGATCAGCGACGTTTTGGGCGCTGATGGCGGCTGTCGTTGACGAGTTACAGGATCGGTCATCGCGCAAGTTTTCGCCTGGTATGCTGACAATTGCTGTCCGGGCCTTGCCCCTTCCCTACTGCCGCTAGTGAATGACCGCATGACCAACAATGGCAGTATTTGCGCGAATATGGAAGGCGCGCAGGCAATAGCAAGCGCGCCGTCAAGCCGTTGATCCACCATGCTCGCTGTACAAAGCACGCGCAGTCGCCCATGACAGGAGCGGGGATAAGATTTAGCTTCAAACCGTGGCGGAAGCCTCAGATGTCGGCGGCGTCTCCTCAACGAGCACCTGACGCAGCCGTGCCTCTTGTTCGGGCGATAGCGAGGTGCGCAGAAGTCGAGCATGCTCACCCTTGAATTCGGCAAGCACCTTTTCCGGTTGAACCTTGCGGATGAGGAGGAATAGCGCGGAACTCTTCACCGGGATGGTTTCCGCCAGCTTCTCGATAAGACCATCATCGATGCCGTAGTCCGCCAGCGATCCGGCCAAAGCGCCCGAACCCGCACCGATTGCGCCGCCAACGACGAGACCGGCCAGAGGATTGAGGAAAAGCAGCCCAACGAGTGACCCCCAGAGAGCCCCGGAAAGACCGCCGCTTGCGGCGGCGGCCGCCGTCAGATTGACACTCTGCTTCAGGCGAACCTTTCCGGATTCATCACGAACGGCGATAACGGCATCCTCCAGATCGATCAGATATTCCTTTTCGAGCTGAACAAGGCGGTTCAGCACAGCGTCCGCTTTATCGGCATCATCGAAACCAAGCACAACAAGTTCTGACATCGAAATCCTCCGGGTCGTGTTGTCGAAACGAAAAGTCGGGCATTAAGGCTCTTTAGAGCCGTTTCGCTTTTCTTCGAATCGCGAAAACGCTCTAGTGAACAGCCGTGCTGACCAATCGGTAAGGATGAGTAGCATTGAACTGCGAGATCATTGCGACAGCCTGTTGCAAAAGCCGTTCCGCATTTTCCGGATCATCGCGGGCAAGCTGATCTGCATTGACGCGGATGGCTTCCGCCATATTGGTGGACAGGATGGCGAATTGCTTGTTGCCTTCGACAAAGGCCTCGCGTGCATTGCCTTCCAGAGTCTTCGCGACATCGATGAGGATTTCCTCACGCTCTTCGACACTGAGGTCTTCGATCGTTTTTGTTCTTTCTTCCATTTGCTCACTCCTAACAGACGTGATTGTGACCGAGCTCATAAAGCCTCGGCTGCCACTCACTTAGGAAGGCGCAAATTCGTGTTCAAGGTTCCGTTTCACCCAACCCTTCGGTTTACAAAGCCGTAAGAAACCGCCAGTTCGGCGTCTGCCTGGTAAGTACGGAACAATGAAAGCGCCACGCGGTTTGATTGATGTGGCCGGCATCACTGCACCACGAAAGGCTCCAGGCGGCAGCGCTTTCGAAATGATGCGAGACTTTTCCGATCTGACGAACAGGATGAGCGAAATGACAGACACCAGACGCGACAATGGCAATTCGAAGGCCCAACATGACGTCACCCGCAATCGCGTAGGATCAGTTCCCGCCGACCAGACCAAAGGTGAGATCGATGCGGCGTCGGAACACGTCAAAGAGCGCGCTCCTGACGACGTGCCCAATATCGAAGCGGAAAAAGAAGCCGTCCGCCAGCATGGCGATGCCTTCGTCGTGAAGAGCGATCTTGAAGACGCGGACCAGCGTGAGGCGGCACCTGGCACTCGCGAACAACCATAGGTCCTTCATCGGGTGATCTCAGCTTCACTCCATCCCCTTGCAATCGAAACCAGGAGATAATCATGACCGATATCGACGAGAACGCGCGCGTCTGGGAACTGGTCGACAAAATCGGCTTTTGCATGCTGACCACGCAAATATCCGGCAGCCTGCGCGCACGGCCGATGGCTGCACATCCAGAACCGATTGAAAACGCGATTTATTTCCTGACGGATGTCGGGGGCCACAAGGATGAAGAGATCGCCCGCTGGCCGAATGTCTGCCTCGCTTTTGCCGACACCAGGGGTCAGAAATATGTCTCGATATCTGGGACGGCTGAAGTCAGCAATGACCGCGAACGCGTCAGAGATCTCTGGTCCACGGGAGCTAGAGCCTGGTGGGAGAGCGCCGACGATCCGTCGATCCGCGTTTTGAAGGTAACGCCTATCTTCGCCGAATATTGGGATAGCCCCGGTAGCATCATCAGCTACATCAAGATGGCGGCCGCCGCAGTCTCGAATACAAGACCCGACATGGGCGACAACGTGAAGGTCGAGCTTTAGCCTTTAACTGCAGCCATGCCGCACATATGTGGCGGCATGGCTGCATTGAGCCCTAAGAAGGCGCGAATGGCTATTCCTCCCATTCCTCGTCATCGGAGGAAAGCAGATCCACCAGCGCTGCCACCTTGCCGGCGGGCAGATGGCGGCCTTCGCCGATCAAAGCCTCATCGCTGTTAACCCAAGCCCATGCCTCGGACAATTCCGTCGGCGTTGCGCCCGTCGCAACGATATCGGCGATAAGGGCCTCGTCGACAGGGCCGAGTACCGCTGTGACGTCTCGCGAGGTCAATGTCATGTCCTGCTCCTCTTCCTGTTTGTCAGACCATGATCATTCCTAAAATATAGAAACGTGAAGATGAACTTCCACCCGCTGCCGGACAGAAGCGATATCAAAAAACCCCATTAATCCATTGAAATATCTACAATACTCACAAAAGAAAATCTATCCAAAAAGCTCTTTTGCAATCTTGAAAACGCGTGGGATCAAAGCGCCGTTGTGCGGGAACCGTCCCCCTAGCGGCAATTCTGGATGCCAAAGGCCATCATGCTGCCGCAAAGCACCAAGTCGCAGAATCCGTCGTCTGGATACCGACTCAAGATCGCATGAGGCGTGAGTTGTTAAAATATCGGGCCGGCTCCGCCGTTCTTCAGCGTGAAATAAGCGAAGGCTGCTACAAAAAAAGCAATAACGGCTAGGACCGCCAGCAAGCGCTTGAGCCAGGGAGGCGTTTGTCTCGGCGGTTTCGGCTTCGGACGGCGTTCAAACTTGATGACATTATCGGACATGACAATCGATTAGCGAAGATCAAACGGTTTGCCAATCCGGCACAAACGTCACGGATGCGATGCTTCCGCCATCGGCCAGACAAAATGCTCTGTTTACCCACACTCTCAATCTTGTCCGCAACATATTCTAAGCCGCGGATATCCGATTGAAGCTCACAGCCCTGAAGGTGCTTTCTTGAATATCCTCAATAAAATTCGCCCATGGAGCCCGCAGCAGCGTGCATTGATTGTCCCCTTTCCGGCAAAACGGGATCTGGCCGAGCGCAAATCCATGGCAACGAGCGCCGATGGCCCGATTGTCGCGTTTTTCACCGAAGGCAGTTTCTACGAGCAGGAAAAGGAGCGTATGGCCCATTCGGCGGAACGGATCGGGTTGAAAGTATATGCAACCGCAGTGCCCAGCGCCGGCAGCTGGGTGCTGAATGCCGGGCTGAAACCCGGCTTCCTGCTCCAGGAAAGGGCGAGGCTTCGCGGACCGATACTTTATGTCGATGTTGATGCCGTCTTCCATCGCAATCCCTGGCCGGAGCTTCGTAAACTCGAATGCGACATTGCTGCCTACTATGAATTTGATGAACGCCTCATCAGCGCGACCATTCTCATCAACGATACGCCTGGTGCGGCGCAGCTCATCGACCGCTGGCGGGAAGGCTGCCTTGCCAGGCCCGATGTGTGGGATCAGGTCGTTCTGGAAGAAATCATCGCCGAGGATGCGGCAAGTGCGACGCCGCAATTTCGTGTGGTCAGGTTGCCCGCTTCATTCTGCTGGATATTCGATCGGGTCGAGAATGGTTCTGTTGGCCACGTCTTCATCGAGCAGCTACAGGCAAGCCGCGAGGCGACCAAGCGCAAACGCTGGTTTGGCCGCATCGGCAAACGCCTGAAGCGCCGCCGTGATAGGGTCGAAGAAATCGAGCGCGTTCTAAAGGATGATGACTGAGGAACGCTTCAAGCGAAGCTTCAACGGGAGCCAAACCAGATCACAGCATGTCGCCGAGCGTCCAGTGGTTGTTCCATCGTGCATCGATCTCGTCCTCGACGCTCTGATAGCGAATATCGGTGGAAAGGCGCAGTCTGTGCTGGCTGTCCTGATTGGTGGTGGAGGCGTGGATCATGAATGGTGAATGGAGCATGACGTCGCCTGCCTCATAGTTGGCGACCAGCCAGCGTGTATCGAAGCGTTCCGCCATGTCGGGCAGATCCTTCGAAACCCAGCCACCCTCCGTCATTTTTCGATTATAGGCGCTCACGCGTTCCTCAGGATCGAGATCCCTGTTGTTTTCGCCAAACTCCCGCTCCATGTCGAGGCCGATCGCGTGCGATCCCTCCAGATAGGTCAGACCGCCCATTTCGATCGGGATATCGCCGATCGGTATCCATGACGTCACGATCCGGCTGGTGCCGCCGCGAAGATAGACCAGATCATAATGGGCTGGCGTCGCTGTCGTCGTTCCCGGCCGAACATGGCGCATGATCTTGCGCTTGTGCAGATAGGAGATGCCCGACAGGAATTCGTCCATGAAGCGCGAGAGGCGCGGTTGCGCGCAAAAGCCCTCATAGGCGACCGAGCGGACCAGAGACATCAGGCAACGATCGACATCCCGGCTTTCCGGCGCCAATGCGGACGATATTCCATCCCTTGGGTCCGTTCCCTTCTCTATCAGCCCTGTTTTCGCCATATGACCGAAGACCCAGCCGCGAAAATCGATCACGTCCTTGCGCGGCAGAAATCCCTTGAGCCACACATAGCCGTTCTCCTCGTAGAGCGTGCGGATTGCCTCGACGCCGATGCCCGGATCGGTCGGGGTGAGATAACCGAGCCGATGGGGCGCGGTGGAGAGAACCTTTCCATTGGCAACAAGGTTGAATACGCTCTCGCCGGAGGACACGACCTGCATCGAAATCGACATTTCACTCGCCCATGTTTCGAAATGATTGCCCATTGAATCTAGCAATCAGTGATGCTTCACTACATGGACGAAAATCACACTGGACTTTTCGCTCATCATGAAACCGGCAACACATGCCATATACCGCTCGCCGCTTGCCGCCGCCGGAGGGCTGTCGGTCACCGGCAGCGGAAAGCAGCATGCCATGCATGCAGTCAAGGCACGGAAGCTGCCAAGCTATGCGGTGGTTCTCGTCGAGAGCGGCCAGGGTTTTCTCGAAACGGATGCCGGCGGCCGCAGAAGCGTGAAAGGCCCGGCGCTCTTCTGGCTCTTTCCGAACCGCCAGCATTCGTATGGCCCCGATGCTGAAGGCTGGAGCGAACGATGGGCACTTTTCGAAGGCTCTCTCGTGCGCGACTTCCTGCGCCTTCGCCTCATCAGCGAGCAGAATCCGCTCACCATCCTGCGTAATCTCGACAATATTCAGCGTCTCTTCGGTTCTATCCATGACGACCTGATCGAAGACACCAACCTGTCGAGAGCCGCTGCTTCATCCGCTCTTCATCAGATCGTCATTCTGGCTGCACGGCAAGCGAGCCAGGCCGTTCTCTCCCCTCAGCAAGGCTTGGATGTCGGTGAAATCATCGAAGCGCTTCGCCAAAGAGCGACACAATCCCTTGATATGGCAGCCTTTGCCGCGGAATACCAAATGTCACCCGCAACGCTGCGCCGTAAAATCACGGCGGAAGTCGGGCTGCCGCCGAAGGCCTTTCAGCTCCGCCTGCGCATGGACCACGCGAAGGAGTTGTTGACGATGACGGACGACAAGATCGAGATCATCGCTTCGAAAGTCGGATTCGATGATCCATTCTACTTCTCTCGGCTATTCCATGAGCGCGAAAATTGCACGCCGCGCGAATTCCGCGCCCGCTACCGGAGAAACTAATCGATCAAAATATGTCGAACTCGTCATAGCGGCCCACCCTTATTACGCCACATCATTACCCGAGGGCTCCCGCTCCAAATTCCGGCGCCGCCAGGCCGCCGGCGCCTCCCCCACCCGCTTGCGGAAAAAGCGCGAGAAATAGGCGGGATCTTCAAAGCCCACCTCGCGACCGATGTCCTCAACGGAGCGGATAGTGAACATCAGCAGGCGCTTGGCTTCGAGCAGCCGCCGGTCCAAGAGCATTTCCTTGACGGTATGGCCGAATACCTCGCGCGCCGCCTTGTCGAGCAGATGCGGCGTCGTGGCGAGCAACTCGACATAGTTGCCCACCGGCCAATCGCTTTTGTAATGCCTGTCGACAGCGCTGCGCAGCGCCAAGGCAAGCGCCACGATCGGCGAGGCCGACGGCAGTGCCGCGCTACCGCCGAGCCGGTTCATCAGCGACAGTACAACACCGATCAGCCCCAGCATGATCTTTTCGCTCTGACCGCCGCGCTCGCGATACTCGGCACTGACCATTTGCAGCAGTGCATCAACCTTCTGCCAGGAAGGGTCGCGTGGATGAGCTGATAGAAAGGTCGGTAGATCGAGGCTCAGATCTAGCTGGGGCGCCAGCGCCTTTAAAGTATCATCCGATATCGAGACAACGATGGCGTCGGACTGATCATCGACATCGAATCCATGAATGATGTTGCTCGGCACGAAGCTGATCGTCGGAGCGGAAAAATTCCAAGTCCGATCCTCGATTCGGTAGCGACCACCACCCTTGTACCAATAGGTGATTTGCCCCATCAGCGGGTGTTTATGAGGCGCGACATGCCCGAAATGCAGCGTCTTACGATCCATGACCGTTTCCACATGCAGGAATCCGACATCCAGCGCCCGGCTCGGCACGCCATAAACAAAGAAATTCGGGATTTCGCTCTTCTGCGACATGCCGGAAAAAGTACCAGCGAATTGCCCCCTTTGTCCATGGTCGCGGCAATGCTTCGGACGTAGCATTGGCAATGATCTCGAGGGAGGAATACGAGATGCGAGCTGAAGATCACCGCCGCGATAAGACCCGTCCGTTTACCGGCGCCGAATATCTGGAAAGCCTGCGCGACGGCCGCGAAGTCTATATCAATGGCGAGCGCATTGCCGATGTGACCGCGCACCCTGCCATGCGCAATTCAGTCCGTTCGCTCGCCCGCATGTACGACGCGCTGCACGACGAGAAGACCAAGGAACGCCTGACTTCGCCGACAGATACGGGATCGGGCGGCTATACTCATAAATACTTCCGCGTGGCGAAATCTTCCGCCGAGCTTGTTGCCCAGCAGGGCGCCATCGCCGATTGGGCACGCATGTCCTACGGCTGGATGGGTCGTACCGCCGACTACAAGGCGGCCCTCATGAACACGCTCGGCGCCAATGCCGATTGGTACGGACCATTCAAAGACAATGCGCTTTCCTGGCACAAGCGCGCGCAGGAATCCGTGCTTTTCATGAACCACGCGATAGTCAACCCGCCGATCGACCGCCATAAGCCGGCTGATGCCGTGAAGGACGTTTTCGTCCACATCACCAAGGAAACTGATGCCGGCATCTATGTCTCCGGAGCCAAGGTGGTGGCGACGTCTTCGGCGCTGACCCACTATAATTTCCTTGCCCAGAGTTCGGCGACGGTCACGGAAGACCCATCACTCTCGGTCATGTTCATCGTTCCGATGAATGCGCCTGGTATCAAGATGTTCTGCCGCGTCTCCTATGAGCAGACCGCCAATACTGTGGGACATCCCTTCGACTACCCGCTGTCGTCACGCTTCGACGAGAATGACGCGATCCTGGTGCTCGACAATGTCTTCGTGCCTTGGGAGGACGTGCTCGTGCTGCGCGACGCGGCAAAGATCCTCTCCTTCCATCCCGCCTCGGGCTTCATGCATGGCTATTGCTTCCAGGGCTGCACCCGTTTCGCCGTGAAGCTCGATTTTATTGCCGGATTGCTGGCCAAGGCGCTGCGCGCGACCGGAGGCGATGCCTTCCGCGGCAACCAGGCGGCGCTCGGAGAGGTCATCGCGCTTCGCCACATGTTCTGGTCCTTCTCCAACGCCATGGCCTATAATCCGCAGCCTTGGGCCAATGGCGCGGTACTGCCGAACATGGAAGCCGCCCTCTCCTATCGCACCTTCATGTCGGAGGCCTATCCGCGCGTCATCGAAACCGTGCGCAAGGTCATCGCGTCGGGCCTGATCTATCTGCCCTCTTCGGCCAAGGATTTCGGCAATCCGGAGATCGACCGCTATCTCGCGCAATATGTGCGCGGTTCCAACGACATGGGCCATATCGAGCGCATCAAGATCATGAAGCTGCTCTGGGACGCCACCGGCACCGAATTCGGCGGACGCCACGCCCTTTACGAGCTCAACTATGCCGGCGCGCCGGAGGAAGTCCGCCTGCAGGTGCTGAAGGGCGCCGAGCGTGGCGGGCGGCTGAAGGAGATGGAAGCGCTCGTCGATCAATGCATGAGCGATTACGACGAAAACGGCTGGACCGGAGACACGTGGCTGCCGCCGCTGGGTGGTACCTCCCCCGTTCGCAACGCCGCCGAGTGAGGATGTTGCCATGGAGGAGCAACTCTCGAAAACCGAATTTCGCAACGCCATGGCCAGGGTCTGCGCGCCGGTCAACGTGATTACCACCAATGGCCCAGCCGGCCGCGGTGGCTTTACGGCGACGGCCATGTGCAGCGTCACCGACGAGCCGCCGACGCTGCTAGTCTGCATGAACAGCCGCTCGGCGCAAACAAGCCTCTTCCTCGATAATCGCCGCTTCTGCGTCAATGTCTTGACACAGGAGCACAAGGAACTGGCCGGCTATTTCGCCGGCCAGCGCGCCGACATGGAGGAGCGCTATGCCGCCGCGGAATGGATCAACTTCCGCTCCGGCAGCCAGGCACTTTCCGACGCCATCGTCTCTTTCGATTGCCGCCTGACGGAAGCGCGCCTGGTCGGCACGCACCATATTTTCATCGGTGAAGTCATGGATATCCGCAGCCGCAAGGACGGACATGCGCTGCTCTATTTCGACCGCAACTACGTGCATGTGCCGACCCAGACGGGCAGCTTCGGCGGCTAGGGCCGAGGTTGGGTAAAGAGAATAAGCTGTTCACACGTGAGAAGTCGGGAGGACTCAATGCCGCATCTCGCCATCGAATATTCGGCCAATCTGGACGGCCGCGCCGATATCGGTGCGCTCTGCGAGCGGCTGCTGAAGACGGTCCTGGAAACCGGGCTTTTCGAGGTCGGGGCTGTGCGGGTGCGCGCCTTTCGCGCCGATCACTATGCCATCGCCGACAAGCTACCCAAAAACGCCTTCGTCGACCTGAACTTCCGCATCGGCAAAGGCCGCACCGACGACGAAAAGAAGCGCACCGGCGGAGCAATCTTCGCCGCAGCGATCGACGTTCTCGGCCCACTTTTCGAGACGCCGCATTTTGCCCTTTCGCTTGAGATCCGCGAGATCGATGCGGAACTGAGCTGGAAGAAGAACGCCATCCATCCGCGGCTTCGCGGCAAGTGACATTCCCTTCGCGGGACGACATAACACCAAAGGAATAGACGATGTCCAAACTGCAGGAAAACATCGCAAAGGCGGAAGGCTTTCTCGCCCGTTTCAAGGATCGCGGTGTTCTCAACCGCATCAATGGAGAGGATGTTCCAGCCGATGACGGTTCGGCTTTCGAGACCATTTCGCCTGTCGATCTGAAGCCGCTTGCCACCATTGCACACGGCAAGGCAGCCGACATCGATCGTGCGGCAAAAGCCGCAAAGGCTGCCTTCGCAGAGTGGGCCGCCATGCCCGGCGAAACGCGCAAGAAGCTTCTTCACAAGATCGCCGATGCAATTGTGGCCCGCGCCGAAGAGATCGCCTTCGTCGAATGCATGGACACCGGGCAGTCGCTGAAATTCATGGCCAAGGCCGCACTGCGCGGTGCGGAAAACTTCCGCTTCTTCGCCGATCGCGCGCCGGAAGCCCGCGACGGCAAGACGTTGCGTGCCGAAGGTCAGGTGAACCTGACGACACGCGTGCCGATCGGCCCGGTCGGCATCATCACGCCCTGGAACACGCCCTTCATGCTGTCGACCTGGAAGATCGCGCCGGCGCTTGCCGCCGGATGCACCATCGTCCACAAGCCGGCCGAATTCTCGCCATTGACGGCCCGCCTGCTGGTGGAGATCGCCGAAAACGCTGGCCTCCAGAAGGGGGTATGGAACCTCGTCAACGGCTTCGGCGAAGACGCCGGCAAGGCTCTCACGGAACATCCCCTAATCAAGGCGATCGGCTTCGTTGGCGAAAGCCGCACCGGCTCGATGATCATGAAGCAGGGCGCCGATACGCTGAAGCGTGTGCATTTCGAGCTCGGCGGCAAGAACCCGGTCATCGTCTTTGCCGATGCCGATCTGGAACGCGCCGCCGATGCCGCCGTCTTCATGATCTATTCTTTGAATGGCGAGCGCTGCACCTCGTCCTCGCGCCTGCTGGTCGAGGAAAGCATCTACGACAAGTTCACCGCGATCGTCGCCGAGAAGGCCAGGCGCATCAAGGTCGGCCATCCGCTTGATCCGGAAACAGTCGTCGGCCCGCTCGTCCATCCCGTGCATGAAAAGAAGGTGCTGGAATATATTCAGATCGGCCGCTCGGAAGGTGCGAGGCTGGCCGCAGGCGGCGAAAAGGTCAACGGTCCTGGCGGTGGCTGCTACGTCTCGCCCACACTCTTCACCGGCGCCAACAACCAGATGCGCATTGCTCAGGAAGAAATCTTCGGGCCGGTGCTGACCGCCATTCCCTTCAAGGATGAAGCCGATGCGCTGGCGCTGGCCAACGACGTGCAATACGGCCTGACCGGTTATCTCTGGACCTCGGACGTCACCCGCGCCTTCCGCTTCACCGATCACCTCGAAGCCGGCATGATATGGGTCAATTCGGAAAACGTCCGCCATCTGCCGACACCCTTCGGCGGGGTCAAGAGCTCCGGCATCGGCCGTGACGGCGGCGACTGGTCTTTCGATTTCTACATGGAAACCAAGAATATCGCTTTTGCCACCAAGCCGCACACGATCCAGAAACTCGGTGGCTAAGCCGCCAATATCCATAAATATGCATAGGAGGAGGAACAAATGCCCCTGCCGAAACCCAATCTCTATCCGCCTTTCAACATCGTGCGCCTCAGCCATATCGAATTCGGCGTCACCGATCTTGCCAAGTCCCGCGCCTTCTATGTCGACACGCTCGGCCTGCAGGTGACGGATGAAACGGCCGATACGATCTATCTCCGGGCAATGGAGGAACGCGGTCACCACTGCATCGTGTTGAAGAAATCCGACAAGGCCGAAGCCCGCGATCTCGGCTTCAAGGTCTTCAGCGACGAGGATCTCGACAAGGCTGCGCATTTCTTCAAGGGCAAGGACCTGCCGGTCGAATGGATCGAGCGCCCCTATCAGGCGCGCACCTTCCGTACCCGCGACCCGCATGGCATTCCCCTCGAATTCTATTCGAAGATGGACCGTCTGCCGCCGATCCATCAGAAATACGCACTCTACAAGGGCGTGAAGCCGCTGCGCATCGACCACTTCAACTGCTTCTCGACCAATGTCGACGAGAGCGTCGCCTTCTATAATGAGCTCGGCTTCCGCGTGACCGAATATACCGAGGATGCGGAAACCGGCCGCCTCTGGGCCGCCTGGACGCATCGCAAGGGCGGCGTCCACGACATCGCCTTCACCAACGGCCGCGGACCGCGCCTGCACCACACCGCCTTCTGGGTGCCGACGCCGCTCAACATCATTGACTTGCTCGACCTGATGGCGACAACAGGCTGGGTCGCCCATATCGAGCGCGGCCCGGGGCGCCACGGCATCTCGAACGCCTTCTTCCTCTATATTCTCGATCCCGACGGCCACCGCATCGAGATCTATTGCTCGGACTACCAGACCGTCGATCCCGATCTGGAGCCAATCAAGTGGGATCTCAAGGATCCACAGCGCCAGACATTGTGGGGCGCACCCGCTCCCAAATCCTGGTTCGAACATGGTAGCCTGTTCGCCGGTGCGGAAGTCGCCGAGCCTCATCTGAAGGCACAGCCGATTATCGCGCCTTAAGCGTTACCCTTGAGAGCGGACGAAAACGCCCGCTCCTCATCAACGTTCGAAAGCGCGAGGAGTCCGTCATGAATTTGAAAGACACAACATTGTTCCGGCAGGCCGCATTGGTCGGCGGCGAGTGGATCGAGGCCGATCCCTCCAATGCGATCAAGGTCGACAACCCCGCAACGGGCGAGATCATCGGCCTCGTTCCCAATCTGGGCGCGGCCGAGACCAAAAAGGCGATTGCCGCAGCCGAAGCCGCGCAGAAGGAATGGGCCGTCCGCACCGCCAAGGAGCGCTCCGGCATCCTCAGGCGCTGGTTCGAGCTGATGATGGAAAACCAGGACGATCTCGGACGCATCCTGACGGCGGAACAGGGCAAGCCCCTGCCCGAAGCCAAGGGCGAAATCGCCTATGGCGCCAGCTTTATCGAATGGTTCGCCGAGGAAGCCCGCCGCGTCTATGGCGACATCATCCCCGGCCACCAGAAGGACAAGCGCATCCTCGTCATGAAACAGCCGATCGGCGTCGTCGCGGCGATCACACCCTGGAATTTCCCGAATGCGATGATCACACGCAAGGCCGGCCCGGCCTTTGCCGCCGGCTGCGCCATGGTACTGAAGCCTGCCTCGCAGACACCGTTTTCGGCGATCGCCATTGCGGTCCTTGCCGAGCGCGCCGGCCTGCCGAAGGGCCTTTTCAGCGTTCTCACGGGCTCAGCCCGTGCCATCGGCGGTGAGATGACCGCAAGCCCGGTCGTGCGCAAGCTCACCTTCACCGGCTCTACCGAAGTCGGCGCCGAGCTCTACAAGCAGAGCGCGCCGACCATCAAGAAACTCGGGCTGGAGCTTGGCGGCAATGCGCCCTTTATCGTGTTCGACGATGCCGATCTGGATGCCGCCGTCGAAGGCGCGATGATCGCCAAATTCCGCAACAATGGCCAGACTTGCGTCTGTGCCAATCGTCTCTACGTGCAGGATGGCGTTTATGATGCCTTTGCCGAAAAACTCTCGAAGGCGGTCGGCTCGCTGAAGACTGGTAACGGCTTCGATGAAGGCATCAATCTCGGCCCGCTGATCGACGAGGCAGCTCTTACCAAGGTCGAAGAGCATGTCGCCGATGCCCTTTCCAAGGGCGGCCGCGTCGTCGCCGGCGGTCATCGTCATCAGCTCGGCGGACGCTTCTATGAGGCAACGGTGCTTGCCGACGTGACCCCTGCCATGGCGGTCGCAAGAGAAGAAACATTCGGGCCGGTCGCTCCCCTCTTCCGCTTCAGGGATGAAGCCGATGTCATCGTCCAGGCCAACGACACCGAGTTCGGCCTTGCCTCCTATTTCTATGCCAAGGATCTTGCCCGCGTCTTCCGCGTCGCCGAAGCGCTGGAATATGGCATGGTTGGTGTCAATACTGGCCTGATCTCGACGGCCGAAGCGCCGTTCGGCGGCGTCAAGCTCTCAGGCCTCGGCCGCGAGGGTTCGCGCTACGGCATCGAGGAATTCACCGAAATCAAATATGTCTGCCTCGGCGGCGTCGTCTGAGGTCAAGAGAAGGCCGCGAAAGCATGACCCATCCAAGATTCCTGTCTTTTTCGAGAAGCGGCCGTCATGGCTACGGGCTTGTAGTCGACGGCGGTGTCGTCGACCTCTCGGCTCGCCACGGCGCGACATGGCCAACGCTGCGCGACGTGATCGAGGCCGGTCGCCTCGTTCAACTCGCCGAGGAAGCCAAGACGTTGAAGCCGGATTTCGCGCTCGACGACATCCGCTTCGAAATCCCGATTCCGTCGCCCGAAAAGATCATTTGCGTCGGGGTCAATTTCCCTGACCGCAATGAGGAATACAAGGATGGGCAGGCAGCGCCGCCCAATCCCTCGTTGTTCATCCGCTTTCCGCGGTCGTTCACGGGGCACGGCCAGCCCTTGATCCGGCCGCCGGAAAGCCCACAGCTCGACTATGAAGGCGAGGTCGTCATCGTCATCGGCAAGGGCGGCCGCCGGATCGCCGAGGCCGACGCCTTCTCCCATATCGCAGCCCTGTCGCTCTGCAACGAGGGCACGATCCGCGACTGGGTGCGTCACGCGAAGTTCAACGTTACCCAGGGCAAGAACTTCGACAATACCGGCTCGATCGGCCCCTGGCTGATCCCCTTCACCGATGCGGCCCAGCTCGAAGACATTGCGCTCACGACCCGCGTCAACGGTGAGGTGCGCCAGAGCGACCGCAGCAGCCGGATGATCTTCTCCTTCCGCAAGATCATCAACTACATCTCCACCTTCACTACGCTCGTTCCCGGCGACGTCATCATCACCGGCACGCCGACGGGCGCCGGCGCCCGCTTCGATCCGCCGATCTGGCTAAAGCCGGGCGATGTCGTCGAAATCGAGGCCGATGGCCTTGGCATCCTGAAAAATACCATTGCTGACGAGGTGCGCTGATGTTGTCGCAAGATGAAATCCAGGCTGCGGCCGAAAGCCTCGATCAGGCGGAGCGGACGCGCGTCCAGACCGGGCTACTCTCGCTCAAGCATCCCCAGATGACGATGGACGATTCCTATGCCGTCCAGAGCGCCTGGGTGCAGAAGAAGATCGCGAGCGGCCGCAAGCCGATCGGCTGGAAGATCGGGCTGACATCGAAGGCGATGCAATACGCCCTCAACATCAACATTCCGGATTCCGGCGTGCTCTTCGACGACATGGTCTTCGAAGATGGCGCTACCGTGCCGGCCGACCGCTTCATCCAGCCGCGTATAGAGGCCGAGATCGCCTTCGTCATGAAAGCGCCGCTCAAGGGCTCGAACATTTCGATCTTCGATGTGCTGAACGCCACCGACTATGTGACGCCGGCTCTTGAGATCCTCGACACGCGTATCCTTCGCGTCGATCCCGATACGAAAAAGGCGCGCACCATCGTCGATACCATCTCCGACAATGCCGCCAATGCCGGCATCGTCACCGGCGGCCGCGCTGTGCGGCCCGGTGAGATCGACATGCGCTGGATGGGTGCGATCGTCAGCCGCAATGCCGAAGTGGAGGAAACCGGGCTTGGCGCCGGCGTGCTCAACCAGCCTGCACGTGGCATCGCCTGGCTTGCCAATCGACTGTCGCAATATGGCGACGGCATCGAAGCCGGCCAGATCGTGCTCGCCGGCTCGTTCATCCGCCCGATCGAGGCGCGGCATGGCGATACGATCAACGCCGATTTCGGGCCCTACGGATCGGTCAGCCTGTTCTTTGCATGAAGGAGTGAACCATGCCGGCACTTCAGGGGCATCCGGCTTACCCAGATATGCAGGTGGAAGTTGAAAAGGCGCTTACAAAAATCCAGTCGCACGACAAGGCAGCCGGCATCCTGATCGGCGATCTCTCGCTGGTCAAACGCTATCTCGAACTTGGCGCCACCTTCGTCGCGATTGGCAACGACGTTACCCTGCTTGCCAATGCCACAATCAAACTCCTTGACGATTTCAAGAAGGCGGATGCCGCCAAGCCGCCTCAAGACGTCGAGGTCTATTAACCGCTGAGGCCGCTGCAGTCATAGCTCGTGAATTGCGTATTCAATGGATCAATAAAACCGAAGCGGCTCCTCACTCTTCACCGACCGAGCCATTCTCCAATTTCAAGGCCGCCAATTCATCCAGCATATCGAGAAGCTTCTCGACGCGCTCCACGCCGAAGCGAGCATCGATATCTGCATAGACCTTCAGGCTCTCGGGCATCACGTCCTCGACAACTGCCTCCCCAGCCGCCGTGATCTGCAACAACACCCTGCGGCCATCGGCATCATCCTTATGCTTGGTGATGAAACCGCGCTCTTCGAGTGAACGGATCATACGCGTCAGGCTCGGGGCAAGAATGGATGCCTTGTCTGCGAGTTCCGTGGCGTCGAGCTTGCCGCCTTCGTAGAGAACGCGAATGACGCGCCATTGCTGCTCGGTCACGTCATGCGCCGCCAGGATCGGTCGAAAATGACTCATGACCGCTTCGCGGGCACGCAGAAGTCCGATCGCCAGGGAACGGCGGCGGTCCAGCAGCGGCCGCTTGGGTTGTGTCCTTATCGAGTCCGACTCTGGGCGCGGCTTAACGCCGTTATCTGCTTTGCTCTGCATTGGGCATGTTCGCTTCGGTTACGATTCTCATTGATTAACATGAGAATCATTCAAAACAAGGCGACTGCTAGATACCGCCAATAAGAGAGCGACGCTATCATGAGGAACTTCGTTGGCTGGCCTCACGGCACTTGCACGAGGCGGCCGCTGCCTCTGATTTCGGAACGCCGCAGCACCGGATGTCCGTAAAGTTCGATATTGCCGCTTCCGTTGATCGAGACATCCGCATCCGCAACAGCTGCGACTTGCGCATCACCGCTGCCGTGAATTCTAATCTTCACGGATTGAGCCGCTAGGTCCTTGAGACGCGCCGTGCCCGAACCGGAAACATCCAGATCGATAGTGCGTGCACTTCCAGTCGCCGTAACGCTGCCGCTTCCGAATATACTCAAGCGCAGATCGGCCTGATCGAGCTGCGACAAGACGAGGTCTCCACTGCCATGCACCTTCCAATCGGTAACGAGCGGCCCTGATAGGCTGACATTGAACTTGGAGTTGGACCAGCCCGGATTGCAATCCAGGCTCAGCCTGCCGCCCTGCAGCCGCACATGATCGAGAAGCGCTGGATCACCGCTGACGATGGCCTCCGCCTTTCCACCCGGCTGATACTCAACAGAGGCCGGAATATCGATCGCCAAGCTTCCGTTGGAGCTAAACGGCAGGATAACCTGCTGCCGGCCGGAGGCCGCAGATCCGCAACTGGATTGCGTAACGCCCCACCAATGTCCTGCATTGGCCCAATCCGGCCCGGAAAGCCCGATGCCAAGGGCGATAAAGACGAATGCACAAATCAGTCCGGTCGTCGCAATAGTCGCCAATTTTCCGTTCATTGTTCATTTCCTCCAACGATTCGCGGCCCAGCTCTCAAGCGCGGCTTTCGTCTACCTGCGCCAAGCGAAAGTGCAGCCGGGCATATCGCCCGAGCATGCGAATCCCCAAACTCAACCCCATCAGCAGTAGGGCCCCGCCACCCACGAAGCAGCTCACCAGCCCGGCGCCAACGAGCAGACGAGCCAGCATGCCGATGGAGGGCAAGCCGACGTGAAACAGCACGGTCGTCACGACAATCTTCAGACCGACGACCCCAACGGCCACCAAAGCGATCGCAAGGCCGAGCGTCACGAACAGTGCCGCAAACAGCAGAGGCAACAGGAAGAGGATATCGACGAGGGCAAGGCCTGCCAGCGCCATCATGGCAGCCAACAGGTTCGGTACGCTCCACTGCGCCTCGAAACGACGTAGCCCGGCATCTGCGCGCAATTCCCTTGCGATCCTGGCGGGATCGCCCAGCGCGGTGCAAACCTCCTCCTCGCTTCGACCTGACGCCTGGGATTCGGAAAAATGGGCAGCATAGTCGGCAACGATATCGTCGATCTCGTGCGGAGGCAGGCCTGCAAGCCCCAATCTCAGCGTGCGCAAAAAGGCTTCCCTGGTCATGGCAAATCCTCAAGTAGCTTGTCGACGGAGCTTGCTAACGTGCGCCAGTCGCGGCGATGCGCTTCGAAAATCGAACGCCCCAGCGGCGTGAGCCGATAATATTTGCGCGGCGGCCCATTGCTCGACTCGACAATGCGGGTCGCGACGAGGCCGTCATTCTGCATCCGGCGCATCAGCGGGTAGATCGTTCCCTCGCCCATGCCGACCGCCGCCACAAGTGTGCTCGCAATCTCATAGCCGTAGCTTTCGCCCCGGGAGAGTACGGCCAGGACGCAAAGATCGAGTACGCCCTTTCGCAATTGAACTTGGATCGAGTCAGTCATGAACGCCTCAGCTTTCCGGGGAGGATATAACAAGCTATCTGTTTATGCAAGATAGCGGGCGTACCGTGCTTTTAATCGCGCCGCTTTCAACAAGCAGCGGGCGCGAAGAAGCATGTACTAATCACGCGCGGACATGAGTATTGAAACTAGGCCGCGAATCCGCTCAGATCACCACATGGCGAAAACGATACGAATAGCAGCCGCCCTGATACTTCGCCCGGATGGAAAAACGCTGCTTGTGCGCAAGCGCGGCACGGTTGCCTTTATGCAGCCGGGGGGCAAGATCGAGCCGCAGGAAACGGCGGAGGCCGCCCTTGTCAGAGAGCTCTTCGAAGAGTTGGGCCTTATGGTAGAGACAAGTGATCTGAGTTTGCTCGGCCACTTCCAGGCGCCGGCCGCCAACGAGCCGGACCATACCGTCATTGCAGATATATTCCGACTGCGCGTGGGCGATGCTGAAATCGAAGCAACGGCCGAGATCGAGGAGATCCGCTGGATTTCACCCCAAAATCCGCAGGGTATCGTCATGGCGCCGCTCACCGAGCATCATGTCCTGCCGCTTCACCGACAACAAAGTATATCCTCCGGCAACTAACATCCGATTCCGGCAGGACCGGTCCTCGATACGGCTACCCGGAGAGGCCTCCAACGTTAATGGAGTGACCGAAGGCGCAAGTCTGGAAAGTGAAAACTGGGAAAATAACAACTTTGGACTTTCAGCCCCTCATGTCTAATATAACTATATCTTATCGCAACATAATATCTTTTAATCGTGCCGATTTCTATTGAAAGCAGAAACAGCATTTCATACATAAGTAAAGAGTGCCACGGGAGGCGGAAATGACAACACAAAATACTATCATAAACGAAAGGTTTCTTGAGCTGACGAGCAAGATCGTCGCCGCCTACGTCCTTAACAATAAGGTCGCGACGAGAGATTTATCGAAGCTTATCACGGAAACCTATTCCGCACTTGCAGGCTCTCAGCAATTTCTGCCGTCGGTATCGCCAACGGAAAGGCTGCAGAAGCCGGCGGTTCCGATCAAGAAATCCATCACGGATCATTATCTTGTGTGCCTGGAAGACGGCGGGAAATACAAATCCCTAAAACGGCACCTGAACAGCAAGTATGGTCTCACGCCCGAAGAGTACCGAAGGAAATGGGGCTTGCCTGCGGATTATCCAATGGTGTGTGCCTCCTATGCCGCCGCAAGATCGACGTTGGCCAAGAAGGCTCTCCTGGGCCACACCAAGGACACGAGCGACACTCCTCCGGCGGCTGAGCCGCGCCGCCGGCAACGCAAAGCCGGATAATCGGCAGCGCTTCGCCAGGCGCCGCGAGCGTGCTGTTTTTTCTAATGAGCAGTCATTCTTGCGTGAGCAAACTAATCCGGCGGCTGGCACATCGATAGAGACCGCCTTTTGCAGGCGAAGCTAGTATGTGATCCGTACCAGCGCCCTGCCCTCACCCATCGCTCTGCAAGCGACCAACACTCATCCCATCATGAGTTTTCGATTGTCCTCGCGTTGACGGTGATCGCGCGGCCGGCAAACCAGCCATTGATCGCAGCGCCTAGACCGAGCAGCGCGAACAATACCGCGCACCAGGCAAAGCTTCCCGTCCAGCCATGGATCATACCAACCACGAGCGGACCAATTGCAGCGAGCAAATAACCGACGAATTGCGCCATGCCGGAGAGATGCGCTGCGACTTGCGCATCAGGCGAACGTAGCACGATGACGGTCAGCGCTACCGCGATCAATCCACCCTGGCCAATACCCTGAAGCACGGCCCAGAACCAGACCGTCCACAGCGGAGCGAAAAGCAGACCCAGCAAGGCGATGACGGCGATCGCGCACAGGCCGACATTGATGACCCGCTGATCCTTACCCTTGACAGCGATATGTGGGGCCACAAGGCATGCGGCCGCCTGCACCATGACCGAGGCCGATACGATGACGCCAGCCGTTACACCGTCAAGACCACGCTCGCGCAGAATAGGCACGAGCCAGCCGAAGACGCAGTAGGCAAGCGCCGACTGCAGCCCCATGAAAAGCGTCACCTGCCAGGCGATGCGGTCACGCCATAAACCGGTGACGCGGAAGCCGGTACGTCGCGCCTGGCTATGTGCTCCGATCACCTGCGGCAGCCAGAGAAGTCCGACGGCGAAAGCAGGCAAGGCCCAGATGGCGAGCGCGCCGCCCAGTGAACCGCCGAGAGCATGTTCGACAGGAAGCGTGAAGCCGGCCGCGCTCGCCGCGCCGGCGCATAGCGCCATCGTATAGCAACCTGTCATGAGCGCTGCTCTGTCGGGAAAATCGCGCTTGACCACGCCCGGTAGCAGTACATTGCCGATCGCAATGCAGGCACCAGCCAAGCCGGTTCCCAAGAACAGCAGCGCACTCGAGGAAAAACCCCGCAATGCTGTGCCCAGCGCAAGCAGGAAAATGACGCCGAGAAGAACACGCTCGGTACCCATGCGTTGCGCGAGCCTTGGTGCAAGCGGCGAGAACAGTCCCATGCAGATGACGGGCAAAGTCGTGAGAATGCTGGTGCCGAAGGCGGAGAGACCAAGCCCGGTCCGTATCTCCGGCAAAAGCGTCGATGCGCTCGAAAAGACCGGCCTCAGGTTGAAAGCGATAAGCACAAGGCTTGCACCCAGCAGAAACCTGCCGATCGGCGATTTGCCTCCATGCGGCAGCGGCGCTGGAACTTCATCGGCCTCGGCATCGATCAACTCGACCGAGGCGGGATTTTGCGATGGCATGGTCATGACATAAGCAACCGATCAAGAGCAGCGACGATGGGGGCCATGAAGTGGCGCACGGCTCTGTCGGCCGCTTCGGGACTGCCGCTTTCGATGGCATCGACGATGGCGATATGCGCCTGCATATCCGGCTCGGGAATATCCTCACCGAGCGTCGCCTCGATGGTTTCAGCGATCGAGAACGAGAAGAACTCATAGATTTCGATCATGGCCCTGTTCTGCGAGGCAGCAACGACGGCCCTGTGAAAGGCAAGATCGCGCTCGACGAATGCGGCCTTATCACCGCCCGTATAATTGCCGCGGGCAACCAGCAAGGCGCGCAACTGTGAAACGACGTCCGGTGAGTGGCGCAGCGCGGCAAGCCGCGCGGCCTCGACCTCCAGCGCAAGCCGGGCTTCGAACTGATCCCTCAATCCAGCGCGGCGCGCCATATCCAGAGGAAGACTGACATCCTTGTTCGACCGAACATAGGTCCCGGATCCCTGCCGGGTTTCGAGATAGCCTTGGGACACCAGGACCCTCACCGCCTCGCGGATCGTGCCGCGACTGACTGAAAGCATGGACGAGAGGGAGGCTTCATTCGGCAGCCTTTCCCCGACCAGCCAGCGTCGGGCGGTAATTTCACTGCGGATTGCCTCGACGGCTGTATCCGCAAGCGTCGTTTTTGTCAGAGCGCGCATGGCTGAACTTTCATCAAGTCATCGGATGACTTTATCACTTAGGCAATACTCGATGCCTCGTCAATGATTTTCACCAGACAAATGACCGCCTAGCCATGCCGCCTCACCCTTTCGAAGAAGAGCAGCAAGCCAAGCCCCAGCAAACCGGCAGCGGCCCCGATGAGCGCCGTTCCGGAATAATTGCTGACGGCCGTGCCGATCGCGAAAAGAAGGGCGCTAAGCCCTGCGCTTAGAAAGATATTGACCGAAATCAGGGCACTGCCCAAACCCGGGCGCTCGGCAATCAGATCCTGCAGGTAGGTAATTGGGATGCTGATCAGGGCAGCCGCCCCAATCCCGCTGACGAGGGTCAGCGCATAGACATGCCAGGGGGCGGACGCCAATCCGAGCAGGACCAAATAGAAGATATAGATCACCGTGCCGATCGCCAGCGCCATGACGTGGCTCATGATCCGCTGCGCACGTCCCCAGACGACGATGAAGATGATTTCGAGAAGGGCGACGATCCCAACCAAAATGCCGATATCCGCCACGGTTCCGTGCGCCGCGCCAGTGACGATAAGCGGCAGGATGGCGCCATTGACATGCAGTGTACTGCTGATCAGCGCGACGGCGATTAGCCGCACGAAGACCGGCGGCGAAATGACCTCACCCAGCGCCGCAAGATAGGAGAGATGATGTACCGCGGCCTTGTCTATGCCATTCTGGCGCGGCAGAAAAATCGCGATCAATCCGAAACAGGCGACGCAGGCGAGACCGGCGAAAAGATAGGCAGGCAGCATGCTCGCCGAATTTGCAAGCAGCGCTCCGGTTATGCCGGGAACAAGTACCCAGGAAAGGGAGATCATCGCTCGCACGCCGGAATTGACGGTGGCGACATCGTTGCGCTCCATTTCCCTCGTTGCAACGCGGACATTGGCAAAGAGCAGCGAGTTGAGCGAGCCATAGATGGGCAGAAAGAACAAGGCGCTGAGCACGAAAGTCGCCTGCGCCGGTACGACATAAATGGCGCCGTAACCCAGCACGCCGAAAGCGGTGACCGTCAGCATCATGACTCGATATTGGCCGAGCCTGTCCGCCAGATTTCCAAGCAGAATACTGACGACGACATTCACCGCTGCCGCGCAGAAAATCAGCGTCGAATAGAGCCCATTGCTGAGGCCGAGCTCGCGGATACCGACGACCGATTGATAGGGTGACGTCGCGGCTCCGGCAAAACCAAAGGCGAAAATGGCAAGCATGCTCACCCGTATGATCGGGTCGCGGAAAACATCGGGAAGAAGGCGGGTCATTGGCGGGATCGAGAATGTTGCAAATCACGCCTTCATCCGAGGCGCTGGATATCCTTCCGTCAAAGCTGGTCGGGACGCAAATGGTTGCATTGCGCTTGAGCTCTTCGGACGTGAATTGTCCACATCATTCATCATATCAATCACAGCGACTTAGTGTTCAGCCGGGCATTGCGCGCGAATAGGCAGCCAGAATGAAGCGTTCGGCCTGGAACAGGTATTTTTCCAGCGCCTCGGCGGCTCTCGCCGAAGCCCCCTCCTCCAGATGCGCAAGAATAGTCGCGTTCTGGCCGACATAGGGAGCGTGCAGATATTCTGGATCGCGGATCAGCCCGAAGACGAGGCGCAGTTCCAGCGAAATCTGTGCATAGAAGGCAGAAAGCCTGGGACTGTCGGCAAGCTCGACGATCGCGGCGTGAAAGGCGATATCGGCGCTGCCGACCTCCAGCCATTCGCCACGGTCGCGATGCTGGACGGCGGCATCGATGGCGGCACGCATCTTGTCGACGCTTGGGTGGCGGTGATGTGCATTGGCGAGTGCCGAACACTCGATCAGACGGCGAATCTGGAAGATATCCATGATCGTCGATATACTCGGCGTAGTAACGAAGACGCCGCGATTGGCCTCATGACGCAGCACGCCCTCTTTCGTCAGCAGCCGGAAAACCTCGCGCAGCGTGTTGCGCGAGACCTGCAATTCCTCGCAAAGAGCAGCCTCCGATAGATGGCTGCCAGGCGAAAGCGTGCCGCTGATCACGCGCTCGCGGATGCGGGCGGCGGTCAGTTCCGCAACCGTCTGCCCCGTCTCCACGACGGCCGCCGGCTCGATGCTGGCAAGATTTGTCTGCTTCATTCGCTCTCCCGGCATCTGCATTCAATCGTCTCAAACGCCCGCGATATCAGGCGATTGCTGAAAAGCGATCGGGTATTCCGCTTGCCTGGGGCAGACGCCTGTCGACGTCCAGATTCGGCGGAAGATTTTGCGCAGATTTGCCCCCATTTTTGATTGGCAATATGAAAATTGTTGAACAATATAGACCAGATTGTCGTTTGATGCTATCTCACGCCATAACAAATATAATGGGAACGCAGATACAGATGTTCGTGAGACGCTTGTCTTATAGAAAAACATCGCCTGATTTTGTCAGGCTGCAACAGGTGTCGGCATGAGCACGCTGCGGTCCGATCTTGATGGCGGTTTCAGCGAGCGCGCCTGCATCATCGATGCAAAGAACAGCACGGCAATCATCGCGGATGCCATGAACGACCTGCCCAATACCGAGGTAAGCGCATGATGACTGCCGCAGGCGACACCAAACCGGTTCTATCTGTAGCGGATCTGACTGTGCGGTTCGGCGAAAACCGCGTGGTCGAGGGACTTTCCTTTTCGGTCGAACCGGGGCGGACGCTCGCAGTTGTCGGCGAATCCGGTTCAGGCAAATCCGTGACCTCGCTTTCGATCATGCGCCTCGCCGATATGATGGGCGCGCGCTTTGAGAGTGGAAGCATCCTCTTTAACGGCAAAGACCTGCTGAAACTAACGCAGAAGGACATGCGTGCAGTTCGCGGCAAGGAGATCGCCATGATCTTCCAAGAGCCGATGACCTCGCTCAACCCTGTCTTCACCATCGGCGACCAGATCTGCGAGGCCCTTCTCCTTCATGAGAAGACCGGCAAATCCACTGCCATGAAGGAAGCGCGGCGCCTGCTGGAAATGGTGCGCCTGCCGGACGCGGAAGCCCTCTTGAGCCGCTATCCGCATCAGCTTTCCGGCGGCATGCGCCAGCGCGTCATGATCGCCATGGCGCTGGCCTGCCGCCCGAAGCTGCTGATCGCCGACGAGCCGACGACCGCCCTCGATGTGACGATCCAGGCGCAGATCCTCAACATCATGCGGGACCTGCAAAAAGATCTCGGAATGGGCATGATCTTCATCACCCATGACATGGGTGTGGTTGCCGAAATGGCCGATGATGTCGTTGTCATGTGGAAGGGCAAGAAGGTCGAGGAAGGCCCGGTTCGCGAGATATTCGCCAACCCCAAGCATCCCTATACGAAGGCACTTCTCGCCGCAGTGCCAAAGCTTGGCAGCATGACCGGTCAAGATTTTCCAAAGCGCATACCGCTGACTGTCCTCGACGGCGGCGAGACGAAGATCGTCGGCGAGGAGCGGGTTCAGAATACCGCCCGCTACGACCAGCAGCCGCTCCTATCCGTACGCGACCTCTTCGTACGCTTCGATATCAAGAAGAACATATTCGGCAAGGTCACGCATCGCTGCAGTGCCGTCCAGAAGGTCGCTTTCGATATTCATCCCGGCGAAACCTTGGCCCTCGTCGGTGAATCCGGCTCCGGCAAGTCAACGATCGGCCGCACCATTCAGCAATTGCAGAAAGCGCGCTCCGGCGAAATCACCTTCAGCGGCAAGAGTTTCGCAGCCATGTCGGCGCTGGAGCGCTTTCGTCTGCGGCGCGACGTGCAATACATTTTCCAGGATCCTTTCGCCTCGCTGGACCCGCGCAAGACTGTGGGATTCTCGATTGCGGAGCCGATCAACACCCATGGCATCATCTCCGGATCAAAGGCGGTACGCCGCCGAGTAGACGAGCTTCTGGAGCGCGTCGGTCTGACGTCGGCCCATGCCGAACGCTATCCGCATGAGTTTTCCGGTGGTCAGCGCCAGCGCGTCTGCATTGCCCGTGCCCTGGCCTCCAATCCCAAGCTCATCATCGCCGACGAAGCGCTTTCCGCGCTCGACGTGTCGATCCAAGCCCAAATCATCAATCTCTTGATGGATCTCCAGGCCGAACATGGGCTCGCCTATCTGTTCATCAGCCACGACATGGCTGTGGTGGAAAAGATCAGCCATCGCGTTGCCGTCCTTTATCTCGGCCAGATCATGGAGATCGGTAGCCGCCGCCAGGTCTTCGAAACACCGATGCATGCTTATACGCAGCGCCTTCTCTCGGCCGTACCGATCGCCGATCCGACGCAGGAGCGCAGAAGCACCCTGCTGGAAGGCGAGATCCCCAATCCCGTCCGCCGCGTCGGCGACGAGCCGCCGATCCTGGCTCATGAGGAAATCACCTCGGGCCACTTCATCGCCAAGAGCGCCTGAACGACTACCAACCACCGCATCGATCTGAAGAGGAAACAGGTTCAATGAAAAGAATGAAATGGGGACTGAAGACCGCTCTGACCGCTATCATGATATCGAGCGTCGCTATCAGCGCCACTCCTGCCTTCGCGGCAGGCAAGCTGACGGTTTCGTCGTCGCAGGATCCGGGCAGCTGGGATCCGATCGACACGTTCCTCGTGGCATGGGCTGCCGTTTCGACCAATATTTTCGACGGCCTCACCTATCGCGGCCCCGATCTCAAGCTGGTACCGGGCCTTGCCGAATCCTGGGAGGAACTGGATCAAGGCAAGCGCATCCGCTTCAAGCTGCGTCATAACGTGAAATTCCATGACGGCGAACCCTTCAATGCCGAAGCGGTGAAGTTCACCTTCGACCGCCTGCTCGGCGAACAGGGCGCCAAGGGACCGCAGCGCTCGAACTACACCGCGATCGAGAGCATCGATGTCATCGACGACTACACGGTCGACATGAAGCTGAAGACGCCCGATCCTGTGTTGCTGACCAAGCTTGCCGGCTATGGCGCGATGATCGTTCCGCCGAAATATATCAAGGAAAAGGGCGAGGATTATTTCAACCTCAACCCGGTCGGCACTGGAGCCTTCAAGTTCGTCTCTTATACGCCGAAGGTGAACATCAAGCTCGAAGCCAACCCGGATTATTGGGGCGGCGCACCGAAACTCTCCGAACTTGAATACCGCTTCATCAGCGAGCCGGCGACAGCCGTTGCCGAGCTTCAAGCGGGCCGCGTCGATATCGTCATCCCACCGACCATCCCGATCGGCATGCTGCCGGTCATCCAGGGCGATTCCAAGCTCGAAATCGCCAGCGTTCCCGGCCCCACGGTCGATGCGCTGCGCTTCAACACCCGCGACGGCATCACGGCCGATCCGCGCGTGCGTAAGGCGATCATCATGGCCGTCGACCGCGACACGATCGTCAAGTCGATCCTTGCAGGCCAGGGCACCGAGATCGTCAGCTTCCAGAATTCGCTCTCCTTCGGCTACGATCCAAACCTGAAGCCGCTTCCCTATGATCCGGCAGCCGCCAAGAAGCTGCTCGCCGAAGCCGGCGTGAAGCCCGGCGCGGCATTGCAGATCGACATTCGGGGCAACGACGCGACCATGAACGAGGTGGCGCAGGTCGTAGCGAGCTACCTGCAGATGGTCGGCCTCACCGCCACCATCAAGCCGTATGAAACCAACGTTCTGCTGAACGACATCATTCCGCAGGGCAAGACCGGCGCGATGTTCCAGCAGAAATGGGGCGGCTGGACCTTCGACTACGACAACACGGCCTATTCGATGTATCACTCCGGCGAAAAGTGGAATCCTTATGAAAAGGATGCCGCTCTGGACAAGCTGTTGGAATCGCAGCGCCCGCTCACCGATCGCGCCGAGCGCGAAAAGGTACTGAAGGACATCGGCAAATATGTCGCTGACAAGGCGCTCGAACTACCGCTCTACAACAGCAATGCGATCTACGGCGTCAGCAAGCGCGTCAAAGGCTTCGTGCCCGCTCCGGATACCCGCATCAAGCTCAACGAAGTCACCGTCGACTAATCATCAAGCATGACGCCGCCGGCCCGGCCGGCGGCGTCATCCGAAAGCTCTCGGGGTAAGAACGTGGCCGGTTTTCTCATCAAGCGATTGCTGCAGGCGATTTTCGTCGTGATCGCCATCACTCTTCTCGTTTCCTTCGCCATCCGCCTCACTGGCGACCCTGCCGTGATGATGTTTCAGGGCGGCGGCAGCATGACGGAAGACGATCTGGCCCGCATTCGCACAGCCCTCGGCACAGACCAGCCCTTCCTCGTGCAGTATTTCAGCTTCCTGAAGGGACTGCTGACGCTCAATCTCGGCCGCAGCTTCACCGGCGGCACGCCAGTCTCGCAACTGATCGCCAATGCCCTGCCCGCAACACTGCTGCTTGCCTTCATCTCCATGGTCGTGTCGATCGCGATCTCCATCCCGCTCGGCATCAAGGCAGCGACTGCACGCGGCAAGACGGCGGACCAGGTGATCCGCGTTCTCTCGCTCCTCGGCCTATCGTTCCCGAACTTCTGGCTGGCGCTGATGATGGTGCTGTTGTTTTCCATCACGCTCGGCTGGCTGCCACCGAGCGGCATGGTCGGCATTTCGAGCTATGTCATGCCAGCCGTGACGATGGGCGTGATCCTGACGGCGACGAATGTGCGCCTGGTGCGCACCGCCATGCTGGAAACGCTGCAGTCGCAATATATCATGGTCGCGCGCGCCAAGGGCCTTAGCGAAAGCAAGGTGCTCTACAAGCACGCGCTGCGCAATTGCGCCATCCCGCTCATCACCTATTTCGGCATCCAGTTCGGCGGGCTGCTCGGCGGCATCGTCGTCATCGAGCGCGTCTTCAATTGGCCCGGTCTCGGCACGCTGGCATTCGACGCCGTCGGCGCCCGCGACTACCCGGTCTTGCAGGGCGTGATCACCGTGCTGGCGCTGTTTATCGTCGGCGTCAATCTTCTCGTCGACATCGCCTATGGCCTTGTCGATCCCCGTATCCGCACGGAGTAACGCTAATGGCCGCCACGATCTCACGCCGTTCGCGCTTTCTAAACTTCGAATTTATCTTCGGCGCATTGCTCACTGTCGTCATCTGCCTTGCGGTGCTTCTCTCCGATGTGCTCTTTCCCGGCGGCGCAGAAAAGATCGATCTGATGGCAAGGCTTGCAAGGCCCTTCGCCAGCCTCGCTCATCCCTTTGGTACCGATCCGCTCGGCCGCGATGTACTGGCCCGCGTCGTCGCAGGCGGCAAAATATCGCTGACCGTCGGCCTCACCTCCGTGATCGGCGGCGTGGTTCTCGGCGTGCTGGTGGGGCTTGCCGCTGGCTACTACCGCGGCATCTGGGACATGCTGCTGATGCGCTTTGCCGACGTCCAGCTCGCCATGCCCTTCATTCTTCTGGCGATCACCTTCATCGCCATCGTCGGCGGCAGTCTCACCAACACCATCATCCTCTTGATCGTCTCGCAATGGGTGCAGTATGCGCGACTTGTACGCGGTTCGGTGCTGAGCCTGCGCGAGCGCGAGTTCATCCTGTCGGCGCGCGCGATCGGCGTCAAAGATTGGCGCATCATCTTCCAGCATTTGCTGCCGAACCTCATCGGCCCGGTAATCGTGCTGATGACGCTGAATATCGCCACCAACATTCTCCTGGAAAGCAGCCTCACCTTCCTTGGCATGGGTGTCGATCCCACCATTCCGAGCTGGGGCGGCATGCTGGCCGACGGGCGCACCTATCTGCAGACAGCGTGGTGGGTCAGCCTCTTTCCGGGCGTTGCAATCCTTTTGACCGTACTTGGCCTCAATCTTCTTGGCGACTGGCTGCGCGACAGCCTCGATCCGACTGGCAGAACGACAAGGTAAGACATCATGACTCTGATTTTCGAAAGAAGTTTTGAGCGCACCCTGTGGCGCCTTGTCGCCGATGCCAAGCCCAGCCAGAACTTCGAGGCATGGACCTTCGATGACCGAGAAAGCCGCCAGCAGACCGAACACAAGCTCGCGGAAAAGGGCATAAAGGCCCGCATTCGCAGCGCCTACAAGCCGCTGGTCAATGCCTTCATCGAGGAAATCGACCTGCATGATGTGAATGCGATCGAGATCCGCTATCCGGTTCATCCCAACGCACCGGAAAACCGCTTCCGCCTGGAAGCCTATCCGCTCGCGGCAATGGTGGGAGCTCGCGAGATCACCTTTACCGCGCGAGCCGACAGCGACTTTCATTATGACGTTCTGCTGAAAGGCACTGCCGGCCAGGAACGCCAATTGCAGGTGCTCGTGCCCAATCGCGTCCATATCGATGCCGCCGGCGAAACGAGCGTTTCCCCGACCGGCTGGCTCACGAGGAACGGCAATGCGACGGGCGACCGGCTCGTCACCGATTATGAACAACTCTTCGAAGAGACGATCAACGCGGTCACGCAATTCGATTGGGGCGCAAGCGAACCCTATTTCGATGAACTGAACATTCGCGTTTCCCTGCCTGCGCTGGACGAGGCCTTGCCCATCGGCGACGAGGTCATGAGTCTCCGCGAGGCGCTGCATGAGGACTTCTATTTCTCGCTGCTCGAATTTTTCCAGAAGAAATCCGGCCGCCCGCTGGGCGACCGTGGCTTGAAGCCGGGGCAGATCGTTCCGCAGATCCTGCAGTCCTCCGGCGAGATTTCCGTCCGGGTGGAAACGCAGCCACTGACGTCTCGCTACTGGGATAGAGCCGAACAGCAGATCGAGACGGCGACGGAACCTCTGGCTGTGCAACAGATCGAGGCCGAGCTTAACAAGATCGGCGGCGGCGAAACCTTTGAAGCCCTTACTCGCTCCGGCCGCACAGTCAGAGCCCGCTATATCAAGGGCCGCGATGCAGCCGTGATGATCAGCGGCGGACAGCACGCCAATGAGACGACCGGCACCGCGGGTGCCTTGCGCGCAGCCCGTCGGCTTGCCGGGATCGAAGGCGCGCATTTTACTATCTCGCCGCTCGAAAATCCGGACGGTTACGCACTGCATCAGCGCCTGCGCCAGGACAGCCCGCGCCACATGTATCATGCCGCCCGCTATACCGCGCTTGGCGACGATCTCGAATATCGGACCGAAGAGACTGCCGGTCCCTATCTCTTCGAAAAGAAAATCCGCTTCGAGGCGGAGAGGCTGAGCGGAGCGCAGCTGCACGTCAACCTGCATGGCTATCCGGCGCATGAGTGGACACGTCCGCTCTCCGGCTACGTTCCCCGCAACTTCGCCATGTGGACGCTGCCGAAGGGCTTTTTCCTGATTGCCCGTTATCATTCCGGCTGGGCGGCTCAGGCCGAGCAGCTTCTGGACAAGGTCACCAAACACCTCGGCGCCATCCCCGGTCTGCTGGATTACAACGACCGCCAGATCGCACTCTATGAAAACCATGCCGGCGAAACCGGCTTCCGCATCATCAACGGCTTCCCGTGCTTTGCCAATATCGACGACCGCCACACGGTACCGATGACCCTGATCACCGAATATCCCGACGAGACCATCTACGGCAACGCATTCATCGCCGGCCATACCGCGCAGATGGAAACCGTGCTTTCCGCCTACCGCTCCTGGCAGGAAATTATGGCGTTAAGCTAATCGGGCTCGCCGATGTGAGCATATCGAGCAGGGCGGTCATGGCGCTCGTCGTATAGGCATCCGATCGGCGCACGAAAAGCGTATCCACCAGCGACCGTTCCGGAGGAAGCGTGTGAATCGCAACCCTGCCCTCATGGGCGACGGCAGCGACGACGCCTCTCGGCAAGAGGGTGATGCCGACCCCAGCCGACACGCAGCTTATGATCGTGTCGAGAGAACCGAATTCCAACGGCTTCGACGTGACGATCCCCATATCGGCAAGAAGCGACTCCAGCCGCTGCCGATAGGAGCAGCCGATCTGGAAGACGATAGTCTTGAGATCGATAATGCCGGCCAAATCCTCCATTCCGCGAATGGCAGGCGATGTCACGAGAACGAGCTCTTCCTGAAAGATCACCTCCTGCTCGAGATCGGGATGGCTGACCGGACCCGCCACAAAGGCGCCCTCGACCCGGCATGAAACGACATCGTCGATCAGTCGGCGGGTCGTGCCTGTTGTCACGACAAGACGCACCTGCGGATAGGTCTTGGCGAATTGGCCGAGGAGCGGCGACAATCGCAATGCCGTCGTCGTTTCCAGACTGCCGAGAGAAAGCGTCCCGCCCGGCTCGCCATCATCCCTGGCGGCAGTGCGAGCATCGGCTAAGAGCTTGGTAATGCGACCGACAAAGGGCAGAATTCGTTGTCCCGCCGGCGTGGTCGATACGCCCCTCGCATGCCGCTGGAACAGGCTGACGCCCAGCTCTTCTTCCAGTGCCCGGATTCGCGCCGTTACATTCGATTGAACCGTATGTAGCTCCCGCGCCGCCCGGTTCATGCTGCCGTGCCGCGATACCGCCTCGAAAACTTTGAGATCCGATACATCCATTTCCCATCTCCAATAGAGATAACTGTTCTCACAATAAATCATTTTTTATGATATAACGCGCGGCGTATTCTCTCAAGCATAGATAGCTGAGAGACCGCCCATGACCGAAACCGCCACGCACGAAACCGGCCGGAACCATTATGATGCCCAGGTGGCATGGCGGGCCATCCTGTCGGCATTCTGTGCCTGCCTTATCGGCATCGCTCTTGCCCGTTTCGCTTATACGCCGCTCCTGCCCGCCATCGTCGATAACAATTGGTTCGAAGCCCCGGCGGCTGCCTATCTCGGTGCCGCAAATCTTTCCGGTTATCTGGTCGGCGCATTGCTCGGGCGGACGATCGCCGCACGTACTTCCACCGTCCTGACGCTCAGGATCATGATGCTTGCCGCAACGGCAGCCTTCTTTGCCTGCGCTTTTCCCGTCAGCTTTCCATGGTTCTTTGCGTGGCGTTTTGCAGCCGGCCTTGCTGGTGGCGCCCTGATGGTACTCGCGGCGCCGACCGTCCTGCCGCTGATCGCACCGTCTCGCCGAGGGCTTGCCAGCGGTATAATCTTCATGGGCATCGGCGCCGGCGTTGCCCTGTCGGGCACGCTAGTTCCTCTGCTGCTTCAACAGGGATTGCGTAAGACATGGCTCGGCCTCGGCGCCTTATCGCTGCTGCTCACGATCATTGCCTGGGCCGGATGGCCGCGCGAAATCGCCGTCCATACCACCACAAGCCATCATGCCACGCATGTCTCGAAACGGTGGACGCTGCGCGCGCTCTACATCGAATATGGGCTGAATGCCGCCGGCTGGGTCCCGCATATGATCTTCCTCGTGGATTTCGTTGCCCGCGGCTTGGGAGAGGGTTTGCAGGTCGGCGCGGAATACTGGGTGCTGTTTGGCCTCGGCGCGACCATCGGCCCCATCCTCGCCGGCCATTTGGCCGATCGCACGGGTTTTGCCGCAGCGCTGCGGTTCGCCTTCCTTCTCGAGGCCGTCGCAGTCGCCATTTCCACCTTTGGCCGCGGGCAGGCTTGGCTCATCGCGTCGAGCCTGATCGTCGGCGGCTTCGTAACCGGCACGGTTCCGCTGATGCTCGGCAGGATCGCAGAACTACTGCCGCACCATCCGGCGCAGCAGAAGGTCGCCTGGAGCCTGGCAACCGTATTCTTTGCCCTGTTCCAGGCAACAGCGGCTTACGGACTTTCCTTCGTCTTTGCCCGAACCGGCGATAACTACGGCATGCTCTTCTTGATCGGGGCCGGCGCCATGGTTCTTGCCCTGGCGATCGACCTCTCCGCCGCCGTGCTTATCCGCACTCCCGGGGACCACGCTCAGGATCATGAATTATAACTGCAAGAGAATTGGACATGACAGAACTTTTGACCGAGATCACCGGCCGCGAAAACATGCTAGGCGATGGCGGCGCCCTTGATGCGCTCATTGGCTTTTATCGCGCCTTCAATGCCGGCGACCTGGAAGCACTCGCTGCCAACTGGGCCGATGGCGACAGGCCAATCATGGACAATCCGATCGGAGGCATCCGGCGCGGATGGCCGTCGATCCGCGAGGGCTATGCGAAGCTGTTTGGTGGAAAGGCGAAAGTCCGGGTCGCATTCTACGATTTTACCAGCCAAGGCGATGATGACTGGCATCTGTTCGTTGGCCGGGAGCGGGGAAGTTGCGTCACGGCCGACAGGAGTATCGAGCTTCGCATTCGCACGACACGCTGGTTCACCCGGATCGACGGCGTCTGGCGTCAGCTCCACCATCATGGCTCCATTGAGGAACCTGCCCTGCTTGCTGCCTATCAGGAAATCATCTTCGGCGCGCCATTGGAGCGACCAGCGTAGATGTTGTCACGAGATTTTGGCCCTCTGCGCGCTACCTTGCCCACATGGCGCCAAAGTTTCACGCGAGTTGGAATTCATGAGGCATTTTCTGCTGCTGCTCGCCAGCCTGTCCATTATCTGCCTGGGGTCATTTGCACCGCCGGCACATGCCGAGGGATTCGTTCGCGCCGATCATCAGCGAATCGTCGACGGCAAGGGCAATCCCCTCATCCTGCGTGGTCTCGGCCTCGGAGGTTGGATGGTGCAGGAAGGCTACATGATGGGCCTCTCCAATCTGAAGGCACAGCACATCATTCGTCGCCGCATTTCCGAAATCATCGGCGAGAAAAGGACCGAACAGTTCTATCGGTCCTGGCTCGACAATGCCGTGACGAAAGCCGATATCGACGCTATGGCCAAATGGGGCTTCAACAGCGTGCGCCTGCCGATGCACTGGAAACTCTTTATCAAAGACGGCAGCACGTCAAAAAGCATTGTCTGGAACGAAGAAGGCTTTAGGCAGGTCGATGCGCTGATCCGCTGGCTGAAAGCCCATGATATGTACTTGATCCTCGATCTGCATGCAGCACCGGGTGGTCAAGGGCATGACATCGCAATTTCCGACCGCGATCCGGATAAACCTTCGCTCTGGGACAGCGACGAAAATCAGGCAATAATGATCGCGCTCTGGAGCGAGATCGCACGCCGCTACAAGGACGAATCGACGATTGCGGGTTACGATCTCCTCAATGAGCCGAATTGGGGTTTTCAGGACGAGAGCGACAAGGGCGGCTGCCGCGAAACCGAGAACAGGCCGCTGCGCGATATCTACCAACGCACCATCCGCGCCATCCGCGCGATCGACACCAACCACATGCTTATTATCGAAGGCAATTGCTGGGGCAATAATTATGCCGGCTTTTTGCCGATCGATGACCGCAATACAGCGCTCAGCTTTCACAAATACTGGACGCCGACGACCCAGGATTCGATAGAGCCTTTCCTGAAGTTGCGTGAGCAATATGACATGCCACTATGGAACGGCGAATCCGGTGAGAATAACAACGACTGGTACGCGCGCGCCGTAGAATTGCAGGAGAGGAACGGTATCGGCTGGTCGTGGTGGCCTCTGAAGAAAATGGGCGCCGGCAACCCGCTGGAGATCAGGACGAATGCAAATTATCGCGACCTGACCGCCTATCTCCGCGGGGAAGGCAAGAAACCTTCCGTCAGGAGCGCCTTTTCCGGGCTGATGCAGCTTGCGACCGACAGCCGCCATGGTAGAAACATCCACCATCAAGATGTGATCGACGCCCTGATGGGGCCGTCGCGTAAATAAAGCAAGAGCGAATAAGATTAGTACCGTCCTTTGGCACGAGACACTCCAAGTCTCCCTGATCCTTTTATCCCATCGCATGCCTGATGGTCTTCGAGAGACGCCGGAGAAATCGAGGCCTCGATGAGGCAACGAGCTTCCATGACAGAATAGTCCTCGCGATATCGCTCGGCAGGACGCCAATGGAAAGAAACCATCCCGCCAGCATCAGGCGACGCTTTCGCGACGCGTTCATCTTGAGACTGGCAACCGCGCCGGCCGCTGCAAGCGAAAGCTTGGAATCATTCGCGACAGGATGCTGGCGCCTGTCGATGCAAAGCGATGCCAGACGCTCTTCCAGATGCACGGGATCATGCAGGGCGGCATCCTCACGCATGTTCAATCCGACCTCGCTTGCCTGATCCGACAAGGCCTCCAGCCGGCGGAAATCATGCGTGATGCGCCAGCGCGCGCGCTGGCCGAGTTTTTCGGCGAAGACGGAATGATTGGCGCCATGAATGCGATAGGCGCCGAGGCAATCGTCGATGGAGGTTACCTCACCATGAAGCGGCGCAACCGTGGCAAGATATCCATCCGCTCCCTGCCGAAACTCAGGCTCAGGCACCGGCATGACCTTCTCCAGTACGGAACGTCGGAATGCCAGACCGCTGGTGACCGTCGTCTGATAGCGCCCCTTTCGCAGCAGTTCCGGCGTGACGTCACCGGAATCGAAGGGCAATTCGATAGGCGGAAATACATCCTTTACATGCATTTTTTCGTCGACGATATGCAGCCTGAACTGCACCTGTGCGGTCGTCTCCTCGCAGGCTTCAACAACCTCCGATACTGCATTCGGATAGAGATAATCATCCGCATCGAGAAACAATACGATCTCGCCCCGACTGGATGCAAAGCCAGTGTTGAATGCGGCAGCATGTCCGCCGTTCGCCTCGCGCAGGCATGTCTTGATACGATCGCCATACGCGGCAACGACATCGGCCGTCGCGTCCGTCGATGCATCGTCGACGACGATGACTTCGGCATCGTCATAATCTTGTTCTAGCGCGCTATCGATGCTGCGCCTCAGAAAATGCGCGTAGTTATAATTCGCAATAACGATGGAAACGGGAACGCGGTCTGGGATGGAATGCATCGCATTGAACCTCGCAGATCTGCTTTGGTTGCGGCGAACCTTCTCATTCAGGTCCTTATGGATGAAGCCGCTACGAACAGGGATATGTATCGATGCCGACGGGGTGTCTCACGAACATATCGAGCAACAGCTATTGGATCATGCCGATCCATCTTGCCGTTCCAAGCCTCAACAGTTTTATGGCTTTTGAATGACCACTGCTCGTGATGGGAATTTCATCGCCGCATTCATGCATGCAATAAAGACCGAAGCGCCAGCTATGCTTGTCGCGATCAGAGTGTTCTTTCTTCCCAATGAAATTGCATCTGCAACATAAATGCTGCGTCTCACCGCAGGACGCATAGTTCTTCGTGAAGGAAGACAAAATGAAGCCCGCGCGAGGCGGGCTCCATCAACTTTTATTCTGCCGCGCCGGCCGCCTTCGTCCTGCGAGTGCGCTTCGGCTTTGCCGCTTCTGCTACAGCCGATGCGGGAGCTGCGGCAGCAGCCTTTGCCCGGGTAGCTCTCGGCGACGTCTTGGCAGCAGCGGGCTTGGCGGCAGCCGGTTTTGCCGCTGCGGGCTTTGCCTTGGCTTTCGCCTTGGCCGTTGTTGCCTTGCCTCCGGTCTTTGCCGCGTTCAGGAGTGCGACACGACGCTGGCGGTTCTGCTCAAGAGCCTGCTGGAAACCAACATCGTGTTCCGCATGATAGGCGAGATCATCGAGAAACTCAGCCACGTCCTTGATGGTATCGACGACGACATAGCTCAAGCCGCGACCGGCATTGATCGAGTCACGACCGACCGTTACGCCATATCCGCCTGGAACACGCTGGAACCAAGTGGAGCGCCACTTCTTGAAGCCAGCAGCGTCGCGCTCGTACTCCTCCAGATATGCCTTCTGTTCTGCTACTCGGGCACGAAATGTATCAACAACGTTCCGCGCACCAGCCTTCGGCTTGTCAGCCTTTTTGGAAGTCCATTTCTCAAGAAAGTTTGCCATTGATCCGATCTCTTCAGGTTAGCGTTCCTTGTCACGCCGCCATTGCTTCGAAAAAGCTGACGGAGCTCCTCCACAGGGATGCCCGCATATATGTAAAGGATAGATGTATAATGGCAACATAATCCGTTATTATTGCGCCACAATTCGCCATTTCAGCCATCCCATTGCGGCCCTTTCGGCCGCGAAGCGTAAATTTCGTATCTTTTCGCTTGCTGGGATAGCCCTCTCTTGTCCCAATATAGAACTTCGGCACTCTCGTGATGCTGGGCATATTCGCTCTGGAGTATTCTACAGCAGTGGAAACTTGCCGCGTATCGAGGGTTTTATTGATAGCAGCTAGCGCTCGCCGCTATTTTGTTGTCTGGCAAATTCATCTGTGTTCGCCGATACGATAGCTGGCGGCTAAGACATTAACCTTGTCTCTAATCCATGTTCACTCCGGATCGAGACATGATCTCGCGCGCTTTTCTTCTTCTCCGGGCACCTTCGTCAGTTCGCCATATGGATCGAACATGAACCTTGCTGCAGCATCTTGATCGAAGCTCTCATGTTCGTATGCCGCATCTTCAATGCGGATATGGTGGATATGATTGAGCAGACGTTTTGGAAACAATCGGCAAAGACGTCATAGGCGCGTATACTGGGAGAGGCGTCGATGAAGGCAATGTGTGCGGCGTCAGCGTATGGCCCATATGATCGGCAGGGATATACGGAAAGAAGCGGCGATTAAAGGACCGGACCGCGAAAGGGGGTTCGCCCCTCGTAAACGGAACGCTCTCACGGCCGGTCCCATATTCCTGCGGGTCAGGCCCGCAAGAGGCGGCGCTTTTGCGCGCCCATTGCGGCAATATATTGACTAGCGCTAAAAAATGGCAGCCTAACAAAATTGCTTCCCATTAAGATCTCGCGCGTAGATAGTAGTCTATGAAACCTCACCGCACATCGATACCTCTCTATCAGTTAAGACACTTTCCATGAGGACAACAAGACTGATCCCGCGCTCCTCCATCGAGACGGCACGCCTCCGCCTGCGTCCTACATCGACCCTCGCCGCAATACGCGCCTTCGAAATCCAGAGCGACTGGGCCGTGACACGCATGCTGAGCAACGCCTCATATCCACCGAACGAAAACGATATCAGAGATTGGTTTTCCAGCCATGAGCGCGAATGGGCCGAAGGCTCCGCCTATCGTTTCGCCATCGAACAAGAGGAAAGAATGATCGGCATCGTGGACGTTGATGGCATTGCCGACAGCAAGGGGAGCCTCGGCTATTGGCTGGAAAGGCAAGCTTGGGGAAAGGGCTATGCCTTCGAGGCAGCACAGGCCTTGATCGCCTTCTCCTTCCAAACGATCGACTTGTCCAAGCTCGAATCCGGTCATGCATCCGACAACCCCGCCTCGGGACGGGTGCTGACCAAACTGGGTTTCCGTCGAGCTGGCTACAGGGAACTCTTTTCGCGAGCACGCCGCGAAACCATCATCCAGTGCTGCTATATGCTTGAGCGTTAATTGCCGCGAACCCATTATATGACGCAGCGCCGCATCTTTATGCGGCCGTATTGCTTGGTCACCTATGACCGATACTCTCGGCCGATGTCTCCGGAGGCGATTGCTTGGGCGGAACATTGCCGTTCTGCTCGGCACGATCGCGATGCAGGGCCGCGCGGGCGAGCAGCATGAAGGTGATCGGGGTCGTCACCGTTATGAAGATACCGATCAGCAGTTCATGAATGACGAGGGATCGCGTCGCCGTCGAAAAGAAGATCGTCGATGCGATCATGATCGCGCCGATGCCGCCGCTCGTACCCAATGTCGGCGCGTGAATGCGCTCGTAGAATGTTCCAAGCCTTAAGAACCCGATGGCGCCGACGAGCGTCAGGAAAGCGCCGATCACGAGAAGTGCACCGACCGGGACCGCCGCCCATAGCGGCATGTTTTCAAATGAGGCGCTCATTCGATCACCTCCCCGCGCATCAGGAATTTTGCCAATGCAACCGTTGCGACAAAGCCCAGCATACCGATGACGAGTGCGGCTTCGAAATAAACGACGCGACCAGTGCCGATGCCAAAAGTCAACAGCAGCAGCATGGCATTCACATAAAGCGTATCGAGCGCAATAATGCGATCTTGCGCGCGCGGTCCCCGGAACATGCGGATAGAGGCGATCGCCATCGCTGCCACGATCATCAGCTGCGCAATCGTAACGGACATCTGGATGATCATGGCGCTCATGCGAAAATCTCCATCAGCAGGCTTTCATAACGATTGGAGACCGTTTGGCGCCATTGCGCCTCGTTCTCGAGATCGAGGACATGCAGCAGCACCGTGTTGTCGTTAGAATCATATTCCAGCCACGCTGAACCCGGCGTGCTGGTCAGGATAACCGCAAGCAGCGCCAGCGGGATTTGATCCCGCACCTTGAGCTGAAGAACCACAAAACCCGGCGTCGTCTTATGCGAACGCCCTCTCAGGATAATCCAGGCCACCTGGACGTTCGATTTCACGACATCGAAAACGACCCGGAAGAAGAGCTTGGGCAGCAGATACCATTTCCGCAGCCGCGGCTTTTCGGGTCGCAGCGATGCCATGCCCCAGGACGCAAAGACCGCGACGATGATACCTAGGATAAGCTGACCAAGCGAGAAGCCGTTCAGCAGCAGCCACATAAGGATCAGGCTGAGTGTCAAAAGCGGATAAGGCAACATCACAGGCCTCCCGTTTTTGCTGGCGAGACCACGGCATTACGGACAGCATCGACATAGATGTTGTGATCCCTAAGCGTGCGGATAGTCGCATCCATGTACTGCATGACCGGTCCTGCCCAGATGGTCAGCGCCAGCGTCAATGCGAGCAGGCTCATGACCGGGACGATCTCGATGACGAGGACGCGGGGAACAGTGCCCTCGAGCGAACTCCAGAATGCGCGTATGCCGGCGCGCGTCATGGCGATCAGAGCGGCAATGCCTGAAAGAATGACGAGCAGGATCAACGTCCAGACCGCAGCGCTCGGCGGAACGCCGATCGCGCCGGTCCCCATCATGGCCGAGAGCATGGTGAACTTGGAGACGAAGCCGGACAGAGGCGGCAGGCCTGCCAACAGGATGCCGCAAGCGGCAAAGCAGATGCCGAGCATTGCCATGGTGCCGGGCATGGTTACGCCATCCTCTTCGGCCGACTCCTTATCCTCGGCATCACCATAGGCCTCCATGGTAACGGCGAGAACGCTGGCGCCGGCATCCTGTCCGCGCTCCACGAGTTCGATCAGCATGAAGAATGCGCTGATCGTCAGCGTCGAGCTGACGAGGTACATCAGCGCGCCGGACGAGATCGAGCCATCATTGATACCGATCACCATCAGCAGCGTACCGGATGAGACCAGAACCGAAAAACCGGCGAGCCGCCCAAGCGCCTGCGACGCCAGCACGCCGACCGTTCCGAAGATCAGCGTTGCCATCCCTCCATAGAGAAGCACGATCGCGCCGAAGCCCGCAGAAGGGCCGGCGCTGAACAGGAGCATGGTCAGCCGCAGGATGA
Source organism: Rhizobium sp. No.120 (assembly GCF_054558365.1). Classification (NCBI taxonomy): domain Bacteria; kingdom Pseudomonadati; phylum Pseudomonadota; class Alphaproteobacteria; order Hyphomicrobiales; family Rhizobiaceae; genus Rhizobium; species Rhizobium sp. No.120. The sequence goes on from NZ_BAAJNQ010000005.1 coordinate 126,443, forward strand.
CATAGATGCCGAGCTTGCTGAGGATCGCGAATATGCCCGCAACCGGCGCCGAAGCCGCGCTATAGGCTGTCGGCAGCCAGAAGCAGAGCGGCCACATGCCCGCCTTGATGAGGAATGCGATGCCAAGCACGCCGGCGCCGGCCTGCATCAACATGCGGCGATCTGCCGACATTTCTGGGATGCGCACGGCAAGATCCGCCATGTTCAGCGTTCCCGTCGTGCCATAGATCAGGCTGACGCCGATGAGGAAGAGCAACGCGGCTGCGAGGTTGACGGCTATGTAATGCATGCCCGCCTTGACGCGCAGCGGTCCGGAACCATGCAACAGGAGGCCATAGGATGCCGCCAGCATGACCTCGAAGAAGACGAAGAGGTTGAAGAGATCGCCAGTCAGGAACGCGCCGTTGACGCCCATCAACAGCAGCTGGAACATGGTGTGAAAATGCGCACCGACCGCATGCCAACGCGCCAGCGAGAATATCAACGCGGCAACGGCGACTATGGATGTCAGCAGCAACATGAGTGCCGACAAGCCGTCGAGCACGAGCACGATACCAAAGGGTGCGCTCCAGTTTCCCAGCAGGTAGGCACGCTCCTGACAGGGTGATGCACCTTCTGCACGGAAGAGCGCAAGCGCAATGCCCACCAGCAACAGCGCTGCAACGAGACTGATGAGCGCCTTCAGCGTACGTGAACGCTCATCAATGAACACGAGCAGCGCACCCGCGACAAGGGGAACAAGGATCGGAGCGATGATGAGATGATGCGACCAGCTCGTCATTTCCGGTCACTCCGTCCGTCGACGTGGTCCGTACCGGTCAGGCCGCGCGATGCAAGCAGCACGACCAGGAACAGGGCTGTTGTCGCAAAGCCGATAACGATCGCAGTCAGCACCAGAGCCTGCGGCACCGGATCTGCCAGAGCCTGCGTTGCCGTGTCATCGCTAAGCAGCGGCGGCACATTCGTCTTTACGCCGCCGACACCGAAGATGAAGAGGTTGACGGCATAGGAAAGCAGCGACAGTCCGATGATGACTTGGTAGGTGCGCGGGCGTAGAATCAGCCAAACGCCGCAAGCGGTCATCACACCAACCGCAATGGACAAGATGAGTTCCATCAGCCCCCCTTTACCTTGTCGGCATCAAGCGCCCGCAAGCGGTTGATACGGATCGACTGGTGCGCAAGTGCGACGAGGATCAGAACGGTGGATCCCACAACGAGCAGGAAAACGCCGAGATCGAAGAGCAGCGCGCTTGCCGCCGGCACTTTGCCGATCAGCGGCAGGTCTAAATATTGGAAGTGCGAGGTGAGGAATGGATAGCCGAAGAACCAGGCGCCGATGCCCGTCGCCGTCGCGATCAAAAGCCCGGCGCCCATCCAACGGAGCGGCAGGATGCGGATGCGATCCTCCGCCCAGCGCGTGCCACCGGCCAGATATTGCAGCAGGAAGGCGATCGAGAGCGTCAGGCCAGCAGAAAAGCCGCCCCCCGGCGCATCATGCCCCCGCATGAAAATATAGACCGACAGGGCGATCACGAAGGGGAACATCCACTGCATAATGACGGAGGGTACCAGCAGGTAGTCGCGCACGGTATCTCCGGCCGAGCGCTCCGGCCGTTCCTCGTCGAAACGATTCTGGATCCGCTGCTGCTCCGGCATCTCCATGCTGTCGGGTGCCGGGCGGAAACGACGCAGCAGCGCATAGACCGTTAAAGCGACGACGCCGAGAACGGCGATTTCGCCCAGCGTATCGAAGCCTCGGAAATCCACGAGGATGACGTTGACGACGTTGCGGCCGCCGCCCTTCGAATAGGCATTCTCCAGGAAATAATTCGCGATAGCGTCAGGTACCGGCATGGTCATGACGGCATAGGAAATGAACATCATGCCGACGCCGCAGATGACAGCCAGAGCCAGATCGCGGAAGCGGCGGAAACGGGCGCGCAAATCGACCGTATCGTCGATCCCTTCGGTCCGCTTCGGCAGCCAGCGCAAACCCAGCAGGATGAGAACCGTCGTAACAATCTCAACGAGAAGCTGGGTGATCGCGAGATCCGGCGCCGACAGCCAGATGAACGTCATGCAGACGATCAAGCCGACGCCGCCCAGCATCACCAAGGCGGCAAGCCGGTGATATTTTGCAAAGAAGGCGGTGCCAATCGCCAGGCAAATACCAATCGCCCAGACTGCGGCGAAGACTGGGTCGGCGCCCAGGAAGGAAAAGTGCTTGGCTTCGAAACCGGACAGATAAAGCGGCAGCAGACCGGCGGCGAACCCCATCACAACGACCCAGCGAAGCTGCGGCTGCAGCTTGCGCGTGCCGATCCGCTTTTCGGCGGTTCTGGCCCAATGCCAGGAAACCTCGACCAGCACCCGTTCGAAGATGCGCTGCCCCTTCAAGCGTCGGAAGATAGGCGGACCGTCGTCGCATCGGGAAAAGTAATCCTTGAAGGTGAAATAGAATACCGTGCCGCCGACCAATGCGACGATGCTCATCACGAGCGGCAAATTGAAGCCATGCCAGAGCGAGAGGCTGTATTGCGGCGTATCGGCATTGAGAACGCTGACCACAGCCGCATGCAGGAAAGGAGCCACCGAAAGCGCCGGAACGATGCCGACGACTAGGCATACCACGACCAGAAGCTCGATCGGGAAGCGCATCCAGCGCGGCGGCTCGTGCGGCTTGGCGATCGGCAGATCGGTCGGCGCCGGCCCGAAGAACACCGTCTGAATGAAGCGCAGCGAATAGGCAACGCTGAAGGCGCTTGCCAGCGTCGCCACATAGGGAAGCATGCGATCGAGGATGGAATCCGCATGGGTTTCGATCGCTTCGGCGAAGAACATTTCCTTCGACAGGAAACCATTGAGCAGCGGAACACCGGCCATGGCGGCACTCGCAACGATCGCAAGCGCTCCCGTGAACGGCATATAGCGGAACAGACCGCTCAGACGGCGCATGTCGCGCGTGCCGGTCTCATGATCGATAATGCCGGCCGCCATGAATAGCGAGGCCTTGAAAGTCGCATGGTTCAGCATGTGGAAGATGGCGGCGACTGTCGCAAGCGGGCTGCCGAGGCTGAGCAAGGTGGTGATGAGGCCGAGATGGCTGATCGTGGAATAGGCGAGCAGCCCTTTGAGATCCTGCTGGAACATCGCGAAATAGGCGCCGAGCACCAGCGTGATGATGCCGGCGGCACCGACGATATAAAACCACTCGTTAGTGCCGGCGAGAACCGGCCAGAAGCGCGCCAGCAGGAAAACGCCGGCCTTCACCAGGGTGGCGGAATGCAGATAGGCCGAGACGGGCGTCGGCGCCGCCATCGCATTCGGAAGCCAGAAATGGAACGGGAATTGCGCGCTCTTCGTCAGCGCACCGAGCAGGATGAGGATCAGCGCAGGCAGATAGAGCGGATGGTTGCGGATGATATCGCCCGATGCCAGGATCTTGTCCAGATCATAGCTGCCGACGATATGGCCGAGCAGGATTAGCCCGATCAGCAGGCAGAACCCACCGATCCCCGTGATCGTCAGCGCCATGCGGGCACCATCGCGAGCGGCAGCCGAATTGTGCCAATAGCTGATGAGCAGGAATGAGAAGATGCTCGTCAGTTCCCAGAATATCGAGAGCAGAATGACATTGCCTGACAGGACGATGCCGAGCATCGCGCCCATGAAGGCAAGCAGGAAGGAGAAGAAGCGCGGAACCGGGTCCTCCTCCGACATGTAATAGCGGGCATAGACGATGACGAGAAAGCCGATGGCAGTGATGACAAGCGAAAACAGCCAGGCAAATCCATCCAGCCTGAGACTGAAGTTAAGCCCCAGCTGCGGCAACCACTCTATGCTGTAGCGCACTACGCCACCGTCCATCACGGCGGGATAGAAGCTAGCGCAAATTAAGAGCGCCAGAAACGTGATGATCCCGGCAATCCATGCCGGCCCGCGCCGCGACTGCGTGCGTAACAAACATACGGAAAGAAGACTTCCGACAAACGGTAGAGCCAAAAGTGCTAGAATAAAAATGGGCTCGCTCGTTATCCCAAAACGTCGTTCCTTCGCTTGGCAGGATTGCACCAGTCGGCAAAACCCCTGGAAATCCGCTAGATTATGCCCTATATGACAGATATCGCCCAATATGGGCAGCTTCGAACCCTGCGTCAAGGTAAGATGGCGATGATTTTGACACCAGCGCTCTGCCGGGCGGCCCGCGGCTTCCTCGATTGGACGCAAATGGACCTTGCGGAGCGTTCCGGCGTGTCGCGCAGCACCATCCGCGATTACGAGGGTAATCGGCACAGCCTGCATCGGGCGACGGAAGCGCAATTGAGATTGGCGCTCGAGACCGGAGGCGTCGCCTTCTTCCGGATCCAGGGGCATGAGATCGGCATCTGTCCCAAGGCTCTCGTCACGGAAGGTCAAGCGCCGTCGCATGCCGAGAGTTGCGAGATCCTGTCTACCACCGGCGACAGGGGCCAGATCCTCCCTCCGAAAGCAGACCGATAGGATCGACGACCGACATCTAGCACGAGCAAAGCGTCAGGCGGCAAGCCTGTTCTATACGACGCAACGGACAACCCATCTAGCGGCCTGGGAAGCCTGGCCGGTTGTCGATCCGACTCTGCTCGCAAGAAGGTGAATGAATAGGCCCTCAAATCAGCCACATTCACGCCGATCACCGCATCCGCGCCGTACCCCAAAACGACCGGAGAAACATATGTCCATCACCAGCGAAGCATCAACCACGGTTCCAACAGTCCGCTACCGGCCATCGCAGCGGCTCCTGCATTGGCTAATGGCTGTCATCATCATTTCCGCACTCCTCATCGGTCTCTATTGTTCTTATCTCACGCCCGGCGTGCCCCTACGCCGCGCCCTCCTCGATGTACATAAATCGCTCGGCATGACTGCGCTTGTCCTCATCGCCGTGAGGCTGCCGCTGAGGCTTTCGTTTGGTGAACCCGCCTATCGGCGTCCGCTAGACGTCTTTAGCCACTACGCAGCGCGCGGCGCACACATTCTGCTTTACGCTCTGATGATCTTGATGCCGCTTGCCGGCTACACCACCTCCGCTGCTGGTGGGCATGATCTGCCATGGTTCGGTCTCTTCCAATGGCCCAACCTGCTGCTGCCCAACGGCGGCCTGGAAAGAATCGCTGCGCAGATCCACGAATACGGTGCTTACTGCCTCTATGTTCTTGTCAGCCTGCATGTATTGGCAGCCCTCTGGCACCATTTCATTCGGAGGGACGAAGTGTTGCAGAGAATGCTCGGACTTTGAATTATCGATAGTGTCGATATCCATTGTCTAGACTACGATGGGCGTCGGCAGCCATTTCGGGTGGGAGATTTGGCAATAGCGTTCTCAAATCTGTCATATCGTGTCACTAGAAGCACGTGCTGGAAATTAGCCGCAAACGGGTATGATTCCCGCCCTCTTCATTTTGCGAAACAGGCCCGCCATGCATCACAATTCTCCCATCATCATTGAGGGCGCCACCGTTGTCTTCGGCGACCGCCTGGAGCCTGCATCGGTACGGATCGAAGAGGGACGCATCACTGATATCGACGGTGCCCGCGACGGAGCCGAGGTTATCGACGGGCGCGGTCACCTTCTCGGGCCTGCCTTTGTCGATGTCCACGGCGACGCTTTCGAACGACAGCTCATGCCGCGCCCGGGCACGATGCTGCCGGTTGCGCCGGCGCTTCTCGAAACGGACCGCCAGCTTGCTGCCAATGGCATCGCCACAGCCTTCCACGCGCTGACCTTGAGCTGGGAGCCGGGGCTGCGCTCCGTTGAAAACGGCCGTGCGGTGGTTTCTTCTCTCGATAAGCTGGCTTCAAGGTTGATGGTCGACAACCGGGTACAATTGCGCTGGGAAACATTTTGCTTTGAGGCAATCGACCTCATTCGCGACGCGTTGTCAGGTTCTCACCGGCCCTCCATTGCGTTTAACGACCACACATCGATGCTGCTGCTTGATCCCGCGGTATCGCTGCAGGAGCGGCCGTTCGATCTCGATCCGAATTTCCCTGCCCTTGATCCTGGCTCACCGGTCTTCGCGGACAAGATGGCCGAACGCGCAAAGAGGGCAAAGCTGCCGGTCGCGGACATGATCGCCATGGCACGCGCCATGTGGGAGCGCCGGCCGCAAGTCCTGGCCGCCATCAACGAGGTCTCAGCACTTGGCGAGGCTGCCGGCGCTCCGATGCTTTCGCATGACGACAGCCAGATCGAGACACGTGATTTCTATCGCGCACGCGGCGCACGTATCTGCGAATTCCCCATGAACCGTCGCGTGGCGCGCGCTGCCAGAGACGCGGGCGATTTTATCGTCTTCGGCGCGCCAAATGCGACGCGCGGCGGCAGTCATCTCGCGTCGATCGGCGCGGCCGACATGATCCGCGAAGGTCTCTGCGATATCCTCGCCTCGGATTATTATTATCCCGCCATGCTCCTCGGCCTTGCACGCCTGAAAGCGGATGGCGTGGGGCAGTTGCAGGATCTATGGCCGCTGGTCTCCGGCAATCCCGCACGAGCATCGGGTCTCCATGATCGTGGTACGATCAAGGTCGGCAACCGAGCCGATCTCATCCTCGTCGAATGGCCGGAGGGTGATGTACCCGTCGTCAGGCGCACCTGGGTCGCGGGTCGCGAAGCCTATCGGGCTATCGCCGCTGGTCATTAGCGGGCATCAAAGCACTGCGTCATGCAGGCCGTTTTTCGCGCCCGGAGGGTCTCATTCATTGAAGAAGGGAGGCTAAACCGACACCGATCATGCAAGTCAGCAATCCCGCGCAGATGAAGAACAGCACCAGAGGTGTGTATCTGGACATGCGGCCTCCTCTCGACGTTACTCCAGGGATCGTCATACGATGAAATCCGCCCTCCTGGGCACCGATGCGATGCAAAGCTCTGCGCCCCACTAGGAGCCGTAAAGCTCGTCACCGAAGTCTACGCAGGAGTCGGCCGCTGGTTCCGAAAATATCAAGGCGTTCGCTCAAATGGATTCCGGCCGCGAGCTTGGCCACGGCCGAAAAGCTCGAATTATCTGAGCTGCTATCCCTTATCTCCGGCGATGCGTTGCCCATCCGTAAGGTAGCGCCAAACGCTGCTCTCTCCGACAAAAAGAGACACATGTCCGTCAAAACAATGGCAGTGGTTGCTCTCATCAATTGCTGAAAATCGGGATCTGTTTCGATCCAGGATCAATCGATAGAGGCTGGATTGCGCAAAGTTTGAGTTGACCGTTTTCAATGGTGAAGCGACACTTGCCACCTGGAGCGAGGCAGGAGGAATAATGATGCACGAACCAGATCGCTGGCGCCAAATGGCAACTGCGCCAAAGGACGGGAGCAGAATTCTCGTTACAATCCGCCCCTCCGAACAGGGGCCGGCAGAAGTCGATCTTGCCTATTGGTCGAGTGGAGATCGCTTTGGGTCGGAAGGCTGGCGCGCTTCCGACTCTGCGCCGGGGTGCATCATCGAATATGCCGAGCCAGAATTGAAGTGCTGGATGCCGCTTCCCTCAGCCAATCTCAATCGGGCCTCAATGCCCTCACCCTGGGAGGGCGATGACGCTGAGCAACTCGACGGGGCAGGGATTTAGCGACTCAAGCCGGCAGTCGCAGGATTGGATGGCAAACAATGGTATCTTGGTAGCTCCAGGGCATCATCGGATCCCGCCTGCCAGTTGTACCATAGTGATATCGGCGATTCCGCTCATCAGCTTGCAGGGATTTGCACGTGCTTTCAAAACTACCGAACCGTCTTCGTTATCGACAGAATCCGGCACCTGATTGCTAGATTTTCAGCCGTTTTGCCACAATTACGCCTGCCGTTTCCGAAATTGTCGGCGCAGGCTACGCGCCCTCGTGGGCTGTGATTTTGGAAAATATGGTTGTGATATGAAGATTATGAGACTGGTTCTTTTGCCCGCAGTGGCCGTGCTGATGGCAAGCGCCGCTGCACATGCACAGGAATGGAGATACTTGCCGGATTATGGCGACCCAGGCGATGGCTATGCGGCGCCGCGGTATTTTCGCGAAGCGCCGCCGCGCTATCGCGACGATCGGCGTCTCGACGATAGCTATTACTATCACGGCGACGCTTATGGCTATTATGATGACGAGGATGGCGATTTTCCGCCCCCTCCCCGGCGCTTGCCGCGGCAGGCTTCGATCGATCCGCGCGAGACTTCTCCGCAATTCAACCCCGGCGTCAAGGATGACCGGCGTGCCGCCATGGCGCGATCGCCGATCCCGCGCACGGTGGTGCCCTTCTCCGGCTACGAACCCGGCACGATCGTGATCTCCACGAAGGAAAAACGTCTCTATCTGGTTCAGAATGATGGGACCGCACTCAAATACGGCATCGGTGTCGGCAAGCAGGGCTTTGCCTGGAAGGGCACGGAAACGGTCAGCCGCAAAGCAGAGTGGCCGGATTGGACGCCGCCCAAGGAAATGATCGCCCGTCGGCCGGAATTACCCGATCACATGGAAGGCGGCCTCAATAATCCCCTTGGGGCAAGAGCGCTCTATCTCGGCTCCACCCTTTACCGCATCCATGGCACCAATGAGCCCAACTCGATCGGCAAGGCCGTATCTTCCGGCTGCATCCGCATGGCAAATCCGGATGTGATGGATCTTTATAGCCGGGTCAACGTGGGAGCGAAGGTTGTCGTGCTCTGATTGCGCCTTTGGCGCCGTGCCAATTCGGCTCACGAAGGGCTGTTATCCGCTGGAGGAAAGCTCATCCGCTTCCCGCCATCCGCGCAGCAAAGCGAACAATTCTTCGCGATCCTTCTCATCAAGGCGTGGCACGCCCGGAACGCGGACAGGACCGACATTGAGGCCGGAATAGGTAACGGCCTCCTTGACGACGGTAACGTTTGTTCCGTTGCGGAACTTCGTGCGCATGCGTTCGAAGGGCTCAAGCTTGTTGACGATGGCGCGGGCGGAGGCGAAATCACCCTTCTCCAAAGCCGCGTGAACGGCAAGCGATAGCTTTGGCGCAACATTGACGAGGCCTGAGGTGAAGCCCCTTGCGCCGGCCGCCGCAAATGTCGGAGCCCAGCTTTCGGCCAGACCGCAGACGAACAGCGCGCCCTTTGGATCGGAACTCGCGATCGCCCGCGAAAGCAGCATCAGATCCGTCGTCGCAAACTTGATGCCGACAATGTTGCCGTGGCCGGCCAGGCGAACCATGTCGCCAACGCTGAAGCCCTCGGCGCGGACATAGGCCACGAGCGGCAGGGGCGAGGCCTCCGCCAGATCGCGGAAATAGTCGATCTGCGAGGCGGGAGCGGCGAATGGATCCACCGGTTGATGCGACATGACGGCGGAGGCGCCGATCGAGGCAGCATCCCTAGCCATCTGGATCGCCTCACGCAATGAGCGGCCAATCGCCGCCGTCACCGGCGCCTTGCCGTCGACACCGAAAATCGCAGCTTCGTGGACGCGGCGGATTTCTTGCGGCGTGAGCGCATAGAACTCGCCGGTATTCCCCGCCGCAACGATGTTGTGAATGCCGGCAGCGGCCACGCGCGCGTAGACCTGAGCGGTCACGCGCGGTTCCACTTCGCCACTTGCATCATAGGCCGTGACCGGGACGCCGGAGACGCCGGTCAACGCCTGCCGCATGGTTTCAATGCTCATAGTTCCATCCTTCGTCATCCCTCGTGGCGCAAGCAATGAAGCTTCCAAAAGCCGATCGCCTCGCCTTACCTCATCCAATATCTTAAACGCCCCGGAACATGCGGGCCCGTGCATTCAAGATGTGTCGTTTCATTGCATCGTGCGCTTCGGTCTCCCGCCGCTCGAAGATCGCCTGCACGATCACGGCATGCTCATCCTGCACACTGCGGATCTGCTCGGGCGTCCGCTTGAGACTGAGGCTGCGGGTCACCGAGTGACCGATGGCAAAATGCGGCCGAAACAATTCGCGGGCAGTGATATGGAACTGATTGCCGGTCGCGATCGCAATGGCATTATGCAGCTCCTGATCCTCTTCAGCACCAAGGCGTCCCTCGCGAAGACACTCTTCGATCTTCTGCAGCGCCGCCATGATCCGATCCTTGTCATCAGGCTGCCAGTTGCGCGCCGCAAGCTCGGCGGCTTCCGCCTCGAGCCCGGCGCGAAATTCGAAAAAGCGCTGCACGTCGGCCAGCGATCCTACAGGCACCATTTTGAGGACTGAAGAATCCGGCCTTTGGCGCACATAGGAACCCGACCCCTTGCGCGAAACGATCAAACCGTCCGCTCGCAGCCGCTCCAGAGCGTCGCGCACGACGGGCCGGGACGCCCCGAACATTTCCGCAAGCTTGGCTTCCGCCGGCAACCGCTCGTTCACCGGAAAGGTTCCATCCGCGATCATCGCGACGATCCTCTCATAGATGATGTCGCCGAAGCGCGTCGCGCTCACGCCGGAATCGTTGGCGACGGAGAGTTTCATCATCGTCCTCTGTGAATGCCGCTCAACGACGGAGCTATCAAATCTGTAAAAATATGTCAACTCTTGTAATTATCTGATAATATGGAGCGCAAAGATTGATGAGAAGGCCCTGGAAGAGGAAGGCTATATTGGCAGCGGCGCGTGCCCAAGCGTCTGGATGGTGCCTACGCCTTTGCGTAAGCTCGCTATCATCAGTCACGTAAAAATTAGGGCGGCCATCAGGCCGTCCCTTTCATTTGAAGAGTGTATTGGCTCGCGTGAGCGCAATCATTTCGCGCGTGCTGCGCCCGAATTGCCAAGATCTTCCGGCCGTGGCGTGCGCGGCACCATTCGCCCCACCACCAGAACCAAAAGTGCTGCTGCCAGCAGGCAGGCCGCAAGGAAGAACATCGGTGTGATCGTGCTTCCCGTCGCATCCTTGATCCAGGGCACGACGTTCTGAGCGATGAAGCCGCCAAGATTGCCAACGGAATTGATCGCAGCAAGGCCGGCGGCAGCCCCCGCTCCTTGGAGGAAGCGCGACGGCAGGCTCCAGAACACCGGCTGGCCCGCGAATATGCCAGCTGCCGCGATGGAGAGGAAAACAAACTGCAGCGTATGGTCCGGAATAACGGCTGACAGAACCAAGCTTACGGCACCGACCAGCGCGGGAATGACGATATAGGGTGTCTTCGATTCTACCTTGTCCGCCGCCGTCGGCACAGCATAAAGAGCGATTGCAACGAGAAGCCATGGAATGATGTTTAGGAAGCCGTTCGTCGTGTTGCTGACACCGAAATTCTTGACGATGGTCGGCAGCCAATAGCTGAGACCGTAAGCGGCAAGCGGGAAACCGATATAGCAAAGCGCCATCAGCAGTACGCGCGGGTTGATCAGCGCCTTGAAGCCATCGGCGGCGTTCTGCTCCATGCCCGAATTTTCCACCGCGAGCCGGTCCTTCAGCCATTTCTTTTCCGTATCGTCGAGGAACGTCGCCTTGGACGGCAGGTCCGGCAAATAAAACAGCGTTATGAAACCGGCAAGGATGGCGGGAATGCCGGTCACCAGGAAGACCCATTGCCAGCCGGCAATACCATAGAGCCCATTCAAATCCAGCAGCACACCGCCGAGCGGTGCACCGATCGCATTGGCAAAGGCGCTGAAGATCATGAAAAGCCCGACCATCCTGCCGCGATAGGCCGAAGGATACCAGAGGGTCAGCAGATAGAGCACTCCGGGAAAGAAACCGGCTTCGCAGGCGCCGAGCAGGAATCGGAGAATGTAGAACATGGTCGCATTCTGCGTATAGGCAAGCGCGACCGTCACCGCTCCCCATGAGATCAGAATACGTGCAAACCACCTGCTGGCTCCGAACCTGTCGAGAAGCAGGTTGCTCGGCACCTCGAAGATGAAATAGCCGATAAAGAACAGAGAAGCGCCAAGACCATAGGCGTATTCGCTCATGCCGAGCGCGCCGACCATATCGAGCTTGGCGTAACTGACATTCTGACGATCGATATAGGCGATCAGATAGAGGATACCCAGAAAAGGCATAAGCCTCCAGGTGATCTTGGAAATAAGCTGCTTTTCATCAATCACGCATCTTCCTCCCTGAAAGGTGGTTATGAGTGATATAGATAGCGCAACTTAGTGTTTATCAATGCAGCGAAACATAAACCTCATTCCGCCGATGAAACTCGCAGCGGAAAACAAGCGAGCGGGTCTTCAAAGCAAAAAATGCCGATTTCGCCGCAATTCGCGCTTCAGGCAACGCGCTCGAATTTGGTGCGAATATGCTCGATATAGTGCTGGCCGGGCGATGGCGCCTTTACCATGGCAATCGCTGCCTTTTGCGGAACGCCGGTGAATTGACGTTCCTCACCATTCTTGAAGCGAATATAAAGCCGTCCGTCATCCGGGCGGAAATAGACTGATTTGATGATTTTTGACGAAACTGGAAGCTCTTGCATGGGTCACCTTACCTCTGCCGGCTTTGTCGCATGAAAAGCGAAATATTGGGTGAAGCGACCTAGTTAATTAAAGATAGAGTTGCATCGAACGATTTTATCGATTGCGCCCAGCAGCTTAACTATCCTTCGGCAAGGCGCTATCCGGATAAAGAATTGCGAACTCCGCGCTCGGATCGCCGACAGAGGCATGAAGCGATGAATAGCGATCGTGCCGGCTTCTGGGAGCCACCGATGATAAGCGGATATCGGCCGCGCCGCATATTATTTGAGCACCCGGATCGCTTGACACATTTTTAGCCCCCTCATATGATTTTTACCAATTGATCAAAAAGCTGGGGAACTAAAAATGACCAATGAAATCATACTGTCACGCCGCGCCGTGATTGCATCGGGCATAGCGCTCGGCGTCAGCGCTCTCGCGCCGGCCGCCCGTGCAGCCGCGCCGCTCAAGGTGGCGGGGATTCACGCCTCGCCGGTCGAAAACGCGTGGAATTCCTGTCTTCACAAGGCACTTCAGGATGCAGCCAAGGAAGGCGTTATTGAATATGTCTTTTCCGAAGGCGTTTCGGGCACGGATTATCCGCGTGCCATGCGCGAATATGCCGAACAGGGCAACAAGCTGATTATCGGCGAGGCCTATGCTGTAGAGAAGGAAGCACGCCAGGTTGCTGCCGACTACCCGGATACGGCTTTCGTGCTCGGCTCCAGCGGCGAGCCTGCCGGCAGCAATTTCGGCGTCTTCGGCACCTGGAACTATGACGGCGCCTATCTTGCCGGCATGCTGGCGGGCAAGATGACCAAGTCGAATGTCGTCGGCTCCGTCGGCGCCATCCCGATCCCCGAAGTCAATATGCTGATCAATGCCTTTGCCGCCGGCGTCAAAGCGGTCAATCCCGACTGCAAGCATCTCGTCTCCTTCATCGGCACCTTCTTTGACCCGCCGAAGGCGCGCGAAGCCGGTCTCGCGCAGATCGACGCCGGGGCCGACGTGCTCTTCGGTGAGCGCATCGGCACTGCGGACGCCGCCAAGGAACGTCACATCAAGTCGGTAGGATCGCTGATCGACTACACGCCGCGCTATCCCGATACCGTCTTTGCCAATGCCATGTGGTACTTTCGTCCCATTCTCAATGCGGCGATTGCTGATGTTGCCGCCGGCAAGCCGGTCGGCCGCAACTACACGGCCTATGGCCTGATGAAGGAAGGCGGCAGTGATATCATCTATGTGAAAGGCGTCGCACCGGCAGAAGCGGAAGCTGCAATGGAGAAGGTTCGTGCCGACATCAAGGCCGGCACCTTCGAAGTGCCCAAGGTCGCGGATCAGCCGAAGTAGTTCTTCGGCTCGATCATGACCAGCCCGTCATTCGCCGATGCCACAGAGCTGGCCGGCGCCATCAAGTCCGGCAAGCTTACCTGTGTGGATGCCATGCAGGCGGCACTTGCCGCCTGCGCCATGAAAGATGAGCTTGGCGCCATTACCTATGTCAATCCTGAAGCCGGGCTTGCGGCAGCGCACGCCCTGGATCAGGAGGCATCGGAGCATCCCGAGCGCTTTGCGCAGCGCGCCTTTGCCGGCGTTCCGACGATCGCCAAGGATCTCGGCGGCCCCTTCCCGGGACTGCCGATAACGGCGGGCTCTCGCTTGTTCGCCCGCGCCGGTCAAGGCACGGACAGCGATTTGGCAGAGCGCTTTCGCGATGCCGGTCTCTGCGCCTTCGGCTTGAGCACCAGTCCGGAATTCGGCTTCTCACTCGCGTCCGAACCGGTAATCGGTCCGATCTGCCGAAATCCCCTGGACCAAGACAGAACCGCCGGCGGCTCGTCGGGTGGTGCCGCGGCCGCAGTCGCCGCCGGTATCGTGGCGATCGCGCATGCGACGGATGCGGGCGGCTCGATCCGCGTGCCGGCCGCTTGCTGCGGCCTTGTCGGAATGAAGCCGACACGCGGCGCCGTGCCCGCCGGCCCTTCATTCGGCAATCATCTCGGCGGCATCGCCAGCGAACTGGCCGTCACCCGCTCGGTACGCGACACCGCAGCGATCTTCGATGCCGTGCGAGGTCGAACGCGAGGACCGTTCGCGGATATCGCTCAACTCCCGGCCAAGACGGGTAAGCTTCGCGTCGGATTCCTTGCAGACACCGGCCAGCGTTACGCAATCGAACCAGATCGGGCCCAAGCGGTGGAAGCAGCAGCCAGTTTCCTGGAAAGCCAGGGAAACGAGCTGGTATCCATCCGTTGGGATGAGATGGAAAGTGCCGTTCAAGCCAGCAGCCGCGCTTTTGGCGATATCATCTCCGTCAATATCGCCAGCCTGATTGACGATCTCGAACTCGACATGCGCCTTGCAGAGGCGATGACACAAGCCTTCATCATGCGCGGACGCGCCATGCCCGCAACCGCCCTTTGGAACTCCCTCAATGGCGCCGTCAGGGCAAGCCGCACTCTGTGGGATGTCTTCGACAGGGTCGATGTCATCGTCATGCCGATGCTCGCCACAGCACCGCCACCCATCGGGTCCTTTCCAACGGATCATTCGGACACTCAATTGCACCTCGAGCGCATGACATCCTTTGCCCCTCTTGCCGCGCTCGCCAACATATCCGGCTTTCCGGCGATTACAGGCCCGTTTGGAGAGGATGCTGAAGGATTGCCGCTGCCGGTCCAGCTGATGGCACCCATGGGTGAGGATAAGCTGTTGCTGCAGCTTGCATCCGTGCTCGAGGCCGAGCAACGTTGGCAGCACCGCTTCCCGATTGCAGGCTTTCCGGCATGATCATTCCTGTCCTCTCCATTGAAGGTGTCAGCAAACGCTTCGGCAGCACGATTGCCAATGACGATATCTCGCTGTCCTTGGCAAAGGGCGAAATCGTTGCCCTGCTCGGAGAAAACGGCGCTGGCAAGACGACATTGATGAGCATCCTCTTCGGGCACTATGTGCCCGATACCGGCCGCATCCTGATCGACAATATAGAATTGCCGCACGGCAAGCCGCGCGCGGCAATCCGGGCTGGTGTCGGCATGGTGCATCAGCATTTCTCGTTGGCGCCGAACCTGACGGTGCTCGAAAACATCATGACGGGCACGGAGGGACTTTGGTCACTCAAGTCTCAAACGGATGCGGCCCGAAACAAGCTCCTGGCTATCTCCGAGCGCTTCGGCCTGAAAGTTGATCCCGATGCGCGCCTTGGCGATCTCTCCGTCGGCGAGCAGCAGCGGGTGGAAATCCTGAAAGCCCTCTACAATGATGCGCGCATCCTCATCCTCGACGAGCCGACCGCCGTTCTGACGCAGATCGAGGCCGAGAAACTATTCTCGACGCTGAAGCAGATGGCAGCACAAGGCCTGTCCTTGATCTTCATTTCGCACAAGCTCGATGAAGTCATGGCAACGGCCGATCGTATCGTCGTCCTGCGCGGTGGCAAGGTTGCAGCCAAAAGGCAGGCATCCCAAACAAGCAAGGCCGAGCTTGCGGAGTTGATGGTCGGACATCGTGTCACGCGCCCAACCCGCGAAGCCTCGACGCCGGGCGCCATCGCTCTCGAAGCTCGCGATATCACCGTCAAGACCGGTGGCGTCGAACGGCTGAAAAAGATCAGTTTTCATGTCCGGGCCGGCGAGGTTCTGGGGATCATCGGAGTATCGGGCAACGGGCAGGCGACCTTGGGGCAAATCCTGTCCGGCACGTCGAACCGTTCCTCCGGCGAGCTTCTTCTGTTCGGAAAGCCTGTCGGCGATCTCGACGTTGCCGCGATTATCGATGCCGGCATCGGACGCATTCCGGAAGACCGAAACCGTGATGGTGCGATCGGCGAAATGGCGATCTGGGAAAATGCCGTGCTCGAGCGCCTGCCTTCCTATTCGAAGCATGGCCTCGTCGACAAAGGTGCCGGCATGGCATTTGCGCAGGAGATCATCCAGGCATTCGATGTGCGCGGCGGTAATGCTGCAACCCGCACCCGGCTATTATCGGGCGGCAATATGCAGAAGCTGATCCTCGGTCGCAATCTCCATGAGCGACCACGAATCCTGATAGCCGCCCAGCCAGCACGCGGGCTGGACGAAGGTGCTGTGGCCGCCGTTCACGGACGCATTCTGGAAGCGCGCCAGCAAGGCACCGCCGTTCTCCTGATCTCGGAGGATCTGGACGAGGTCATTGCATTGGCCGATCGCATCCAGGCAATCGTCGGCGGACGCCTTTCGGCGCCTATCGATGCCGATAAGGCCGATGCGCGCCTGCTGGGACTGATGATGGCGGGGGAATGGAAAGAGAAGAGCGGAGCCGACAATGCGATTTGAACGGCGCGAACACCGCCCACTCTACATGATGGCCCTTGCCCCTCTGCTCGCAATCGTCGCGGCACTCGCCTTGGCCGGCATCCTGATTGCAATCGCGGGCGCGCCCGTGCTTGAAGCCTATCGCAGAATCCTGCTTGGCGCCTTCGGGTCGCGACTTTCGACAACCGAGACGCTGACGCGTGCGACGCCACTGATCCTGACGGGGCTTGCTGCGGCCGTTGCCTTTCGTGCCCGCCTCTGGAACATCGGCGCCGAAGGGCAATTCTATTTCGGTGCCATTGCCGTCGCCGCCTTCGGCTCGAAGATGCTCGCCGGCCTGCCCGGCCCGATCGTTATTCCGCTATTGATGGCGATCGGCGCCATTGCCGGCATGATCCTGATCCTCGTGCCACTATGGCTGCGGCTGCGCTTTTCCGTCGACGAGGTCGTCACCAGCCTTATTCTGAACTTCATCGCCGTTCTCTTCGTCTCCATGCTGATCGACGGTGTGCTGAAGGATCCGACGGCATTCGGCTGGCCACAATCCCAGGCCCTTGTCGATCACGCCATGCTGCCGAAGCTGATTGCCCGATCGCGTCTTCATATCGGTTTTGCAATTGCGATCGTCATTGCTGCGATCGTTTATTTCGTTCAGTCGCGCACCGTTTTCGGCATGCAGTCGCTGGCGGCAGGCCTCAATCCGTCAGGCGCCGTTTTTGCCGGCGTTCGCCTCGGCTCGACCCTCGTCAAGGTCGCCTGTCTTTCGGGCGGGCTTGCCGGCCTTGCCGGCGCCATCGAAGTCATGGGTGTCAAAGGCTATGTCACGACCGATCTGTCCCCCGGCTTCGGCTATTCCGGCATCGTCGTTGCGATGCTTGCGAACCTCAACCCGCTTGGGGTTGTCCTCGCAGCGATCTTTACCGCGACAATGTTCGTCGGTGCCGACGGCATGAGCCGCAGCCTCGGCATTCCCACGTACATTGCCGACGTCACGGTCGCCCTGTCGCTGTTGACCATGCTGATCGCCTTGTTCTTCACGCAATACAGGATCCGCCGATGAGCACGCTGGTCGACATCATTGCATCGGCCGGGCTTTGGGCCGCGGTGCTGCGGATCGCCACGCCGCTAATCTTCGGCACGCTCGGCGCGCTTCTTTGCGAGCGGGCCGGCGTTCTCAACCTCGGCATCGAGGGCATCATGACCTTCGGTGCGATGATCGGCTGGCTCTCCGTCTATCACGGTGCGGATTTATGGACCGGCCTTCTAATTGCGGCAATCGCTGGCGGCATTTTCGGTCTTCTGCATTCGGCCCTGACGGTGACACTAGGCCTGTCGCAGCATGTTTCCGGCCTCGGCGTCACGCTCTTCGCGTCCAGCTTCAGTTACTACGTCTTCCGGCTGATCGTTCCGATCGCCGGGACGCCGCCGACCATCACGCCGTTCCAGCCGATCGCCATTCCCGGGCTTTCCACGCTGCCCTTCATCGGCCCCGCTCTCTTCACGCAGACCGCCCCGACCTATCTCGCGATCCTGGTAGCGCTGATCATAGCCTACCTCATCTTCCGCACGCCGGTCGGGCTTGCGATCCGCATGACCGGCGAAAATCCACACGCGGCCGAAGCACAAGGCCTCAACCCCATGAGGATCCGCTATGGCGCCATCATCGCCGGTAGCGCATTGATGGGCATGGGCGGCGCTTTCCTGACGCTTTCCGCCTTCAACAGCTTCTTCCCGACGATGGTGCAGGGCCGCGGATGGATCTGCATCGCGCTGGTCGTCTTTTCATCCTGGCGGCCGGGCCGGGCGCTGTTCGGCGCCCTCCTCTTCGCCTTCTTCGATGCATTTCAGCTGCGCCTGCAGACCGCAGTTCAGGGTGTCCCTTATCAGCTCTTCCTGATGACACCCTATATCCTGTCCATCGTTGCCCTTGCCATCATGAGCAGGCGCGCCCGCGTACCGCAGGCGCTGATGCAACCCTATCGCCGTGGCGAAAGATAATCCGAGGAGCGTTCCATGTTCGATCTGATCATTCGCAATGCCAATCTGCCCGATGGCCGCAAGCGCATCGACATCGCGGTCAAGGATGGCAACATCGCAGCAATCGAAGCCTCGATCGCGGCAGAGGCGAAGGAAGAGATCGATGCGACTGACCGGCTGGTGAGCCCCCCCTTCGTCGATCCGCATTTCCATATGGATGCCACGCTTTCGCTCGGCCTGCCGCGCATGAACGTTTCCGGCACGCTTCTGGAGGGTATCGCGCTTTGGGGAGAATTGCGCCCGATCGTAACGAAGGAAGAGCTTGTCGATCGCGCGCTGCGCTACTGCGATCTCGCCGTCACGCAAGGACTGCTGTTTATTCGCAGCCATGTGGACACTTCCGATCCGAAGCTGGTGACGGCCGAGGCGCTTCTGGAGGTGAAGGACAGGGTCAAGCCCTATATCGACCTGCAGCTCGTCGCCTTCCCGCAGGATGGCTATTATCGCGCCAAGGACGGCGTGGCTTCCCTCGCGCGCGCGCTCGACATGGGCGTCGATATCGTTGGCGGCATTCCGCATTTCGAGCGCACCATGGATGAGGGCAGAGCTTCGGTCGAGGCGCTTTGTAGGATCGCAGCCGATCGCGGCCTTCCCGTCGACATGCATTGCGATGAAACCGACGATCCGATGTCGCGTCACATCGAGACGCTGGCGGCAGAGACGGTCCGCTTCGGGCTGCAGGGCCGCGTCGCCGGCTCGCACCTGACCTCGATGCATTCGATGGACAATTACTACGTCTCCAAGCTCATCCCCCTGATGGCGGAAGCAAGGATCAACGTCATTCCCAATCCGCTGATCAATATCATGCTGCAGGGCCGGCACGACACCTATCCCAAGCGCCGCGGCATGACCCGTGTGCGCGAACTGATGGATGCCGGGCTCAACGTCTCCTTCGGCCATGATTGCGTGATGGACCCCTGGTATTCGATGGGCTCCGGCGACATGCTGGAGGTCGGTCATATGGCGATCCATGTGGCGCAGATGGCGGGTGTCGAAGACAAGAAGAAGATCTTCGACGCACTCACCGTCAACTCCGCCAAGACGCTCGGCCTTGAAGGCTATGGCCTGGAGAAGGGTTGCAATGCCGATTTCGTCATGTTGCAGGCCGTCGACACGCTGGAGGCGCTGCGCCTGAAGCCCAATCGTCTCGCCGTCATCAAGCGCGGCAAGATCATCGCTCGTTCCGCCCCGCGCGTCGGTGAGCTTTTTCTCGATGGCCGGCCTTCACAAATCGATGGCGGGCTCGATTACGTGCCTTTGAGGGGCTAACAGACCACCTCCTGAGCCACAACCACGCAGTTCTTGGCTTGGAGCTCGCTTACCGCAAAGCGGGATCTCACAACACTCATATTGCTTGATCCCGAACCGATGGGCTTCGTGAAATTCCCACAGATCACCTGCTTCCCTTTGCCTATTCCTGCTAACCCTCAAGCCGCGTAAATCACATATGCATAACTGATACAAACTTCGCTTTACAACTAACATGTCAGCATGCTATGCACTGATCTCATAAGATCGGGAGGATCGGATGAGTGAGAATTTTGGCCTGTCGGCCGCCCTGGCAACACCCTTCGATGCGGATGGCGAGATTGCGATCCCGGGAGTGATCGAGCAGGCGAAGCATTGCCTTGCCAATGGCTGCAAAAGCGTCACCCTGTTCGGCACCACGGGCGAAGGCGCTTCGATCGGCATGCAGGAGCGCAAACAGGTTCTGGCCGCCATGATTGCCGCCGGCGTCACACCTGAGCAGATCGTCATGGGCGTGCTCGTCGATGCCGCCGAGGACGCCGCGGCGCAGGCTGGGCAGGCGCTGGCGCAGGGCGTCCGCAATATTCTTCTTGCCCCGCCCTCCTACTTCAAGAACGTCAGCGACGATGGCCTCTTCAAATGGTTTTCGGCCGTTTTCACCATGCTGGGCACCCATGCCCGCGACGTGATCGTCTACAATATTCCGTCGGTCACGATGGTACCGCTCTCCATTTCCCTCGTTGGCCGCCTGCGCGCCGCATTTCCGGATGTCGTTGTCGGCGTCAAGGACTCCTCCGGTGATTGGCCCTATACCGAGGAACTGCTGAAGACGCATGGCGATCTCATCATTCTGATCGGCGACGAGCGGCATCTGGCCCGCGGCGTCCGGCTCGGCGGACAGGGGGCAATCTCCGGCATGGCAAATCTCCTTCCGCGCGAGGTGCAAGCCATGGCGGAAAAAGGCATCGACGACGCCAATGTCGAGCGCTTCGTCGGGCAACTGCTGAACTATCCGGTCATCCCCTCGATCAAGGCCATTCTCGCCCGTTTGACTGAGAACGATAGCTGGCTTGCCGTGCGCCCGCCGCTCGTGGCATTGAACAGCCAGGATTCCGACACGCTCTTTGCTGCCTTCGGCGCACTGTTTCGCGCCAAGGCGGCTTAACCGAACAGCCCGGAGCTGCCGATGGATGGACCAGGCGAACAGACGACGTTGAGAGAGAAAGCTTATGAGAGCTTCACGCGCCATCTCTTGGCGCGCGATGTTCGCCCCGGGCAATTCATCTCGCAGCGGCGGCTGGTCGAGCTGACGGGATTGACGCTCGGCGCGATCCGCGAACTGATCCCGCGCCTGGAAGCCGAAGGGCTGATCAAGACGGTGCCCCAGCGCGGGCTGCAGATCGCTCATATCGACCTGGACCTGATCCGTGAAGCGTTCCAGCTCCGTCTTTTTCTGGAAAAGGAAGCCGTCGCGCTGTTCACCTATTCGGCGTCAGATGAGACGATTGCCAAGCTTTTGAAAGACCATCGCGATATCGCGGATGCGATCCGCTCCGGCGACAGCTCGCAGGAGCTCGAGCTTCACGCGCAATCGGTGGATTGGGGCATGCACGATGCCTTCATCGATGCGCTCGGCAATACCATCATCTCGAATGCCTATCGGGTCAATTCGATCAAGATGCGGCTGATCAGCCAGGACAGGTTTCGCATCAATGGGCATGTCGGCCCAGTCATGGAAGAGCATCTGAAAGTGCTTGAAGCAATCGAGCGACGATCGGCCGATGAGGCGGTTACCGCGCTGGTAGCCCATATCGGCGGAGCCCGGGATCGCGCGTTGAAGATGTAAACAGCTTTGAATAACAGGCCGCGAATGAGGAGATTTTCGGCCAAAGGAGGAGGAACGCAATGTCATCGTCATTTTTCAACCCGACACGTCGCGGCTTCATGGCCGGCACCGCCGCACTCGGCGCAGCAAGCCTTCTTGGTGTCCGCACCGCTTCGGCAGCCGTCGACTGGAAGCGCTTTGCTGGCACGACGCTCGAGGTCAATCTGGTCAAGAGCCCGCGCAGCGAAACGATCCTCAAATATCTGAGTGAGTTCGAGGCGCTGACCGGCATCAAGGTCAATGCCGAGGCGACGCCCGAACAGCAGCAGCGCCAGAAGACCACG
Source organism: Rhizobium sp. No.120 (assembly GCF_054558365.1). NCBI lineage: Bacteria > Pseudomonadati > Pseudomonadota > Alphaproteobacteria > Hyphomicrobiales > Rhizobiaceae > Rhizobium > Rhizobium sp. No.120. The sequence goes on from NZ_BAAJNQ010000005.1 coordinate 148,570, forward strand.
ATCGAGCTCAGCTCCGGTAAGCCTAGCTTCGATGTCGTGCATCTGAGTTACCACGTCCAGAAGCGCCAGTTCGAAAAAGGCGGCTGGCTCGCCGATATCAGCGGCTTCATGAAGGACCCGTCGCTCACCGATCCCTCGCTGACAGAAAGCGACTTCGCCGAGGCCGGGCTGAAGTTCGCGAAGGATTCCGCAGGCGTCATGCGCTCCCTGCCCTTCTCGGTCGACTACTGGATCGTCTACTGGAACAAGGCCCTGTTCGAGAAGAAGGGCCTCGCCTATCCAGAAACCTTCGAAGATATGGCGAAAGCCGCCGAGGCGCTGACGGATAAATCGACCAACACCTATGGCTTCGTCGCCCGCGGCCTGAAGAATGCCAACGCGCCGGTGTGGACGACCTTCATGCTCGGCTATGGCACGACGCCGCTTTCGGCTGACGGCAAGCTGCAGACGGAATCGCAGGGCGCCGTCGACGCCGCCAAGCTCTATCAGCGCCTGATGACGAAATCCGCACCTCCCGGCGTTTCCGGCTTCAACTGGGCCGAAGCGCAATCGGCCTTCCTGCAGGGCAAGATCGGTATGTGGGTCGATGGCGTCGGCTTCGCGCCGCCGATCGAAAATCCGGAGAAATCCCGCGTTGTCGGTCAGGTCGGCTACGGCGTCATGCCGAAAGAACCGAATGCGCAGGCAGCTGCGACGACCGGCGACGGCATCGGCGTGACGGCTGCCAGCCAGAAAAAGGAAGCCGCCTATCTCTTCTGCCAATGGGCGATCTCGCACGACATGGGCGCGCGTCTCTTGCAGGCCGGCGCAGGCGTTCCCTTCCGCCAGTCCATCCTGGAGGATCAGAAGGTGCGCGAGGGCGTGAAGATGCCGGGTGCCTGGCTCGATGCCGTCGCGGGCTCCGCCAAGGTCTCCCAGCTGGCACTGCCCGTCATCATCCCGGTCACCGAGTTCCGCGACATTTATGGTGTCGCGCTGACGAACATGATCGGCGGCGCAGATCCTGCAGCCGAACTGAAAACGGCAACCGCCCAGTTCGAGCCGGTTCTGGCACGAAGCGAGGGATAATGGCCTCCGTGAGCATTGAAGATACTGCCGCCAAGGCAACCAAAGGAAGGAGCAAGCCGCAACGGCTTGCTCCCAACTACTGGCCCTTCGTCATTCCCGCATTGATCGTCATTGCCGCTGTCATCGTCTTCCCATGGGTCTTCACCCTCTGGATGAGCGTGAACAAATGGACGCTTGGTCAATCGCAGAGTTTCGTCGGCTGGGACAATTATGTCCGGCTGGCGACCGACATGCGCTTCTGGGAATCGCTATGGCACACGGTTCTTTACACCGTGCTCTCCGTCGTCGGCCCTTTGATCTTCGGAACGCTGGCGGCGCTGATCTTCGATGCGAACTTTCCTCTGCGCGGGTTCCTGCGCGGCATCTTCGTCATGCCGATGATGGCGACGCCTGTTGCCGTCGCGCTCGTCTGGACCATGATGTTCCATCCGCAACTCGGGGTCCTCAACTACCTGCTATCGCTTGTGGGCATCGGGCCGCAGGAGTGGATCTACAATCAGGCGAGCGTCATCCCCTCGCTCGTGCTCGTCGAGGTGTGGCAATGGACGCCGCTGGTCATGCTGATCGTGCTCGGCGGTCTCGCCTCGGTGCCGCGCGAACCCTATGAAAGCGCCGAAATCGACGGCGCCAATGCCTGGCAGAAGTTCCGCTATCTGACGCTGCCGATGATCTCGCCCTTCCTGATGATCGCCGTCATCATTCGCGGCATCGATGCGATCAAGAGCTTCGACATCATCTATGCGATGACGCAAGGCGGCCCGGGAACGGCATCCGAAACGATCAACATCTATCTCTACAACACAGCCTTTTCCTATTACGACATCGGCTATGGCTCAGCCATGGCAGTGGTGTTCTTCATCCTCATCGTCGCGCTTTCCTTCATGCTCCTGATGATGCGACAGCGGACGAAATGGACCGACGCGGAGGGACATTGAGATGAAGCGTTCGACACTCAACCGTATCGGCCTGTTCTTCGTGGCCTTGGTCATCGTCTCGCCCGTTATTCTGTTCTTCCTCTGGATGATCTCGCTGTCGCTGAAATACGAAATCGACAACGGCGCCTATCCGCCGATCCTTATTCCGGATCGTTTCGCCTGGACGAACTACGTCAATGTCTTCCAGGAAAACAACTTCTTCCTCTATTTCTGGAACTCCATTCTCGTGACGGGGGCAGCTACCCTCCTCGCACTCGTCATCGGCGTGCCGGCCGGCTACGGTATCGCGCGGTTGAAGGCCGAGAAATCCGCCGTCGTCATCATGATTGCCCGCATGACACCCGGTCTTTCCTTCCTCATCCCGTTATTCCTGCTGTTCCAATGGCTCAATCTTTTGGGAACGCTCTGGCCACAGATCATCATCCATCTCGTCGTCACCGTGCCGATCGTCGTCTGGATCATGATTGGCTATTTCGAGACGACTCCGATGGAACTGGAAGAGGCCGCAAGCATCGATGGCGCGACGCCCTGGCAGGTTTTCCGGCTCGTCGCCCTGCCCATCGCCCGGCCCGGCATCGTCGTTGCCTTCATTCTGTCGGTGATCTTCTCGTGGAACAATTTCGTCTTCGGCATCGTGCTTGCCAGCCGCGAGACCCGCACGCTCCCCGTCGCCGTCTACAACATGCTCTCCTTCGAGCAGGTCAGTTGGGGACCGCTTGCTGCTGCCGCCCTGATCGTGACGCTGCCCGTTCTCGTGCTGACGATGTTCGCGCAACGGCAGATCATCGCCGGTCTGACGGCCGGCGCCGTCAAGTGACGCAGCCTTTATCTTTTGGATAGGATCACATTCATGGCACCCGTCAATATACAGAGCATCCAGAAGCGCTACGGCCAAGTGAAGGTCATTCACGATATCAGCGTCGACATCGCCGATGGCGAATTCGTCGTCCTTGTCGGTCCCTCGGGCTGCGGCAAGTCCACCCTGCTGCGCATGATCGCCGGGCTCGAAGAGGTGAGCGATGGTGAGATTCACATCGGCCGGCGCGAGGTCAGCCATCTGCCGGCGCGCGACCGAGATATCGCGATGGTCTTCCAGAACTACGCGCTCTATCCGCATATGACGGTCGCCGAAAACATGGGTTTTGCGCTGAAGCTGAAAAAGGCAAACGCTTCGGAAATCGCCGCCAAGGTGCAGAAGGCTGCCGCCATCCTCGGCCTGGAAAATCTGCTGGATCGCCTGCCTCGTCAGCTTTCCGGCGGCCAGCGCCAGCGCGTCGCCATGGGCCGCGCACTGGTGCGCGATCCTCAGGTCTTCCTATTCGATGAGCCGCTCTCCAATCTCGATGCAAAGTTGCGCGTGCAAATGCGCGGCGAGATCAAGTCCATGCATCAGCGCGTCGGCACGACGACGATCTACGTGACCCATGACCAGGTCGAGGCGATGACCATGGCCGACAAGATTGTCGTGCTGCACGGCGGTCTTATCGAGCAGGTCGGCGCGCCGCTCGATCTCTACGACCGGCCGGCCAATCTCTTCGTCGCCGGCTTCATCGGCTCACCGTCGATGAACTTCATCGACGGCAGGATAGAGGAAGGCGTCTCCCGCAGCGACAAGGGCCTCATCCTGCCCCTGCCGGAAGGCTTTCCGATCGACGAGCACGGTGGACGCCCACTTGTCTGCGGCATCCGACCCGAACATATCCGCGCCGCGACAAGCGGCTTGTCGGCCCGGGTCGGCATTGTCGAAGGCACGGGATCTGAGATCTATGCCAAGCTCGATTGCGGTGGCGAGGAAATCTCCTGCCTGTTCCGCGAGCGGCTGAACATCCGCTTCGGCGACAAGATCGAAATCGCGATAGACCCGGCCAGCATCCATCTTTTTGACAAGGCAAGCGGAAAGCGGCTTTGAACGCTCCTTCAATTTTCGATCCACCGGCCGGTAGGGCCAAGCACGTCCTTTGTGTCGGCGCTGCCGTTCTCGATACGCTCTTTCGCGTCCGCACCCTTCCCCAAGGTCAGGGAAAGGTTTTGCCTTACGACATGCTGCAGATCGCGGAAGGCATGGCCTCCAGCGCTGCCTATGCCATCTCACAGCTCGGTGGCGCGGCAAGCCTATGGGGTGCCGTTGGCCAGGACGAAATCGGCGATCGGATCGTTCGCGATCTCAAAAGCGATGGCATCCATGTGGACGGCATGCTGCGTGTGGACGGCGCCCGTTCTGCCGTCTCGACCATCCTAGTGGACGATGACGGCGAAAGGCTGATCGTCCCCTTCTATGATGCGAAACTGCATCATACGGTGAAGGAGTTCACGGCCGAGGATATCGCTGCATTCGATGCCGTCTTGGTCGACGTGCGCTGGCCGGCGCTGGCACTGCAGGTTCTCAAAGCTGCCAGCGCGATGGGCAAGCCGGCCATTCTCGACGGCGACGTGGCTCCTGACGGCATCATCGAACAACTGGCGCCGGAAGCGACCCATATCGTTTTCTCCGAACCGGCCGCGCAGCGCCTGACGGGCACAAGCGATGTATCCGAGATGACGCAGCTTCTGAAACAGCGGTTCGCTCATGCCTTCATCTGCGTGACCGCAGGAGCGGCCGGCAGCTGCTGGTTTGACGGGCATAACAATACCGTCGCGCATTGTCCGACCATTTCCGTCAAGGCCATCGACACGCTTGCCGCCGGCGACATTTTTCACGGCGCCTTCGCCCTCGCAATCGCCGAAGGTATGGCGCCGGCAGCCGCAATCCGCTTTTCTTCTGTCGCCGCCGCCATCAAGTGCGAGTCGTTTGGCGGGCGCTCCGGGGCGCCGACGCGGGTCGAGGTCATCTGCCGATCCCATTCGCGTTGAAAGCTGGGACGCGAGCGGGGCATCAGGCTTTCAGGCGCGAAAAGCGGCGCTTGGCGATCGCTCGCATCTTCCTGAAAGATCTGCCGATTCTCATTCCCGATGAGGCTTTGTTCTCCACGTGTCATGGCGGCGTTCCCGCCTTCTTTTAATCAGTGATAATCAATGCAGTCACTGAAAATCGAACACACTCAGACCAGCGGCCATTTCATCGAGACCAAGCGGGCGCGTGACCGGAGGCTCGGCTCTCGCCAGACAGCCTTGCCGTTCGCATAGGCGGCAGGCGGGGCCGATTGCGATCTGATTTGTACCCAGCGCCTTGCCATAGGCCACCTCGTCACGATGGGCGATATCGCAGCCGATCAGAAGTGCTGTGCGGCGCACCCTTTCGCCGAAGTCGGCCCGCGGCCCCTCGATCGTTCGCGATATGGTCAGAAAGCCCGCCCCGTCAGGCATTTGGGTAGCGTCCACCAATATCTGGCCGGGCTGAGTGAAAGCGGCATGGATATTGAGCTTCGGACAGGCGCCGCCGAAACGCGCCTGCGGAAAACCTTGGGCGCCCGCCTTGCGCAGGCGATGACCGGCATTATCGATCTCCATCAGGAAAAACGGGATGCCGGATGCACCCGGACGCTGCAGGCTGGTCAGCCGCGTGGCGGCCTGCTCATAAGAGACGCCGAAGCGAGCGCCGAGGGCTTCGATATCATAATGCAGTCGCTGCGCTGCCGCGAGATAGGCGCCATAGGGCAGCAGAAGCGCATGAGACGCGTAGCGCGCCAGCTCGAAACGGGCGATGCGATTGGCCTCGGGCGTCGAAAGCGTGAGGGAACTCAGCTCGGCGGCGATCTCCTCGCGCAGGGCCAAAAGAGAGACTTCTGTCGCAATCTCCCGGGTCTGATCGAAGGGCGAAAGACGCTCCGACAGGAAAAGCCGCATGGAATGCCGGTCATAGCGCCGACGCAAGCCGGGCATGGCGTGCACTGGCAACAGGCGCACCGCGATGCCATGCTCGGCCTTTAGCCATGCCTTCAATGCGCCCGCCAGGTCGTCGCCGGACGCCAGGCGTTCATGGAAGGTCTCCGCAGCATCTTCGATGCGGGCAAAGAAATTCGGACGCGACTGCAGGCGATCGTGAACCTCGTCGAGCGGCAGGCGCGGTCCGGCGACCTCGGCAACCCGGCCCTCGCGGCCCAGAAGCTCGACGAGATCGGACAGTCTTGCGGCCTGCTCGCGATAAGCGCGATAGAGCCGGATCATGCCGTTTGCTGCGTTCGGCGCGGCATCGGCGAGCTCGATCAGCTCCTGGTCGCCAGGGATCTCGCCTGACAGCAGTGGATCGGCAAAAACTTCACGCAATTGCCCTGCACTGCCGGCCTCACCGCCATGCAGTTCGTCGAGGTCGACCTTATAGACCGCCGACAGTTTCAACAGCAGTTGTACGGTCAGCGGCCGCTGATTGCGCTCGATGAGATTGAGATAGGACGGCGAAATATCGAGCGCCTGCGCCATCGTCGTCTGCGTCAGACCGAGGCCCATGCGGATGCGCCGAACCTTCGGGCCGGCAAAGATCTTGCGCTCAACCATCTGTCATACCTTTTACAAATTTTCCGAAGGAAGATATTTACACGATTTACAACTTAACTGAACGTTGTTGTCAACGATAGCACATCCTAACCCTTTTATCTAAGGCGATTCTCCGCTTTTTCTCGCGCTTACAGCGCAAGTATTGTAAAAATAGTCATGTAATCGAGATCGATCGGAGGATCGAGAAGAAGTATCGGGAGAATCGCATGACAGATTTTTACAAACTGGTTCCGAGCGCGCCCGCCGGGCGTTTCGATGGTGTCGAGCGCCCCTATCAGGCCGCGGATGTGGAGCGGCTGCGCGGATCGGTCAGCATCCGCCATTCACTGGCCGAGATGGGTGCGAACCGCCTCTGGCAGCTCATCCATGAGGAGGATTTCGTCAATGCGCTTGGCGCATTGTCCGGCAATCAGGCCATGCAGATGGTTCGTGCCGGCCTGAAGGCGATCTATCTCTCGGGATGGCAGGTTGCCGCCGACGCCAATACGGCCTCGTCCATGTATCCCGATCAATCGCTCTATCCTGCCAATGCAGGCCCGGAGCTCGCCAAGCGCATCAATCGCACGCTGCAACGCGCCGACCAGATCGAGACCGCGGAAGGCAAGGGCCTTTCCGTCGACACATGGTTTGCGCCGATCGTCGCCGATGCCGAAGCGGGCTTCGGCGGGCCGCTCAACGCTTTCGAGATCATGAAGGCCTATATCGAGGCGGGGGCTGCGGGCGTCCATTTCGAGGATCAGCTGGCATCGGAGAAGAAATGCGGCCATCTCGGCGGCAAGGTCCTCATTCCGACGGCGGCCCATATCCGCAATCTCAACGCCGCACGGCTTGCCGCCGACGTCATGGGCGTGCCGACCCTCGTGGTTGCGCGTACCGATGCCGAGGCCGCCAAGCTTCTGACCTCGGACATCGATGAGCGCGATCAGCCCTTCGTCGACTACGACGCCGGCCGCACGGTCGAAGGCTTCTATCAGGTCAGGAACGGCATCGAACCCTGCATCGCCCGCGCCGTCGCCTATGCGCCGCATTGCGATCTCATCTGGTGCGAGACGTCGAAGCCGGATCTGGAGCAGGCACGCAAATTTGCCGACGGCGTGCATCGGGTTCATCCCGGCAAGCTGCTGGCTTACAATTGCTCGCCATCCTTCAACTGGAAGAAGAACTTGGACGACGCGACGATCGCCAAGTTCCAGCGCGAGCTGGGCGCCATGGGCTACAAGTTCCAGTTCATCACGCTTGCCGGCTTCCACCAGCTGAATTTCGGCATGTTCGAGCTCGCCCGCGGCTACAAGGCTCGCCAGATGGCCGCCTATTCGGAGTTACAGCAGGCGGAATTTGCAGCCGAGGCCAATGGCTATACCGCCACCAAGCATCAGCGCGAAGTGGGCACCGGCTATTTCGATGCGGTCTCGCTGGCAATCACCGGCGGCCAGTCATCCACAACGGCCATGCACGGATCGACCGAGCATGCGCAGTTCAAACCGGCAGCAGAGTGATATCAGGATCTTAGGAGGAGAATGACATGGCATCGATAGCACGCGTTCGCGAGAGAGCAGAGGAGCAATCTCTGACCATGAATGCCGATCAGCAGGCGGTCATCCGCATGCTGGCCAATGAGCTGCATCGCCTCAACCAGGCGGTCATGAATGCGGTCGAAGCCGGCGTTTCCGTCGAGCTCGTCCGCTCGGCGCGTCATCACGGCGGCAACGGCAACTGGGGTGATCTCTTGATCCCCGTCGTCGTCGCCAAGGCTGCGAACCACGCCTGACGATCATACTTTCCAAGCAGACTTCGGGCCGCTGTCATCCGACAGCCGGCCCGTTCTCATGGCTCGCGATCAGAGCGTCGCGTCATCCGCAAGGTCCGCAAACGCCTGCCTGATAACCTCGGCAGTTGCGGCGGAGGCAACCAGGGCTGCCAGCAGGATTCTTGCCTGCCCCGGCCGCAGCGTCGAGGAATGAATAGCGCCGGCCTCGACGAGATCGTGCCCGCCGCCACCGCCGCCATAGCTTGAGATCAGCAACCCATCCGGCACCCGGCTGGAAACCACGACAGGCACGCCGACGTCAGCGCAGCGCCTGACAGCCTCGACCAGACGCGCGTTGGCATTGCCCGAGCCGAGAGCCGCCAGAACAATGCCATCGGCATCAGCCCTCAGGCTCGCATCCACATGTATCGAGTCACAACCGGGATAGATTGCCACCACATCGATGCGCGCGCTGTCGAGTACTGCCGAAAGGCGTAGACTTGGCGGATTTTCGCGCGGCCGCGATTGCCGAAAAGCGTCGGCAACATCCGACGAATATTTATAAAGCCCCCAAGCCGGCAGCAGCCGACCGCCGAAGCAGACGAGCACGCCACGCTCTGCATTGACCGGATCGGTAGCGGCGGCAACGGCGGCGGCAAGGTTGGCGGGGCCGTCGGCGCTCGGATGATCCGCCGTAAATTGCGCACCCGTGAACACGACCGGCTTGTTGAGGCGGTGCTGCAGATGGACGAGCAGCGCGGTCTCTTCCATAGCATCCGTGCCATGCAGAATGACGATCCCGTTGATGGCGTTATCGGCAAGCAGTTCGCCGACCTTGCAGCTGATCTCCTGCATGTCGGCGAGCGTCAGGCTCGCCGAATCCTTTGCCATCAGCTCAATGGGTCTGAGATCGACAGGCATGTCAGGAAGAAGTGCCAGCAGGCTCTCACCTGTCAATGACGGTATGCTCGCGCCGCTATCGGTGCGCTCGCTTGCGATCGTGCCGCCGGTGGCAATGACGGCCACCAGCGGATTGAGTTGTCCTTTTGTCACGCCTGGCCCCGCTCGGCCGCCAGCCGATAGATGCGATCCCGCAACAGGTACCAGCCAATGACAAGAGCCGGCGCGATCAGGATCAGCGAGGCGATCGTCCACGTGCCGACCGGATAGTCGAGTGCCATCAGCACCAGCACCGCAAAGAGGAAGACGAGCGTCAGGATACCGGTATAGGGCGCGCCGAACATACGGAAATCCGGGCGGGCCATTTCGCCGCGCTTGGAGAGCTTCCAGAGCTTCAACTGGCACAATACGATTACGCCCCAAGCCGAAATGATACCGAGCGCCGAAATATTGAGGGCAATCTCGAAAGCGGCCGACGGAACGACGGCGTTCAGCGCCACGCCGATGACGGTGACGACAGCCGTCACGGCGATGCCAACATAGGGCACGCCGGCCTTGTTCATCTTGGCGAGCGCGGCCGGCGCCGAGCCGGAGACAGCCATCGAATGCAGGATGCGGCCGGTGGAATAGAGGCCGGCATTGAGCGAGGACAGCACTGCCGTCAGCACGACAAGGTTCATGATGATGTCGGCGCCTTGGATGCCGATCGTCCCGAAGAAGGTGACGAAGGGGCTCTCCCCTGCTTTGTAGGCCGTATAGGGCAGAAGCAGCGACAGGAGAAGGACCGAGCCGACATAGAAGATCAGCAGACGGGCGACTACCGTGCGGATCGCACCCGGCATGACCTTGCGCGGGTCTTCGGTTTCGCCGGCGGTCGTGCCGATCAGCTCGATCGATGCGTAGGCGAAGACTACGCCTTGTATGATGACGAAGGCCGGCAAGATGCCATTGGGGAAGAAACCGCCGCTATCGCTGATGATGCTGAAACCAGCCGAATGACCGGCGATCGGCGTGCCCGAAACGACGAAATAAATGCCGATGACGAGGAAGCTGACCAGCGCCAGAACCTTGACCAGGCTGAACCAGAATTCGAGCTCGCCGAAGACCTTCACCGACAGGAGGTTCATGGCCAGCACTACCATCAGGGCAATCAGCGCAAAGACCCATTGATCGATGCCCGCGAGCCATGGCACGTAATGCTTGAAGAAGTTCATATAGAGGGCGACGGCCGTGACGTCGGCAACCGATGTCATGGCCCAGTTCAGCCAGTACATCCAGCCGACGGCAAAGGCCATCTTCTCACCGTAGAATTCGCGGGCGTAAGAGACGAAAGAGCCGGAGCTCGGGCGGTGCATAATCAGTTCGCCAAGCGCGCGTAGCACCAGAAAAGCAAAGAAGCCGCAGAGCGCGTAGACGAAGATGAGAGCCGGACCTGCTGCCGCAAGACGCCCTCCCGCGCCCAGGAAAAGACCGGTACCGATCGCGCCGCCAATGGCGATCATCTGGATCTGCCGTGGCTTCAACGCCTTGTGGTAGCCAAGATCCTCATTGACCGGCGGCCGGCGATCCGCCGGAATATTCTGAATAGGTTCGACTGACATTGCTCCTCCCTCGAGCCGTTTGTCCATGGGCGGATCCGGGGTGATTTTGCACCCGACCGGATGCCGCTGCCTTAATCTGGCCGGCGATCAAGCTTAGCGATCGCCGGTCATGCTGTAATGCTGTATGACAGATTTTCTCTTAGACATAGAAATAGCGGCAGGTCAAGTCGAGCGGCGCTTATTGACGCGGCAGAAGCTAACGGATAACAGATTTCAAAATCTGTCATACAGCTTGACAGATAGAGCTTGATTTCGACCATAGGAGGATAATGTGGTCAAGACGCGAAGCGAGTATGACCTGCTGGGTGAAAAGGATATTCCGGCTGAGGTTTATTGGGGGGTACATACGGCAAGAGCCGTGGAGAATTTCCAGGTCACGGGAACACCGATCGGCCGCTATGCGCATCTCATTCGAGGCCTGGCCTTCGTCAAGGAAGCCGCGGCTCTTGCCAATCACGAGTTGGGGCTTCTGAGTAAAGACAAGCTCGATGCCATCGTGCGCGCCTGCCGCGAAATCCGCGCCGGCGAGCTTCACGACCAGTTCGTTGTCGACGTGATTCAGGGCGGCGCCGGCACTTCCACCAATATGAACGCCAATGAGGTCATCGCCAACCGCGCGCTCGAACTGCTCGGCCATGCCAAAGGCGACTATGCGCACCTTCATCCGAACGATCACGTCAATCTCAGCCAATCCACCAACGACGCCTATCCGACGGCCGTCAATGTCGCGCTCATCGAAGCGATCGACAATCTGGCGGCGGCAATGGAGACGCTGCAGGATGCTTTCGAACGCAAGGCCAAAGAATTCGACGGCATTCTGAAGATCGGCCGCACGCAGCTGCAGGATGCAGTGCCGATGACGCTCGGCCAAGAATTCAGGACCTTTGCCGTCATGCTCGGGGAAGATCGATCCCGCCTGATCGAATCGGCCGCCCTCCTGCACGAGGTCAATCTCGGCGCTACCGCTATCGGTACCGGCCTCAATGCGCCAGTCGGCTATGCCGCCCTTGCCTGCGCCCACCTCGCCCAGCTGACGGGTCGCCCGCTGGTCACCGCAAGCGACCTCATCGAAGCAACGCAGGACCCCGGCGCCTTCGTCCATCTCTCCGGTGTACTGAAGCGCGTCGCAGTCAAGCTATCGAAGACCTGCAACGACCTGCGCTTGCTCTCTTCCGGACCTCGCGCCGGCATCGGCGAGATCACGCTGCCTGCCATGCAAGCGGGCTCGAGCATCATGCCCGGCAAGGTCAATCCGGTGATCCCGGAAATGGTCAACCAGGTGGCATTCTCCGTCATCGGCAACGACATCACCGTGACTATGGCGGCGGAAGGGGGCCAACTGCAGCTCAATGCCTTCGAACCGATCATCGTGCGCTCGTTATCGGAGAGCATCATGCATCTGACCGCGGCCTGCCATATCCTTGCCGAACGCTGCGTAGATGGCATTACCGCCAATCCGGCTCTGATGGCACAACGCCTGCAGGAATCGATCGGCCTTGCAACAGCACTGAACCCGCTGATCGGCTATCAGGCGGCGACCAAGGTTGCCCGCGAGGCTCTGGCAACAGGACGCACAGTGCCGGAAATCGTGCTGGATCATGGATATCTGACCGCCGAGCAGCTCTTCGAGGCGCTACGGCCGGAACGGCTCGCCAACCTGCCGCTCGCTCTCAATGAGGCTGTTGCCCCTCGCCAATAATCGTGGTCACCACGCGCTTGACCTGACCGAGATGGGCTTCCATCGCCGCGATGGCCTCCTCCTCCGATGCCGCCGCAATCGCCTCGACGATGCGGCGGTGCTCGACATTCGAGGCCACGCGTCGCTGCGCCATCATGTTGACCAGCTCCGATTGTCGCATCAGTGCGTCGCGGGCGTCGGAAACGATCTTGGCAAAGACGGCATTTCCTGAGGATTCGGCAATCATCGAATGGAATTCCGAGTCCAGAGTTACCCACTTCAAAGGGTCTTCTTCTCGGTCCATCTCATCGCAAAGCTCAAGCAGGCGCGCCAATTGCTGCTCCGTGCGCCGCAGCGCCGCCCAGCCGGCGGCAGGAACTTCGATGAAGGGACGCGCCTCGATCAGGTCGCGCGCGGAATAGCCGCCATAGCGGAGCTCTGGACCTGGCGTGGATGTCACGACATAGGTGCCACTGCCGGTACGGGTCTGGGTGAGGCCGAGTGTCTGAAGCGAACGGAGCGCTTCGCGGATGATCGGGCGGCTGACACCATAGCGCGTCGCAAGCTGCGACTCGGCCGGCAGCCGTATCCCAACTGCCAACCGTCCCGATGTTATCGCCGAACGAATATCATCAAACACTGCTTCGGCAGCGTTTTTCCGACTGATCGGACTTGTATAAGATAACCAATCAGCCACCTCACTCATGACAGCCAAACTTCACAAACATTCCGCGCTTGTCAAGGATCGGCTGACGAAATGGCACCTGTTCGCCGGGGCGCACACAATTCGAAAAGCCGACCTTATGTTGATAACGCCATCGGCGACAACTTGCACTTGATACCGCCTTTGTGGGCGATATAAAGAAATCCCTATTCCTTTATGTGGAACCTCATCGTGCCCTTACCCCTCTTCGCTTTGTTTCTGGCCGCCTTTGCTTTCGGCACGACCGAGTTTGTCATCGCGGGCATTCTTCCGGACGTGGCGCAGGGTCTGGGTGTCTCGATCCCCTTTGCCGGCTATTTGGTTTCCGGTTATGCGCTGGGGATTGCACTCGGCGGGCCGCTCCTGACCATGGCGACACGACAGGTTTCGCGCCGAACCATTCTGATCGCTCTGACGATCGCCTTTTGCTTGGGCCAGATCGCCTGCGCGCTTGCACCCGACTTCGCCGCCATGCTCCTCTTCCGTGTTGCGACCGCCGTCGCCCACGGCGCCTATTTCGGCATCGCCATGGTGGTTGCGGTCGGCCTTGTGCCCCAAGCGTTTCGGGGACGCGCGGTCTCCGTGATCCTCGCAGGCCTGACGGTCTCCAATATTGTCGGCGTTCCTCTTGGCGCGGCCATCGGCGGACTTTGGGAATGGCGGACGACGTTTTGGGCAATGACCTTGGTCGGTGTCCTCGCATCAGTCGCGATATGGGTCTTGATCCCGCAGACGAAAGCAGAAACTCAGCAGTCCAGCCATTTGAGCGGAGAAGTGCGTGTTCTCGGCCGCCAGCAGGTCTGGACGTCCCTCATCATGATGCTCGCTCTGATGATCGGACAAATGGTGCCGTTCACCTACATAACACCGCTCCTGCGTGAAGTGACGGGCCTTGATGCCATGCTTATTCCCTGGGTTCTTCTGCTCAATGGCGTCGGAGCGACATTGGGAGTTGTGATCGGCGGCAGGCTGTCGGACTGGAAGCTGATGCCCTCGCTTATCGCGATGCTCGCCATTCAATCCGCGACACTCGTCGTCCTTTATCTAGTCAGCCCCTACCCCCTGCCGATGAGTGTGGCGATCTTCGTTTGGGGCGCGCTTAATTTTGCGATTGGCACCCCTATCCAGGCCCGCATCCTGATGTGGACCGCCGATGCGCCAGGCCTTGCTTCCTCACTCATTCCGTCAGGATTCAATATCGGGATTGCGATCGCTGCAAGCGTCGGTGCTGCACTGCTCGAAAGCGGCTATGGCTATCGCAGTTTGCCGGTGCTGGGCGCGATCACGCTTGCCTTGGCCTGCGTGGTTGCCATCCTCTCTGCGGCGCGCGAAAGGCGCAGCGGCGCCGCGCCTCCCAATGCGGCTCTCACGTAATGTCTTTTGCAAGGCAGCGGCCCTTAACACCGGCCGCCAGCGCGCAAGTCAGGCGATCAGCCCTTTCATCGGCAGGACATGATCGGAGCCCGGAAAGACGTCGCGCGTCAACAGGGTCGGTGACGCTCCAAGCAGATCGACCGCGATCCCCTTGACGACGGCGCGTAGATCCGTCGTGGCGGCAAGATCTCGGCCATCGCGCAATTGCGCCTGCTTGAGACCGGGCCAATCGGCAATCACCCGGCCGCCCTTGATCGCGCCGCCGGCGAGGAAGGCGGCCGTTCCAGTGCCGTGGTCGGTGCCTTGGGTACCATTGACCTGCGCCGTGCGGCCGAATTCGGTCGCAACAAGAATGGCGGTATCCTTCCAGGCCGGACCAAGCTCCTGCTGGAAGGCGGCAAAGGAATTGTCCAGCCCGACGAGCAGCTTGTTCAGCCGATCGACCTCTCCGGCATGGGTATCCCATCCTTCGAAAGCCAGTGCCGCAACGCGCGGGCCATCGTCTTGGGCCAACAGGCGCGCAGCCCCTCTCGCCATCTGTTCCATGCCCGTCGGATCGCCGGGGCCTCCCTTGGCCTTGACATCAAGACCGGCGGCGATCTTGCCGGTCGAAATGCCTTCAGCAAGGATTTTAGCAAAAAGCGGATCAGTGTGGTTGTAGAGATCCATCAGCCGCGGTGGCAGGTCGTCGCTCACCGGCTGGAGAGTCGATGGCGACCAGCCGAGTACCGGCGCCTTGCCGCGAATGACGAGTGGTGCATTGGCGCCGACCGAGAGACCGCGGATCTCCGAAGCTCCCGGTGAAACCTTGTCACCCTTCGGCAGCCCCTCCAGCATCCGGTTCAGCCATCCGGATTCGACGCGGCCGGGCATTTCGTAACCGGACTCCAGCACGTCCTGGCCATCGAAATGGGACCGGTCGCGATAGGGCGTCGCGCTGGCATGCACGACGGCTGCCTGCCCTGCGCGATAGAGCCTGTTGAAATTCGGCATCGACGGATGCAGCGCAAAAAAACTGTCGAGCGGCAATGCCGCCTCCGGGCCGGTCGTCGTCATGGCGATCGCCTGCCGCAAGGCCTGATAGTCGGGGTCGCCGACCGGCGGCACGGCCGTTAGACCATCGAGCGCGCCACGCAGGATGATGGTGATGAATCGCGGGTCGCGCCCACCGGCAGCATGGGCAAAACGCGGGATGAAGGCCCAGGCAAACAAGGCGCCGGAAGCGCCAAGGACGGCACGACGGGTGGGGGTCATGAGTTCGCAGGTCATGGTCAGCGCCTTTGAAATTCGGGTGAGAGATAAGCGATCGTCAAGCCCTGCTTGCGGGTCTCGGCGCGCGATACGGCCTGCAACGTCTCATTGGAAAGGAGCGGCCCCAGGCTGTCGGACACGAAACTACGGGGGTCGACCTGAGACGGCACTGAATTCGCAATCATATTGGCGACATCCATCCGCATGCTCAGGCCCTCGCTGGAAGCCCAGACATCGACCGTGTCGGCAAAGCCGTTAGGGCCGGCCGGCGCCCATAAGGGCTGGCCCATGGCAGTCAAGGCGCCGAGAATGACATTCGGCTTCGGCGTTTCGCCGGTCGCCCGCAAGAGCGCAGTCATGAATTCAAGCGGAGAACGAACTTTCGAGAGCGTCGGGTTCCAGGCATCCTCGGAACCGACAAGCGCCCGGTAAACTGCAGAAAGATCGCCATCCGTCTTGCTAAACGTCGCAGCGACGGTCTGAACAAGTCCTGGCGGCGGGGTATCGGCCACGAAATGCCGGACGAGCTTAGTGGCGATATGCTGTGCTGTTGCCGGATGGCGGGCGAGATCGCGCAGGGCTTCCCGCCCCTGCCCCACGCCATTGTCGGCATAGGTGAGGCCGAGCAGCGTCTGATCGCCGGGCTCGTGGGCACCGGCATTGAAGACGAAGGTGCCGGGGGTCCCAGGCTTGCCTTCGTTGCGTGCCACCGTCCAGCCGGTTATGATCTTGGCAAGCGTCGTCACGTCAGCCTGCGTGTAGCCACCGTTGACGCCAAGTGTATGGAGCTCCATCGTCTCTCGGGCGAGATTCTCGTTCAAGCCGCGCTTCTTATTGCCATTGGCCTTCGAATTCGGTCCAATCGATTGCTGATTGTCGAGATAGGCAAGCATGGCCGGATGGGTCTCGACAGCGAATAGCATATCGGCGAAACGGCCGAAGACGTGCGGTCGGATCGCTTCGCGCTCGAAGGCGCCGGCGACGATATGCACCTCCTCGCTCTTCGAGACGGCAACCGCGAAATGATTTGCCCAGAACATGGCAAGCCGCTCGCCAAAGCCGATCAATGGCTGCCGGATGGTGCCGTTGAAGCGGGCATCCACTTCCGCCAGCAGGACCTGCTGCGGCAGGTAGGGCATTGCGGGTTTTTCCAGCTTCTCGACCGCCTTGCCGATGACAGCCGCCATGGCCTGGTTGTCTGGCGGCGCGGACATGGTCTGACTGCCTGGCGCTGCGCCCGATGGCTGTGCCGGAGGTTTCTGCGGTGGCTGCGGCCCCTGCATCGGTTTGTCTTGCGGGGCGGAAGCGGCCGTGACTGCCGCCTGCTGCCTGGCCTGTTTTCGTTGCTCCTGGAAGGCATAGAGAGAAACAAGAAGATCGGCTGTGGATTGCAGCTGCGGCCCAACCGGAACAGGGACGTAACGCTCGGTGATTTCTTCCAGCAACGCACCGCGCGGATCGGAGGCGATCGAGGTGATGCCGTTGTGGTCCGCCCCTAATCCGAAACGGGAAAGCGCGAGCGCTGCGTAAACATCATTGGACTGCTGGGCCATGGCCTTGCCACCTCCTGCTTCAAACATGTTCCTTTAACGCAGGTCTGGTTCCAATCCGTCGCTCGGCAAGCGTGATCATCTTGTGGCAGCCGGGGCTTTGGGCATGCTGCGGCGGGCCAGGCTTTCCGCCAGCGCCCGACGCTCGTCATAGGAAAGCGTTGCCGCAAAATCGACGGCACGCTGTTCGACCTTCGCTCTCAAGGCTATATCTGCATCGCGCGCTCTCGCCAGGGCCGCCGAAAGCGCCGCCGTATCGAGCGTGGGTTGGCCAAGGAGGGAGGCGGCATCGATCTTTGCCTGCTGTGCCTCGAGAATGGTCTGGCGCTCGCCCTTGCGGGCCTCATTGAGGGCAGCGCGCAAAGCTTTCCTCTGGGTCGACGGCAATTGCTCGCCGGCGAGCGGCATCATTTCGCCGCGTGCCTGCGTCTTGCGGATCCATGTCAGCCCGCCACCGGCCAATGCTCCGACCAGGAACGTATTCAACACCAAAAGAAAAATGACTACTATTCGAAAGCTGCGATCCGTCATTGGTTGTCCTGCTGCGCTATATTCGCGTCCGGTCCTATATCGCCAAACATGGTGGCGGTTCCATCGGAGACGATCGAGGTATCGGATGTTAGGTTTGGAACCAGGACGGCAATGGCAATGCTGCCGGCAAGCGCGCCGGCGATGCCGACCCCCACAAGGCCGATACCGGCCGAGCCAAAGCGGAACCAGCTTCGCATCGTCAGGCGGCGTACGAGCTTTGCGAGAATTCGCTCTTCCAGGCCGGTGGGACGGGGATTTACGACGTAGGTGTCGAGCAACGCGTCCAGATCGGCCGCGCGCGTAAGCGTTTCGGCGGCGGCATGGCTCTTGGCAAAATCCCGCGCGGCTGCGCGCTCAGCCTGCGGCCATCGGCCGATATCACCGCCATAGGCCGCAGTCAGTGCTTCAAACCGCTCGGCATTCATCGGACCCGCGATATGTTCAACCATCGCCCTCATCCTTCAACAAAAGCCCCTGCAAGGAGCGCCTTCCACGCGCAAGCAGGCTTTCCAGTGCATCGACGCTGACATCCATGACCTCGGCTGCCTCGGCATTCGACAGTGACTGATAGTAAACCAGAATGATCGCCTCGCGCTGCCGGGGCGCAATCATCTGTAAGGCCCGTTCGACGCGCCTCGACGGATCGTCCTCACTCATCAACCCCGCATCCGGCGCCGGTCCTTCATATTCGATGTCGGGCGGATGCTCGGCAAGAACGTCCTTGCGCCGACGCAGGCGGTCATAGCAAAGGTTGATCGCCACACGATGCACCCAAGTGCTGAAGCGAGCGTTGCGCTGGCGCCAGCCGCCGGCATTTCGCCAGACGCGCAAAAATGTCTCCTGCGCCACATCCTCGGCCTCGGCGGCATCGCCAAGCATGCGGGTCGCGACGGCGACGATGCGCGGCAATTGCCGCGCAATCATCATGCGCATTGCCGAAACGTCGCCCGCAGCGATACGGCCAAGCAGATCATCATCCGGGTCGCTACTTTTGGGCGCACGATCCCACCTCATCGACAATCGCCACCGCTCCAGTTCCCCACGATACCTGCATGACACCTCGCGCTCAGCCTTTCGGCCGGCAAACGGCGCCCCTTGGATCGCAGCATCTCGGTCAGCGTATCATCCTTCGACATCAAATGCGGGCTCACAGGAATTGAACGCGGCCCTTAGGGAAATCCGTCGCTCTCATGCCAGGAATTTTCGAATTTTCTTTCACGTTGAAAGGCCATTTAAGAATGGTCGCATAAAAAGCCGGCTTGCCAGAAGGCGGGAGTTTCAACAATTCGGACTCTAGCTATTGCCAGCTTGCAAGACGGCAGACAAAGGCTCAAGCAGATAAGAGCGGCGGCGGATTGATTGTTGTCCGGTCCTGCCGGTGTAGGGATAAAGCCTTGACAGTGAGACCCATGGCATGAAGGCGGAATCAAGACTTCGATGATCAATATCCGCTGACGGATCTGCGAACTCCGAAGGCTAAACGCATCATAGGTCACAACTTAACCGCTAGATAACTTCCCAAAGAAGCGTACCCGAGATCGCTCAGCCAATATATTTCGCCATCAGCTTCCGATTTTCACTTCACAAAATGGGGAAATTGCTCAGGGAAACTTGCGTGTGGCTTATAGTGCTTGACAGGATATATTCTGTTGCGATTTCCTTGCTCAATTTTTGAGGATAGATAAATACCTCCATCCTGTCGAGCATCGCTGGTATATGGGGCTTCAGCACTGAACGGCATGATGGAAGAAGAATATCAAGAAGAGGGGCACAGCTTGAACATCGGTTTCTGTGGAGAGGTGAATGAGGCGAACTAAGGAGGAGGCGGCAGAAACGAGGAACGAGATTTTGCAATCCGCAAAAGCTCTGTTTCTCGACAAGGGCTACGAGAATGTCAGCCTGGAAGAGATAGCCGTAGCCGCCGGTGTCACGCGGGGGGCGGTGCACTGGCATTTCAAGAACAAGCAAGGGCTGATGTTTGCAATCCGCGACGAGGCCCAGCAGCCGTTCAAGGATCTGGCGGAGCGGATGTCGAAGGAACTGCCGCCCAATCCGCTTGATCTCGTCGCCGATACGATAGCCGCGATATTCGACGATATTCACAGCGATCCGCGCAAGCGCAGCATGCTGAAAGTTATGATGCATCTCGACATGGCGTTTTGCGACGGCACCACGAGCCGGGCAAGTTCGTTTCGGCACGACATGCACGAAAATTTCGAACGCATATTCACCCTTATGGATGAAAAGACGAAACTTCCGGCTCCCTGGACGCCGGATACCGCCGCTTCGGCATTGACAGCGGTCATCGGCGGCCTGATCACCGAATGGACACTCGACCGAGGCAGCTTCGAATTAGTCCCGTGTGGACAGATGTTCATAAAGATGGTGCTGAAGACCTGGTTCCCGCTGGCACAGACGCAGGAGCTGGCGATTGCCACGATGATACCGGAAAAAGCCTAGAACGGCTTTCCCTTCGGAATTGAAGAGAACCGACGATGGCGGTTTTAAGCTTCTGCCAGGAGCTGAACCGATTTCCCAAAGCTGGAAATAAAAAAGGATCCGGAGGGAAAGCCAGATCCTTTGCTCTGATCGGAGGTCAACCGATCGATGAAAGAAGCCTGACGGATTGGAACGTCAGGCTTCTCATACCCGGCATTGAGCCGGGTAATTCGATATTAGAAGCTACGCTCGAAGCGCAGGATACCAGCCCACTGATCCTGGTTCACAGAATCGAAGTTGGTGTAGGAGACTTCCGGCTCGATGAGCAGGTTCTTGACCGGGTTCCACTTGACGTTGGTGGTAGCGGCAAAGATCTTGGAGTCGGTGTAGGCGAGCTGGAGGTTCCACTTCAGCTTTTCGTTGATCGGAACGCCAACGCCGCCCCAAACAGCCCAGTCACCCCAGCCGCACTTCGACGGATCGTTAACAGGGCAAGCCGAACGATCGAGGTTGGTGCCTGCGTACTTGTTCAGCTTGTCGCCATCGGTGTTCCAGCCGCCCATCAAGAAGGCCGAGAAGGTACCGAAGTCAGCATCGATACGGGCCTTGATGGCGCCTTCTTCGACGATCGAGTCGTAACCACCGACGACCTTGAAGCCCCATGCGCCCGACTTGAAGCCAGCACCGGCGACAACATCAGGAGCGTAATGGTTGCCCTTGTCGTCAGACCACCAGCTGGAGCCATAGGAAGCGCCCGAGCCACTGGAGTTCGAGTCTTCAACCGAAACGACAGCCGTGAAGCCATTGCCGGCATCGTAGCTGTAGGTCAACTGATTGAGTTCGTACGGACCGTCATAGATCACGTCGTCGTTGATGACGTCGCCGGCGTAACCGATGTAATAGTTATACTGCGAATCTGCCTTACCGACGAGGAAGCCGCCGAGGCTGATGTTGGCGAACAGCAGCTTCGTGGAGGTGGAGTTGCCGTCGTTCCAATCCCAACGGATGACCGTGTTGGTCTTCAGCGGGCCGTATTCGGTGTCGGTCGCGGTGTCGACGCTCAGCTCTGCACGGGTGTGCCACAGCGTACCGTTATGGCTGTTCGGGTTGTAGGCATCGTACCACTCGCCTTCGGTACGGACGCGACCGCCGATCTTGAGGCAGGTTTCAGTGCCTGGAATGAAGAAGTAGCCAGCGCCATATGCGTCGCAGATGCGAACGTATTCCAACGGCTCGGGCTCAGCAGCGACGATCGCGTCGGCCGCATGGGCGCCAGAAACTGCTGCCAGTGCAGCAGCGGAGCCGAGAAGAAGGCTCTTGATGTTCATTATTAAACTCCTGGTTGCAATATGCATTCCAATTTACCGCGAGTACAAAGCTGGAATACCACCCTAAGGAATACGTCGGTCTAAACGCAACCGGGCAGTCCGGCAAATACGCACCTGATGTCGGCTTGAGTCCCCTCTAACCTCCATGATTCACCCCCGCGGCAAAGGTTTTGAAATGCCTCTACCGATCCGGCCGATTGCTCGTCCGTAAGACAATTAATGTCCTGTATTTGGTTTACAAACAGCCCGTATGTTTGTCAATTCTGTGAACCCCTCTCCCCCCGACTAGACTTGATTGCTGTTGCTTAAATGCAACTGGAGGCGACAGGACTGGAATCGCTCCTTCCGGCGAGTGCGACGGCATCGCACAGTTAAGGCAAATGCGTGCCGGCAATCGATCGCAGCACGGCGGCCGGCGTTGCCGCTGCCGCCGAACCATCCAGGCCAATGTCGCGGATCGGCGATGGCGCCATTGGAAAGGGACAAATCGCGAATGAACGAGAATAGTCTTCTGCCAAGTAAGCGAGGCAGAAAGAGTGGCTCGGTCAAACTTTGCTATGACTACTCAAGATTTGAGTTTACATAACAGTGGCGACCGAATGCTGTTCTCTGGCATCAACGCACGGGAAATCGAAGCCATATTGGAAGACGATGTAGACCATGGAACTTCCTCAAGTTGTTCTCGATGTCCTCGACACCGTTCCAGACCTGACAGCTATCCCCACTTTCGGTCAGATGGTGTGGAATACGCAGGCAACGTTGCGGAAGTTTCCCAATATTGCGTCTGTCGCCAGGGTCGGTGTCTCTGGCCAAGGTGAGCCGATCGACATGATTTCGATCGGGAACGGCTCGAAGTCCGCCTTATTTGTTGGAGCGCCACACCCCAATGAGCTGATCGGTTGCCTAGCTATCGAACATCTGATCGCGCGTTTGTGCGCCGACCCAGCGCTTCGCGAAGCGTTGCCATATCGTTGGCACTTTATCAAAGCGATCGAGCCGGACGCCATCCGTTTGAACGAAGGGTGGTTTTCCTCGCCTGGGGATATTCTGACTTATTATGAAAATTACTATCGACCGCCATTGGATCGGCAGGCGGAATATGCCTTTCCCTGCACTGAGGATGATCGACTGAGCCGCCATCCGATGCCTGAGAACCTGGCTTGGCGACGCGCGATCGAGCTGGCAAAGCCGGATTTTCTGTATTCGCTTCACAACTCGGAATTCGGTGGTGCCTTTTTCCTCGTTTCCGGAATGCCGCCGGGCTTGGCGACAGAACTCAGGGGATTATGCGGGAGATATGGATTGCCACTCAATGTCGTCGGAGACGCGGCGCTCAACGAGCTCAAGTGGGAACCCGGGCTCTATCGTTTTCCCAATATGTGCAACCATCCCGGTGAGATCGGTTCCTCCGATTATCGCGAACCAGGTATGCGGCCTATTGGCAATTCGAGTGCCGG
The DNA here is from genome assembly GCF_054558365.1 of Rhizobium sp. No.120. Lineage (NCBI taxonomy): Bacteria > Pseudomonadati > Pseudomonadota > Alphaproteobacteria > Hyphomicrobiales > Rhizobiaceae > Rhizobium > Rhizobium sp. No.120. The sequence goes on from NZ_BAAJNQ010000005.1 coordinate 171,563, forward strand.
CTATAGCGCGGCCAACGGTACTGTTTGCCTATTTGCCGAAGCCCCGTACTGGGACTGCGATTTATTGCTAGATGTGACGCCATCTCCTTACAGCAAGGCTGATGTCGAAGCCAATCTCAGAGACTGGAACCGTGAAGCGCTCCGGCTTGCCGAACGGGCTCTGGCACTTGACTACGCAAAAGCGAACGTCGCTGCGGACAATATGTGGCGTATCATCCTTGAACACCGGAATCACTTCTCCAATACGAGTGAGGTCCGGACAGCGGACGCGGCGCATGACGAAGCATTGACATGGTCGGAGTACACGATCCGACATGTTGGTGGCCGGATGGAGCGGCTAAGCACGATTGCGCTTGCGCGTCGGTTGGCGCTCAGCTCACTGGATCGGCGAGAAGGGTTTCGCTTGGCCTCCAATTGTCATGATGCGCTGTCAGCACAGACAGAGATTCTCGCTCAAACGGAGGGTTTGCGACCGGTTCCGCTGAAGCGGCTCGTCCAATTCCAGCTGCATGCCGGTGTCGCAACGATGACAGCTTTGTTGGCTGGTAGGAAACCATGAGGCGCAGCTTTAGGTTCCCTTCAGTGAACACAGCAATCGCGAATGCGGCCGGGCAGACTTGACAGGAACCGACGGGAAAGCATAGCCTTTCAGCATTCACCAGGGGGGTCCCGGCAAGGGGCTGAGATACTGCTGAACAATGAGGCTTTGCCTCCTGTGGCGCAGTGACCCGTTGAACCTGATCCAGTTCATACTGGCGTAGGGACGGTGCAAGCGCTCGAAGGCTTCGGATTCCCACGTGGATTCCATGCCGGCGTCTTTCCATCATTCCGGCTGATTGACTGGGTCTCCAACCGCAACTTGGAGCCTCAAACCATGAATATTGCCGCAAAGACCCTCACTCCGACCGTCACCACCGGCCCGCTGCCGGCATCGCGGAAGATCTATGTCTCCGGAGACATTCACGCAGACATTCGCGTGCCGATGCGCGAAATCAGCGTCCATCCGACCTCTGGCGAGCCGCCTGTTGTTGTTTATGATTCTTCCGGCCCCTACACGATCGAGGGGGCCGAGATCCGCATCGAGCAGGGTCTGTCGCAACTGCGTCGCGACTGGGTTCTCGCTCGCGGCGATGTCGAGGCTTATGAAGGCCGGCATGTGCGCCCCGAAGACAACGGCTTCGTCACCGGCGAGCGGCTGACACCGGAATTTCCGGCCAAGCGGCAGCCTTTGCGAGCAAAGGACGGCAAGGCCGTCACCCAGCTCGCTTATGCACGCGCCGGCATCATCACGCCTGAGATGGAATTCATTGCCATCCGCGAAAATCTCGGCCGCAAGGCGAAGGCGGAAGCCCTGATTCGTGACGGCGAGAGTTTCGGCGCCCATATTCCCGACCATGTCACGCCGGAATTCGTCCGCCAGGAAGTCGCGGCCGGCCGGGCGATCATTCCGGCTAACATCAATCACCCCGAAAGCGAGCCGATGATCATCGGCCGGAATTTCCTGGTGAAGATCAACGCCAATATCGGCAATTCCGCCGTCACCTCCTCGATGGCTGAGGAAGTCGAGAAGATGGTCTGGGCCGCGCGCTGGGGCGCCGATACCGTCATGGATCTTTCGACCGGCCGCAACATCCACAACATCCGCGAATGGATCATCCGCAATTCGCCACTGCCGATCGGCACGGTGCCGCTCTACCAGGCGCTCGAAAAGGTCGGCGGCATTGCCGAGGACCTGACCTGGGAGATCTATCGCGACACGCTGATCGAACAGGCCGAACAGGGCGTCGATTACTTCACCATCCATGCCGGCGTGCGGCTGCATTACATTCCGTTGACCGTCAATCGCGTGACCGGCATCGTTTCGCGGGGCGGCTCGATCATGGCCAAGTGGTGTCTCCATCATCACCGCGAGAGCTTCCTTTACGAGCATTTCGAGGAAATCTGCGACATCTGCCGGGCCTATGACGTCTCCTTCTCGCTCGGCGACGGCCTGCGACCGGGCTCGATTGCCGACGCCAACGACGCCGCGCAGTTTGCCGAGCTCGAAACGCTCGGCGAATTGACGAAGATCGCCTGGGCAAAAGACTGCCAGGTGATGATCGAAGGCCCCGGCCACGTGCCGATGCACAAGATCAAGGAGAACATGGACAAGCAGCTCGCCGTCTGCGGCGAGGCGCCCTTCTACACGCTCGGGCCGCTGACGACGGATATCGCGCCGGGTTATGATCACATCACGTCCGGCATCGGCGCCGCTATGATCGGCTGGTTCGGCACGGCGATGCTCTGCTACGTCACGCCGAAGGAGCATCTTGGTTTGCCTGATCGCAACGACGTCAAAACAGGTGTCATTACCTACAAGATCGCAGCGCATGCCGCGGATCTCGCCAAGGGTCATCCGGCCGCCCAGGTCCGTGACGATGCCCTGTCGCGCGCCCGTTTCGAATTCCGCTGGGAGGACCAGTTCAACCTCTCGCTCGATCCGGACACAGCTCGCAGCTTCCATGACGAAACCCTGCCGAAAGAAGCTCACAAGGTCGCGCATTTCTGCTCGATGTGCGGCCCGAAATTCTGCTCGATGCGAATTTCGCATGACATCCGCGCCGAAGCACAGAAGGAAGGGCTGGAAGCCATGGCGGCAAAATACCGGGAGGGTGGCGATCTCTATATGCCGATCGACACCGCCTCGCATTCGGCCGAGTGACATGCGTATCCTTGTGAAAGGGGCCGGCGTTGCCGGCCTCACTGTCGCCCACGAGCTGATCAGGCGCGGAGCCGAAATCACGGTCCTAGATCCAAGCCGGAATTTTCAGCGCGCCGCCTCCTGGCTTGCCGGCGGCATGCTGGCGCCATGGTGCGAACGCGAAAGCGCCGAGGAGACCGTGCTGATGCTCGGCCGTGATTCCGCCGATCGATGGGACGAGATTCTGCCTGGCAAGATCGTCCGCAACGGCACCCTCGTCGTCGCACCGAATCGCGATCTAAACGAGCTGAAGCGATTCGCCAGCCGCACGACGGATTACCGCTGGCTGGACGAAGACGACATCGCCGCCCTTGAGCCTTCGCTTGCCGGCCGGTTCCGCCAGGGCTTGTTCTTTCCGCAAGAAGCACATCTCGATCCCCGCGAGGTCCTGCAATCATTAAAGAACGGTCTATCTGCAAAAGGCGCCACCTTTAGCGGCGAACTCCCGGATGATGGCGGCTTTTCCGAAGTCGTCGATTGCACGGGGGCTGCTCATATCGGCCAAATCCAGGATTTGCGCGGCGTGCGAGGCGAGATGCTCTATCTGGAGAGCAGGGAGATCGCACTTTCACGGCCCATCCGCCTGCTGCATCCACGCTTTCCCGTCTATATCGTGCCGCGCGGCGAAGGCCTGTTCATGATCGGCGCGACGATGATCGAGACCGATTTCAAAGGGCCGATCACCGCTCGCTCGCTGATGGAGCTCCTGAACGCAGCCTATGCGCTGCATCCGGCCTTTGCTGAAGCCGCCGTGGTCGAAACCGGCTCCGGCATCCGCCCTGCCTTTCCTGACAATCTTCCCCGCGTAAGACGCGAGAGAGGGACCATCTTCGTCAACGGCCTCTATCGTCACGGCTTCCTGCTGGCGCCGGCGATGGCCGAGAAAGCCGCCGATCTCGTCTTTTCCGGACACAACGAAAGGAGCCGCCAATGCGCCTGATCATCAATGGCGAAGCGCAGATTGTTGAAGCAACGACGCTTTCGCAACTCCTCTTGGCACTCGAATATGAGGGCGAGTGGCTGGCAACCGCCGTCAATGGCGAACTCGTCCATAGCGAGGAACGCGGCGACCATATCCTAACCGACGATGACAGGATCGAGATCCTGACACCAATGCAGGGAGGCTGACCATGCTTGAACTCTACGGAACGCAAATCGCATCGCGCCTTCTTCTCGGCACCGCGCGCTACCCCTCCCCCGCCGTACTGGCGGAATCCGTCAAACGTTCGCAAACCGGGATCGTCACCGTGTCGCTGCGCAGGGAAACGGCAGGCGGGCGCAATGGCGGTGCCTTCTTCGAGATGATTCGCGAGCTCGGCGTTCGCGTCCTTCCTAATACCGCCGGCTGCCACGGCGTATCCGAGGCGGTGCTAACCGCGAAAATGGCGCGTGAAGTGTTTCGGACCAACTGGATCAAGCTCGAAGTGATCGGCAATCACGATACGCTGCAGCCCGACGTCTTCGCGCTGGTGGAGGCGGCGAGAATCCTCACCAACGACGGTTTCGAGGTCTTTCCCTACACGACGGACGATCTCATCGTCGCCGAGCGGCTGCTGGAAGCTGGATGCAAGGTGCTGATGCCCTGGTGCGCGCCCATCGGAACGGCGGCGGGGCCGCTCAACCTCTCCGCCCTGCGCTCGATGCGAGCACATTTTCCCGAGGTGCCGCTGATCGTGGACGCCGGCATCGGCAGGCCGTCGCATGCGGCGACCGTCATGGAACTCGGCTTCGATGCCGTGCTGCTGAATACAGCGGTTGCTGGGGCGAGCGATCCGGCCGCGATGGCGGAAGCCTTCGCCAAGGCCATCGATGCCGGCCGCCAGGCCTACGGTGCCGGCATGCTGGAGCCGCGCGATATGGCCGTGCCCTCGACGCCAGTGATCGGAAAGGCGGTTTTCGCATGACGCTCGATCCCTTCTACCTCATCGTCGATAACGCCGATTGGATACAGAGGCTGGTGCCGCTCGGCGTCAAGCTGGTGCAGTTGCGCATCAAGGATCGCGCCACAGAGCTTCGCGCCGAAATTCGCCAATCGAGCGCAATTTGTGCCGCGCATGGATGCCAGTTGATCATCAACGATTATTGGCAGCTTGCAATCGAGGAGCGCTGCGATTTCGTCCATCTCGGCCAAGAGGATCTCGCTTCCGCCGATCTCTCCGCCATACGGGATGCCGGATTGAAGATGGGGCTTTCGACACATGATGAGGCGGAGCTGGAGACAGCGCTTGCTGCCGAACCCGATTATATAGCGCTGGGGCCAATCTATCCGACCGTGCTCAAGGCCATGCCTTGGGCACCCCAGGGTCTCGAGCGTCTCAGCAAGTGGAAGGCTCGCATCGGCAAGCGGCCGCTCGTCGCGATCGGCGGCCTGACAGTCGAGCGTCTTGGGGGCGTATTCGGGCACGGCGCCGATATCGCCGCGGTCGTGACCGATATTACCCGCAATCCTGATCCTGAATCGCGAACGCTCGAATGGATTGCGGCGACTCGATAGGCGCCTCCAAATTGACAAGATCGCGCCCCAGAGCCCTGCGAGGCGCGATTTTCAGCCGCTATTGCCCGATGAACGGGCCATTCATTGAACATTCAGCTGAACATATTCATGCTGAGGACGTTAATTAGATGACTCGCGTATTCGCTGAGCACAAAGGCTGCTTTGGAGGTAGTCATGATAAAGAAAACGGTTCTTACGGTTTTGCTGGCCGCTACGGTGGTAGGCGGCGCATTGGCGCCCGTCAGCAGCGCACAGGCGCAGTATTATGACGGCTATCGCGGTGATTGGCGCGGCCATGACGGCTGGCGTCACCATCGCCACCATGGCAATGGCGGCGCGATCGCCGGCGGTGTTGCCGCAGGTCTCCTCGGCGGCCTGCTGGTCGGCGGCGCTCTCGCCAACAGGGGCCCGGTTTACGAAGTCGCACCGCCGCCGCCCAGGTGCTGGTACGAGGATCGCCGCGTCCAGAACGAGTATGACTATGGCTGGCATTACGAGCGCATTCGCGTTTGTAACTAAGCAATAAGCGATGCATCCGCCGCGAATGGATGCATCCTTTCATGGAGATTGGGATTTGCCGGCAGTCGTAACTGCCGGCGAATTTGTTTCATGCAGGCAAATTATTGCCCATGAGTCCTCGGATACCGGTTCCGCTCCGGATATATGCGCCCCGCAAGACTTTCAGGTTCGGGTCGCCAGATTTCGACGAGCAACGGATAGCAGGGCACGATATCGCTCGAATGTTCGCTGCCGCAATCGCCACCGGGACAGGCTGAGAGCGCGCCGAGCAGATCGATCTCCGCGAAGAATTCGATGAAGTCGCCAGGCCGCACCGGGCTCGCCTTCATGAAATATTGATGGGTGTCGCGCGTAAAACCTGTGCACATAAACACGTTCAGCACGTCGTGAACGTGAAACTCGGCTTCCTGAACAGGGATGTTCATTTCCTTGGCGAGCGCGCGTGACAGGTTCGAATGACAGCAATGATGGTAGTCGTCGCCCTTCAGCAGCTGGTTTGTATAGGGATCGCAGCGCGTGCCGATGACATCGTGAACGCCGCCTCCATCCGCGTCCCAGCCATACCAACCAAGCGTATCATGGGTGATCGTCGCCATCGGCCGCAGATAGGGCAGCGTGCTCCACAGCCGATCGCCGATACCGACATGAGTGGCGTGCAAAGCCCGCGTCTTACCGCTAAAGAAGCGCTCGGAAAGATCGGCCGCATTCCATAGATTGAGATCACCGACCTGCGGTCCCTCCACGCTGACGATGCGGAAGAAATGTCCCTTTGGCACGCGGAAGCTACCGCCGTCACGTGGCGCCACGACGGTTTCGGCAATCTTAGTCATGGTTTGCCGCGCCGATCGCAGCACATCCATATCCGCGGGCGATAGCGTGCCGTTCGGATAGACGATGACGGGAGGCTTGCCGCGCCGCTCCTCGGCATCGGCGGGAGCGGGCGTATCGAAAATACTGTTCATGGCGACTTCACATTCCTCACCGATTTGGATCTGAGACATAGGCATCACTCTAAGAACAGCCGCCGCCTGCGCAACAGCGATTCTCCTTGCGGTATGACCAAGTTTTACTTAGCCTAGTGGAATGCAACATGTTCCGCTTGCCTCCCTCCGTGCCTTCGAAGCGGCCATTCGTCACGAAAGCTTCGCCCAAGCGGCGAGTGAGCTCAATCTCACGGCGGCAGGCGTAAGCCAGCATGTGCGCAGCCTGGAGGAATGGCTCGGCGTCAAGCTATTCACACGCCATGCCCGCGGCGTGACGGCGACCATGGCCGGGCGCGATTTCGGGACAGCCGTGGCAAGCGGCCTCGGACATATCGATATCGCCGCCCAGCAGCTGCGGCTTGGCGGAAACCACGGGCCGGTCAGCGTGGCCTGCATCGCTTCCGTCGCCACCCGCTGGCTGATACCCCGGCTGCCCGCATTCAAGAAAGAATACCCCGAAATCCAGATCAATATCGTCTATGCACTCGATGCGAGGATGCCGGAGGAGGCAGGCGTCGATCTTCTGATTCGGCATGGACCAAGGCCTTCGACACATGCCATCTCGCTGTTGACGGCCGAAACGCGGCCAACCTGCTCGAGAGAATATGAGCGCCGGCACGGGCCGATCGGGATGCCAGCCGATCTCCTTAATCTCGACCTCCTGCACGACGAAACGACGGCAGCCTGGACGCGCTGGTTCGCCCTCGAAAGTATCCAACAGCCTCCAAGAGCCGGTCCGATCTTTGCCGATTTCGGCTTGATGATCGGGTCCGTCATCGGCGGGCAAGGTGTGGGCCTCTGCCCCACGGCCTTGATTGCAGAAGAATTGGGCAATGGAACGCTGGTTACCCTATCCAATACGGCACTGGATACCGACAAATCTTATTGGCTGATCGAAGCCAATCATCTTTCCGACGACGCTGAAACGTTTCGCGACTGGCTGATTGCTGCCAGTGCCGCAATCGCTTAGGTGCCAAGCTGGACGACTCGAGCCCGACGCCGACGATCACGACCGCTAGACCCAGTTTTCCACCCGAATACCAGGCATGCGGATGAATTCCTTCATGTTGTTCGTCACCACGATCAGCCCCTCGCTGCGGGCATGAGCACCGATCTGCATCTCATGCGGGCCACACGGGGTTCCTGCGCGTTCCAACTCAGCTCGCACTTGTCCGTAGTGCGCAGCCGCCTTGTCGCCGAACGACAGAACCTCCAGACGCGCCACGAAATGCGCGACGGCAGTCAAGTTTTCCGCGCGCCGAGCCGACTTCTCTGCACCGTAGTACAACTCACCAAGCGTTATGCTCGATATGCAAAGCTGCTCCGCTAGAGCGTTAAATTTTTCCTGCACGGCAGGCGGATAGGTCTTCATCACATAAATGCAAATATTCGTATCGAGCATATAGGACAGCATCAGAAGGACTCGCGTTCTTCCGCCACCGGCTGTTCGCGCTCGCTCAGAAAGTCGTCACTGACACGAGGGCCATGAAGGAAGAGATCGTCCCATCGTTTGCCCTGGGGCACGATCACGCGGCTGCGACCGATCTTCAGGATATCGACCTGATGTACGTCCTCGGGGAATGCTACGGCCTTGGGCAGACGCACGGCCTGGCTTCGGTTGCTGGTGAATACAGTCGAACTCGTCATGTCCAACTCCTGATTTTGGGATATGCAATTGGGATATACCAAGCTCTGTGGGCTTGAAAAATCAAGCCACCGGCCCCAAGCGCCGATGCGGTTAAAGCCAACGAGCGCTGGTTAGCTCGATATGTCTGACCCAATGCGCCAATGTTTTCAAAGGCTTTCAGGAGTAACGGTTAGAAACCGCACCGGTTCGAGATCAACGTCGGTCTCAATCAGGCCCAGCCGCTTCAGCGTCAGATCGATGGCACGCCGGGCCTGAACCTCCGGAGCCTGATCGAGAACGATCGTCATCAACCCCTCCTTCAGATAGCCGCGCGTCGCGTCGGACAATTCATGCCCGACCCAGAATACCGGCTGCTGGCGATACCGGCGCAAAACCGTCGCGATCGCAGCATTGTCGCCGCCCGCGCTATAAACACCTATAATATCGGGATATCTCGCAAAGGCACTCGTCAGCAGCTCGACCGTCTTCATTTCATCATCCTCATCGAACATGACTTCGAGGAAGCGATGCGATGGGTTCGCATGATCAAGCAGATAGTTGGAAAAGCCGCGGATGCGTGCCTTGTGGTTCTCGTAAGTGCCGCTGTGGCAGAGCGCGACGAAAGTCCCGGAGATGTCCGCCTGCATGCGCGCCATATAGAAGGCAGCGGTGCGCCCGGCAGCTTCGTTGTCGATACCGACGTAAGGCAGTTCCAGCGCTGGCCGCGTCATGATCTGCACGACAGGAATGCCCCCGCTGGCAGCTTTGCGGATGCTGCCGACAACATCGGGATGGTCGGGCGCGACAACGATCAAGGCGGAGCGCCGCGCCTGCGGATTGGAGATATGACGCGAAAAATCGACAGGATCGTCCTCCCTGGCGAAAGTCCGCTGGATCTGGATATCCTTGTCAAGCAAGGCGGCGATGCGCTCGAAAGCGCGATTGAGCCTTGAGTAGAAAAAGGTTTCCGGCCGGAGCAGCACGACTTCGATGCGCACCAGACTATGCCTAGTGCCGGCGAGCGGCATACGGTAGCCGAGCCGCCTTGCGGCGATGAATACCTTTTCCGCCGTCTCCGGCAACACATTGCCGCGGCCATTGAGTGCACGCTCGACGGTGGCTGCTCCCACACCCGCGGCCGCCGCCACATCCTTCAACGTAATCTTGGCCACGCGTCCCTCACTTGCCAACCCGATGATCAGATTTGATCATGGATCCGTGGCGGATGAAAGAGGTGAAAATGTCAACCGAAGCGAGCGACGAGAAAATCGATAACGCTGCGCAGCATGGCCGTCGGGCGCCGGTCCGGTGCATAGACAAGGTGCATGGGTGTCGGCTGGTACGACCAGAGGGGCAGAACCGGCTCAAGCCGGCCTGCATCGAGATCGGCCGCCAGCAACAGTTCCGGCTGCAGCACAATGCCGGCTCCATGCAGAGCGGCAACGCGCAGAGCACCGCCCTGATTGGTGGTGAAGCGACCTTTGACCGCAATCTCGCGGGCTTCCCCGTCCGGACCGACGAGATGCCAGCGCCCCTGCAGGCGCCAGTACGAATGGCCAAGGCACATATGATGGGCGAGATCATCGGGGTTTTGCGGCCTGCCGCAGCGATCCAGATAGTCCGGCGACGCCGCGAGAATACGCCGATAGGGTTTCAACGGGCGCGCCACGAGATTGGTGTCCGTCAGATCGCCGATATGGATGCCGAGTTCGTAGCCTTCGCCGATCAGATCATGCGGATTATTGTCGAGCGCCAGATCGACGCTGACCTCCAGATTCTCATGCAGATAGTCGACGAGCGCCGGCACGAGGCTTTGCGTTCCGAAACTGACAGGGGCGACGAGCCGCAGGCGACCGCGCGGCACCGATTGCAGTTCGGAGGCCGATTGCTCGGCAAGCTCCACCTCTGCCAGCACTGTCTTGCAGCGCTCGTAATAAAGCTTGCCAACCTCGGTCAGCTGATGGCGGCGTGTGGTGCGATGAAGCAGGCGCGCGCCAAGCCGCTGTTCGATCGTCCTGATATGCTTCGCGACCATGGCTGGCGACACGCGGCTTATGTCGGCAGCGGCGGCGAAACTGCCCTGCTCGACCACTCTGACGAACATCGCCATGCCCGCCAGCTTGTCCATGATTGAATACCTATAGGTTCGGAATGAAGCAAATAGGAGCGTATTTATCGCCGACTGGTTTTGCAAGATAGTCCATAGGCGTCGAACAACCGACGACAATTATTCAAGGAGTTACCATGCCCATTCTGCGCTTGGAAATGCATCCCGGCCGCACACAAGACCAGAAGCGCGCTTTCGTTCGCGAGGCTACCAAAGCCGCTGCGGAAACCCTCGCTTGCCCGCCGGAATCGGTGGAAATCATCATCACCGAGATTTCGAAGGAGTCATGGGCGACGGCAGGAAAGCTGAAATCGGATAGCTGAAAACGACCCGATTTCGTGATCACGGCCTGGCGGTTTTATTCGACCGTCAGGCCTCGTTTGGCGCCAGGCTCTGCCGCCCCCAGGCTTCGGCCCAATTCATCAGGCGCACCATCTCCTGCTTGAGAGCATGCGAACGGATGATATCGGCGGCGTAATTTTGATTGGTGCGCGGATTGTAGAAGACGTCGATCTCTTCGCCGCTCTCCCGCCTTGCTGCCTCCAGGCGAAGCTTCATGTCCTCCACTTCGACCTTCACCGCAAAGTACCGCTTCATGACCTCAACAAGGTCGCGGTCGCCTGCACTAGTCTCCATGCGTACTCCATCCTACTTATTTTAGCAGCCTCGCAATGATCCGATTCGAATGGCGAAATCTAGGTCATTGTTTAGCCGGCAAGATGGATCGAGCGGCGAAGCCTTACGCGGGGATAGAAAAGCAGATGAGGTAAGAAGCGGAATTATGACCAGTTTTCCTTGACCGACTGCATCACGACGTTGGTCGACGTGCTGGCGACGAAAGGAAGGCTGGAAATCTTCTCGCCGAGCACGATACGATAGCGGCGGATATCGGAGGTGCGCACCTTCAGAAGATAATCGAAACGGCCGGCGATCATGTGGCACTCTTCGATTTCCTTGATTTTCTTGATGGCATTGTTGAAGCTGAGTAAGGCCTCCTCACGGGTATCCGTGAGTTTCACTTCGGCAAAAGCAACGTGGTCGAGGCCAAGCTTGATCGGATTGAGGATGGCCTTGAAGCCGTCGATGTAGCCGGAATCGATCAGTTTCTTGAGGCGCGCCTGGCAAGGAGTCTTGGAAAGGCCGACCCGCTCGGAAAGCTCCGTGATCGACATGCGGCCGTCTTCGACGAGGGCGTCGAGGATCTTTTGGTCGAACTGGTCAATTTCACTGGATTTGGTCATTTTCGCAGGCATTCCTATTTGAAATTGAGCTTATTGAAGTTCATTATGGCTGGAAAGCTGCAGTTTCAAGGCGGAATGCTTTATTGGAATGAAGTATGTTTGCGTCGACGCAATGGGAGGGCTGTGTGCGGCGATATCGTTCACATCAGCTCAAGCCATCGTGACCCTTGCACCTTGAGGTTATCATGACTGTCTCTGCCAAGCTCGCAACTGAAGAACCAGCTCCAGACGCCGCCCCATTTTCGCATTTCGCGCCGCCCATTCGTGAGCAGAGCCCGCTTCGTCAGGCGATCACTGCCGCCTACCGGCGCCCCGAAACCGAATGCCTGCCGGCCCTGATCGAGGCGGCCACCCTGCCGGCAACGACCCGCGAGGCAACAAAGAAGACGGCCAGGAAGCTGATCGAAGCGCTGCGCGCCAAACACAAGGGCGACGGCGTCGAGGGATTGGTGCAGGAATATTCCCTCTCCAGCCAGGAAGGCGTCGCGCTGATGTGCCTTGCCGAGGCGCTACTACGCATTCCCGACACGGCGACGCGCGATGCGCTGATCCGAGACAAGATCGCCGGCGGCGACTGGAAATCGCATATCGGCGGCGGCCGCTCGATGTTCGTCAACGCCGCGACCTGGGGCCTCGTTGTCACCGGCAAACTCACCTCGACCGTCAACGAAGGCGGGCTTTCTGCCGCGCTGACAAAGCTGATCGCCCGCGCCGGCGAGCCCGTCATCCGCCGCGGCGTCGACATGGCCATGCGCATGATGGGCGAACAATTCGTCACCGGCGAGACGATCGATGAAGCATTGAAGCGTGCGCGTGTGCTCGAAGCGAAGGGCTTCCGCTATTCTTACGACATGCTCGGCGAAGCGGCGACCACCCATGTCGATGCCGAGCGCTACTATCGCGACTATGAAAACGCCATCCATGCGATCGGCAGGGCCTCGGCCGGCCGCGGCATCTATGAGGGGCCTGGTATCTCCATCAAGCTCTCCGCGCTGCATCCGCGCTATTCGCGCTCGCAGGCCGACAGGGTGATGGGCGAACTTCTGCCGAAGGTGAAGGCGCTGGCGCTACTTTCGAAAGGTTATAATATTGGCCTGAACATCGACGCCGAAGAAGCAGACCGTCTCGAACTCTCGCTCGATCTGCTGGAAGAACTGTGCCTCGATCCGGCCCTCGCGGGCTGGGACGGCATCGGCTTCGTCGTCCAGGCCTATGGCAAACGTTGCCCCTTCGTCCTCGATTTCATTATCGATCTCGCCCGCCGCTCTGGGCACCGCCTCATGGTCCGCCTCGTCAAGGGCGCCTATTGGGACGCAGAGATCAAGCGCGCGCAGCTCGACGGCCTGGAAGGTTTCCCCGTCTATACCCGCAAGATCTATACAGACGTTTCCTATATCGCCTGCGCCCAAAAGCTGTTGGCCGCGACCGACGTGGTCTTCCCGCAATTTGCCACCCATAACGCACAAAGCCTGGCCACTATCTACCATATGGCCGGGGACGATTTTGCGGTCGGCAAATACGAGTTCCAATGCTTGCACGGCATGGGCGAGCCGCTCTACGAAGAGGTCGTCGGCGCGCAGAATCTCGGCCGCCCTTGCCGCATTTACGCGCCGGTCGGCACACATGAGACGCTGCTCGCCTATCTTGTCCGCCGCCTGCTGGAAAATGGCGCCAACTCCTCCTTCGTCAACAAGATCGCCGACCCGGCCGTGTCCGTTTCCGAGCTGATTGCCGATCCCGTCGAGATCGTGCGCGCCATGACCGTGGTCGGCGCACAGCACGACAAGATCGTTCTTCCAGTCGATCTGTTCGGCGGCGCGCGACGGAATTCCACCGGCGTTGATCTCTCCAATGAAACCGCGCTCACCGCTCTCTCTGCACAGCTGCAAGCTTCGGCAGCCAGAGACTGGATCGCTAATCCGCTTCTCGCAGACGGCTCCGAACGCGGCGTGGCTCGCGCCGTCTTCAACCCCGCCGACCACGGCGATGTCGTCGGCCATGTCACCGAGCTCGAGCCGCAGGATGCACCCGAGGTCATGCGGCTTGCCGCCGCCGCAGCGGAGCGTTGGGCTGCTGTGAGCCCTGCTGAGCGGGCCGCCATTCTTGAACGTGCTGCCGATCTCATGCAGAGCGAGATGCCTGTACTCGTCGGCCTGACCATCCGCGAAGCCGGCAAATCGGCTGCGAACGCGGTCGGCGAAATCCGGGAGGCGATCGATTTCCTTCGTTATTATGCCGCTCAGGCACGTCAGGTGCTGAAGCCGGAGAGCGTGCCGCTCGGCCCCGTCGTCTGCATCAGCCCATGGAACTTCCCGCTGGCGATCTTCACCGGCCAGATCGCGGCCGCGTTGGTCGCCGGCAATCCGGTTGTCGCCAAGCCCGCAGGCAATACACCGCTGATCGCAGCCCAAGGCGTTCGCATCCTGCACGAGGTTGGCATCCCACGTGATGTCCTGCAATTTGTCCCGGGCGGTGGACAAATGGGGGCGGCGCTTGTCGGCGCTCCAGAAACCGCCGGTGTCATGTTTACCGGCTCAACGGAAGTTGCCCGCCTGATTCAGGCTCAGCTGGCCGAACGGCTTTCCAAATTCGGCAAGCCGATCCCCCTCATCGCCGAAACCGGCGGGCAGAACGGCATGATCGTCGATTCCTCGGCCCTTGCCGAACAGGTTGTCGGCGATGTCATCGCCTCGGCCTTCGACAGCGCCGGCCAGCGCTGCTCGGCCCTGCGCGTCCTCTGCCTGCAGGAGGAAGTCGCCGATCGCACGCTGACCATGCTGCGCGGCGCTCTTCGCGAGCTCTCGGTCGGCAGGACCGATCGGCTCGCGGTCGATATCGGCCCCGTCATCGACGACAACGCCAAGCGCCGCATCGACGAGCATATCGAACGCATGCGCAAGCTCGGCTGCAACGTCGAACAGCTCGACCTGCCCGAAAGCGCCGCTAAGGGCACGTTCGTTGCTCCCACAATCATCGAGCTGAAGAAGCTGAGCGATCTGAAGCGCGAGGTGTTCGGCCCGGTCCTTCACATCATACGCTATCAGCGTAAGGGGCTGGATAAGCTCATCGCCGATATCAATGCGTCCGGCTACGGCCTGACCTTCGGCCTGCACACCCGGCTTGACGATACGATCGCCCATGTCACGGAGCGCGTGCGCGCCGGCAATCTCTACGTCAATCGCAACATTATCGGTGCCGTCGTCGGCGTCCAGCCCTTTGGCGGCCGCGGCCTTTCCGGCACGGGTCCGAAGGCGGGCGGCCCAATGTATCTGCGCCGTCTGGTCTCCTCTCCGACCGAACCGTTGCACGATGCCTCCGTGCAAGCCGATCCGGTTGCACAGCAGTTCATCGCCTGGCTCGAAAGCAAGGGCGTTGCGGATGCGGCAAAACAGGCGCGCGCCGTCGCCTCCCAGTCGTCGCTCGACTTCCACACCGAACTGCAAGGCCCGGTCGGCGAGCTGAACCTCTACGCACTGCATCCGCGCGGCAGGATCCTGCTTGCTCCGCAGACGGCACTTGGCCTGTATGTTCAGATCGCAGCAGGGCTTGCGACAGGCAATTCGGTCGTTATCGATGCCGCATCCGGCTTGCAGAGCGAGCTTCATGGCCTGCCGGCGCAGGTCGCAAACCGCATCTCCTGGACGAAAGACTGGTCAGCGGATGGACCGTTTGCGGGCGCTCTCATCGAAGGTGATGCCGAGCGGGTTCAGCAGGCGATCAAGACGATCGCGGCAATTCCTGGGCCGCTGGTTCTCGCACAGGCTGCGTCGAGCGAGGACATTGCCAAGAACGTCGATGCCTATTGCCTCAACTGGCTGCTCGAGGAAGTAACGACGTCGATCAACACTGCGGCGGCCGGCGGCAATGCCAGCCTGATGACAATCGGCTAAAACTAACAACAATCTAGAACTTAAGCGGCGGCCGGGACCCACACGGTCTGAGCCGCCGCTTCGTTTTCGTGGCGCACATTCTGCAGTGATCTGCAAATTCGCTAAGGCCGTCATCCAGCTTCCGGACCTCCTTCTCTTCTGTACAGAAATTTTTGAGAAAAGCTTTTCCCATATTGACTCTTGCCTTGAGAAAAGCTTTTCTCATGAAAACTCGACTGGGAGAAGACATCTGGACACTCAGCGTGCGAAAAGCGGACGCGCAACGATTCACGACGTTGCGGCGGCTGCAGGCGTCAGCATTTCAACGGCATCCAAGGCCTTGAATAATACCGGACGCATGGGCGACGAGACGCGCGAGAGGGTCAAGCGCGCCGCCGCCAACATCGGCTTCCGCCCGAATGCCTTGGCCAAGGGTTTGCTGAGCAATCGCACCTTCACGATCGGTCTTCTGACAAATGATACATATGGTCGCTTCACGCTACCGGTCATGGCCGGCATCACGGAGGCACTCGTCGATCACGGCATCTCGGTCTTTCTTTGCACGATCGAGGACGACCCGGCACTTGGAAAGGTTCATGTGGACGCGATGTTGGACAAGCATGTGGACGGCATTATCGCCTCTGGAAAGCGGATCGACCGCCGCCTGCCGGTGGATCTGTCCAATCTGCCGATTCCGGTGATTTATGCCTTCACTGAAGGGGCTCCGGGAAGCGTCACCTTCTGCGCGGATGACTATCAAGGAGCCGCGCTTGCTGTCGAATGGTTGCAGGGGCTTGGCCGACGCCGGATCGCCCATGTGACCGGTCCTGAAAGCTTCGTTTCAGTGCGTGAGCGCGCCAAGGCTTATCGCGACCTCGCCGGAGACGAACTACCGGTCATGTACGGCATGTGGTCCGAGGCCTGGGGACACGACGCTGTTGCGCAGCTCTGGAGCGCGGCCGGAGCAAAGCCGGACGCGATCTTCTGCGGCAACGATCAGATTGCCCGCGCAGTGGTCGATGCGCTGCGCGAGCGTGGCGTGCGGGTGCCGGAGGATGTCTCGGTGGTCGGTTTTGACAATTGGGAGATCGTCGCCGCACAGACCCGCCCGCCGCTGACGACGGTCGACATGAATCTCAAGGCGCTTGGCCGCGAGGCCGGGCTGACGGTTCTTGCGCTTGCGGAGGGACGCAGCGTCGAACCTGGCATCAGAACTTTGCCCTGCGAGCTTATCGTGCGGCAATCATGCGGGGGAAGCCCCGGCCGTTGATTAAAGGAAAGGGGCTGATGGGAGTAGCCCCATGGGAGGAGAACATGATGAAGCGATTTCTGGCCGCAACCGGCCTTATATCCTTGTGCCTTGCATCCGCCGCATCCGCCGAAAACATCTCCATGTGGGTGCGAAGCGGCATTGGCGATTCCTTCAAGAAGGTCGTCGAGGCCTATAATGCCGGCCATGACGACAAGGTCACGCTGACGGAAGTGCCTTTTGCCGAACTCGTGCAGAAATATGCGACGGCCATTGCCGGCGGCCAGGCGCCCGACGCCCTGTCGATGGACCTGATCTATACACCGGCCTTTGCCGCCGCCGGCCAACTCGAGGATCTGACGGACTGGGCCAAGAGCCTAACCTATTTCAATTCGCTGTCGCCCTCGCATGTGAAGCTCGGCACCTATGACGGTCACATCTATGGCCTGCCACTCTCCGTGGAGACGTCGGTCTTTGCGTGGAACAAGGATCTCTACAAAAAGGCGGGCCTCGACCCTGAAAAGGCGCCGACCAGCTGGGACGAGATCACGAGCAATGCCGAGAAGATCCGCGCGCTCGGCAGCGATACCTACGGCTTCTACTTCTCCGGCGGCGGCTGCGGCGGGTGCATGATCTTCACCTTCACGCCGCTCGTCTGGGGTGCCGGCGCCGACATTCTCTCGGAAGACGGCAAGAAGGCGACGCTCGACACGCCGCAAATGCGCAAGGCGGTCGACATCTACCGCAATTTGGTGAAGAAGGATCTGGTGCCGGCGGGAGCCGCAAGCGACACCGGCGCCAACTTCCTCAGCATCAGCAACGGCAAGATCGGCCAGCAGAGCATCGGCGCCTTTTCGATCGGCACGCTGATCACGCAATATCCCGATATCCACTTCGGCGTGACGCTGATCCCCGGCATCGATGGCAAGCCGTCCTCCTTTGCCGGCGGCGACAATTTCGTCATCTCCAAGGGCACGAAGAAGCTCGATGCCGTGAAGAAATTCCTCGAATACACCTATTCGCTCGAGGGGCAGAAGATCATGGCGAAATACGGCAGCCTCCCGACGCGCGGTGATATCGCCGACCAGGTGCTTCAGGGTCTCGATCCCCGTATGCAGGTCGGGCTGAAAGCGATCGCCGTCGCCAAGACGCCCTATACGCTGCAGTTCAACGACCTGATCAACAGCGCCAACGGTCCCTGGGCCGGCTTCACCAACGCAGCCATCTTCGGAAGCGATGTCGATGGCGCATTCTCCAATGCCCAATCGGAAATGCAGTCGATCATCGACAACGCCCAACAATAATCAAGCATGAACGCCGGGGGAGCTTCGACGCTCCCCGGTCCCTCCATCGAAATATCGGGAGCATTCCATGGCTGGCCCTGGAGCTATCGCAACCGCGCGTCCGCGAAAACGGCGAAAGCGTGCCAGCTGGCACGGGTTTCTCTATATCGCGCCGGCCATGGCGCTGGTCTTGATCTTCTTCGTCCTGCCGGTGGTCTTTAC
The DNA here is from genome assembly GCF_054558365.1 of Rhizobium sp. No.120. Lineage (NCBI taxonomy): Bacteria > Pseudomonadati > Pseudomonadota > Alphaproteobacteria > Hyphomicrobiales > Rhizobiaceae > Rhizobium > Rhizobium sp. No.120. The sequence continues at coordinate 189,897 of NZ_BAAJNQ010000005.1, forward strand.
CTTTTGGATGAGCTTCCACAACTGGCCATTGCTCGGCAATCCCCGCTGGATCGGCTTCGGCAATTATATCCGCATAGTCTCCGACATGCGCTTCATGGCGGCTCTGCGCTTCACCGCCTATTACACCGTCATCGTCACCATTGCGATCTTCGCCGTCGCCTTCCCGCTCGCCTTCTTCGTCGAGAAGCACCGGCCGTTCGTCGGCTTCTACCGAACGATCATCTTCCTTCCCGTCGTCGTCGGGCTTGCAACGGCGTCGCTGCTCTGGGTCTGGCTCGCCAATGTTGACGCCGGCTTCTTCGCACCGGTCGCCCTGGCGCTTGGCCTCGTCGACAAGAGGCCGAACCTGCTTGCCGATTTCGACATGGCATTTGCAACGATCATCGTCATGGTGGTCTGGAAGATCGCCGGCTTTACCATGATAATCCTGCTGACAGGCCTGCAGGCAATCCCCTCCGAACTGACCGAGGCGGCCCGCATCGACGGCGCGAAACGCTGGCAGCGCTTCCGGCACGTGACCCTGCCGCTGATGCGCCGCACGATCGCGCTCGCGCTGATCATCTCGATCACGGGCTCGGTGCTTGCCTTCGACCAATTCTACATCATGACATCAGGCGGCCCGCAGAACCGCATGATTTCGGTCGTCTATTACATCTTCAACCAGTCTTTCGTGTCCTTCAACCTCGGCTATGGCGCGGCGCTCTCGATCGCGCTTCTCGTCATTCTGGTGCTGATCAGCATCGTCCAGCTCTGGCTGCTACGCGTCGGGGAGGACAAGCCATGACCACGGCAAAGGAACGCCGCGCAAGGCGCAAGCTCTTGCATGGCATCGGCTATCACGGCATCGGCGTCGTCATTGTCATCTTCTTCTTCGCGCCGTTCGCCATCGCACTGCTGTCGTCATTCCGGCATGGAACCGAAGCCAGCCTTCCGCCCTTGCCGCCATGGCCGACGACCGGCTTCAGTTTCGACGCCTATCGCTCACTCGATGGCTTCGGCGCCGGGGTCATTCAGCACACGCTGAACTCGCTTTTCGTCTCGGTCGCAACCGTGCTTCTGACCGTCATCGTCAGCCTGCTCGCCGGCTACGGCTTCTCACGCTATCATTTCCCCTTTAAGGGCGCGCTCTTCATCCTGATCATCGCGACGCTGATGATCCCTTTCCAGTCGATCCTGACGCCGCTCTTCATCATCCTGGCAAGGCTCGGGCTCAACAATTCCCTGATCGGGCTGACGCTCGTCTATGTGACACTGCAGCTTCCCTTCTCGGTCTTCATGATGCGCAACGCCTTCGACGCCGTGCCGAAGGAAATCGAGGAAGCAGCACGCATCGACGGCGCACGCGATTTGAAACTTCTCTTTCGTGTCCTCTTTCCCTTGGTGCTACCGGGTGTCGCGACCGTTGCGATCTTCGCCTTCCTCAATTCTTGGAACGAATTTCTGGCCGCATTGGTGCTCCTGTCGAGCAACGAGAAATTCACCCTGCCGGTGCTGATGATTGCCGTCAGGACCGGTCGGCTTGGCGCCGTCAACTGGGGCGCGGTCCAGGCCGGCATCGCTGTCATGACCATCCCCTGCGTCATCGTCTTTCTGCTTCTGCAACGCTACTACATGCGCGGGCTGATGGCCGGCGCGGTGAAATAACCCTTTCAACAACGGATCAAAGCCATGTCTGACAAAGAAAGCCGCCAGTTTCGCCCTCTGCCCGTTCCGAATGTCGAACTCGCTGGCCTTTTCGGTGCCCGCCAAGATGCCATCTGTAATTCCACCGCGGCAACGCTGCTCGACCGCTGCGTCGAGGCCGGCATGATCAAGGCCATCGACGTGGACCAGCCAAGCCCCGGCATCGTCATTCCTTTGCAAATCTGGTCGGGCTCGACGCAGATGTTCTGGGACAGTGATCTCGGCAAGTCGATCGAAACCATCGCCTATTCGCTCTATCGCCGCCCCAATGCCGAACTGGAAGCGCGAGCGGACGCCATCATCGACATGTATGAAAAGCTGCAGCAGGAAGATGGCTATCTGAACGCCTGGTTCCAGCGCGTCCAGCCGGGCCGCCGCTGGACCAACCTGCGCGATCATCACGAACTCTATTGCGCCGGCCATCTGATCGAGGCGGCCGTCGCTTATTATCAGGCAACGGGCAAGCGCAAGCTACTCGATATCATGAGCCGTTTTGCCGACTACATGATCACCGTTTTCGGCCATGGCGAAGGCCAGCTACGCGGCTATTGCGGCCATGAAGAGGTCGAGCTCGCCCTCGTCAAGCTCGGCCGCGCCACCGGTGAGAAGAAGTATCTCGATCTCGCCAAATACTTCATCGATGAGCGCGGCCAAGAACCGCATTTCTTCACCGAGGAGGCGCTTCGCGACGGCCGCGACCCGAAGAACTTCGTGCAGAAAACCTACGAATACAGTCAGTCGCATCTGCCGGTACGCCAACAGACTAAGGTCGTCGGCCATGCCGTGCGCGCCATGTATCTCTATTCCGGTATGGCCGATATCGCCACGGAATATAACGACGATACACTGACTGCAGCACTCGAGACGCTTTGGGACGACCTGACGACCAAGCAGATGTATGTGACCGGCGGCATCGGGCCGGCTGCCTCGAACGAGGGCTTTACCGATTATTACGACCTGCCGAACGAGAGCGCCTATGCCGAGACCTGCGCCTCCGTCGGTCTGGTCTTCTGGGCCAACCGCATGCTCGGCCGCGGACCGAACCGCCGTTATGCCGACATCATGGAAGTGGCGCTCTATAACGGCGCGATGGCAGGCTTGTCGCAGGACGGCAAGACCTTCTTCTACGAAAATCCGCTGGAGAGCGCCGGCAAGCATCACCGCTGGACCTGGCACCATTGCCCCTGCTGCCCGCCCAATATCGCACGCCTGCTCGCTTCCGTCGGCTCCTATATGTATGCAGCCGCCGACAATGAGATCGCCGTCCACCTCTACGGCGAGAGCAAGGCCCGTGTGCCACTCGCTGGCGGCGTGACCGTGCAGCTTTCCCAGACGACGCGCTACCCCTGGGACGGCGCCATTCGCTTCGAGGTCAATCCAGATCGCAATGCCAAATTCGCACTATCGCTGCGCATCCCCGAATGGGCCGAGGGTGCGACACTCGCAATCAATGGCGCACCGGTCGATTTGGCAGCGACCATCGTCGATGGCTATGCCCGCATCGAGCGCGAGTGGCAAGCCGGCGACAGCGTCGACCTCACCCTTCCGCTGATCCCGCGCACGCTGTTTGCCAATCCGAAAGTCCGCCAGGATGCCGGGCGTGCTGCCCTGATGCGAGGTCCGCTCGTCTATTGCGTCGAAACCACCGACAATGGCCATGAACTCAATGGCATTTCGCTTTCGAGTGATCCGGCCACCGCGAAGACAACGGAAATTGCCGCACTGGAGGGTGCGGTCGCGCTCGATGTTGCGGTCATGCGCGATGAGGCCGACTGGGGCTCCGATCTCTATCGAATGACACCCCCGAAAAGGACTGCCTCCACCGCGCGTTTCGTCCCCTACCATCTCTGGGACAATCGCGATCCGGGCGAGATGCTGGTCTGGATCCGCGCCGATCAGTTGGAGCGCGGAGCCTGACATGACGAAGAACGGCATGCGCCTGACCGGCGTCCGCAAGAGTTTCGGCGGGCTGGAGGTCATCCACGGCATCGATCTCGACATACCGGAAGGCGCTTTCGTCGTCTTTGTCGGCCCCTCCGGCTGCGGCAAGTCCACGCTTCTGCGCATGATTGCCGGGCTGGAGGAAGTGACCGACGGCGAGATCGCCATCAAAGGCCTAGACGTCACCGATCTCGACCCATCCGAGCGCGGCATCGCCATGGTGTTCCAGTCCTATGCGCTCTATCCGCATATGAGCGTACGCGACAATCTCGGTTTCGGGCTGAAAATGGCCCGGACCGACGCATCCGAAATCGAAAGACGCGTGCGCTCCGCCGCGGCGATCCTCAAGATCGACCATCTATTGGACCGGCGGCCGGGACAGCTTTCCGGCGGTCAGCGCCAGCGTGTCGCCATCGGCCGCGCCATTGTTCGCGAACCGGATGTCTTTCTCTTCGACGAGCCGCTCTCCAATCTCGACGCGGAACTTCGCGTCTCCATGCGCATCGAAATCGCCCGGCTGCATCGCGAACTCGGCAATACGATGATCTATGTCACCCACGACCAGACCGAAGCCATGACGCTCGCCGACAGGATCGTCGTGCTGCGGGACGGCCGGATCGAGCAGGTCGGCAGTCCGCGCGAGGTCTATGAGGATCCAGCCAACAGTTTCGTGGCCGGCTTTATCGGCTCGCCGAGGATGAACATGATCGAAGCCACCTGGACGAACGAAGGGACGGCGAAGGTCGGAAACGGCAGCATCAAAGTCGACCTTGCACGGACCAAGCCATCGGCGGGCGAAAAGATCCTGCTTGGCATGCGCCCCGAACATTTCGTCGTCGCGTCAAATGCCGACGATGCCGTGCGGGTCACGGTCGACGTCACCGAATATCTGGGCGGCACCCGCTATCTCTACTGCCAGACAGAGGACGGCCAGGCGATGATCGCCGAATATCGCGACGGGCCGGAAATCGAGCGCGGCGACACGCTCCATCTGCATTGCCCGCCTGAACGTCGGCGCTATTTCGACAAGCAGGGAAAACGGCTGCGGTAGCTGTCTCCTCGAACAACCGCACATATGCCAGAAAGGTTCGTCACCATTGCAAGCGGACTAGAATTCCCAAGGAGATATCAGATCCAGCCCAGTGTCACGGAAGTCGGACAGATTGCGAGTGGCCAAACGTCCGCCATTTACGCGGGCGATGGCTGCAATCATGCCACCCGCCGTCGACATCGGCCGTCCCTGCCTTTTCGCCGCACCCATTAGCTCGCCGTAGTCCAGTGCGGCTTCTTCGGTAAGGCCGAAGATCCGATCCGCGAAACGATGCCGCCATTCAGACAATCTCTGCTCAAGCCGCGCAGCTCGCTGGTCGAGAACAATCTTTTGAATACCAAAGCGATTTCAGCAATAGCGACGGTCGAGAGTGCTATCTCCGCATCATAGCGACAAAGCCATGGGAGCACGGCTTCCTCGGGCTGCTTCCGGAAAGTCTCCGAGATGACGTTTGTGTCCAGAAATATCACAGATCAATGCCGTGATTGAGTTGACGCCCCTCGCGAATGAAAGATTCAAGGTCAATGTCGTTATTATCGCTCATAGCCATTCGAGCATAGAAAGACGATGCGGGTTCGCGACCAGCCTCTCGAATCTCATAGGTTTCCAACGCTCGCTCGACGACATCGGCGATCATCCGGTTTTCACGCCGCGCGAGGCGATGAGCGAGGTCACGTGCTCTAGCACTGCGAACGGATAGTTGTGGTTCAGCCATGTCTGTCTCCTGTTCACACCAAAATATAGTCAGCCATCAAGATGGCAGAAGACGGCTAGGCGGCAGAAAGGAAACTATGCCGCCTTGCTGACCCGCACCGGAACGGACTTATACGACGGCGTGCCGCTTTCCTTGTCCTGATAATCGATCGGGATCAGGCAATTTGCTTCCGGGTAATAGGCGGCAACGGAGCCCTCGGCAATATCGTAGGAAATCGCCGTCAGCTTCAAGAGCCGCTTGCCGCCTGAGGGAAGTGCGGTCTCGATCTCGACGAGATCACCGTGTTCCAGCCCTTTCGCCTTCAAATCCCTATCGTTCATGAACAGGACGTCACGGCGGCCGAAGACGCCACGATAGCGGTCGTCGAGACCATAGATCGTCGTGTTGTACTGGTCGTGGCTGCGGATCGTTGCCAGCTTGAGGATAGTCCCATCCGAGAGCGAAATATCTTCGTTGAGGCCGGAAAACAGCTTGAATTCCGCCTTGCCGGAAGGCGTCTTCCAGACGCGCTCGGTCGGCCCGATGGGAAGGCGAAAGCCACCTGGCACGCGGATGCGCACGTTATAGTCGGCGAAATCCGGATAGACCACCTCGATCTTGTCGCGGATCAGATCGTAGTCAGTGATGAGCTCCATCCAGGCGACCTTGCTGTTCGGCAGGGTTGCCTGCGCTATTCCCGCGACGATCGCAGGTTCCGAACGCAGCTGGTCGGAGGCCGGCTTCAGCCGGCCGCGCGAGGCATGCACCATCGACATGGAATCCTCGATCGTCACAGATTGCGCGCCGGTTGCCTGAACATCTTGCTCGGTACGGCCAAGTACGGGAAACAGGAAGGATTCCTTGCCAACAAGCAGATTGGAGCGATTGAGCTTGGTGTTCATATGGACGGCGAGATCGAGCTTGCGCATAGCCTCGGCACATAGGTCCGGATCGGGAAGCGCGATCGAGAAATTGCCGCCGAGGCAGATGAGCACTTTGGAGCGTCCTTCCGCCATCGCCTGCATGGCGGCAACGGCATCGTGACCATGATGCGCCGGCGCGGTGAAACCAAAGGCACGTTCGATGCCCTCGATCAATGCAGGAGTGGGCTTCTCGGTAATCCCGACTGTGCGATTGCCCTGCACGTTGGAATGGCCGCGCAGTGGGCAGATGCCGGCACCCGGCCTGCCGAAATTGCCGCGCAGCAGCAGGAGATTGGCGATCTGCTGGACATTCGCCGTCCCCTTGGCATGCTGCGTGATACCCATGCCATAGGTGACGATCGTTGCCTTCGACTTGCCATAGATCTCCGCTACTCGCTCCAGATCAGCGCGGGCCAGACCAGAAACTCGCTCGATATCGGTCCACTCCGTCTGGTTGATATCGGCAACAAGGGCGTCGAAGCCGGTGGTGTGTTCAGCGATAAAGGCATGATCGAGAACGTCAGGTGAGGTTTCGGCCAGCGCCAGAACCGCTTTCATGATGCCCTTGAGCGCGGCGGCGTCGCCGCCGATCTTCACCTGATAATAGGACGACGCGATCCGGGTCGAGCTGAAGGTTCCCATCTCGATTGGATCTTGCGGATCGGCAAAACGCTCCAGCGCCCGCTCCTTCAAGGGATTGAAGACAATGATCGGCACGCCTCGACGCGAGCATTCGTGCAGCGTGCCCATCATGCGCGGATGATTGGTGCCGGGATTATGCCCCATGGAGATGATCAGATCGCACTCGTCGAAGTCGTCGAGCGAGACGGTGCCCTTGCCGATGCCGATCGATTGCGGCAGACCGACGCTGGTCGCCTCGTGGCACATGTTCGAACAATCGGGAAAATTGTTGGTGCCGTATTCGCGGGCAAAGATCTGAAAGAGGAAGGCCGCCTCGTTGGAAGCACGGCCCGACGTATAGAATTCGACCATATCCGGATCGGGCTGGCTGCGCATAACCTCGCCGATGCGGGCAAAGGCGTCTTCCCAGGCAATCGGTCGGTAGGTATCGGATGCGCGGTCATAGACCATCGGATGGGTCAACCGGCCGGCATTTTCCAGCTCATAATCGCTCCAAGTCAGAAGTTCGCTTACCGTGTGTTCGGCGAAGAACTCGGGCGTCACGCGCTTGTTCGTCGCTTCCCAGGTGACGGCCTTGGCGCCGTTTTCGCAGAATTGGAAAGTGGAGGTGTGCTCCTTGTCGGGCCACGCGCAGCCGGGACAATCGAAACCTGTGGGCTTGTTGGTACGCAGAAGAAGACCAGGCGCCTCGGTGACATCCATCTGGTCGCGAACCGCCTTGGCGGTGGCTTTCAGCGCCCCCCAACCGCCAGCGGGGCTATTGTAAGGACGAATACCGGGGACTTCACGCTTCTGCGTCATGATACGCTCCTTTGGCTACCCAAACGGCTTCCTCCCAAAGGTCGGGCCTACAAGGAATAGGCTTGCGACACCAGGGAGTAAAGCACAATCAAGCAATAGAAAATCGAACAATCACCAAGCGTGATAGAGCTATGCGTTGCGTTAGTTCTTGAAGACCAGGCAGGAGCCGCCCTGCTGCCGGACTTGCGTGCAAACGGCATCCGCCTCCTCCCGCGTTTGTCTAGGAATGCGCGCCGCATAGCGGACGCGGCGGCCGAAATCGGCATTGCGCTGACGCACGATCAAGGGCTTTTCGGCATTCAGCGGAGACGGCAGCTTCCGGATATTTGCGGCAAACAGACGGCGAGCGGCATCCACCTGAAAATGTTCGGCCAATTGCGCGCCCCAGGGCGCCCAGGGCCGCTCCTGCTCCAAGGGCGTCGGTTTCAGGCGCCGGCTCTGAGCAAGCGCGACGCAGGAATCGACGAACGGCTTGCTCTTATCCAGCACGGGAGCTGCGATATCTGGGGGATCATCGCGCCATTCTTCGACACTGTGAGCAGTGATCGCGCTCACATAGCTGCGCGTCTCATACGGAAGCCCGCCGGAATTCAGGAAATTGGCAAGACCGCCCTCGCCGGCATTATAAGCAGCGGCGGCAAGACCAAGATTGCCGAAACGGTCACGCAACTCATCGAGATAGGTCGCCGCCTTGCCGAGCGCTTCGAGCGCATCGTAGCTGTCGCGGACACCGCGCAGCTTCGCCGTTCCCGGCATGAACTGCGCGATACCGCGCGCGCCTTTGGGACTGACGGCATCGGAGCGAAACAGGCTTTCGCGCCAGACGAGCCGCGCGAGATAGTCCGGCGGCAGATGATTGTTGTGAGCGAAATATTCGATGGCCGTGCAGAGATCGCGATTGTAGCTGTCCTTGCGCAGGCACAGCGTTTGACCCGTCTCCGTCGTCAGCGGTCCGGAAATGCAAACAGGTGGTGCGACACTCCATTCCGGTTGGGCTCTCGCAGGTCTGAAAGCAGCACCGTTAATGGCAAATGCGATCGCAAAAGCGACGATGATGCCGACGAAGCCTGCCCGATAATGCCTGCCTGCCATTTAAGCGATATCCGTCCGAGACCAACCGATCGCAAATTCGCGGCCTCTTCATATCATCGATGGACGGAAGCGAAAACCTCTCACGCGACAGCCAACGCGCAGGCTGTTACTCCGCGAGGCGGCCGCCGCGCATCGGCGCCGGCACGCCCGTCGTGCCCGGAAAGCTGATCGGCAGACCGCGCAGAACGCGTACGGCGAGAAAGGCAAAGCACTCGGCCTCGACAGCATCGCCGCGCCAGCCCAGATCCTCCGCAAAGATCGGCTCGACGCCGGCCCGGCTCCTGAGCATCGACATGATCGTCGGATTGTGCCGGCCGCCGCCGCTGACGACGACCTTAGTGGGCCTACGCGGCAGCAGATCCAGAGCCTTGCCGACGGCGCTTGCCGTGAAGGCCGAAAGCGTGGCGGCGCCATCTTCCGGGCTGAGGCCATCCGCCATGGAAGCGCCGAAATCGAAACGATCCAGCGACTTCGGATAGGGTGCTGTGAGATAGGGGTGCTGCAGCAGCCGCTCAAGCCGAGCCTCATTGACCTTGCCGGCAGCTCCAAGCGCGCCGTCGCGGTCCATTTCGCCGAGCCCGCGGGACTTAATGAAATCGTTGAGTGGCGCATTGGCAGGACCGGTATCGAAAGCAACGAAATTGCCCTCCCCATCCCACCAGGTGATATTGGCGACGCCGCCGAGATTGAGAATGGCCGCCTCTCCTGCTGCACCTGCCCCGCGGAGCAGCGCGGTATGGTAGGCGGCAGCAAGCGGCGCGCCCTGCCCACCGGCGCGCATGTCGGCCGAGCGGAAATCATAGGCGACCTTGGTGCCGAGAATAGAGCGCATCAACTCGCCATCGCCAAGTTGGCGCGTCTGCCCCAGCCGGTCCTTCTGCGGCGCGCGATGCAGGACGGTCTGGCCATGAAAACCGACGACGCCGATATCGGCCATCGTCATGCCGTTCCCTTCGACCAGTTCCCTCACCGCCTCCGACTGGGCTCGCGTCAAGGCTTCCTCGGCCGCCTTGAAGATCGCCGGTTCGGGTCCCCCGAAATTCCACGCCCGCGCCTGCCGCAGCGTCTCTTCCAGCAGTTCGCGAATCCAGCTGGGATAAGGAGCCAGAACATAGGGGCCGAATTCCTCGACGCGCTCGCCATCCGTCTTCAGCATGGCGACGTCGATATTGCCGTCGAGGACGGTTCCGGTCATCAGACCGACTGCCCAGATTGGTTCCATGGTCAGGCTCCTATGCTGCGTTGACGAGATCGCTGACGGTCTGACGAAGCGCCAGGATGCCGCTGTCGAAATGGCGTGTCGGATGGATGCGGTTGGTAAGCAAAGTCCAGGCGCGGCCGTTTTCGAAATCGACCCAGAGGGCCACACCGGTAAAGCCGGTATGCCCGATCGTGCCCAGCGAGCAGAGAGCGCCGCCGTGCCAACCGTCATGGGGCCGTTCCCAGCCATGGGTGCGCGTCGCCGAAAGCGGCTGGCGCATCAGGGCGATCGACTGTGCAGATGCGCCGCTACCATCGAGTAGGCCTTTGGCGAAATCGAGGATTGCGTCAGCCGTTCCAAAGAGCCCGGCATGACCGGCACCCTGCAGCGCGGAGCAGTTGTCGTCATGGACTTCGCCCGACAGGACGCGATGGCGCCAGGTGCAGTCCTCCGTTGCTGCGGCCAATTCCGGCGGCGCGGAGAAGGCAAATCCCGATCCCGGATCCATGGCGCGGATTGTCTTTCCATTCAGCCGCTCCAGCACGAAGCCGAGCAGGATGAAGTTGATATCGGAATAGACGGGCAGACCGGCGCGCCATTCGCGCTGCAGGATGAAGGCGCGCAGAAGCTCTGGATCGCGGCCATAGGTGTAGATAGGCTCGACTGCCGGAAACGGCGTCTGATGACCGAGGCATTGGCGGAACGTCACCTTCCGTTCCCATGCTTCGGCACTGTATTGACGCAGGTCAGGCAGAAGCGTCGTCAGGGGGGCATCGAGATCGATCGTGCCGGCCTCTGCCAGAGCAAGAATACGCGGCGTGGTGAAAATGACTTTTGTGAGGGATGCAAGGTCGAACCAGGTATCTGGAAGCATCGGTCTGACATCAGGCACCTTCTGTGCCGAACCGACGGCGCGGACCTGCCTGATACCGTCGAGATCGACCATGCCAAGCACACCGCCAGGGATGCGCGCCGCCGCAACCGATTGCTCGATCGGCGCGAAGGCCCGATCGAAACGCTCCTGAAATTGCATGCTCCCCCCTACGGCCATCTCGCCTCTCCTCGACCCGCTCAGGCTTCTGCCAGCGCGATGTGATCCGGCGCAAAGCGGCGCCACTCAGGAACGGCCGGTTCGAAGCCCAAGGGGCGCACCAGGGACGGAACCTGGCGGGTGTCGAGCGTGAAGACTTCCCTGCGCCGCGCTACCGTCGGAACCGCCGCGATCAACCGCCTGGTATAGGAATGCTTGGGTTCCGACAAGACCGAGGCGGCATCGCCGATCTCGACGATTTGCCCGGCATAGATCACTGCGATGCGATGGGCGATGCGCTCCACAACCGCCATGTCGTGCGAGATGAACAGATAGGCGAGCCCGTATTCGCGCTGGAGTTCGATCAGCAATTCGAGAACCTGTGCCTGAACGGAAACGTCAAGTGCCGAAACTGCTTCGTCAAGCACCAGCACGGATGGATTGAGCATCAGGGCACGCGCGATGCAAAGCCGCTGACGCTGGCCGCCGGAAAATTCGTGCGGATAGCGCTCCAGGGCATTTTCCGGCAAGCCCACGCGCTTGAGCAGCATGACCATACGCTCGCGGGTTCCGGCAGAAACCCGCGCGCCCGCGGCGATCACCGGTTCGGCAAGAATGCTATCGATGCGCAGTCTCGGATTGAGCGAAGCGTATGGGTTCTGGAAAACCATTTGCACCGCGCTGGTGCGATCCGCCGCCTTGCCGCTATTCGTCGTAAAGGTGCCGCGGGTCGATTTCACCAATCCGAGGATCGCACGGGCTGTGGTGGATTTACCCGATCCGCTCTCGCCGACGATCGCCAGCGTCTCGCCCGGCATCAGGTCGAAACCGACGGCTTCGACGGCATGAACGGCGCCGCTCGACCGCCGAAGGAGGCCGCCCTTGACCGGAAAACGGACGGTCAGCCCCTCCACCTCCAGGGCGGGCCTGGATGCAGCCCCGTTGCGATGGAAATCACTGCGCGCCGCCTGTCCGGACGAAAAATGGGGAACCGAATGCAGCAGATGGCGGGTATAGGGATGGGTTGGATGATCGAGGATTTGATTAAGCTCGCCCGGCTCAACCGCCTCCCCAGCCTGCATCACCATCACCTTGTCGGCAATGCCGGCAACGAGGCCGATATCGTGCGTGATGAAGATCATCGACATGCCGGTCTCGCGCTTCAATTCGGCGAGCAGTGCCATGATCTGCGCCTGCACGGTGACATCGAGCGCCGTCGTAGGCTCATCGGCAATCAATAGACGAGGATTGCAGGCAAGGGCCGTTGCGATCATCACGCGCTGGAGCATGCCGCCGGAAAGCTGGTTCGGGCAATAGGTCAACCGCCGCGCCGCGTCCGGAATGCGCACGCGATCCAAGGCGTCCCTGGCTGCTGCTTTCGCCTGCTTGCCGGTTAGGCCGCGATGCAGCCGGAAGGATTCCTCGATCTGCGTCCCGATGGTCAGAACCGGATTGAGAGAGGTCATCGGCTCCTGGAAGATCATGCCGATCTCGGCACCACGGATCTTCGTCAGTTCCGCTTCGCTCGCCTTGGTTAGATCGAGGATGCTGTTGTCGGCACGCTTGAGGCGGATCGAGCCGCCGGTAATCCGGCCGCCACCGAAATCGACAAGGCGATTGATTGACAGTGCTGTTACGGACTTGCCCGAACCGCTCTCGCCGACGATCGCCAGGGTTTCGCCGGCATCAAGATCGAAGCTGATGCCGCGCACGATGGGATTGGCTTCAGGGTTGCGCCCGAAGCCGACGCTGAGATCGGAGACGGAGAGAAGCGGTGTCATACTGTCGCCCTCCGCATCTTCGGATCAAGGATATCGCGCAGGGCATCGCCGAGCAGGTTGAAGCCGAGAATAGAGATCATGATTGCCACGCCGGGGAAGATCAGCAGCCAGGGTGCCGTCTCCATGAGATTGCGGCTGTCGCTCAGCATCAGACCCAAAGAGGAGGCCGGTGGCTGTGTTCCCAGGCCGAGGAAGCTCAGCCCCGCCTCTGTCAGCAGCGACCAGGCAAGCGCCAGCGTCACCTGCACGGTCAAGGGTGCGACGAGATTGAGCAACAGATGCCGCGTCAGGATGTAGAAACGGCTGCTGCCGAAAGTGCGGGCTGCATCGACAAAATCGCGCCCTTTCAGCGAAAGGGCCGGGCCGCGAACGACGCGGGTAAAGATCGGCGTATAGACGATCGCGATTGCGGCAACGCTGGTCCAGGTGCCAGGCCCGACGATGGCGATGATCAGGAGCGCTAGCAGAATCGCCGGGAAGGCTAAAAGCACATCCATTGTGCGCATGATGACGCCATCCCAGCGCTTGCCGGACCAGGCCGCCGTCAGGCCAAGCAGCGTGCCCAGAAAGGTTGCAACCGCAACGGAGAAGAAGGCGACGGTGAAGGATTCTCCGACACCGTGCATCAGACGACTTGCCACGTCGCGGCCGAAGAGGTCCGTGCCCATCCAGTATGTGAGGCTCGGCGCATGCAGCCTGTCGATCCGATTCTGCGTTAGTGGATCGTGCGGGGTCACACCGAGCGTACCGAGGATGGCAAGCAGGACGTAGATCAAGACGATGATACCGCCGATCCGGCCGCTCATGTGCCCGAAGATGGCTTTGACGATGCGCATCAACCTTCTCCCAGTCGAACGCGCGGATCGAGCGCGACATAGGCGAGATCGACAAGCAGATTGACGATCAGGAAATTGAAGGCAATGAACAGCACGCTGCCCTGTACCAGCGCATAGTCGCGCTGCAGGATGGCATCGAGCACCATGCGCCCGAGCCCCGGCAGAGCATAGATCTGCTCGACCAGCACGGCACCACCGAGCAGGTATCCGAATTCAACGCCGCTCAGCGTCACAACCGGGATCAATGCGTTCGGCAGGGCATGCCGCCAGACGACACCGCGTGCCGGCACGCCGCGGCTACGGGCCGTACGCACATAATCATCGCTCAAGACATCGAGCATGGCGGAACGCACGACACGCGTCACCGAAGCAGCAAAGGCGAAACCGAGCGTCAATGCGGGCAGGATCATTTGTCCGAGATTTTCGAGCGGGTTTTCCCAAAGAGGGGTGAAGGCACCCATGGTCGGCAGCACGCCGAAGCCGGCCGACAAGGCATAGATTAGCAGCAGTCCGAGAACGAAGTTCGGCGTCGACTGCCCGATCATGGCGACGATGCGCACGGCAAGATCGGACAGTTTTTCATTTCGCGTCGCGGCAAAGACGCCTGCCGGCAGGCCGATGGCAAGCGCGATCACCATGGAGAGTAAGGCAAGTTCGAGCGTCAGCGGAAAGCGCTCCAGAATGATATCGAGCACCGGCTTGCCATAGGTAACGGATATGCCCAGATTGCCCTGGAATACGCCGAGCAGCCAATGCCAATACTGGACAGGCCAGGGCTGGTCGATGCCGAAATAGGCAGTAAGGGCCTGCCGCTGTTCCGGCGTCAGCAGGCCCGCATTGGTTCCGAGCATCGCCGTGATCGCATCGCCCGGCACCAGCCGGATGGCGACGAAGACGAAGATGGACACACCCAGCATGATCAGCGGGAATGTCGTCAGCCGGCGCGTCAGATACGACATTATAGTTCCTCTAGAGCAATTTCAGCTAAGACGTGAACTTACGGCAGAAATTGCGTAAAAACAAAGAGATAGAGCACTTCCATGACGTCATTTGAAAGGAAAATGCTCTAGCTCCCGATCGTCGTTACTTGATCGAGACCTTGCTCAGACCGAACAGTGAACCGGTCGGCGTCGGAACGAAACCCTCGACGTTCTTCTGCTCGGCCGTGTAGCCGTAGGCCGTATAGAGCCAGATCCAGGGCGAGACTTCGGCAAGATGCTTTTCGAACTCGGCGAAGATTTCCTTGCGCTTGGCCGGATCGGTCTCGGCGCGGCCCTTCTGCATCAGGCTGTCGAGCGTATCGTCGATATAGTTGGCGACCTTCTGCAGGTTGCCGGTCTTGGTCCAGTAACGGTTGTACATCGAATAGGGGTCGGCACTGCCGCCATTGAGCGCGACAGCCATGTCGAAATTGCCCTTGAGCCAGGTGTCGACATAGACGTTGAGTTCCATCACCTTGATGTCGAGCTTGATGCCGATTTCGGCGAGCTGCGACTGAATGACCTGCGCCTCGGCCGTGGCGGTCGGCGGCTCGCCGGTTGCGGCGATCACAGTCGCCGAAAAGCCGTTGGCAAAGCCGGCATCGGCCATCAGCTTCTTCGCCTTGGCGACATCGCGCGTGTAGCAGAAGAGCTTGCTGGGGTCGGTCGCATAGAGCGGCATCGTCAGTGGCCCCGTCACCTTGCCTTCGCCGAGCGCTGCCGTATCCATCACGTCCTTGCGGTCGATGGCGCATGAGATCGCCTGGCGCACGGCCAGCTGATCCATCGGCTTGCGTGAGGGATTGAGCTGCAGAACGTTGTAGGAGAGGATCGGCGTGCGGGTGAGCTGCAGCTTCGGCTCCTTCGGCACCAGCGTTGCCACGAGCGGATCGTTCAGCAGCGCAAAATCGATCTGACCGGTGCGCAGGGAAGCAAGGATCGCGGTTTCATCCGGCAGCACGCTGATGTTGATGCCATCGACGCCGGTCGCGCCGCCCGCCCAATCCTTATTGGCGCTCAAGACTTCCTTGGAGTTCGGAGCCCAACTATCGAGCTTGAAAGGCCCGGAACCGATCGCCTTCGTGCCGATGGTGCCGGCGGTGATTTCGCTGGCCGGCACGACGGCAGCATTGAGGCTCGTCATGGCCGTCAGAAGCGGAACGTCGGGCTGTGACAGGTTGAAAACGACGGTATTGGCATCGGGCGTATCGATGCTCGCGATCGACAGGAAGTTCGCGCGGGCGACAGCGCCGGTCGCCTGATCGAGAATGCGCTGGAAAGAGGCCTTGACGTCGGCCGACGTGACAGCTGCGCCGTTCTGGAATTTGGCTTTTGCGTTGAGCTTGAAGGTCAACTGCTTGCCGTCGGCCGAGAACTGCCAGCTCTCGGCGACACCGGGCACGATCTGCAGATTGCCATCGAGGCGAACGAGCGGCTCATAGATCAGTTCCAGCAGGCGGATGGAGGAGAAGGCGGTCTGCTTATGCGGATCAAGGCCGGTTGCGTCCTGCGACCATGCCATGCGCAACGTCGCTGCCTCCACGGGCATTGCAACCGTCGCCAGACCGATCCCCACGGCCAGCGCCACGCCCGAAATCAGCTTCTTTCCAAAATTCCCTTCCACTTTCAGTCCTCCAAATTTTTTAAATGTCCCCGGCCGATTTTGGCCCATTGATTGCCGTCGCGGCATGCCGCGATGGTTGTCTCAAGCAGTCCTGGCGTTGATGGCCTTGCGCAGGAATCCATCAGCGTTTTGCAATGCCGTGCGGGCTTCTTCAATGCCCATCCCGGTAATTTCCATGAGAATGGCAAGCTTGACGTCATTGCCGGTCAGATCGAGCACGCGGCGTGCTTCCTGCTGCGTGCAGCCTGTCGCCTGCATGACGATGCGCGAGGCGCGCGCCACCAGCTTCTTGTTGCTGGCGCTGACGTCGACCATCAGGTTCTGATAGCTTTTGCCGATGCGGATCATGCTTGCCGTCGTCAGCATGTTGAGGATGAGTTTCTGCGCCGTGCCGGATTTCAGCCGTGTCGAGCCGGTCAGGATTTCCGGGCCAACAACGGGCGAGATCGCCAGATCGGCAATGCCGGCGATGATGGAATTCGGATTGCACGATAGAGCGACCGTGAAGGCGCCAATGCTCTTGGCGTAGTTCAGGCCACCGATCACATAGGGCGTGCGGCCGCTGACGGCGATGCCGACGACCACATCATCCTTGGTCAGATTGATCTCTTCCAGCGCCTGGCGCCCCTGCGCCGGATCGTCCTCCGCTCCCTCGATCGAGCGCCGCAGCGCATCGGGGCCGCCAGCGATCAGGCCTATGACCATATCCGGTGGCACGCTGAAGGTCGGCGGGCATTCAGAAGCGTCGAGAACGCCGAGACGGCCGCTGGTACCGGCGCCCATATAGATCAGCCGGCCACCCTTCTGGAAGGCAACAACGATCTGATTGACGGCGGCGGCAATCGCCGGGATCACTTTTTCGACGGCGACCGGCACCGTCTGATCTTCATAATTGATTTCACGCAGGATATCGAAGGTCGGCAAGAGATCGATATGCATCGTATTCGGATTGCGCCCTTCGGAAACCAACTGCTCCAGTTCGGATATCAACGTCTGCTCTGTCATGGGCCTGCTCGCGAAATAACGCTTCGATATCAATAACTCGCAATGGCAAGTTCGATCACTTTAATATCGAACACACCGCAGCAAGGATCGGCTTTCAGTCAGACGGCCGATCAAAATCAGCCTGGGCTCGGACGGCCTTTTTCGGCTTCGCTCCCCACCCACTCCCTGTTTACCTTGGTTAACACTATTTCTGATTATTCCTTTCGTCAATCTATTAAGGAATAAAATATTCCATTTTGATCGTGCGAAATTTAGCCCTCCAGTGATCCCTCGTTAGCTTTGGCAATTGCCCGTCTTGCCAGAATGATCGCACCGGATACGGCGTCACCGTCGATGGGCTTCAGGCGACGGCGCACATCGGGGGCAAGCCAAGGCTCGAGCGGACTTGCGAGACCGCCGAGCAAGCAGACACGCGGCGCACCTTTTTCGAACAGGGTGCGAACCAGCGTATCGACATGGCCGGCCGCACTTTGCACAATCCGCCGTGCGACGGCATCGCCCTGATCGGCATGGCGCAGGACCATCGGTGCGAGAGCCGCATAATCCGTCGCCGATGCCCGGTCCATCCAGGCGACTGCCTCCATCGGATCGTTCTGAAAGCGCTGCATGATTTCGGCCAGCAATGCGGTCTTCTGTTCGCGGCCGTCATGGGCACGCAGCCCAAGCTGCACCGCCTTCAATCCGAGATAGGCGCCACTACCCTCATCCGAAATCGGAAAACCATAGCCACCGACCCGCAATTGCCGTCCTTCGACGAGGCCGAGACCGATCGAGCCCGTCCCAGCAATGACGATGGCACCATCGCGACCGGAATGCGCGCCGAGGCAGGCCCCCTCGCCGTCGCTGATAAAGTGGATACTGGCAAAGGGGTGTTCGATCGCCTTCAGTGCGGCAAGGGCGCCCCTGCGGCCGATCCCGGCCAACCCGACACCGACATGGATGCGGCCCATGTCTGCGGCGGCGAGCCCCGCCTCCTCGATAGCTGCATCGAAGGCGCGCGAAATCGATGCCCATGCTTCGGGAATGCCAAGACGGGTCGTTGCCGGCCCGGACAATCCCTGCCCTAAAACCGTGCCTTGGGCATCCTCGATGCGCGCCCGGCAACCGGTGCCGCCGCCATCAATGCCGAGGAAATAGGGAGCGTTTTCCAATGCGGCGGTCATGACGTCAGCCGTTCGATATCGGCGCCGCAGAGACGCAGCTTGCGATCGAGCTGCTCATAGCCGCGATCAAGATGATAGACGCGGTTGACGATGGTTTCGCCCTTGGACACGAGGGCGGCGAGAACCAGCGACACGGACGCCCTGAGGTCCGTAGCCATCACCTGCGCACCCTTGAGCGGCGCACCGCCGCGCACCAGTGCCGTCGTGCCCTGCAGGGTGATGTTGGCGCCGAGCCGCGTCAGCTCCGGTACATGCATGAAACGGTTTTCGAATACCGTCTCCCGGATCAGCGATGCGCCTTCTGCACAGCAGGCCAGAGCCATGAACTGTGCCTGTAGATCCGTCGGGAAGCCGGGATAGGGTTCGGTGGTGATATCGGTTCCCTTGAGCGGGCCGTCTCTAGAGACGACGAGGCCTCGGTCGCTGGGCCAGACGCTGACACCCATGGCTTCGAGCGCCTGGACGACCGAAGCCAGATTTTCCAACCGCGCATGAATGAGCTCGAGCTGGCCGCCGGTGATCGCCGCCGCCACTGCATAGGTGCCGGCCTCGATGCGGTCGGAAATGCCGTGATGCTTGGCGGGACGCCAGTCGGTGTCACCATCGATGAGGATGCGATGGGTCCCCGCCCCTTCGATGCGCGCCCCCATGGCGCAAAGGCAGGCCGCGAGATCAGCCACCTCCGGCTCGCGGGCAGCATTCAGGATTTCGGTCTCGCCCTTGGCAGCACAGGCGGCCATCATCGCCGTTTCCGTCGCGCCGACGGATGGCGAACTCAGCACGATCCGCGCACCCTTCAGCCCATTCGGCGCCGAGGCGACGATCAGGCCGCTTTCGATCGCGATGTCGGCGCCCAAAGTCGCCAGTGCCTTGATATGCATATCGACGGGCCGGGCTCCGATGGCGCAGCCGCCCGGAAGGGAAACACGCGCATGGCCGAAGCGGGCTAGCAGCGGCGCCAGCACAAGAACGGTCGCCCGCATGCGCCTGACCGTATCGTAGGACGTCTCTTTCGAGACGATCTCGCTCGCATCGATCGTGGTGACATGCGGCCCGCGAGTGATTTTGGCGCCGTGCAGCGCAATAACTCCGAGCATGTTCTCGACGTCGCTGACGGCGGGCAGGTTCGTGAGCTCCAGCGGATGCGGGCTCAAAAGGGCTGCGGCGATCTGCGGCAAGGCGGCGTTCTTGGCACCCGCGATGGTCACCGCGCCCTGCAACCGTCTGCCGCCGGAGATGCGAAGTCTGTCCATGATGAAAATCCGTCGAGGAAAAGGTAAGGACGCCACGAGTCCTTCACGCGCTCCTTCAAAGACTAATCGGCCATTCCAGAGTGTCAACCAGATTTGGAATTTTTTATTCCAACCTGCTGTGATAACATCCGATCGCACAAAGCGAGATTGCCGAGCTTGAACCGGATGCTATTTTGGGTGCGCTCGTGTCGGTGGGTAAAGCGGCCTTGATGGCTCGAAGGGACAAATGTCGATCTTAAGGAAAATCAGCGCGCAGCTCGAAACCATGGCTCCCGCCGATCGTCAGATCGGACAGTTCATCGTCGATAATCCCGACCAGATGCTGCGGCTGTCCTCAGCAGCACTCGCGGTCGAAACCGGCCGCAGCCAGTCGAGCGTCGTCAAGTTCAGCCAGAAGCTCGGCTATGCCGGCTATCAGGAATTGAAGCTTGCCGTCAGCGAGGCCAAGGCGCAGGAATGGCAGGCGCCGGCCGGCATGATCCACGGCACGATCGAAGTAGGCGACGGCTATCTTACGATCCTTCAGAAGCTGCTAGGCAGCAAGATGCAGGCCATGCAGCAGACCATTTCCGTCAACAACGAAGCCGATATCGAAAAAGCGCTCGAGGCGCTTCATGATGCAAGGCGCATCCATCTGGCCGGCGTCGGCGCCTCGTCGCTGGTGGCGCGCGATTTTTCTTACAAGCTGATGAAGCTCGGCCGTAACGTGCTGCATGACAGCGACAGCCATGTGCAGATGGCCAATGCGTCGACGCTTGGGCCTGACGACCTGCTCTTTGCACTGTCCTATTCCGGCGCCAGCATTGAGACGCTGCGGATTGCGGAGCTGGCAAGCCAGCGCCAGGCGACCGTCATTGCGGTCACCGGACTGCAGGACAACCCGCTTTCCCGCGTCGCCGATATCTGCCTCCATACCGTCGGCGATGAAGATCGCGTCCGCTCGTCGGCCATTACCGCCCGCGATGCACAGCTAATGCTGACTGATCTTCTGTTCATTCTCCTCATGCAGCGTCAGCCCGACGCCAACGACTATGTCCATAATAGCGAAACGGCCGTTTCCGTGCTGAAAGCCAAGCGTCTTTCATAAGATCGCGCGCCGGTAACTAAGCTGTGACGGCCACCACCCTGTACGGTGGTGATTTCGGGACGTAGCTTGGCGATCCAAGCAAATCATACCGGAGACATCCCATGGACCTTGGCCTCAAGGATAAAGTCGTTCTGATCACGGGCGGCTCGAAGGGCATCGGCTATGCCTGTGCTGGACTCTTCCTGCAGGAAGGCGCCCGAGTTGCAATCTGCTCACGCTCGCAGTCCAATATCGATGCTGCTCTTTCCAGGCTTCCGGATGCGCGTGGCTATGCCGCCGACCTGATCTCCGACGAGCAGGCACTTGCCGTGGTGAACAAAGTCGAGTCCGACATCGGCCCGATCGACATCCTCGTCAACAGCGCGGGCGCTGCGGCGCGCACGCCGGCGGATGAGTTGACGCCCGCCATCTGGCGTGCCGCCATGGACGCGAAGTTCTTTTCATATATCAACGTGATCGATCCCGTCATTAAACACATGGGCGCGCGCGGCACGGGCGCCGTCATCAATATCATCGGCAACGGCGGCAAGATCGCCTCGCCCGTCCACCTGGCAGGCGGTTCGGCCAACGCCGCCCTGATGCTTGCAAGCGTCGGGCTTGCCAACGCCTATGCCGGCAAGGGGGTGCGTGTCATCGGCCTCAATCCTGGCCTCACCGAAACGGATCGCGTTGCTGAAGGCCTGAAGGCGGCGGCGAAGATCTCAGGCTCGACCGAGGAGGAAGCGCTTGCCGAGGCACTGAAGCGTATTCCGCTCGGCCGCATGGCCGATCCCACCGACATAGCCAATGTCGTCGCCTTCCTCAGCTCGGCCAAAGCAGGCTACGTCACCGGCGTTGTGATCAGTATGGACGGCGCGCAGATGCCGGTCGTCGTTTGACCGGGGATCGGCGGCTCTAGGCCGCCGCCTTCCAGTCCAGCCCGATATCGAGCGTCGGTGCGCTATGCGTCAGCCAGCCGACGGAGATGAGATCGACGCCGGTAGCGGCGATTGCGGAAGCCGTCGCCGGCGTGATGCGGCCGGATGCTTCGGTGATCGCCCGGCCGCCGACAATATCTACTGCCTCGCGCAACTGATCCGGTGTCATATTATCGAGCAACACGGCGTCGACGCCCTCCTGCATCGCTTCGCGAAGCTGCTCCAGCGTATCCACCTCGACCTCGATCTTGACCATATGGCCCACACCGGCCTTGGCACGACGGATGGCTTCAGTGATGCCACCGGCAATAGCGACGTGATTGTCTTTGATCAGCACGGCGTCATAGAGCGCGAAGCGATGGTTCATGCCGCCGCCGGCGCGCACGGCGTATTTTTCCAGCGCCCGGAGACCCGGCGTCGTCTTGCGCGTGCAGACGATCGAGGCCTTCGTGCCGGCGATCGCCTCGACGATGCTACCGGTCACGGAGGCGATACCAGAGAGATGGCCAAGGAAATTGAGCGCGGTGCGTTCCGCTGTCAGCAGGCCGCGGGATGGCCCTTCGATCATCGCGATGACCTCGCCGGCATCAACCTTCGTACCGTCGGGCACGTGACGGGTCATGACGATAGCGGGATCGACCAACTGGAAGGCCAGCTCGGAGGCATCGAGGCCCGCGACAACGCCCGGCTGGCGGGTGACCATAGCAACGCGGGACCGATGTTCAGCTGGAATAACGGCCGTGGATGTGACGTCGCCGGCGAGGCCAAGATCTTCGACCAATGCATTGCGCACCAATGGCTCGACGATTAGGCGCGAGAGGGGAGCAAGCATCATGTCAGGCACTCCTTGCCATCGAATAGGGAACGACGGACCGGGCGATATCAAGGGCGTCGGTGAGATACATCGTGCGGCGCTGCGCGTGCTGCAGTTTCAGCGGAAAATCCGTGCGGGCATGAGCGCCGCGAGATTCCATCCGGAGATTTGCGAAAACGGCGATCAGCAGGCCCACTATCGCCGGGTCGGTCGCCGGACCTTCGCTCTCGCAAAGCGGCAGAAGTGCTGCGATCGCGCCATGAATGGCGCCAGCATTGCGCAGCACGCCAAGATGCCGCGAGACGATCGGCCGAACGAGCGTCGGATCTGGCACGAATGTTTCGGGGAAATGTTTCGGCAACTTAGCGGAGCTTGAATTCGTGCTGGCGATATCGCGCGCCGCTCGCATGCCCATGACCGCAGCCTCCAACAGGGAGTTGCTGGCAAGGCGGTTGGCGCCATGCAGCCCAGTGGAAGCCGCCTCGCCTACCACCCATAGGCCGGGAACCGAACTGCGGCCGTTCTCGTCGGTCGCAACGCCGCCCATGTGGTAGTGGACGGCCGGCCGCACCGGAATGAGATCACTCGCGGGATCCACACCCGCGTCGTTGCAAAGGGCTTCGATCACCGGAAAGCGGCTGCCAAAGCGGTTGCCGAGCGCAGCTCGCGCATCGAGAAATACCCGGCCGCCGCGTGCGATTTGCGCGCTGATGGCGCGCGCGACGACATCGCGCGGCGCAAGTTCGGCACCTTCGACGTCAGCCATGAAGCGCTCACCGCTTTCATTGACGAGAAGCGCGCCCTCCCCGCGGACGGCTTCGCTGACAAGCGCCAGCGGACGACGGCGGCTGTCGAGCGCCGTCGGATGAAATTGCACGAACTCCATATCGGCAAGCCGTGCCCCGACCCGTGCGGCGAGCACAATCCCCTGCCCGAAATTGCCGACCGGATTGGTCGTGGCATCGAACAGACCGCCGATACCGCCCGTGGCGAGAACGATGCGCGAGGACGGCAGCACAACACTGTCCTTATCGTTCAGGCACAGAAGGCCGGCGACGCGATCCCCATCCAGCAGCAGCCTCTGCGCCTGATAGCCCTCGAGCACCGTGATCGACGGCGTGCGGGCGACCGCCTCGGCGAGCGCGCGGACGATGGCGGCACCCGACCCATCGCCCTTGGAGTGCACGATACGTCGAAGCGAATGGGCAGCTTCGAGGCCGAGGGACAATTCCCCGGCATCGTTGCGGTCGAACTCGACACCGAAATGCTCCAGCGCCGCGATGGCGGCAGGGGCTTCGGCAACGATCCTTGCCGCGACCTTTGCATCGCAAAGTCCATCGCCAGCAGCAAGCGTATCGGCAAGATGCAGGGCCGCACTGTCGCCCTCGCCCATGCTGGCAGCGATGCCACCCTGCGCCCAGGCGCTCGATGTCTCCGCACCGATCAGGGCGCGGGTAACAATGATCGTCGGCTGAGGCGCCAGCGTCAGCGCCGTCACCAATCCCGCGAGGCCGCTGCCGACGATGACGACGCGGCCGCTCAAGTCTTCACGAATCTCGCTCATATCGCCAGCATCCTTTCCACTGCGCTTCGGGCATCTGCGGCAATTGCCGGGTCAATGGTCACCTCATGCCGTCTCTCTTCCAAGGCCTTGCGGATATTGCCAAGCGTGATGCGCTTCATGTGCGGGCAGAGAGTGCACGGGCGGATGAATTCCACATCCGGATGATGCACGGCGACATTGTCGCTCATCGAACATTCGGTGAGTAGCACCACGCGCGATGGACGTTTCTTGCCGACATAGTCGGACATGACCGCCGTCGAGCCGGCGAAGTCCGCCGCCTCGACGACATCGGGTGGGCATTCCGGATGGGCCAATACGGTCACGCCGGGATAATTCTCGCGGAGTTGGCGTATATCGTCCGCGGTGAAGAGTTCGTGAACCTCGCAATGCCCATGCCAGGCGATGAGCTCGACATTGGTTTCGCGTGCGACGTTGCGTGCCAGATATTCATCCGGCAGCATCAGCACCTTCGGCACGCCGAGCGATTCCACCACTTGCCGGGCATTGCCCGAGGTGCAGCAGATATCGGAAGCCGCCTTCACGGCTGCCGACGTATTGACGTAGGTGACGACCGGAACTCCCGGATGGGCTTGCCGCAGCAGTGCGATATCTTCCGGTGTGATCGATTCCGCGAGGGAGCAACCGGCCTCCATGTCGGGGATCAGAACCGTCTTTTCCGGGTTCAACAACTTCGCGGTCTCGGCCATGAAATGCACGCCGGCAAGGACGATGATATCGGCGTCTACTTCGACCGCCTTACGGGCAAGCGCGAGACTGTCGCCGACGATATCGGCAACGCCATGGAAGATTTCCGGCGTCTGATAGTTGTGTGCGAGAATGACGGCATTGTGCCGCCGCTTCAATTCGAGGATCGCCTCGACGTCATCCTGAAACATCAGCCATTCGGCTTTCGGGATGACGCGGCGGACACGATCATAGAGGGAGGATGCGGATATGGGAAGATTCATGGCCGGCTCCTAATTTATACTCATTTTGAGCATATCATGAACAAATAGATATTCTCGAAATGAGTATATGTCAATTGCGGGAGAGGGGTAATTTGGTTCCGGCGAATTCACGCTCTTCAAGGACGGAACGGCGGAAGCGGAAAAGCTTTGCGGGACGGCCGCCCGTCTCGCTTTCTGTCCCCCCGGTCTCTTCGACCAGTTCCTGCTGCTCGATCAGCCGACGGAAGTTCTGTTTATGCAGGGTCAGGCCTGCCAGCGCCTCCACGGTTTTCTGCAATTGCAGAAGCGTGAAATTTTCGGGCATGAGTTCGAAGACGACCGGACGATATTTGATCTTGGCTCTGAGCCGCGCCATGCCCGTCGCGAGGATACGGCGATGATCGGCAAACATCGACCTGCCGAAATTGTGCTTGAGATCGCAGCCCGCCTCGGCGACGAGACGTGCCTCATAGAGCAGTTCATAACGCTGCAGGACAAGATCCTCGTTCCACGCCGCACCATTCAGCCCGAAGTCGAAGTCGGCCCGCCGGCGGCGCTGCCCCCTGCGCATCGCGTCCTCCTCGATCCAGGATGTGAGCCGAGCGGCGATATCGTCCAGCATCGGCGGTCGCCCGCCCCGATGATCCTCCCAGGGGAAATATTCGTACCAGCCGTGCCAGCCAGGCATGCCGCCGCCGGGGGCCGCCTGCTCGCGCACCAGCCCAAGATAGCTGATCGAAATCGTACGGCCGCCGAGAATGTCATTGTTGCGATCCCGATCGGCAAAGGTATAGAGCTGCTCAAGATAGCCGACTGGGTGAGCCGTCTGCTCCTGAACCCATTCGCGCAACCCGCTTTGCAGCGTGCGATGCCCAAGCTCGAACGGACCGGATGGCAAGGCGTCGCCCGACCGCACCGTCATCACCCTTGGATCGCCGCCCGTAACGGCCGTCAGAACCGCGATCAACTCGGCATGCGCAAGCCCGATGGTCAAGCGAACTCCATGAATTACTTCCCTGTAACGTTGTCGCATGAAGCGAAGCGCAAGCCAATGCGGGTGCTGGCGTGCTCCACACCTCAAGGGTTGCCTGAAGAGCTGAAATGTCCAATTCGGGACATAAAAGCCAGCCGCAGCCCACCAGCAGCGGCGAGATTGCGTCGCCCCATGTGAATTACAGCAAGCCGATCATCAGGAATTGCAATCCCTACGATGGCAGCAGATTTCTGCCCGCTTCGGTGAGGACCACAAAGCCTTGCTCTCGTTCAACAAGGCCAAGATCTACCGCATCCTCCCAGATGGACAACCTGGGACAACTCGTCCGCCATGCATCCATGACCTCGTGATAAGGTCGGGGACCAGCTTTCAGGAAAATCAGGAGATCAATGACGAGGGTATTGGGCGCTTCCAAGATCACCTCCCTGAGTGGTGAAATAAAAATATACAGCCTCAGACCTTCATTGCTATGATGCGCTCGATGAGTTTCTGCCGTCAACTAGGTTACCCGTTTCCTCGTGATTGGCGGCAATATTGCCCCTTGGCTGCCGCCGCAGCCAATCCAACTGGCCTACTCCGTCGTATTTTTCGATCTAACGGCTCACATAATCCGGATGTTGCTCGCAAATAAGATCGACAATCGACAAGGTGCCCGACAAATGCTTGCGCAGAGCTGCGACGGCGGCCTCCGCATCGGCCGAGCTGATAGCATCGACCACGGCCTGATGATCGACAATGATTTGTTCGAGTTTGCCTGGCATTGGCAGATTGAGCATGCGCAGCCGGTCGAGATGCACGCTCTGGCGTCGGACGGTGGACCAGAGACCAAGAATGCCGGCTCGCTCATAGAGAACGCGATGGAAATCCTTGTCGAGCATATCGAAGAGGTCATAGGTTTCCTGCGACGCCACATGCTTTTGACGGGCCAGGATACCTTCCAGTATTGCCGCGGTTTCTGCAGGTGATTCGGCAGCCAGCCTGCGGACCGCCTCCAGTTCGATCGACAATCGCAGGAAATGCGCCTCCGTCGCGTTGCGGATATCGATCCTCGCAACGACAGTCGCATATTGCGGATAGACCTCCACCAGCCCCTCCTCTTCAAGCCGGATCAGGGCATCGCGCACGGGGGTCTGACTGACATTGAATTCGCTTTGCAGCGAGATGCGCGACAAGACCGTCGTTGGCGGCAGGCTCATCGAAAGAATGCGCGATCGCAGGATCTCGAGAATCTGAGGCGCGACTTGGCGGGAGCGATCGAGGGCAAATTCTTTCGGATTGAGCTTCACTGGCGGCCTTTCTGGTCAAGAGCGTCTACTTATTAAGCACAATTCAGGGCTTGATGCACTGATACATTAGTGCTTTAGTGGATCGGCGCCAACCTCGTTTCTCAAGGGTTGGATCAATCGGGAGGAGCAAATGAGAGGATTTCTTCGCTGTCTGACTGCGGTCGGCATGGTGATTGCGGGCAGCTTTTCAGCCGGAGCAGCCGAAAAGACGGATATTTCGATCACGCGCCAGCCCGGCATTCTCTATCTCGCCAGTCACGTCATGGAGACGCAGAAGCTGATCGAGAAGCATGCGGCAGCCGATGGCCTTCAGGGCGTCAAGGTGGAATGGCGCACCTTCAGCGGCGGCGGCGCGCAGACCGACGCACTGCTGTCCGGCAACGTCGACATCGTCAACACCGGCACCGGCAATCTCCTGCTGCTTTGGGACCGCACCAGAGGCAAGGTCAAGGGCATCGTCACCAATTCGGCCCAGCCCGTCATCATGGTTTCGCGCGATCCGCGCATCCAGTCGTTGAAGGATATTCAGGCGGGCGACAAGATCGCCGTGCCGACGGTCGGCGTCTCCACGCAGGCAATCCTCTTACAGATGGCCGCAGCGCAAATGTATGGCGCCGACCAGGTGCACAAGTTCGACGCCAATACGGTGCAGCTTGGCCATCCTGATGCGATGGCAGCCCTTGCCAACCAGACCCATGAGGTCAAGAACCACTTCTCCGCCCCGCCCTTCCAATATCTCGAGCTGAAGCAGCCGGGCGTTCACAAGGTCATCGATTCTCGCGACATCATCGGCGGCGAACTGACCCAAGGCACCTTCTTCACCACCACCCAGTTCGCAACCGCCAACCCGACGATCATCAAGGCGGTGCGCGAGGCAACGGCTGAAGCGATCGACTTCATCAAGAAGGATCCGAAATCGGCCGTGGAAGCCTACAAGACCGTCAGCGGCGACAAGACCAGCATCGAGGACCTTTTGGCGATCCTGAACGAGCCGCACATGATGGAGTTCCGCATGGATCCGCAGGGAACCATGAAGTTCGCGGCTCATCTCCACAAGATCGGTACGCTGAAGACCATGCCCAAGGCCTGGACCGACTATTACCTGCCGGAAGCCGCCGATCTCAATGGCAACTGATGCCGCGGGCGGCGCGAATGCCGCCTTCAAGCTACCCCACGGAGAAGGCTCATGCTTCAGGCAAAAACGCGTGCTGACATGCCGATGACGGAAACAATGACTGCGACACCG
The DNA here is from genome assembly GCF_054558365.1 of Rhizobium sp. No.120. Lineage (NCBI taxonomy): Bacteria > Pseudomonadati > Pseudomonadota > Alphaproteobacteria > Hyphomicrobiales > Rhizobiaceae > Rhizobium > Rhizobium sp. No.120. The sequence goes on from NZ_BAAJNQ010000005.1 coordinate 218,452, forward strand.
CTTCTGAATGTCGACAAGGTAACGCTTCGCTACAAGACGCCGAACCTGCTCATCACTGCGACGGAAAACGTCAGTTTTTCGGTCGCCCAGTCCGACCGCTTCGTCCTCCTGGGACCTTCCGGCTGCGGAAAATCGACCCTGCTGAAAGCGATCGGCGGCTATATGACACCGACCGCTGGCCGCATCGAGATCAAGGGACAACCGGTCAGGAAGCCGGGCGCCGACCGCATGATGGTCTTCCAGGAATTCGACCAGCTGTTGCCCTGGAAGACGGTGCTGGAAAACGTCATGTTCCCGCTGACGACGGCCCGCCGCCTGCCGCGCAGCGAAGCCCAAGCCATCGCCCGCGATTATATCGAAAAGGTCAAGCTCACCCGTGCCGTCGACACCTATCCGCACATGCTGTCAGGCGGCATGAAACAGCGTGTCGCGATTGCCCGCGGCATGGCGATGCAGCCCGATATTCTGCTGATGGACGAGCCCTTCGCAGCGCTCGATGCCCTTACCCGCCGGCAGATGCAGGATGAGCTCCTCCAGCTCTGGGAAGATACCCGTTTCACCGTCATCTTCGTGACGCACTCGATCGCCGAGGCGATCAAGATTTCCAACCGTATCCTTTTGCTGTCGCCGCACCCCGGCCGCGTCAAGGCCGAAGTGCGCGATGTGGAAGCCGTACGTGACGACCCTGCCGCCGCCGCGAAACTGGAGCAGGAGATCCACCACATGCTGTTTGCCGAGCAGGGACACAGGGAGTAAACCATGAGCGCGCCACAGATCATCCTCGCTCCACAGACAACGGAAGCAGCCGGCCATATCGCAGCTGTCGAGCAGAAGCTTGGCACGATCGAGCTCCTCTGGCAGTCGGGCCTATTCCGCAAGTCATTGCTGATCGTTATCCTTGCCGTCATATGGGAGGCCTATGCCCGGCATCTCGACAATCCGCTGCTGTTTCCGACGCTGAGCGATACGCTGACGGCGCTTTACGACCGTTTCGCCGACGGCGTACTGCCGGCCCGCATCTGGACCACGCTGAAGATACTGGTGACGGGCTACATCTCGGGAACGGTGCTCGCCGCCGTACTGACGGTCGTTGCAATCAATACCCGCATCGGCACCGATTTCCTCGAAACCATGACGGCGATGTTCAATCCGCTGCCGGCCATCTCGCTCTTGCCGCTCGCCCTCATCTGGTTCGGGCTGGGACCGGCAAGCCTCGTCTTCGTGCTCATACATTCCGTCCTCTGGGCCGTCGCTCTGAACACGCACGCAGGCTTTCTCGGCGTCTCGCGCACCTTGCGCATGGTCGGCGCCAATTATGGGCTGACGGGTCTTTCCTATGTCTTCCGCATCCTGATCCCCGCCGCCTTCCCATCGATCCTGACCGGCCTGAAGATCGGCTGGGCCTTTTCCTGGCGCACGCTGATCGCCGCCGAGCTTGTCTTCGGCGTCTCTTCCGGCCAGGGCGGCCTCGGCTGGTTCATCTTCGAAAACCGCAATCTTCTCGATATCCCCGCAGTCTTTGCCGGCCTGCTGACTGTGATCGTCATCGGGCTTATTGTCGAAAACCTGGTCTTCCAGACCATCGAGCGGCGCACCCTGCTAAAATGGGGTATGAAGGAATGATGCGGCGCACGGATTTATCCCTTCGACCAACATTCGAATACAAGGCGTAAATACAATGAATAGCAGGAAGAAGCCCCAGGACTTGCGCAGCGCCAGATGGTTTGCGCCTGATGATCTGAGAAGCTCGGGGCATCGCTCACGCACCATGCAGATGGGCTATGCGCCCGAAGAATGGGCGGACAAGCCCGTTATCGCCATCCTCAACACCTGGTCCGACGCCAATCCGTGTCATGCCCATTTCAAGCATCGCGTCGAGGACGTCAAACGCGGCATCCTGCAGGCCGGCGGCTTTCCGCTCGAACTGCCGGCACTGTCGCTGTCGGAAAGCTATGTGAAACCGACGACCATGCTCTATCGCAACATGCTGGCGATGGAAACAGAAGAGCTTTTGCGCTCGCATCCGGTCGACGGCGCCGTGCTAATGGGCGGCTGCGACAAGACCACGCCTGGCCTCGTGATGGGCGCGCTTTCCATGGGGCTGCCGATGATCTATCTGCCGGCCGGCCCGATGCTGCGCGGCAATTACCGTGGCGAATATCTGGGCTCAGGCTCCGATGCCTGGAAATTCTGGGATGAGCGCCGCGCCGGCACCATCTCGGAGAAGGAATGGGTCGATGTCGAGGCCGGTATTGCCCGCTCCTACGGTCACTGCATGACCATGGGCACGGCAAGCACGATGACTGCGATCGCCGAGGCGCTGGGCCTCACTCTGCCGGGCGCGAGTTCGATCCCTGCCCCGGACGCCAATCATATCCGCATGTCCTCGGCCGTCGGCCGGCGCATCGTCGAGATGGTTTGGGAAGATCTCGTCCCCTCGAAGATCGTCACGCTGGCCGCCGTCAACAATGCCGTCGCCGTCGCGATGGCGACGGGCTGTTCCACCAATGCCGTCGTCCATCTGATCGCGATGGCACGCCGCGCCGGCGTCAAGCTTTCGCTCGACGATCTCGATGAGGCCGGGCGCACGACGCCGGTGCTTGCCAATATCCGGCCGACGGGCAAAGCATATCTCATGGAGGATTTCTACTATGCCGGCGGCCTGCGTGCGCTGATGGCGAAGCTCTCCTCGAAGCTCGATCTCTCGGCGCTGACAGTCTCCGGTGTCACCCTCGGCGAAACGTTGGAGGGGGCGAAATGCTACAATGACGACGTGATCCGCTCGCTCGACAATCCGGTCTATCATGAGGGGTCGCTTGCGGTGCTGAAGGGCAATCTTGCACCGACCGGCGCCGTCATCAAGCCCGCCGCCTGCGATCCGCGCTTCCACAAGCACCAGGGACCGGCGCTGGTCTTCGACAGCTATCCGGAGATGAAGGCGGCGGTCGACAACGAGGATCTCGACATCACGCCCGACCACGTCATGGTGCTGCGCGGTGCCGGCCCGCAAGGCGGCCCCGGTATGCCCGAATGGGGCATGCTGCCGATCCCGAAGGCGCTTCTGAAGAAAGGGCACAGGGATATGCTCCGCCTCTCCGATGCCCGCATGAGCGGTACCAGCTACGGCGCCTGCATTCTGCACGTCTCGCCGGAATCGCATGTCGGTGGACCGCTGGCGCTGCTGCGCAACGGCGATATCGTCCGCCTCGATCTCGAAGCGCGGCGCATCGACATGCTTGTCGACGAGGACGAGCTGCAGCGGCGGCGCGACGCATGGGTCAAGCCTGCGGAAAAATTCGGCCGCGGCTATGGCTGGATGTTCTCGCGCCATGTGGCGCAGGCCGATACCGGCTGCGATTTCGACTTCCTGGAAACCGGCTTCGGCCCGACACCGGGCGAACCCGACATCTATTGATCACGAGGGATATATCGCATGAGCAATTATGTGCTGAGCAATGAGACGCGCGACAAGCTGATGGGCGTCGCAACACCGACGATCGCCACCGCACTTTTCCGGCGCGGCCTGCGCAACCAGTTCATTCAGGATGTGCGGCCGCTCTCGCCGAAGAAGGCGAACATGGTCGGCCAGGCCTTCACGTTGCGCTATATTCCGGCGCGCGAAGACCTGAATACGCTCGAAGTCTTCCGCAACCCCGAGCATCCGCAACGCGCCGCCGTCGAGCAGTGCCCGCCCGGATTCGTGCTCGTCATGGATAGCCGCAAGGATGCGCGCGCTGCCTCGGCAGGCTCCATCCTCGTTTCGCGGCTGCAGGTGCGTGGCGTGGCCGGTGTCGTTACCGATGGCGGATTCCGCGACAGCCCGGAAATCGCCGCCCTCGACATCCCCTCCTATCATCACCGCCCGTCCGCGCCGACGAACCTGACGCTGCATCAGGCCATCGAAATCAACGGCCCGATCGGCTGCGGCGATGTCGCGGTTTTCCCCGGCGACGTTCTCGTCGGCGACAATGAGGGCGTCATCGTTATTCCGGCGCATCTCGCCGACGAGATTGCCACAGAGACCGTGGAAATGACGGCCTATGAGGATTTCGTTACCGAAGAGGTCATGAACGGCGCCACCATCATCGGCCTCTACCCGGCGACCAGCGACGCCCCGAAACAGAAGTTCGCGGAATGGCGGAAGCAGAGGGGTCGATAAGGCTACATCAGGTGACGCAGCCGACGGATGCGGCCGGCTGCGGTTCCCTCATTGCTCTTCCTTGACTAGCTTCAAAACGAGCTGCTGAAGATTGCCGCCATCGCTGAATTCGACCCTATCGAAATCGCTGTTGCGCTGCCGTTCCCTGTTGGAAATCTCACCGAGCCGCTTGGTCAGTTCCACGCGTATCTTGCTGCATTTCGGGTCGTCGGGCACGGAAAAGCCGACACTCATGGCTTCGATTTCCTTGACCATGTCCTTGATGAAGCCGCCATGCACCCGCTCGTGGGCTTCGACCCCGGCGATGAACTTCTGCCAACTTTTGCGGGCCGATGGCGGCAATTGCGCCGAAGGTTTCGGCAATGTGTAGGTGATGATCAGCTTCGGTATGTTGACCGTGATCTTGCAGGCGCCGTCCGGCTGCAGCTCATATTTCCGCGTCCAGGTCAGCTTGAAATCGGTATGGGCAATCGCCCTCACCTTGGGTCCGAGCAACGGACCGCGCTCGCCGATTGAATCGTAGAGCTCGCGCCCCGATGTGCCGGCAATCGCGTAGGTCTTGGTCGTCTCGACCGCCTGCCACTCGGCATGGGCGGCCATCGGCAAAGAGGCAATGCACGTCACCGCTACCAGTAATCGAATGTCTGCTTTCACGAACGTCCCCTGCATGCCCCACTCAAGCGCGGCAAAGCTACCGGGTGACCTCAGCCATTTCAATGAGCATCGAGCGTCAGAATGCCGAAGCCGACAGCAATAGCTCTTCGGCATCCTCTCGCTCCATCTCGAAGACTCTCTTGCCGACGGCGAAGCTGAAACCGTTGCGGGCGAAGGCGGATAATTCCTTTGCCTTGCGCTTCTCATCGAGATCGCAGCGCCGGAACGGGCCGAAACCACGCTTCCTGGCAAAGATGACGGCGGAATGGAGATCGTCGACCTCCTCCACGGCCGCAACGACGGTTTCGCCAGCAATGCCTTTGGACGCGAGCTTGAAGGCGATGGCTTTCTTCGATTTGCCGGAACGAACTGCCGAGCGTGTGCTGATTTCGGCAAAAGCGACGTCGTCGAGGACTTTCAGTTCGTAAGCGAATTTAACGGCGAAATCAGCAAGCGTCTTGATCTGTGCGTCGCTGATATCCTCGAACTTCTGCTTGGCTTTTTTGGCAATCGCGTCGAACAGCTCCTTTTCCGTCATCATCCGGCGCTCGAGGCGATAGATGGTGGAGTTGCGTGCCCAGGAAAGCATGCGGCTTGTCAGCGTTTCATCCATGAAGGCAAGCATTCGGCGAGAGAAGAATCATCACGGAGAATTTTACGCAAGCCAGGCCACTCAGGCAATGAATGCGCTTGGTAATCATGGGATGATTGGTTATGCTCATTTTGCGGCCAAGGCGGTAAAACGCCGAGCGTCGAACCCCATCGACGGTGGAGGCCGTCTCAAGCACCACATTGCTATGGATCACGGAGCCTGCGGCTTTCCCGACAGCTTTGCCGATCGGGGGCCAGCGCTGCGTTCAGAGGAGGCAGGAATGGATTATCGCAAGCTCGGCCCAAGCGGGGCCGTTGTCACGGCCTATTGCCTTGGCACCATGACTTTCGGCGCGGAAGCAGACGAGGCCGCGTCGCATAGGCTTCTCGACGATTATTTCGCATGGGGCGGCAACTTCATCGACACCGCCGATGTCTATAGCGCCGGCAAGTCAGAAGAGATCATCGGCCGCTGGTTGAAAGCTCGTCCAACAGAGGCGCGCCAGGCCGTGATCGCCACCAAGGGCCGTTTCCCGATGGGCAACGGACCGAACGATCTCGGCCTGTCTCGCCGTCATCTGGGTCAAGCCCTGGATGACTCGCTGCGTCGTCTCGGCATCGAGCATATCGATCTCTATCAGATGCATGCCTGGGATGCCCTGACCCCAATTGAGGAGACGTTGCGGTTTCTCGACGATGCCGTGCGCGCCGGCAAAATCGGCTATTACGGCTTCTCCAACTATGTCGGCTGGCACATCGCCAAGGCCGTCGAGATTGCCAAGGCCCGCGGCTATACGCGGCCGGTGACGCTGCAGCCGCAATATAATCTGCTCGTTCGCGATATCGAACTTGAAATCGTTGATGCCTGCCTCGATGCCGGCATGGGCCTGCTTCCCTGGTCGCCGCTCGGCGGCGGCTGGCTAACCGGCAAATACAGGCGCGACGAAATGCCGACCGGCGCCACAAGACTTGGCGAAAACCCTAACCGCGGCAGCGAATCCTTTGCTCCACGCAATGCGCAGGAGCGAACCTGGGCAATCATTGCCGTTGTGGAGGAGATCGCCAGGACACGAGATGTGACCATGGCACAGGTAGCGCTTGCCTGGACGGCAGCACGCCCGGCGGTAACGTCAGTCATTCTCGGCGCTCGCACGCCCCAACAGCTTGCCGACAATCTTGGCGCCGCCAAGTTGACGCTCTCGGAGGCGGAGATGGATCGGCTGAACGAGGTCAGCGCGCCGCAACCCGCAGGCTATCCTTATGGCGAAAGCGGCCGGAACCAGCGCCATCGCAAGATCGAGGGTGGCCGTTAAGTTGCACCCGGCGGCGGAGCATTGGCCTGCTTCGCCGCCATTGTTTGGATCGCCTGCCGCGTCAGACGAGCGGCGGGTTCAGTCTGGCGAAGCCTTCCTGACGCCGATAGGGAAAATAGGGATAGGGTGCCGTCACCTCACTGACCTTATCCAGCCTTTCGATCTGCTCGTTCGACAGCGTCCAGCCGACCGCGCCGAGATTCTGCCGCAGCTGCTCTTCGTTGCGCGCGCCGATGATCACGCTTGCGACCGTCGGCCGGCTCAGGAGCCAGTTGATCGCGATCTGCGGAACGCTCTTTCCGGTCTCGCCGGCGATCTCATCCAGCACATCGACGATATCGAACAGCCTCTCGTCATCGACGGGCGGCCCGAAAGACGCAGTCTCATGCAAGCGGCTCTTTTCCGGCAATGGCTGTCCGCGACGGATCTTGCCGGTAAGCCTGCCCCATGCCAGCGGACTCCAGACCAGGGCGCCGACGTTCTGGTCATGACCCAGGGGCATCAGCTCCCATTCGTAATCGCGGCCGGCGAGCGAATAATAGACCTGATGGGCGACATGGCGTGGGTAGCCGTGCTTCTCGGAGATCGCGAGCGATTTCATCAGCTCCCAGCCGGCGAAGTTGGAAGCACCGATGTAGCGGATCTTTCCCGCCTTCACCAGGCCATCGAGTGTGGAAAGCGTTTCCTCAATAGGTGTCGAGGCGTCGAAAGCATGCAGTTGCAATAGATCGATGTAATCGGTCCCGAGCCGGCGCAAGGCAGCGTCGACCGATCTGATCAGTCGCGAACGCGAGCTCCCCCAATCAGCCGGTCCATCGCCCATCGGCAGTGCTGTCTTGGTCGAGATCAGCACGGCATCCCGCCTGCCCTGGATCGCCTGACCAAGCACCTCCTCCGATGCGCCTGCCGAATAGACATCGGCCGTATCGAAGAGATTGACGCCGGCCTCCAGGCAGATGTCGACCAGGCGCCGCGCTTCCGCCGCATCCGTCGAGCCCCAGGCGCTGAAGAGAGGGCCGCTGCCGGCAAATGTGCCGGCGCCGAAACTGAGAACCGGAACGCGTAAGCCGGAAGCACCGAGATTTCTATATTCCATTGTCTATCTCCTATTGGTTCTTCAGATAGATAGACGCTCGGCCAAAGGTGATATAGATTGCCGGAAAGAAACTGATTTATGACTTCAATTCATCATGAGCCGCCAAGAAATCAACCGATCCGGTGAAATGGAAGTCTTCGTGCGTGCTGTGGAACTCGGCGGCTTCACCGCCGCAGCCGCGGCTTGCCGGATGACGCCGTCCGCTGTCAGCAAGCTTGTCACGAGACTTGAAAAGCGCCTTGGCGCGCGTCTAATCCACCGCTCGACGCGGCGATTACAGCTCACCCCCGAGGGATGTGCCTTCTTCGAACGCAGTGTCGCTATTCTTGCCGATATTGCCGAAGCCGAACGCCATGCATCGGCGGGAGAGCAGGTGGCCGGCCATATCCGCATCAATACCAGCGGCTCCTTCGGCAATCATGTGCTGGCTCCACTCATTCCGGGCCTCATGGCGCTGCACCCGAATGTGTCACTGGAGATCTTCCATACGGACCGGGTCATCGACCTGATGGAGGAGCGCGCCGACGTCGCAATCCGCGCCGGGCCGCTGAAGAGCTCCAGCCTCATGGCGCGCAAGCTTGGAACGACACGAAGTATCATTGTCGCCTCGCCGGACTATCTACGCAGGCATGGGACGCCTCACTCCGCCGCGGAATTGGCAAAACATTGCCGCATCAGCTTTAGCTATTCGAGGGTGATCGAAGGCTGGCCGCTGCTCATTGACGGCGAGGTAGCGACGGTACCGGCAGCGCACAGGCTGCAGGTGAGCGACGGCGAAGCCATGCGGCATCTGGCGCTTGCCGGTGCCGGCCTGGCGCGGCTTGCCGCCTTCACGGTCAAATCAGATATTATGTCCGGGCGATTGCAGCCGGTGCTGGAAGAATTCAATCCCGGAGATATCGAGGAATTCCACGCCGTCTATATTGGCCAGGGCGGCCCCCTGCCAGCGCGCGTGCGCGCCTTGCTGGATTTTTTGCGCGAGAATGTCAGCCTTTGAAGAGCGACGCGGCCCACGGCCGCATCGCATCCTTGGAAAGGCGATTGTGACGCTGATCAGGCGGTCGGCTGCCGGGTCTTGCGCAGATAGGGCAATACCGTATCGAACGAGCCGAAGCGGGTAATCGCATCTTCGTTGGAGACTGCGGCGGTGATGATGACGTCCTCGCCCTGCTGCCAGTTTGCCGGTGTTGCGACCTGATGCTTTGATGTCAGCTGGATCGAGTCGATCGCGCGCAGGATTTCGCCGAAGTTGCGGCCTGTCGTCATCGGGTAGGTGAGGATCAGCTTGATCTTCTTGTCGGGACCAATGACGAAGACGGAGCGGACGGTGGCGTTGTCGGCCGGCGTGCGGCCTTCCGAACTTTCGCCGGCACCTGCCGGCAGCATGTCATAGAGCTTGGCGACCTTCAGGTCCTTGTCGCCGATCAGAGGGTAGTCGACGTCGAACCCGGTTGCCGTCTTAATGTCGTTCTTCCAGCGACCATGGCTCTCCACGGGATCGACGGAAATGCCGATGATCTTGACGCCGCGCTTGCGGAATTCGCCTTCGAGGCCAGCCATGGCGCCGAGCTCTGTCGTGCAGACCGGCGTGAAGTTCTTCGGATGCGAGAAGAGCACGGCCCAGCCGTTACCGATCCAGTCATGGAACTTAATCTCGCCCTGCGTCGTCTCGGCCGTAAAATCCGGCGCGATATCGTTGATGCGCAAACTCATTGTCTTACCTCCAAAACCTGCCCCGGCGTGCATTTGTGACAGCCCGGGAACGAGAAAAAATCCGTCGCACAATGGCGTCGAATGTCGGATATGAAAAGCCATTCTTTTATAGGGACGCCGCGATTGCCGCTGAAAACCCCTGCGGCCTGCGATGCCTGCTACGCGCCTTCAACATGTCCAGAAAGCGGTAACCGCCCGCCCAGCGCCCGTAACCACTTGCTATATTGATATGTCCTGCAAGACCGATATTGCGAATATCCGAATTCCAGAGCCGTCCGAACATGCCGAGCCGGTCGAGGCTCATATAAATGTCATTCAAGCTCCCGATCGTCATGCTTGAGAAAGGCAGCGCATCCGTCGGCATGGTGCCGAAGGATAGATGTCCCGCGTGCAAGGTTTCCGTCACCGGAATATCGCAAGGGGCTACGAGCAGCGCACCTTTGACCCTTCGTGCAGCCTGGCGGCCAGCCAATCTCGCTGTCAGCACGCAGCCCAAGCTGTGGGCAACTATATAGGCTTCTCCGGCTTCTTCCAGCGCGGCTTCCAATTTCTCCATCCAGCTGCCGAGATTGGGAAAGTCCCAGTCATCCTGCTCGACAAGCCGCACGTCGGAATGATCCTGCAGCCAGTAGCGCTGCCAATGCCCCTCACCCGAGCCGAAAAGGCCAGGCACGATCAGTACTCTGGTCATGGAAGCCTCACGAAGAAAAGCGATCGATTGCAAAGCTTGCGACAGGAAATCAAAACGCACCCCTTCAATGCCAAGGCGCGGGGGATGTACACCAATAGTAGATCTCGTAGTCGCGCGCGGAGAGCTCTCGCTCGGCGGGCTCAGGCCGATCGACGGACTGGATGCGTTCATTCGCCTCCTGCAAGGCGCGCCCGGCAAGAATCGTCTTCAGGCGGCTAATGACATTCCATTTCATGTAACCCTCCATTTGGTTGATAATCCCAAGCGGCTAATGCAAATCGTCCTCAGCCCATCATTCGGCCGCAGCAAGCGCCGCTATCGAATGCGGGAAGAAGGCAGAGAGCTCACCGACGACCTCATTGATACGGCTGGCAAGCGGTTCCGAGGAAACCCTGTAGTCGGTAAAGTCACGATCCGACGCGTAGACGGCGGTTGGCAGGGTATGTGCCATGAAGAAGCCGAAGAGCGGCCGCAGCTGATGTTCCACCATCAGCGCATGCCTGTCTCCTCCTCCGGTCGCCGTGATGATGATCGGCTTGGCGCGCAGCTCGTGCGGATCGATGAGGTCGATCAGATGCTTGAACAGCCCCGGGTAAGAGCCCTTGAACGTCGGCGATCCGATAATCAGGGCATCTGCCGAGACGATGTCATCGATCACACCCTTCGCCTGATCGTCGAGATCCTTGCGCCACTGAGCCGCGCCGAGAGATGGGCCGACATCATGCAGATCGTAGATCCTGCTTGAGAAGCCATAGCGCCCGCTTGCCAGATCCGCGACAGTCTGGACCAGCGCATAGGTCTTCGACGGCCTGTTGAAGCTGCCGGCAATGCCGACAAGTTTGGGCGCACTCATTCTTATCCCTTCCGAAGATCGCATGCATTTTCGATAATGCAAATATTGTCCATAAAAATAGTAGATTAAAAGGAACAGCGATCTCTGAAGGCGCAGGAATTGGAAAATCTCTTTCTACCGCGGCCAGCCAGGCGGACCCCACAAATGCCCCGAAAGGAAGGGATGGACGTCAACTCGCATCTTCGAAAATATCCGGGGCATCAAAGAGCGGGCCGGACAAGCCACATCGTCTGCCTCGGCGGAGTTGGAGCAAAGCAGAACTAGCCGGGGTGCGTATTCCCGGCATCTGTTGACGACGATATCAACCCACTCAACCGGGAAGCGCGGCCGGAGATTGCATACGCGCATATATATTTATCTTTCGACGACGATCTTCAAAACGTCGCGGTTCTTGTCCCAAAAGGGCAATGCGCTTTCGGCATCGGCGAAGGGTATGACCTTGGAAATAAGCGAGGCGGCACGACCGCCGATCGTTTCAAGATAGGCGATGACCGCATCGAAATCAGACTTGGTCGCGTTGCGCGACCCCATGATATCAAGCTCCTTGAGATTGAACATTTGCGTCTGATAGCTAACGGGCGCCTTGGCGTAACCGACATAGACGACGCGCCCGCAAAAGCCGGCCAGGTCGATCGCCTGACGAAAGGTTTCCGGAAGACCGACTGCCTCGAAGGCCACATCGACGCCCTGGTCTTCCGTCAGTTCGACAATGCGCGCAGCGACATCTTCCGTGCCGGCATCGATTGCGTGGCGGGCTCCAAACTGTTTTGCCAGCGCGGTCTTTTCCTGGCTGAGGTCGACGGCAATCACCTCGGCTCCGCGAGCAACGGCTCCGATGACGACGCCCATGCCGATCATTCCGCAACCCAGCACAACGATGCGATCGCTCGCCGACACGCGGCCGCGTGCCACTGCGTGGAAGCCCACTGATAGCGGCTCGACCAAGGCGAGAAAGCGTGACTCAAGGGTATCATTGAGGATCAGCTTCTCTGCCGGAAGAACGATCTCTTCGGCAAGTCCGCCATCCTGCTGCACACCGAGCGTGCGATTGTAGCGGCAGGCATTTACACGCCCCTTGCGGCAGGAGGAGCACGTGCCGCAACTGGTATAAGGAAGCACGATAACGCGCTGCCCGGGCCGATAGGCGGGCTGAACTCCCGCCCCTGTCTCGACGATCTCGCCGCCGATCTCGTGCCCGGGAATGCGCGGCAATTGCACCAGTGGATTGAGGCCTCGAAACGTGTTGAGATCACTCCCGCAGATGCCGACATGACGGACGGAAACACGGACATCACCTTCCCCGAGCTGCGGGCGAGCAACATCGGTGAAACGGGTTACGCCTTCACTTTCGATCGACAGAGCTTTCACGTGACGAAACCTTTCCTGGATTAGGCAGTAAACCGGGCGCGCAAATCTGGTTCACTGAATATAGAGCAGTTCGATGCGCCAATGTCGACCGGCAGGTGGAGCACACATCAAGGCAGTTTCGTCCTTGCGCACACCGGTATCATACAGGGATGAGTTGAGCACCATCTTCGCCTCGAACGTTGACACTGGATTGCGCCCATTCACCGCCTCCTTGCGCTGAATCTGCACGGCTGAGATAAACAGTTTAAAGCGGTGTTTTATGTTTAAAAAACCAGCAACGGTGGGGGCGCAGCATCTTGAGCTTCTGGAGACGATCGAGACCGACTATCACCAGTTCTCGCTTCTGGACGAGCATTGCATCGCCTGATCAACCGCGCTTCCAGCAACCGCTTCGTCACCGAATTCTATCACGCCATCTCGCTGATTTTCTTCTATCATTCTCAATGGAACAAGAAAGACGAGCGCAGCCGTAATAAAGCAGCGGTGTGTCAGCATCTGGATTATATCGATGCGATTCTCTTAAGGGATCCGAAAAAATCAGCCAGCCGTGTACGGCGCACCTTAGCGAGGCGCGCCGTACACGGCCTGCGAGCATCACTCGAGACGCTCAACTTGAAAATCCGAGCACGCCGCCGGACATGACCTACTGAAGGGTCATGCCTGGCCCGGTGTCTGCTCTCGCTGCGTAAGGATCGACGATGGAGAGCGCCCGGTTGAGAGCTTCGGCAAACCCATGAAGAGAGATGACATAACTTACCTCGCGGTCGGTATCTGCTGCGGCCAATGTCACAGGGAGACTGCGCCTGCGCCGCAGACCGGCGAGCATGGCTTTATTTAGCTTCAGCTCGACAAGACAGGCACGTGGGAAAGCGGCGGTAAATGGCGAGGCGAGGCTGGGAGTAGCTTTGCCGTCTGGTAGTAGTCCGACGCTCCGCAGGTATAGCCCCTGCGGCAAAGCCAACATGCCCCGGAGACTCCCACCCTCTGGAGTAAGTTCAATCGACAGTACAGGTGTATTTGTCTGCAGATCATACAGCGTGTATGAAATGGCGTAAGACAGCCTGGCAAGGTCAGCAGCGCCCTGATTGACGATGGTAAGTATCCAGTCGCCATAACGCTCCTGAAATGCGCCTGAACCGGCGGCGATGATGGTCGCCTTGTCAGCCATCACGAACCGCCATCCGGTCGCTTTATCGATGTTGACCAGCCCTCCTCGACGCCCACTATCACCTTGAACGGCCTTATCTCGTCCATCTCCGATCCCCCTTAGCTGGCGTATCGCCGCAACATCGCATGTCGCATCTCAGCCTCCGCCCTTCAGTAGCTGAGTTCTTGCGATCTCATATTGGCAATTTTACGCCAGTGCATCCTCCATTTGGTGTAATACTAGAAATCTTTTCAGTCATATTCAACGAATATGTCGAATATTTACTGTGGACAGAACTCAAATATTTTATGAAATACATTATTAAGCCTCGCGTAATATATATCTATATATTCCCACAGTAAAATTTACTTCAACTTGAATTCTATTGAGAGAAGTACCGCTGCATGCAGATTGCACGACGCGTCAAAAGCCCTTCACTACGAAGGAACGAGGCACGAGAGCGGATCGGCGAAAAAACTTGGTCGCAGGGGTGGGCGGAAAAACAATGCACGCTATATGGCGTACATAAGCGGGAGGAAATATTAACTCTGCGGAGGAGGTCGTCCGGCACAAAGGAAGAGGATTCTGATGCCCAATTCAGTTTTGAATGCCCTGGGACAGCCACTGTACTATAGCGATACATCGACAGGTTTCTTTTCCGCCACAGGCTCCGGCCCGGTGCTTTACGGCACCGCCGGCAACGACTCCATGTGGGGTGACGCCTCTGTCAATGTGACGATGATGGGCGGCACCGGCGACGATATCTATTATCTCTATTCCAGCATAAACCGCGCCTATGAAGCGCCCAATGCCGGCATCGATACCATCAATACCTGGATGGATTATACGCTGCCGGAAAACTTCGAAAATCTCACCGTCACCGGCAACAATCGTCATGCCTATGGCAATGACGCGGACAATATCATCACCGGGGGTAGCGGTAGCCAGACCATCGACGGCGGTGCCGGCAATGACGTGCTGATAGGCGGTGGCGGCGCCGACACTTTCATCATCAGCAAGGGCAACGGCAGCGATCTCATCACCGATTTCAGCGATGACGACAAGGTCCGGCTCAATCAATATGGCCTAACGTCCTTCGATCAGGTGGTCAGCCATTCCACGCAGGAAGGCGCCAATGTCCGGCTCGATCTCGGCAATGGCGAAAGCCTGGTCTTCGCCAACAAGACCATCTCCGATCTGCACGAAGATCAATTTCAGCTCGGGCTTGACAGATCTTCGCTGACGCAGACCTTTTCGGATGATTTCAACACGCTCTCGCTGCACGAGGGAGCGCAGGGCACCTGGGATGCTAAATATTCCTGGGCGCCGGACAAAGGCAGCAGCTTGAACGACGAGCTGCAGTGGTACATCAATCCTTCTTATGCACCGACCGCATCCGCGAACCCCTTTTCCGTTTCCGACGGCATTCTGACGATCACGGCAAAGCAGACGCCGGATGCATTGAAATCGATCGTCGAGAAACATGATTATACATCAGGCATTCTGACCACTCACTCCACCTTCTCGCAGACCTACGGATATTTCGAAATGCGAGCCGAGATGCCGCATAATCAAGGCGTCTGGCCCGCTTTCTGGCTGCTACCGGAGGACGGTTCCTGGCCGCCGGAACTCGATGTGGTGGAGATGCGCGGGCAGAACCCCACCACGGTGAACGCCACAGTTCATACGAACGAGACCGGCGAGCACACGATGACGTCTATTCCAGTGGAAGTGCCGAGCACCAACGGCTTCCACAATTACGGCGTCCTCTGGGACAAGGATCAGATCGTTTGGTATTTTGACGACGTGGCCGTTGCCCATGCCGATACGCCGGCCGATATGCACGGCCCGATGTACATGCTGGTCGATCTCGCCGTCGGCGGCGTGGCAGGCACGCCAACGGATGGCCTCCCGAACGGGTCCGAGATGAAGATCGACTATATCAAGGCCTATTCCCTGGACGATCATGCCGCCCAGCTTGCCGCCTCATCCCAATCCGCGCATACGACGGATTGGCATATTTGACGGGGATCAAGGTCACCTGAATATCCGAGCGGCAGGCTTCGGGTTGGTCCGGGCTGCCGTTCCACGCCATTGCTGCCGCGCGGCTCAATCCACCGATCAATCGTGACAGCGAGATGGATTTCTTAAGTCACGACCTGGATTTGCGTCTTGACGGAATTGGCGATGAAGCATTGCTCATGCGCCAGGTGATGCAGTTCCGCTTGCATTGCGGCGGTTGGCGGCTCCCCGGCATAGACGACGGTCGGACTGAGCTCGACACGGCTGACGATCAATTTTCCGTCGACCTTCTCCATCACGCCAGTCACCTTGTCGGTATAGCTCTCGACGACGATCCGTTTGGGCGCGGCGAGCGAGAGAAAAGTCAACATGTGACAGCTGGAGATCGCCGCGATATATGCCTCCTCCGGATCGACGTTGGCTTCCACAGAATAGGGAAGCGGAACGATATGCGGCGAGGCTGACGCCGGCACGACTTGCCCACCATCAAAGCGCCAGATGTGGGCGCGGCTGTAGCGCTTGTCGGTAAATACCGCTCCTTCTCGCTCCCAATGTACCTCGACGGTCATTTTCATGATCAATCATCCTTTGTCGGCATGGAAAGAAGTCTTGCGGTCGTTTGGGTAAGATGGCGGCGAAGATGCTCCACAGCCGCCGAGATATCGTGCCTCGTACAAGCGGCAACGATTGCAGCATGCTCCTCGAAAAACTCTATCCGCTCCTGAGCGCCCGCCTTTTGATGAAAGCACGCACGCCGGCATTCCCGCCGAAGCGCTTCTATGGTTCCAAGCAATCGAGTATTTTTACAACCGCTATACAGGGCGCTATGGAATTGATGGTCGAGCTCTTCAATCCGCAATGGATCGTATTCTGCGAATAGCTCATCGTTGAGCTTTTCAGCCTTCCGCAGGGTGGCGGGCGAGAGCAATGGGGCCGACTGCTCCATGGCAGCGACCTCAAGGATAGCACGAAGTTCGGTAAGTTCAGTCGCCTCACGTTCAGAAAGAACCGCCACCGCAAGACTGCGGTCAGGACGCCGCACGACCAAGCCGCTCCCAAGCAACCGGTTCAAAGCCTGCCTGACGGGCTGGCGGCTGACGCCAAACCGCTCAGCAATCAACTCTTGTTTGAGAACTGACCCCGGCGCCAATTGGCCCGATTCGATCTCGTACTGCAGCTCACTGAAAATCGACATTGGATCCATGGATCCAAAGTAGGATATTCCCGCGAAGTTCGTCAAGCCTTTGCTATCGATATTCGAGCCTGGCGTCTTTTGTGGTTCCCCGGCTAAAAGGATTAATAATCCGGGCCTGCGACGCTGCATGCTGCCGTCTCTTCATCGGCCGCAAATTGGACCTCAGCCCTAATCCTCTCTGAATGCCCGGCTGATCTGATCGGTCATCGGCTTGGTCAGATAGGCAAGAACACTTCTCTCGCCGGTCTGCAGGAAGGCCTCCACAGGCATGCCGGGCAACGGCGTAAGCTGCCCCAGCCGATCCCATTCCTGCTTTGCCACCCTGACCCGCACGACATAGTAACTTTGTCCCGAACGTTGATCCGTCGTCAGATCCGCCGAGATCGTATCGACATGCCCGTTCAATTCTGGTGTGATTCGTTGGTTGAAGGCAGGAAAACGCAGGGACACCGCCTGTCCCACGGTAATCTGATCGATATCCTGTGGCGCAAGTTTAAGCTCCGCCACCAGCGCGTCCTTATCCGGCACCACCTGCAGGATCGCTTCTGCCGGCGAGACAACCGCTCCTGCGGCATGGATGCTTAGCTGGTCGACGACGCCAGCCTGCGGTGCCTTGATGTCGATCCGTTTAAGATCGTCCTCGGCTGCAATTAGACGCTCGGAAAACTGGCCACTGTCGCTCTCCGCCTGGCGCAGCTGATCGGACACTTCCGAGCTGTGATCGGCATCGATCTGCAGGATCTGCAGCTCTGTTTCTGCGATCTTTCCTCGGGTCTGGGCTATAGACGAGACGAGATTGCCAAGATCGCCATTCAGCGAAGCGCTTTCCCGCTGCAACGAGTAGACCTTCGTTGCCGAAATGATGCCCTGATTGAGCAGACCTTCGAGGCTTCCGAGCTCCTTCGCAATGAGTGCGATTTCCCGCCGTTTGCCCTCTTCCTGCGCAACAAGCCCCTCGATCTCCCGGTTGAGCTGTTGAATGCGCTCATGCAGCTGTGATTTCTGCCCTTCGCGAGATGCCTGTCGATCGAAAAAGAGCCGCCGCTCGCCGGCCAGAATGGCGGTGACATCGGGATTTCCGGCAGACGAGAGAAGATCTGCCGGAAAGACGATCTCCTGCCTGCCATCGCGCTCGGCGACAAGACGCGCCGTGCGGGCGGAAAGCTCGTTGAGCCGTTTGCGGATGATGGAGAGATTGGCTCGCGTTTGAGTATCGTCGAGTCGGACGAGCACCTGACCCGCAGCGACATGATCGCCGTTCTTCACGAGGATTGCGCGGACAATGCCGCCCTTCAGGTGCTTTATCGGCTTTACATAGCTGTCGACGACGAGTGTGCCGGACGCGATCACCGCGCCGGCAATCTTGGTCGCGGCGGCAAGGCCGCCCACGACGCCGAACAATAGAAGGATGACCGCTACCACCAACAGTGACAGGCGGCGGATCATTCGTTCGTTCGATGACGAGGCCTTGCCGATCATCCGTGCGTCTCCCCAGCGGCGATCGCCAGATGCGTTGTTCCGAGCTGCTTGGACGACGGGCCAAGGATGTCCTTCTTTGGCCCGAATGCCTGAACCTGGCCGCCGGCAATGATCATGACCGTATCGGCAGCCGCAAGAGCGCTTGGCCGGTGGGCAATGACGATTGCGATGCCACCTCTATCCTTCACGCCTGTAAGCGCCGTTGTCAGTGCCGCCTCGCCTTCCGCATCCAGATTGGAATTCGGCTCGTCGAGAACCACTAGAAAGGGATCGCCGTAAAGCGCTCTCGCCAAGGCTATGCGCTGCCTCTGCCCGGCCGAAAGGCGCGATCCGCCTTCGCCGATCTTCGTATCGAACCCGTCCGGGAGCTTGACGATCATGTCGTAAACACCGGCCGCCTTCGCCGCCGCGATGATCGGCTCCGTTCGCATGTCCTCGGCAAAACGCGAAATATTCTCGGCGATCGAGCCGTCGAAGAGGTCCACATCCTGCGGCAGATAGCCGATATGCCGCCCAAGCTCGTCGCTATCCCATTGCGACAGCGCAGCGCGGTCGAGCCTCACCGCACCGATTGCGACCGGCCAAAGGCCGCAAATCGCGCGGGCCAGCGACGACTTGCCCGATGCGCTCGGGCCGATGACACCAAGCACCGTGCCGGCCGATATCTTGAATGAGATATTGCGCAGGATAATATCGCGGCTGCCGGGCGGCGTCACCGTAATATTCTCGACGCTGACTTCCCTTGACGGCGCAGGCAAGGCGAAGGCCTGCTTCTCGGGCGGCGCTGCATCGAGGAGCGGGGCAAGCCGCTTCCATCCCTGGCGAGCAGCCACAAAGCCCTTCCATTGGCCGATCGCAAGCTCGACAGGCGCCAGCGCCCGCGTCACCAGGATTGAACTCGCAATGATGATGCCTCCCGTCGCTTCCTGGCGAATGACGAGGATCGCACCGATAGCAAGGACACCGGATTGCAGCATCATGCGCGCAACCTTCGCGGCGATGGTGAGTGCGCCGACGCGGGTGCTCGCTATCGCCTGGTGCCCGAGGTAATCCTCGTTCATGACAGCCCATTTATCGGTAAGGCGGCCGGAAAACCCCATGGCAATAGCAGTCTCCCAGTTCCGCCGCGCGGCCTGGGCGAAGCCTAGACGCACGGCGGAAGACTTGGCCGCCTCCAGGGCCGGTTTGCGCGATAGAGCTTCGGCAGCCCCGGTAATGCCGATGAGCAACATGGCACCGCAAAGGGCGGTGAAGCCGATCCAGAAGTGGAATAGAAAACAAAGGAGCAGATAGAACGGCACCCAAGGCAGATCGAACAGCGCCGTCGAACCGCTTCCGGAGAGAAAGGATCGGATCTGCTCGAGATCACGCACCGATTGCAGCCCATCGTCCGAGGTCTGTTTTTTGGTTGGCAGGAACAGAAGCGCGCCGAAGACCTTCTTGTTTAAACGCTCGTCGAGCGACATGCCGAT
Source organism: Rhizobium sp. No.120 (assembly GCF_054558365.1). NCBI lineage: Bacteria > Pseudomonadati > Pseudomonadota > Alphaproteobacteria > Hyphomicrobiales > Rhizobiaceae > Rhizobium > Rhizobium sp. No.120. The sequence continues at coordinate 238,205 of NZ_BAAJNQ010000005.1, forward strand.
GCGCACAAGCAGCACGGAACGCAGGAATTCGATTACGCCCTGAAACAGGTAGAAGGTCACGACGATGATGACGAGACCGGACAATGTCGGTAAGCTATGGCTCGGAATGACCCGATCATAGACCTGCAGCATGAAAAAGGAGCCGGTCAGCACCAGCACATTGATGGCAGCACTCGCCAGGGCGATGCCGAGGAAGGCCTTGCGAAGCGCCGACACCATCAATGCGGCGAATGTCAGCGGCGGGTCTTTCGGGACGGCAAGCACCTTGCGTCGATCCTCAACATTGGCCGTCGCGTACGGCAGGGCTTCCAATCAAGTTCATGACGCCGCCTCCCGTTCGGCACCATGACCCTGCGAAGCGATCGTCAACGGCATCAGCCGCCATCGCCGCTTCGCATCTAACCTTCGGTGATCCCATATAATTTAGGAAGTCGAAATCTGCGCGAAATGCAGTTTCGGTGAACCCAATCTTATCATAGGACACCCTGTCCATTTGCGGGACAATTGTGCCATGAAATGGGGCAGCTGCCGGTTCTGGCAAGATGCTTTGAGCTCACATGGCCGAAGCGGGCGACATCCCGTCACCCGCTTCCGCATTCAGTCGAATTTCTCTGTCGTATCGGCCTTGCCCTTGACCCAATAGCCGGACGCCTTGATCCAGCTCAGCGGATAGCCGCGTTCTTCGACGAGGTAGGAGCGCAAGGCGCGCGTGACGGAGGCTTCGGCGGCGATCCAGACGAACGTGCCGGGCAGCACATCGATCGACTGCAATATCTTCAGAAGCGAGGACGGATCCGCCGCTTCCGAAAGAGGCCGATATGCCCAGCGCATATCCAGCTGCGCATCGGTTTGAAATGACTGATGTTCATGAGCATCGGCAACCGCGGCGATCGCCGTTATATGCGCCCTCGCACGTGCCTCCTCAATCCGGCGGCCGATGGCCGGCAGTGCCGTCTCGTCGCCGATCAGCAGCCAGTTCTCGATATCTGCGGACACAACGGCCGAGCCGCGGGGGCCGCCGATCTCCAGCCTGTCGCCGACGCGAGCGTCGAGCGCCCATTGGGTGGCGGGACCAGCGTCGTGGACGGCAAAATCGAGGACGAGCGTTCGTGCTTCGGCATCGTAATGGCGAGGCGTATAGTCACGCCGCTCCATCTCCTCGCCGGTACCCGGCACCATCACCTTGATGTGGTCGTCAGGCGCCAGGCTGACGAAATCGGCGAGGTCATCGCCGGCCAGCCGAATGCGCAGCATGCCGGGCGTGATCCTCTCGATTGCCGTCACCGTCAGGGAGCGACGCTTCAGTTCATGGCGCACGCGCTCGATCTTGGGAGGGGAAACGATCGGGTTGGAGGCTTGGGGATTGTCCATTTCATGTCCTTTCGAGGCACTTCGATCTCGATCCGCAGGACATGGTCGCGCAGACCGAAGCCGCAGAGCCGTTCGATCATACGCGTTGAGTGACGTTAACGCTTACGTGGCCGAGCGGTCCGGCCAGTGTGCACGTCTTGTATAAAAGAGGGCGTTTCCTCGCGCAACGTAAAGATGATAATTTTAGACAAGTTTTTCATCGAACGCCCACGCGGACGCAAGCTCTGCCGAGCAGGTCGGCACGGCCTTTCAAAGCCGTGCCGACCCGATTGATTACTGCAGCGCCTTCTCCATCAATCGCGCGAGACGCTCGGCAAAGGCGCGCGGATCGGCCGGCTTGTCGCCATCGAGGACACGGGCCTGGTCAAGCAGCAGAAAGGCCGCATCGTCGCGCAGGGACGGCGCATCCGCCTTGGCGGCGATCGCCTTGACGACCGGATGATCCATATTGATTTCCAGGATCGGCTTGGCGCCGGACTGCAGGCGGCCGGCACCCTGCAGGATCTTCTCCAACTGGCGGTCATAGCCCTGCTCGGAGGCAACGAGGCAAACTGCGCTTTCGATTAGACGATCGGATGCGCGCACATCGGAGACCTCATCGGCCAACTTCTGCTTGGCATAGTCGAGGAATGCCTGGACTTCGACGGGCGCGCTCTCGCTTTCCGGCTTGTCCTCATCCTGCTTCTTGAACTGGGCGAGATCAGCGGACCCTTGCGTGATTGACTTGAAGCTCTTGCCTTCAAATTCCGGGGCATTGGTCACCCAGAAACTGTCGACGGAATCGGTCAGCAATAGAACTTCGATGCCGCGGGCACGGAAACCTTCAAGCTGCGGCGAAGCCTTCAGTTGCTCCAGGCTGCCGCCGACGAGATAGTAGATCGACTGCTGGCCTTCCTTGGCATCCTTGATGTAGTCGGCAAGCGAGCGATAGCCGTCGCCCGAAGTCGTGGTGCGGAAGCGCGAAAGCGCCAGCAGCTGAGAACGACGTTCGAAGTCCTCGTAGATGCCTTCCTTGATGAGGCTGCCGAAATTCTCCCAAATCTTCAGGAAGGCATCATGGTCGCTCTCCGCCTGTTTCTCGATCGCCGTGATGATGCGGTTGGTGACACCCTTGCGGATCGCCGTCAGGATCGGGCTTTCCTGGATCATCTCGCGCGAAACGTTGAGCGGCAGGTCTGACGTGTCGACGAGACCGCGCACGAAGCGGAGATAGCGCGGCAGCAATTCCGCCTCGTCGGTGATGAAGACGCGCTTCACATAGAGCTTCATGCGGCCCTTGCGATCGGGATCGAAGAGGTCGAAGGGCTGCGTACCGGGCACGAAGGCGAGCGCCGAATATTCATGGCGCCCTTCGGCGCGGAAATGCACCGTCAGCGCCGGCTCGTCATACTGGCCGGAAACGCCGCGATAGAAATCAGTATATTCCTCGGCAGTGATGTCGTTTTTCGACTTGGTCCAGAGCGCGGTGCCATCGGTGAGCTGCGTCGCTTCCTCGCCGGGCTTTTCGGCGATCTTGATCGGCACCGGCACATGGCCGGACTGTTCCTTGACGATGCGCTCGACGCTCCAGCGCGAGGCATAGCTCTTGGCATCTTCCATCAGATGCAGCGTGATGCGCGTACCGCGCGCCGGCGCTTCGCTGACGTCGACGGGCGCAACGCTGTAGCCGCCCTTGCCGTCGGAAGACCACAACCAGGCATCTTTTGCACCGGCGCGGCGCGAGACGACATCGACGCGGTCGGCCACCATGAAGCAGGAATAGAAGCCGACGCCGAACTGGCCGATAAGCTGCGCGCCCTCGCCCTGCTTATTGGCCTCGATGCGCTCCATAAAGGCGCGCGTGCCGGAGCGGGCGATCGTGCCGAGCGCCTCGATCATCTCGTCGCGGCTCATGCCGATGCCATTGTCTTCCACGATGAGCTTGCTGCCATCGGCGTCGAGCGTCAGCAAGATGCGGCTGTCGGGATCATTGGCAAGCACGCCGGGCTGCGCAATCGCCTCATAGCGCAGCTTCTCGCAGGCATCGGCTGCATTCGAGATTAGCTCGCGCAGGAAGACATCCTTGTCCGAATAAACCGAGTGAACCATCATATGCAGAAGGCGGGCAACGTCGGCCTCGAAGACGTGGCTCTCGGCGGTCATTTCTGCGGTGGTGGTTGTCATATGCGTCTAGTCTCCTGGGAATGTTGAAAGTCGCGCCGAACAGGTGGCGGAAGACGAGGGAAATTTCAAGCTTACGTTGCCTTGCCGAGCTCAAAACAGGCGCATAGGCATTCGTCAGCGGGCAAAATCATGTGCCCGTCGCCTCATCATCCGAGCTTATCACGCAGGATTGACATCAGTACGGTGCAGCTGTGGCGCGGTGACGCAGGGGTTGCCATAAAATTGGCGAAGGCCGAGCCAAAATCGAAACCGTCGCATCGACGGGCTTCGAAGCCATCCGCTTGAAGACCTGTCGGAGATGTTCTTCAAGCAAAGGAGACCATTGTGCAAACCCTCCGTAATACCCTTCTCATCGGCGCTGGTCTTATAGCGGCCTCAGGATTGGCAGGCCAAGCATTCGCCCAGCAGAAGCAATCCATCCAGATGCATCAAATGACGGTTCGCTTGCCGGACGGTTCACTGGAGATGATCCGCTATAGCGGCAATCGGCCGCCGGTAGTTACATTCCCGGGAGACCCGGATGCTGCGTTCATCACAGCCTTCGATCCCTTCGGCGATGCCTCGTCTTTCGCCGAAATGGAGCGCATATCGGCTGCCATGGATCGCGAGACAGCCGCCATGCTCGACAATATCAGGCTTTCTGCGCGATCGCCCGATGTCAGCGACAATCTCATGAAGGTCGATCTGTCCGGACTGCCGATGGGCGCCAAGGGATATACGATGATCTCGACGACCTCAGGCAAAGGCACCTGCACGCAAACCATGGAGTATTTCAGCTCCGGCCGCGGCAAGCCTCAGGTCAAGACAACCAGTTCCGGAAACTGCGGCGCGCTTCAGGGCTCGACGGCCAAGCCCGCACGTGCCGTCTCGCCGCAACCAACCCCAAAGCATCTGCCGTCCGGGATGATCGAAGCTTCGTATCAGCCAAACCCGAAGACGGTGGGAATGGCCAAGGCGTTTTAAGATAAAATTCTGAGATCGACGCCAGCAACCTTGAAAACGGGATGCTCGAAAAGAGTATCCCGTATGTATTGCACTCTCGCTATCGCCCGCTGTGCGATTGCTTTGGTTGTCGCGACGGCAGCATCTCCATCCTGAAGCGCGCCGGAAAACGGCGGAACCATGGGTGACGTTTGGCGTTGTCCCCTCACCTCCGATGCAGGAGACTGATGTCATGCGCCGTCAAGCACACCTCTTGGCCCTTCTAACCATGCTATGTGTCGCTGCCCCGGCTGCCGCTGACGAAAGTAACTTCCTGAAACCCTTGAGCGGCGATTGGAGCGGCTCGGGTAGGGTTCTGCGAAAAATTGGCGGCTCGCCCATCAACGTATCCTGCAAGTTCAATATCCAAGCGCCGGGCTCTTCGATCGCCATGCAGGGCAATTGCCGCGGTCTTCTTGTCGTCAACCGGCCGGTGTCGGCGCAGCTCACGGCACGCGGAAGCCGCTATTCCGGCACCTATGTCGGTCCCTCCGGCGCAGCGTCCCAGCTGTCTGGCAGCAGGCAAGGGAGCGTCATCAATCTCGCAGTACGCTGGGCGCGCCTCGTCAATGGCGATCGGAGCGCCAATATGAGCATCCGAGCGCAACGCAGCGATCAACTGACGATCCAGACGACGGACAGAGATCCGAACTCCGGCAAGTCGGTCGTCACGAGCGAGATCAACCTGCGCCGCCAATAAGGTTTGCCTTCAGCTCCGAAAGATGGTGCCCTCCAGCTTTTCGGCCATCATGAAATGGACAAGCGGTATATCGACTTAGCGATACAAAGCCCGAATGCTTGACTTTGTGAGATCAATATGAGAACATAAAGTGAACATATGGAGATATCCATGACCAAAGCCGAGCAAGTCATCGAACGTGCAATGACCTTTGTCGCTGTCTCGAAGGCCCTTCGGGAGCGCGAACAGGAACGGCGCGCCACATGGACGCGCCGTGTCGAAATCAGCCGGCCGCTACCGCCCTTGCCGCGCGCCGTTCAGCTCTCGTTGAAGCTCGACAGCTGAAATGGTGACGGTGGTCACCAGCACCCGGTAGGCTGTGAGAGCGCCCGCCTTACGGCGGGCGCATGACCTTCGATTGCTTAGGCCTTGAAGAAAGCGAGCAGGTCGGCGTTGATCACGTCCGCATGTGTGGTGGCCATGCCGTGCGGGAAGCCTTTATAGACCTTCAGCGTACCCTTCTTCAGGAGCTTGATGGAAAGCTCGGCGGAATCTGCGATCGGCACGATCTGGTCATCGTCACCATGCATGACCAGCGTCGGTACTTCAATCTTCTTCAAGTCCTCGGTGAAGTCCGTTTCAGAAAAGGCCTTGATGCAATCATAATGGGCCTTTGTTCCACCCATCATGCCCTGACGCCACCAATTGTCGATGACACCTTGAGAAACGGCAGCACCGGGGCGATTGAAGCCGTAGAACGGTCCCGCCGGGATATCGCGGAAAAATTGAGCCCGGTTGGCTGCAAGCGCAGCGCGGAAGCCGTCGAAGACTTCCAGCGGCAGACCGCCGGGATTCTTGTCGGACTTGACCATGATCGGCGGTACGGCGCCGATCAGCACGGCCTTCGAGACGCGGCCATGGCCGCCATACTGAGCGACATAACGCGCAACTTCGCCGCCGCCTGTCGAATGGCCGACATGGATGGCGCCCTTGAGATCGAGATGCTCTGCAAGAGCCGCAACATCGGCGGCGTAGGTATCCATTTCATTTCCGGTCGCCGTCTGGCTGGAGCGGCCATGGCCGCGACGGTCATGAGCGATGACACGGTATCCCTGATTGAGGAAGAAGAGCATCTGGGCGTCCCAATCATCGGAGCTCAAAGGCCATCCGTGATGGAAGACGATCGGCTGACCCGTTCCCCAGTCCTTGTAGAAGATCTGCGTTCCGTCCTTGGTAGTGATCGTGCTGCTGCTCATTGTGTCCTTACCTTTCGAAGTTGATTGCTTTGTAGAGGCTTGTGCAGGTTGAGCGAAGGGACTGACAGCTGCAGCGGCGGCAAGGCCAAGCCCGGCTGTCATAACGCCCCGACGAGTAGCTTGAGGGATCGACTGGCTCATTTCAATCTCCACTTAAATTTACCGTGCGATTTATTATCGCGACACTCATACGCCTAACGCGTTTCGACTTCTGTGTCCACATAAAAAATTATCTAGCGATTATTTATTGCGATAACTAATTGGAAGACGGCGATTTGTTTTCGTAGACTAGCGAAGCCACATCGGTCTTTCGAACAGGAGCTCGCAATCAGGCGCTGCCTAACTGCGCAACAATTACTGCATGGGCTTGTCGACAAAATGCGAGATCGCGAATTGCGCGACACGTTCGTTCGACTTTCTCGCATCATCGAGCCAGAACGGGAAAATCTGCCATTGGTGGATCATCCCCGGCCAGACTTCCAAGTTCACATTGCCGCCCGCCTGACGTACCTTGTCCGCAAACCGCGAGGTGTCATCGAGCAGTGCCTCGCGCGCGCCGACCTGGATCAACAGCGGCGGAAACCCGGAGACATTGCCATAAAGCGGCGATATATCGGGATCATTAAGAGGACGATCACGCGCGAATGCATCATGGATGAGGGTCAGCTCGGCCTTGCTCATGAAAGGGTCACTGGCGGCGTTGGCGGCCAGTGACGCCCCCGTTGCGGCGAAGTCGGTGATCGGGCTCATCGCGACCACGGCAGCGGGAAGCGGACCACTCAGCCTGAGCTGGTTCAAAACGACTTCGATGGCCAGAGTTGCGCCGACGGACTCGCCGGCAATAACGATGTTGCCGGCCTTATATCCTGATGTCAGAAGCCAGCGATAGGCGGCAATGGCATCGTCTCTTTGGGCGGGGAAGCGATTTTCGGGCGCAAGGCGATAGTCGATCAACAGCACATCGGCCGAGGCGGCCTTGGCGAGCGAACCCGCTATGTTGGCGTGCGTGCGAAGGGAGCCGCTATAAAAGCCGCCGCCATGCAGATAAAGGATGGCACGCCGCCCGATCGGATGATGCAACCGTGCCGGCCAGATCAGATCGCCATCCACACCGTTGGCGTCGACACGCCGTATCTGGACGCGCGCCGGGCCTGGCGTCGATGTCATGAGCTTTTCGAAACCGGAGCGGCGTTGCAACAGGTCGGCTCCGGACACCGCGCCGCTGTCACGCAGAGTGCCGATCAATTTCTCGATCTGCTCGCTCGAAGCCTTTGTCTGCGGGGCGATCTCGGATGTCTCGGCGGCTGCAGCTTGCGATATCGATCCCAAGACTGCACTTGTCAGAACGGTCATTGCCATGACGAAACGGAATATGCAGCGCAATGATCGGAACTCGTTCATCAAATAAGCCTTTTCCCCGTAAGGCCGTGGACGCTATTGTGATGCCACGGTCGCAGAAAAGCTATTTGTGTCAAGTATGATGGCCGACGTGAGACTGGAATTTCCATTCATCCGCTGCCCATCATTGTCTCGATACGATCAACCGATGATCGCTTCCCTATCGATGCTCCGTTTCATTGAGGTGACGGTACCGGTGGATAAGTCGATGTTCATTCAGGCTCATGTCTGGCCGCCGTAAGGCGAGCGATGATCGCCTGCCGCGTCATTCTCGAGCCGGCAAGGCGTTGCCTGGTTCTAGCCAACACTTCAGCGCTGGCCTTCTCGGGCAATCCGGAATGAAATGGCGGCTCTGGCGCGTATTCCAGAGACAGTTGGATAGCTTCGGCTTCCTCGCGACCGCGCAAGGCGGCAACGATCGTCAGTCCGAAATCGATGCCGGCTGTCACGCCGCCCGCGGTGAAGAGATTGCCATCCCGCACGACACGCCCCGGCGTGGCAACGGCTCCGAAACTCTCGAGGAAATCAAGCGCATTCCAATGCGTTGTGGCCTTCTTGCCCTTGAGCAGGCCGGCCGCTCCAAGCACGAGAGAACCGGTGCACACCGATGTCACGAAGCGGGCTCGGGCCGCTTGTTTCCGTACGAAGCTCAGGACGTCCGCATCCTCGAGCAATGCATTCACGCCGACGCCGCCGGGCACGCAGATCACATCGAGCGGCGGGCATTCGGCAAACGTCGTTGTCGGCTGCAACGCGAGCTTCGTTGCCGACGCGATGGGCGACGTGTCCTTCCACACGAGATGCACCTCCGCATCATCCATCGAGGCGAATACTTCATAAGGTGCGGTCAGATCGAGTTGCTGGACGCCCGGAAAGGCAAGCAGGCCGAAGCGAATGGTCATGACATGTCTCCGATGATTGACTTTTCCAAGCCTATGCGACAACGATCTGGCACGTTTGCCAAACCACCGTCATTTCTTGCCAATCATGCGCCGTATCGAAATTCTTGCCTTCGACAATGCCCAACTGCTTGACATTACCGGTCCGCTGCAGGTTTTCACCAGCGCCAACGAGGCGGCGCATGAGCGCGATCGGCCGAAACCATACGAGGCCATCGTGGTCGCGGAAAACCCGCAGACGCAAACGAGCTCGGGTCTCGCCCTTATGACCGCCCCACTCGGCAATACCGATACACCGCTCGACACCCTCATCATCGCCGGCGGCTGGGGCGTCAATAAAGCCTGCGAGAACCTCGGCCTGATCGAATGGGTACGCCGGCGTGCCGCGAATGCCCGACGGATAGCCTCGGTCTGCAGCGGCGCCTTTCTGCTTGCGGAAGCCGATCTTCTGGATGGGCGAAGGGCAGCAACCCATTGGAATCGTTGCGAAGAATTCGCCAAGCGCTTCCCGCGAGTGAAGCTTGAGCCCGATCCGATCTTCGTTCAGGACGGGCAGATCTGGAGTTCCGCCGGCGTGACTGCCGGCATCGATCTCTCGCTTGCTTTGGTTGAAGCCGATCTCGGCCGCCCGCTGGCCCTTTCCGTGGCTCGCGAACTCGTCGTCTTCCTCAAGCGCCCGGGTGGTCAGGCGCAGTTCAGCGCGGCGCTGAGACTTCAGGAAGGCGGCGAACGCTTCGATCGTCTGCACAGCTGGATCATGGACAATCTGCGCGCCGATCTTTCCCTGCCGACGCTTGCCGAGCAGGCTAACATGAGCGCACGCAGCTTTTCCCGTCACTATCTGAAAGCGACTGGACGAACACCTGCCCGCGCCGTGGAGGAAATCCGCGTTGAAGCGGCACGCCGCCTCATGGAGGAAGGCCTGAGCGTGCATCAGGCACGCCTGCGTTGCGGCTTCACATCGGAAGAAACCATGCGCCGCAACTTCATGCGGAAATTCGGGACGACACCGCAGGCATTTCGCGATCATTTCGCTTGAGGGCTAGCTGCGACGGGCAACATTTGCCCGCACCTCAAGCGAAGTGGCTTTCTTCATAAATGTGGTCACTGCGCTCTTTCCCCGACATTCAGAGTCGGCATAGGCTGCAGCGATCGGAATCCACACAAGGCTTAAGCAGGATGGCAACCCATCGTTTTGTTCCTAACACCTATCACAATGTCATCGGCTCGCTGCCACCGGCCTTGCATGTTGCCGATGGCGATACGGTTATTACCGAAACGCTCGATGCCGCCGGTTACGACAAGCATGATGTCCGCCAGATATCCGGCCCAAATCCGATGAACGGCCCGATCTTCGTCGAGGGTGCTGAGCCGGGAGATTCTCTCAAGGTCGAGATCCTCGCAATGGTACCTACGCGCGATACGGGTTTCACCGGCAGCGTGGTCGCCGCTAACGTCGTCGACCCGCAGGATGTCCACGCGCTACCGGCACGCGAGAAGGTGATCTGGCAGATCGACCGTCAGAATCTCACGGCGCGATTGGCCGAACCGGTGGCGGGTCTCGAAACCCTTACTCTGCCGCTTGCTCCGATGATCGGCTGCTTCGGGGTTGCGCCGTCTCTCGGTCAAGCCATATCGACCGCCACCAGCGGCGAATTCGGCGGCAACATGGATTATCGGCTGCTGGGGCCTGGCACGACCATCTGGTTTCCGGTTTCGACGCTTGGCGCGCTTTTCTTCCTCGGCGATTGCCATGCAGTGCAAGGAGACGGCGAGATTGTCGGCACCGGCATCGAGACCACTTTCGAGGTGACGGTGCGCCTCAGCGTCGAAAAGAAAAAGACGATCATCTGGCCACGCGGCGAGACGGCGAACGATATTTTCACCATCGGCAATGCCCGGCCACTCGATCAAGCCCTCCAGCATGCCACCAGCGAGATGCTGCGCTGGCTCGGTTCTGATTACGGCCTGGACAAGACCGCAGCCAGCCACCTGCTCGGTCAGGTCGTGCGCTATGATGTCGGCAACGTCTTCGACCCTGCCTACACCATGGCCTGCCGCGTCTCTAAATCATGGCTGCAACGCCGGTAGAATATCAACCCGCATCCTGGGAGAGGTCGCGCCGCTGGCGCGACACGTTGCTTTCCTGCCGCTCTCGCGCCATGCGGCTGACGGCGGCACGCAATTGCGGATGCCGCGACATGAACAGATTGAAGTCCCGGCGGTCCAGCACGAAGAGCTGACAGAAATCGACGGCGACGACATCGGCCGTGCGGCGCGCGCCCGTCAAGAGCGCCATTTCGCCGAAAAAGGCGCCGGCGCCGAGCCGGATTTCGTCATTCTCCAGCTGCACCTCGACCGCGCCGGAAGCAATGAAGAACATGCTGTCGCCGCGATCGCCGGTTCTGATCACCCGGTCGCCGGGCGAAGCCGACCTCGGACGGAAGAGCAGCAGAAGTTCCTCGTGCTCATTATCATCAAGTTCGGCAAACATCGGGAAGGTTTCGATGAGCTGCTCGATCTCGAGATGATGCTGGCGATCCCGCTCCTCGCGCTGCTTGTTGATGACGGCCAACTGACGGCGAAGAGCCTCCTGCTTTGCCATGCCGTATTTGTTCGCCAGGAACGGCCAGCGGGCGAAGGCCCAGTTCTGCAGCTTTTCCGTGGCGTAGAAAGCGAGCGGATTGAGGGTGATCGACAGGATCGCACCGGCAAGAATCAGATCCTGTCCTTCCCGCGTCAGCAGCCCGAGCGAGACGCCTAGCCCCGCGAGAATGAAGGAGAATTCGCCGATCTGCGCGAGACCAGCCGCAACCGCAAAGCCGATGCTGGCTGGATAGCGCAAGAGCAGTACAACACAGAAAGCGATCAATGCCTTGCCGAGCATGATCAGCGCAAGCACGCCGATAATCATCAGCGGTTCGCGGATCAAAACCGACGGATCGAAAAGCATGCCGACGGACACGAAAAACAGAACCGAGAAAGCATTCTGCAATGGCAGGGAGTCGGCGGCCGCCCTGTGGCTGAGATGCGATTCACTCATCACGAGGCCGGCAAAGAAGGCGCCCAGCGCAAAGGAAACACCGAAGATTTCTGCCGCGCCAAAGGCGATGCCGAGCGCGATCGCCAGAACCGACAGCGTGAATAGTTCGCGCGAACCCGTGCGCGCAACCGAAGTCAGGAGCCATGGCACCACACGCGGGCCGATGAAGACCGCGACAGCCGCAAAGGCTGCGACCTTGAGCAGCGTCATGCCGATCGTCAGCCAGATCGAACCGGAAGCGGCATGGCCGCCGGCATCCGCATGACCGCCCAGAACACTGGCGAAGGCCGGCAAGAGCACGAGCGCAAGCACCATGGCCAGATCTTCCACGATCAGCCAGCCGACGGCGACACGGCCATTCGTCGAACTCACGAGATTGCGCTCTTCCAGCGCTTTCAACAGCACGACCGTACTGGCAACCGCAAGGCTGAGACCAAAGACGACGCCGGCGCCGACGCTCCAGCCCCATAGCGACGTCAAGCCCACACCGAGCAGCGTCGCGATTGCAATCTGACCGATGGCGCCGGGAATGGCGACGCCGCGCACCGCCAATAAATCCGCAGCAGAAAAATGCAGGCCGACGCCGAACATCAGCAGGATAACGCCGATCTCCGCCAGTTGCGATGCCAGCGAAACATCGGCGACGAAACCTGGCGTGGAGGAACCAATGATGACGCCAGCCACCAGATAACCGACCAGCGGCGGCAGATGCAGCCTGTCGGCCAGATAACCAAAAATAGCCGCGAACACAAAGCCCGCGGCAATCAATGCGATCAATGCAACGTCGTGCGGCACGGCGATCCTTCCCGTTTCACGGCGTTAAAGCCTTTTTCCCTCTGTGGAAGGCTACCTAGCATCGCTTTTGCCAGGCCGTCTACGGGAGATATGAAACCTAAAGGAAAACATCGCCTTGCCGCTGCGTGAAGCCAGAAGAGGAGCTGAGGCAAGGCGATGGGACAGCGAGCGCCTATTGGTCGAGGACAATCTGCAATTTGACGTCCGTCGGTCGGGCTTCAACGGCGCGGTCGAAAGCCTTGATGGAATCCTCGAAGTCAAATGTCTCGGAGATCAAGGGCTTCAGATCGACGCGGCCGGAGGCGATCAGCGCGATCGAACGCTCATACTGATGTGCATAACGGAAGACCGTTTCGATGCGGATCTCCTTGGTCGACGCCGTGGAAACATCGAAGCCGACCGGATTGACCGGCAGGCCGACGGCGACGATCACACCGCCGGGACGCGGCAGCGCCATAACCGTTTCCCAGGCCTTCGGCGAGCCCGAGCATTCGAAGATAACATCCGCACCCCAGCCCTCGGTCAGGCGATCGACTTCCTCGAAGAGGTTCCTCTCGCGGATATTGACCGGAATGACACCCTGATACTGCGCGGCGATATCGAGTTTCGGCTGGGCGAGATCGGCGACGATGGCACGCGCGCAGCCACCGGCAAGGGCTGCAACCGCAACCATGATGCCGATCGGCCCGGCACCAAGTACGACGGCGGTGTCACCGGGCGTAATGCGCGCCTTGGTGGCCGCCTGCATACCGACGGCGAAGGGCTCGACCATCGCCCCTTCCGCAAAGCTGACATTATCGGGCAGCTTGAAGGTGTAGTTGGCCGGATGCACGACGAAAGGCGTCAGCACGCCATGAATGGGTGGCGTTGCCCAGAAGGTGACGGCCGGATCGACATTGTACATGCCGAGACGGCTGGCCTTGGAATTGGCGTCGGGAATGCCCGGCTCCATGCAGACCCGGTCGCCGATCTTCAGATGCGTTACGCCTGCGCCGACCTCCACTACCGTTCCTGCCGCTTCGTGCCCGAGCACCATCGGTTCGTTGACGATAAAGGGACCGATCTTGCCGTGCGTGTAATAGTGCACATCCGACCCGCAGACGCCGACCGTGTGGATCTTGATCTTGACCTGATCTGGCCCGACCTCCTGCGGCAGATCGATATCGCGGATCGCCAGTTCATGCTGACGTTCCAAAACCAGGGCGCGCATCTTGCTCATTGCCTTTTTCCTCTTTCCAAAGCCGCCGTTGTCCCCGCTGACGCGGGCACGAAATCGTTGTTGGTTATATCGTCTCAGCCGGCATCATAAAACGATCCTTCAACTCTTCAGATGAAGTTCGACGGCCCTCTTCCACCTATCGATATCCGCTTCGCCTTCGAAATATTCGGAACTGCTTATTATTTAGCTCGCTATTGCCGATATTGACTGACGTTCCATTTCTTGTCTTTCTAATAGCTAATGAGAAGGAGGGGCTCATTATGACAGTGTATGATTGGACAGGTCAGCGCGCCCGCCGGAGGAAGATGATGCGCGCGGCAAGCATCGCGATGCTTCTGATCGTTCTGATGGCGATTCCAGCGATATTGCTGCATTATAACCTCATCCAACTCCCATATTAACCGCTTTGAAAAGACCTACCTACGCCGCTTTCGATGCGCCCCGCTTTGGCTTGCGCGAGACGTTGTCGCCCGCCTTATGGTCAAGCGGCAAACAATCCAGCACGGCCAGAAGCGCGATGATGCCAAGCAGCACGAAGGCTAGACGGAACTCGATGGCGACGACACCGTCGACGCCTAACGGCGCGCTGATGGCCTGGCCGATACGAATGCCGATGGCGCCAATGGCGATGCCCATGCCCATTGTCAGCTGAAAGACGGTACTGAACAGCGTGTTGGCACCCGTCATCTGTCCCGAGGGAATATCGGCGAAGGCGATCGTATTGAGCGCGGTAAAATGCATCGACCGACACATGCCGCCGATGAACAGCACCGGGACGATGAACCAGAGCGGCGTATCGGGCGAAAACAGCGCACAGGCGGCAATGAAGATGGCATTCAACAGACCGTTGACGATCAGCACCGGCTTGAAACCGAAGCGACGCAGAATGGGCGTCGTTGCTGGTTTCATCGCCAGATTGCCGGCAAAGACGGCAAGCGTCAGCATGCCGGCGTGAAAGGCGCTGAGCCCGAAGCCGACCTGGAACATCAGAGGCAATAGGAAGGGGACGGCGCCGATGGCGGTGCGGAACAGCGATCCGCCCGAGATGGTGATGGCAAACGTCGGCAGCTTCAGCCCCGAGAGATCGATGAGTGGATGCTCGGTCCGGAGAAAATGAAAAGCGGCGATGGCCAGCAAGACAAAGCCGGCGATCACATAGGCCCAAGCCTCTAGCCAGACGGGATCGGGACGCCCGATCAGTTCCAGCCCATACATCAGGCTCGCAAGCCCGATGCCGCTGATGACGAAGCCGATCCAATCGAAAGGCGGGCGCGCTGTGCTTTTCGTTTCCGGAATAAGCATCAGCGCGAAGACGAAGGCCAATATCCCAAGCGGCAGGTTGAGGAAGAAAATCCAGCGCCAGCTCGCATGGTCGGTGATGAATCCGCCGAGCGGAGGCCCGAGGATCGGTGCCACCAGCGCCGGCCAGGTGATCGTCGCAATGGCCGAGATCAGCTTGTCCTTCGGCGTATTGTTCAAGACGACAAGCCGGCCCACCGGCACCATCATAGCCCCGCCGATGCCCTGCAGAATGCGCATGGCAACAAAGGAGCCGACGCCATTGGCAAAACCGCAGAGGACGGAGGCAAGCGTGAAGACGACGACAGCCGTCGTGAAGACCAGTCGCGCGCCGAAGCGGTCGCTGATCCAGCCGCTGATCGGGATGAAGACGCCAAGCGTCAGCAGATAGGCACTCATGCCGATATTGAGATCGACCGGGCGGGCGCCGAAGGAAACGGCCATCTGCGGCAATGCGGTCGCGATAACCGTGCCGTCGAGGTTTTCCATGAAGAAGGCACCGGCCACGAGCAGCGCGATCAACAGCGAACGCGAGCCCGCCTCCCGCACCTCCTCCCTCTGCCCAGGTGTGGACATGTCATTCATCGATCAGCAACTCCGAATCCGCCTCGCATCCCGCCTGCATTTAACCGGTTCGGCAACGTTTACGATAGGTCGAAATCGTCCTATCAATCGAGGAAATGATCACGTTTCGCTTAGCGGATGGTACGCAACTTGATCTCCGTGCCGATATCGCCGCCGATCTCGATAGGTCGAGCCTAGATGCGGAAACCTGTTTAAATCGGTGAACAGATCGGTCAATTCGGAGCCAGTAGGCATGTACATGGGAGACATGCTAGGGTTTTCTCGGAAAACGCCGCGGGAAGAACAAGGGGATCGATACCACAACACTCTAGGACAGCCCCAAGCCAGCCAAGATGGCGGCAAGGAGCCCTCGCATCGACATAGGCTGACGATTGCTCTTACCAACGGCGCAACAATAAGGAACGAGAGCCCCGCATAATGAAACATGGCCAGGACGCAATGACCTCCAGGGCTACCCCGGAATCGAAACTGATCGTAACGCAGTCGCCCTTCGATGCCTTTGTGCGAAAATATGGTACGATCCCGCGGCGCGGCGTCTTCGGCTATTTCGTTCATGAACTCGGCCGCCGCATTGTCGGCGGAGACTATCCGGTCGGCACGACGCTGCCGAACGAGCCGGATCTGGTCGAGCAATTCGGTATCAGCCGCACCGTTATCCGCGAAGCGATGAAATGCCTTGCCGGCAAGGGATTGGTGGAAATCAAGACCCGCGTCGGCACGCGCGTCAAGGAGCGCTCCAACTGGCATCATCTCGATACGGATGTGATGGTCTGGTATTACGAGACCGGTCCGTCCGTTGAAATCATGCGATCGATCAAGGACCTGCGATTGGCGCTTGAGCCGGAGGCGACGGCGCGCGCTGCGCTGCGCCGCACCGAGAGCGACATTGCTGCGATCAGTTCCGCCTACGAGGAGATGGCGTCCACCATCGGCGACGTCAACAGCAATGCCGATGCCGACCTGCGTTTTCATACGGCGATCTTCGCCGCTACGCACAACATGGTCTATTCGCAGCTGATCGATCTGATCGCCGTCGGGATCTACGCCAACCGCACGCTTTCGGGTCATGAGGACATAGCCGAAGGACAAAAGCGCGCCCTGCCCCTTCACAAAGCGATCCTCGACGCCATTGTCTCGCAGAACACTGACGCCGCAATCAAGGCATCGCGAAACCTGCTGGAAGCCTGGCTCGCCCGCGACTACGGCTTCTGACGATCAAGACTACCGTCCGACTGCTCTACCCTTGCTGATGGGTGATTGCTTCCTGTGTGTCGGCCTTGGGCGCCGCCGATCCGCGTCCGGCGTCCCGCGCGACCGGGATGAGCCAGACGGTCACACAGGTCGTCAGGGCAACGATGACGACACCCCAGAAGCTCCAATGCAGCGCCGCGTCGAAGACACCCCTTATCGCAGGATCGCCGACGAGATCGGCAAGGCCGGTCGGCTGGTTGAGGATGTCGTGCAGTCTGGTGGCCAGCTCACCGCTGCCGTAATGCGCGATACCGACATTCATGATCGCGCCCAGCGCCGTTGCGCCAAGCGTGTTGCCGAGGCTGCGCGAGAAGATGATCGATGCCGTGGCGCTGCCGCGCATCGACCATTCGACGCTTTCCTGCACCAATACCACGCTCGTAAGGCTGATGAGCCCCATGCCGAAGCCCATCAGAAATGAGCCGATGCCAGCAATCACCGGACTGCTCTCCGGCGTCAGCAACAGCAGGAAAAACGAGCCGAAGGGAAACATCAGGCTGCCGGAACGCAGTGTGTTGCGGATGCCGAAGGTGCGGAAGAACCGGCTCGCCAGCATGACAGCAAGCGGCCAGCCGACGATCAACATCGTCAGTGTAAAGCCCGCCTCCAGTGGCGAACGACCAAGGACACCTTGGACGTAGATAGGCAGGACCGTCGTCAAACCGATCAGGGCCATGCCGGCAAGCAGGGTGGCGGCATTGCTGGTTGCGATCAGCCGCTGGCTCCAGAGAGCGATCGATATGATCGGCTCCGGCGCCCGCCGTTCCTGCCACAGGAAGAGAACACCGGTGACGACAAAGACGATCGCCAGGGGACAGAGAACGGCGAAACCCGCATCCGTCTCCGTCAGGATGACGAGCAGCGACACGATCGATATCGAAAACAGGACTGTGCCGAGATAATCGATCTTCGCCTCGCGTGGCGTAACCGACTCGTGCAGGAAGAGGATGAACCCGGCGATGGCGAGTGCGCCAAGCGGCAGGTTGATCCAGAAAATCCAAGCCCAGGAGAAATTGTTGACGATGATGCCGCCGGCAAGCGGGCCGATAACGGCGGAGATCGCCCAGACGCTGGCGAGCGCGCCTTGCACTTTGGCGCGCTCCTCCAGCTTGTAGAGATCGCCGACGACGGTCATCGTGACAGGCTGGATGGCACCAGCTCCGAGGCCTTGCAGCAGCCGGAAGACGATAAGAGACGCCATCGACCAGGCGAAACCGGCCAGTGTCGAGCCTATGAGAAAGATGATGATGCCGCCGATCAGCACCGGCTTGCGGCCGAAAATATCGGAGAGCTTGCCATAGATGACGGTGGTGGTGGATTGCGCCAGCAGAAAGGCCGAAAACACCCAGCTATAATAGGTGAAGCCGCCGAGCTGCCCGACGATGCGCGGCATGGCGGTTGCGACGATGGTCGCTTCGATGGCCACCATGAAGGTCGCCAGCATGATGGAGACGATGACCAACGGGCGTCTCGAACGATCGACCGTGCTGGACATGGCATTCCTTTCTGAGCTGCTGCACCCGGGATCGAAACATGCAAATGCCGCCATAACGGCTATGGTCGAGCGCTTAGTTTGCGGGATCAAAGCGTTGGGACGAGACGATTGGCGGGCGAATGCCGGCTGAATCGTTATAATAAGCTTTGCATATTGCTGCCGGTTGATGTCAACCATTTAAACGCGAACATTTTCCGCCAGATCGTCCTCAGCCGAGACTTAGGCTGGTGGCTTTCGAAAAACGGAACCGCGTAATTGCTCGCTTCTCAAGCTCCGTATCGATGTAGTCATCTTAGATCTTCATCAGAACCAAGTGCGCTTGCTTTGTTCACTTTCTGAACTTACTATCCTCACTGGAGAATTCAAGCGGGACGCCAGATTGCTAACCTCCTCCCAGCAGCAGCTTTTGCGGATCATCGGTCAATCGGGCCCAGCCACCCGCATGGCTCTGGCAGCCTCCATGGGGCTGAGCAAGGCTGCGATGAGTGGGATTGCGCGCGATCTGATCTCTCTTGGCATTTTGCGGGAGACGGAGGCGATCTACGGTCAGGGCCGTCCGTCGATCCTGCTCGACCTTAATCCGGAGGGCGCCTTCTTCGGCGGCGTCTCGCTGCTTGAAGACCCTGCATCGCTGGTGCTCAGCGATTTCAACGGCAATATCCTCGCTCGCCAGAGCATGCCGCTGTCGCGCGATCCTGATGTCATCGCCGAGATGATTGCCGACACGTTGCCGAAACTGCTTGCGGAATGCAAGGATGCCGACCTGAAGCTCTCCGGCCTCGGCATCGCGCTTTCCGGCTTCGTCGACGAAAAGCAGGCAAGCTGCATCAAATCTACCCTGCTTGGCTGGCAGGACGTTCCACTCGCCGGCATCATCAGGCAAAAGACCGGCATTGATACCTTTATCGAGAATGACGCCAAGGCGATCGCCGTCAGTGAGAAACTATTCGGCTGCGCCCGCGACGCGCAGAATTTCAGCGTCGTCTCGTTTGATGATGGTATCGGCTGCGCCCATTTCGTCGGCGGCAAACTCTACCGCGGCAATCATGGCGGCGCCGGCGAGATCGCTCATTGCACCATCGAGCCCAATGGTTCGCCCTGCCGCTGCGGCAAGCGCGGCTGTCTCGATACCGTGGCCTCACTGAAGGCGATCAAGGAGGCGGCAAAGATAGAGGGTCTCGCCTGCCAAACTCTTGAAGGGCTGGAGACGGAGGCGTCAGCCGGCAATGCCGCCGCGATCCGCATCTTGCATCGCGCCGGCAGCGCGCTTGGGCTTGCGATTGCGCATCTCATCCAGTTCAACGATCCCGGCCTGATCCTGATCACCCATGTCGAAGGCCGGTTCGATGGCCTCTTCGGCACTGTCATGCGGCAGGCGGTCGAAGCGAATGTATTGCCGCGCTATGCCGGCCAAACGCCGATCCGCACGCAGCGCGTCGATAGCGATGTCTGGGCGCGAGGGGCGGCCAGCATTGCCGCCCATAATTTCCTGATTGGCCCCAATCCCTAACGAGGTTCTCATGCGCATTGCCGTTGGAGGCATTCATATCGAATGCAGCACCTACAACCCGGTCCTGAACGAAGAGCAAGATTTTCGCATCCTGCGCGGCGCGGCGCTGACTGCCTCGCCCTATTTCGCCTTCCTTAGGGATTACGACGGTGAATTCCTGCCAACTATTCATGCCAGAGCCATCGCCGGCGGCCCGGTCGCCCGTCATACATACGAAGCCTTCAAGACAGAATTCCTGGAAGGCCTGAAGGCCCTACTGCCGCTCGATGGACTCTATCTCGCCATGCATGGCGCCATGTATGTCGAAGGCATGGAAGATGCCGAAGGCGACTGGATCAGCGCGGCTCGCGCCGTCGTCGGTGAGGATTGCATGGTCTCGGCAAGCTACGACCTGCACGGCAATGTCACCCAGCGCATCATCGATGCGCTCGACATGTACTCCACCTATCGCACCGCGCCGCATATCGATGTCGAGGAAACCATGCGCCGCGCCGTCAAGATGCTGACGGAAAGCCTGAAGACAGGCGTGAAGCCGATCCTGCTCTGGGCGCCGGTCCCCGTGGTGCTGCCGGGCGAGCGCACCAGTACAGTCGATGAACCGGCCAAGAGCCTTTACGATAGGCTGCCCGATATTGACGCCATCGAGGGCGTCTGGGATGCCTCGCTCATGGTCGGCTACGTCTGGGCCGATGAGCCGCGCGCAACGGCTGCCGCTATCATGACCGGCACGGATCGCGCCGTGCTTGAGCGGGAAGCAAAACGCCTGGCGCAGGCCTATTGGGACGTTCGTAAGGATTTCGTTTTCGGCTCGGAGACCGGCTCGATCGAGGAATGCGTCGCGAAGGCAATCGCCAGCACGACCGCGCCCGTGGTTCTGGCGGAATCCGGCGATAATCCGACCGGCGGCGGCGTCGGTGACCGGGCCGATGTGCTGGCGGAACTAATTGCCAAGGGTGCAGAAGGCGTCATCTTCGCCGGCATCGCCGACAAAGCTGCCACGGAAGCCTGCTACGCCGCTGGCCTCGGCGCCACCCTCGCTCTCTCGGTCGGCGCATCGCTCGACACCAATGGCAGCAAGCCGGTACAAGGCAACTTCACCGTCAAACATCTGCTGGAGACTAAAGAAGCGACCGACATGCAGGCCGTCGTCTCAATCGGCGGCATCGACCTCGTCCTGTCGGCCAAGCGTCGCCCCTATCATAATATCGCCGATTTCACCCGCCTCGGCCTTGATCCGCATAAAGCGAAGATCATCGTCGTCAAATCCGGCTACCTCTCGCCCGAGCTAGCACCGATTGCCAACCCAAACCTGATGGCGTTGTCGCCCGGCGTCGTCGACCAGTTCGTCGAACGCCTGCCGCGCCTGCGTAAGACGAAGCCGACCTATCCCTTCGACAAGGATTTCGACTTCACGCCCGAGACGGCGATTTCTGCGCGCGCCGTCGGTCGCTGAAGCTCCCGTCCCGAACCGCAAGGGTGGGCATTGTTGATTCGTCATCTCAAGAACGCGACTCGTTTTTGCGGGTCGCCTTTCTGCATTGCGCACAAACATTGTGCATTGCCGAAATTGCACAAAAAAGCGCTTGACGAGACGATCGAGTTCAACTTCTATTGAACCAATTTCAAATTGGTTCACCTTTCAATATGGCAATCAACAGCCTTCCGGAAAATTCGGTCCATGCCCTGGAAAGGCTCCGTGGGCTGTTGAATTCGGCCGATCTCCCAGCCGATGGAAAGCTGCCGACCGAGCGAGCTCTATCGGAGACACTGGGTGTCAGCCGACGCGCGATCCGGCGGGCATTAGAAGTGCTGGAAGCGGAAGGCCGCGTCTGGCGGCGCCAAGGCTCTGGAACCTATGTCGGGCAGCGACCGGACGATTGGAGCCAGCATGTCAGCACGCTTGTGGCGGGCACAGATCTGATGGAAGTCATGGAAGTCCGCCTGCGTATCGAGCCGCAACTCGCCCAGCTCGCCGCCATGCGCGCCAAGACCGACGACATCGACCGCATGTATGAACTGGCAAAGAAGATCACCGCTAGCGACGATGCCGACAGCCGCGAGCTTTGGGATGGCGCATTGCACCGGCTGATCGCACAAAGCGCCGGCAACCAGTTCTTCCTGACGATTTTCGACGTCATCAATCATGTCCGTCAGGATGAAGCCTGGCAAACCATTCGCGAATTGGCCCGCAGCGTCAACAAGACCCGCCCGGTCTCCTACGCCCAACATAGGACGATTATCGACGCGATTGCAGCGCGCAACCCGATGAAGGCGGCCGAAGCCATGCGCGAACATCTGCTGATGCTGCAGGAGAGCCTGATCCGCATCACCTCGCTGGATGCGCGGCAAGCAGAGGAGCCACTGACCGAGGAGGTGGGCTGACCCAAAAGCCGGCCTGACTCGCCGCGACCGGAGAGGAAACCGGTCGAAACCGCAAAGAACGAAAACGATAAACAGGAGAACAGAATGAAGATCGCCAAATTCATGGCATCGCTTGCCGCCGGCGCCCTGATCGCGCTGCCTGCCTTCGCCGTGGAGCTCAAGATCGGCCTGCAGGACGATGCCGATGCGCTGGACCCCGCGCAATCCCGCACCTTCGTCGGCCGCATCGTTTATACCGCGCTCTGCGACAAGCTCGTCGATGTAACACCGGACCTGAAGTTCGTGCCGCAGCTCGCCACATCCTGGAAATGGTCCGCGGATGGCAAGCAGCTCGTCATGGAGTTGCGCCAGGGGGTGAAATTCCAGGACGGCACACCGTTCAATGCGCAAGCCGTCGTCGACAACATCCAGCGCTATCAAACTATGCCGGAATCACGCCGCAAGAGCGAGCTTTCCTCTGTCAGCAAGGTCGAAGCATCCGGCGAATACGAAGCCACCTTCACCCTAAAGGCGCCTGACGTCACGCTGCTTGCCCAGCTTTCCGACCGTTCCGGCATGATGGTTTCGCCGACAGCGGCAAAGGCTGCTGGTGCCAAATTCGGCGATCATCCCGTCTGCTCCGGCCCGTTCAAATTCGTCGAGCGCGTGCAGCAGGACCGCATCGTGCTGGAGAAATTCCAGGATTACTGGAACAAGGACAATATCTTCATCGATAAGGTTACCTATCTGCCGATCCCCGACACGACGGTGCGCCTCGCAAACCTGCGTTCCGGCGATCTCGATATGATCGAGCGCGTAGCCGCCTCCGATGCGGGCACGGTTAAGGGCGATCCCAATCTCGTCTATGCCGATGCTATCGGCACCGGCTGGCTCGGCGTCTACGCCAATGTCGGCAACGGCGCGCGCGCCGACAATCCGATGGGCAAGGACAAGCGCCTGCGCCAGGCCTTCTCGCTGGCAATCGACCGCGAAGCCGCCATGCAGATCGTCTTCGATGGCACCGGACTTGCCGGCAATCAGCCGTTCGCACCGAACAGCCCCTGGTTCGACAAAGATATTCCGGTACCCGCCCGCGACGTCGACAAGGCCAAGGCGCTGGTCAAGGAAGCCGGCTTCGACCGCATCCCGGTCGAGCTCGCCGTCGCCAACAATCCGGTTTCGATGCAGATGATGCAGATCATCCAGTCGATGGTTGCCGAAGCCGGTTTTGATGTGACGCTGAAGACGACCGAATTCGCGACCCTCCTCGACGCGCAGTCGAGCGGCAATTACCAGCTCAGCCGCTCCGACTGGTCCGGCCGCTCCGATCCGGACGGCAACATCCAGCAGTTCGTGACGACAGGCGCCGGTCTCAACGATTCCAAATACAGCAATCCTGAGGTCGACAAGCTGCTACTTGAGGCGCGCCAGTCGCAGGACAATGCCGTGCGCAAGCAGAAGTACGATGCAGCCGAGGCGATTCTCAGCCAAGATCTGCCGATCATCTTCCTCGGGCATCAGGCCTGGATCTGGGCCTACAACAAGAAGGTATCCGGCTTCGTGCCCTCCCCGGATGGCATGATCCGTCTCGCCGGCGTGAAGAAGAACAGCTGAGCGACCAAAGCCATGCGGGCTCCTTCCCGCATGGCGCTTTCACATTCGACATCGCGGCAAGGATCTGCCCATGTATAGCTATATCGGAAAGAGGCTGCTCGTCGCCATACCGACGCTGCTGATCATTTCGATCTTCGTATTCTCGCTGCAGAAGCTTCTGCCCGGCGATCCTGTGCTGGCCATGGCAGGCGAGGAGCGCGACCCGCAGGTGCTCGAGCTGCTGCGCGAGAAATATCGCTTGAACGAGCCGGTCATCTATCAATATGGCTATTGGCTGCAGGGCGTCGCCAAGGGCGATCTTGGCGTTTCGCTGCGCACCGATCAACCCGTCCTGACGCTCGTCGCCGAAAAGCTACCGGTCACCATTCAGCTCGCCGTCATGTCGATGATCTTCGCTTTTGCGATCGGGATTCCCATGGGCATCTTGGCGGCGGTGAAGAAGAATACCATCATCGACTTTCTCGCCAATATCGTCGCCCTGTGCGGCCTGTCCGTGCCGAACTTCTGGCTTGGCATTATGTTGATCCTGCTGGTCTCGGTGAAGCTGCATTGGCTTCCCGCATCCGGCTACCAGCCCTTCTTCTCTGACCCATGGCATTCGATCCAGACCATGCTGATGCCATCCTTCGTGCTTGGCAATGCGCTTGCTGCCACCTTGATGCGTCACACGCGCTCATCGATGCTGAGCGTGCTCAGCGCCGACTATATCCGCACAGCCCGCGCCAAAGGCCTGCCGGAAACCGCCGTCGTCCTGCAGCATAGTTTCCGCAACGCCATCCTGCCGGTTGTCACCGTCAGCGCCCTGCTGTTCGGAGAACTCCTGGCCGGTGCCGTTCTGACCGAGCAAATCTTCACCATCCCCGGCTTCGGCAAGCTGATTGTCGATGCGGTATTCAACCGGGACTACGCCGTCGTCCAGGGCGTGGTGCTATGCACCGCCGTCGGCTTCATCGCAATGAACCTCATTGCCGATATTCTCTATGTCGTCCTCAATCCGCGCATGAAGGCGGCCCTATGAGCACAATCGTCCAAGCGACCACGGCAACCTCTTCTGTCAAACGCGCTCCTAACCGTGCCTGGCGCAAGCTGCGAGCCAACAAAGGGGCACTGGTCGGGCTTGCGATCATCTTGTTCTTTACCGTACTCGCCGCGCTGGCACCGCTCCTGCCCATCCCGGATTCGGTCGCTACCAGCTGGTCGGCAATCCGCAAGGCGCCATCGGCAGCGCACTGGCTCGGTACCGACGATCTCGGCCGGGACATTCTCTCCCGCATGATATGGGGGGCGCGGGCGTCCTTGATGGCCGGCGTCTTCTCGGTTGCCATCGCCGTTGCGATCGGAGTGCCTTTGGGCCTGATCTCGGGCTACTATGGCGGTTGGATCGATCAGATCATCTCGCGCGTCACCGAGGCCTTCCTGGCGATGCCGTTCCTCATTACCGCCATTGCGCTTGCCGCCTTCCTCGGCCCGAGCCTCACCAATGCGATGATCGCGATCGGGCTGTCGGCAACGCCAGTCTTCGTGCGGCTGACGCGCGGCCAGGTGCTGGCAGTCAAGACCGAGGATTATGTCGAGGGCGCCCGATCGATCGGCCTGCGCCATACCAGCATCATCACCCGTTATATCCTGCCGAACGTCTTTCCTCCGATCCTCGTGCAGGCAACACTCACCATCGCGACCGCCATCATCGCCGAGGCCAGCCTCTCCTTCCTCGGCCTCGGCCAGCAGCCGCCTGCCCCAAGCTGGGGCTCGATGCTCAATGTCGCCAAGAACTATCTCGAACAGGCGCCCTGGATGGCCATGTGGCCAGGTGCCGCCATTTTTCTCGTCGTGATCGGCTTCAATCTCCTCGGCGACGGCCTGCGCGATGCGCTCGACCCGCGCGAGGCATGAATAAACTCAAAAGGATGCCCCCAATGACCGCATTCACCACCCGCCCCGAAATCCTCGGCACCTTCGGCGTCGTCACTTCGACGCACTGGATCGCATCTGCCGTCGGCATGAGCATTCTCGAAAAGGGCGGCAATGCCTTCGATGCCGCCGTTGCGACGGGCTTCGTGCTGCAGATCGTTGAGCCGCATCTCTGCGGGCCGGGCGGCGACTTGCCCGCCATCCTCTATTCGAAGAAGAAGGATAAGGTCGAGGTCATTTGTGCCCAGGCGCCGGCACCGGCCGGCGCGACGATCGAGCATTACACGCGCGAGGGGCTGAAGCTCATTCCCGGCGATGGCCTGCTCGCCACCGTCATTCCCGGCGCCTTCGACGGCTGGATGCTGATGCTGCGCGATTACGGCAGGCTAACCGTCCGCGACGTGCTGGAACCGGCGATCCATTATGCCGAGAAAGGCCATCCCGTCCTGCCGCGCGTCTCCGCGACTATCGCAGATCTTGCCGATTTCTACCGCAAGGAATGGCCGACCTCCTACGAGACCTGGCTTCCGGGGGGAACAGCGCCCGAACCCTGGTCCAATTTCAGGAACCCGGTTCTTGCCGAAACCTGGAAGCGTGTCGTTGCCGAGGCGGAAAGCAAAAGCGATCGCGAAGCGCAGATCGAAGCCGCGCGCGATGCCTATTACCGCGGCTTCGTCGCGGAAGCGATCGACAGCTATGTCAGCAAAACGGAGGTCATGGATGCGAGCGGCGGGCGCCATAAGGGCGTGCTGACCGCCGACGACATGGCCAACTGGCGCGCCACTATCGAGGCGCCATTGACCTATGATTATCATGGCTGGACAGTCGCCAAGATCGGCCCCTGGGGTCAAGGCCCCGTCTTCCTGCAGACGCTATCGCTGCTTAAGGGTTTCGATCTGGCCGGCATGGACCCCGCCGGCGCCGATTTCGTCCACACCGTTACCGAGGCCATGAAGCTCGCCTTTGCCGACCGCGAGGTCTATTACGGTGACCCCAATTTCACGAACGTACCGCTCGAAACCCTGCTGTCGGATGCCTATGCCGCTGAGCGCCGCCAGCTGATTTCGTCCGAGGCCTCGCTTGCCCTGCGGCCCGGCAAGTTGCCCGTCTTTGAAAGCCAGTACGATCTTACCATGGCGATGCTCGAAGCGCCGGAAGCCAAGAGCGGTGCGGTCTACGAGCCAACAATGTCGCATCTCACCGAGAAGCGCGGCGACACCGTGCATATCGATGTCATCGACCGCGAGGGCAACATGGTGTCGGTCACACCATCGGGTGGCTGGCTGCAATCCTCGCCGATCATTCCCGGCCTCGGCTTTTGCCTCAATTCTCGCGCCCAGATGTTCTGGCTGCAGCCGGGCCTGCCCTCCTCGCTGGCACCGGGCAAGCGGCCGCGCACGACGCTGACCCCGACAATGGCACTGCATGAGGGACGCCCGACGCTCGCTTTCGGCACGCCCGGCGGCGATCAGCAGGAGCAGTGGCAGCTCTCCTTCTTCCTGCGCTATGTCCATCATGGGCTGAACCTGCAGGAGGCGATCGACAAGCCGCTGTTCCACAGCACGCATTTCCCGAGCTCCTTCTATCCGCGCACTCGCGAGCCCGGCGGCCTGACTGCAGAGGCGAATTTCAGTGCCAATGTGCTAGATACGCTCCGCAAGAAAGGCCATCAGCTGACCGTCGCACCGGAATGGACCGTAGGCCGCCTCACCGCCGCACGGCGCGACGCCGACGGTCTCTTGCGCGCTGCAGCGACTCCGCGTTTGATGCAAGCCTACGCTATCGGGAGATAGGGCCGATGACCTGGTCGATCGTTGCACGAGAGCCGGAAACTGGACATCTTGCAATCGCCGTCGCCACCCGCTTCTTTGCCGTCGGCAGCATCGTGCCGCATATTCGCGGCGGCATCGGCGCGGTTGCGACGCAGGCTTTTGCCAGCCCGCTTTACGGCATCGACGGACTTGCGATGCTGGCATCCGGTCACGCGCCCCATGAAATTCTTGAAACGCTGAGCGCCCGCGACGAAGGCCGCGAGCAGCGGCAATTTCACCTGATCGACAATAAGGGCAACAATGCCGCCTTTACCGGCGCCAGGTGTATCGATTGGGCGGGGCATCTGGTCGACGACAATGTATCGGTGGCTGGCAACATGCTGGCCGGCCCGCAGGTGATTGCGGAAACGCTTGCGACCTTCAAGAAAACCGCAGGCAAACCACTTGCCGAACGGCTGCTCGAAGCCATGCGGGCGGGCGAGGATGCAGGCGGGGATAAGCGTGGCAAGCAATCGGCAGCACTCGTCATCCACCGCGACCAGGATTATGCCTGGCTAAACATTCGTGTCGACGACAGTGCAGATCCGCTTGCCGAACTCGAGCGGCTCTATGCCGTCGCACAGGAGCGTTATCTCCATGTCGCCGAGACCATGCCGACACGGCAGAATCCAAGCGGCATGATCGACCGCCGCGAGATAGACGAAAAGATTGCCGCACTCGAAGCCGGAAGGGTTGCCGAAGGTCGCCCCTCAGCCTCCCATGCCACCATGGCAGCTCCATCGTGAGCAAGCTCAATTGAAGCCTGACCAATGGTAAAATCATAAAAGGGAACTTCATGCCGACCGTTGCAGCGCAGATGACCAATCCGGGCACCCAGCCTGTCCTTTCCGTCTCCAATCTCACCACGTCGTTTCTCGTCGATGGCGAGTGGCGCAAGGTCGTGAAGGACATTTCCTTCGATGTCATGCCGGGAGAGACGGTCGCTATCGTCGGCGAAAGCGGTTCCGGCAAGAGCGTGACGTCGCTTTCGATCATGCGGCTACTCGCCAGGGCCAGCAGCCGCATCGAGGGCGAAGTCAGGCTCAACGGCCGCGATCTCCTGGCATTGCCGGAGGCCGAGATGCGAAAGGTGCGCGGCAAGGACGTCGCGATGATCTTCCAGGAGCCGATGACTTCTCTCAATCCGATCTTCACCATCGGCCGGCAGATTTCCGAGGCGCTGACCTGCCATGGCAATATTTCCAAGGCCGAGGCAAAAGCCGAAACGATCCGCCTCCTGGAAAAGGTGCGCATCCCCAACGCGTCCTCGCGCTTCGACGAATATCCGCACCAGTTTTCCGGCGGCATGCGCCAGCGCGTGATGATCGCGATGGCGCTTGCCAGTCGCCCGAAACTCCTGATCGCCGATGAGCCGACGACCGCGCTCGACGTGACAATCCAGGGCCAGATCCTCGACCTCATCAAGGAGCTGCAGGAAGAGGAAGGCATGTCCGTCCTCTTCATCACCCACGACATGGGCGTTGTTGCCGAAATCTCCGATCGCACCATCGTCATGTATCGCGGCGAAGCGGTGGAAACAGGGAAGACCGACGATATCTTCCATCGCGGCCAGCATCCTTATACCCGAGCCCTGCTGTCAGCCGTGCCGCGCTTGGGTTCGATGAAAGACCAGCCGCAACCGTTGCGCTTCCCGGTCGTTGACGCAAGCACCGGCGAACGCAGCGAACCGAAGGCGCTCGCGGATACCGTCGATCACCGCAAGACACCGGTGCTCGAGGTGAAGAACCTCGTCACCCGCTTCGATCTTCGCGGCGGCCTGCTGGCTCGCCCGACGGGCGCGATCCATGCAGTCGAGAACGTCTCCTTCGATCTTGCACAAGGGGAAACGCTGTCGCTGGTCGGCGAATCCGGCTGCGGTAAGTCGACGACGGGGCGCTCCATCATGCGCCTCATCAACCCCAAATCCGGCGAAGTTCGCCTCGACGGCTATGACGTGATGAAGCTCAATACGCTCGATCTGCGCCGGATGCGCCGCAGCATCCAGATGATCTTCCAGGACCCGTTTGCGAGCCTCAATCCGCGCATGACGATCGGCGCCGCGGTAGCGGAACCCATTATCGAACATCGCTTGGGCACGCGCGCCGAAGCCCGGGAAAAGGCCGCCGATCTTCTGGAACGCGTCGGGCTGAAAGCCGACATGATGAGCCGTTATCCGCACGAATTCTCGGGCGGCCAGCGCCAGCGCATCTGTATTGCCCGCGCGCTTGCGCTCGATCCGAAGGTGATCGTCGCTGATGAGAGCGTCTCGGCGCTCGATGTGTCGATCAAGGCGCAGGTCTGCAATCTGCTGATGGATCTGCAGCAGAGCCTCAATCTCTCCTATCTCTTCATCTCGCACGACATGGCTGTGGTCGAGCGCGTCAGCCATCGCGTCGCAGTCATGTATCTTGGCGAGATCGTCGAAATCGGCCCGCGCGCATCGGTGTTCGAAAACCCACAGCACCCCTATACCAGGAAGCTAATGGCGGCCGTCCCGGTACCAGACCCATCCCGGCGCGGCATCCGGCGCAACCTCGCCGTCGACGAGTTGAAGAGCCCCGTGCGCCCCGTCGGCTATCAGCCACCCGCGCGACACTACCGCGAGGTCTCGCAGGGCCATCTGGTTCGAATGGAAGAGGCCGCCTGAGGCGCATTCTGACCTTGACGCCACCGAATTCCGGGCAAATATCGGCATCCTGTTTTCCATCTTATCTGGAGTGAATGATATGACCGATAACGTGCTCGATATTCCGGTAAAGAAGATCGACGGCAGCGATACGACGCTTGCCGACTATCGCGGCAAGGTCATCATGGTCGTCAATGTCGCGTCCAAATGCGGACTGACGGTGCAGTATGAAGGGCTGGAAAAGCTCTATGAGGAAAAGCGGGACGAAGGCCTTGTCATCGCCGGCTTTCCGGCCAATGACTTCAAAGGTCAAGAGCCGGGTAGCGACAAAGAGATTCTGGAGTTCTGCACGCTGACCTATGACGTGCAGTTTCCAATGTTTTCCAAGATCGCCGTGACAGGTGAAAACCGCCATCCGCTTTATGACAGACTGATCGCCTCCAGCGTCGAGACGGTAGGAGACGGGCCGATGCGTGAACGGCTCGCCAAACATGGCCTCGAGACCGGGCAGAACGGTGGCATCGTCTGGAATTTCGAAAAGTTCCTGATCGGTCGCGACGGCGACGTTGTTGCCCGCTTTGCGCCTGATGTAACCGCGGACGATCCGCGCCTGCTCTCCGTTCTGGAAAAAGAACTGGCTCGCGCCGGCTGAAATCCGCGGCAGATCGGATAAAAGCCGAAATAATTCAGAATAATAAGATCTATTTTTGCAAGCAGGGCGAGTATTACTTCGCCTTGCTATGTCGTTGCTTACGACTACGCTCAGGATTATTTTCAAGTCTTCGAATATATCCGAAGAAACGCCACATCAATCTGGGAGAAAGATGTCATGCGTGAACCTGATATGCAGAAACTTGATGCCCTGGTCGGTCGCCTGGTCGGCGATGTTGGCGCAGCGGTCTCCGGTGTGCTCGTGACACTTGGAGACCATCTCGGTCTGTTCAAGGCCATGGCGGACGGAACACCGATGACGTCGGTGGAGCTTGCCGATAAGGTTGGCGTAAAGGAGCGCTATGTGCGCGAATGGCTGTCGGCTCAAGCTGCGGCCGACTATGTCAGCTATGACGACGAAACCGAGCGCTTCTACCTGACGCCGGAACAGGCCATGGTGTTTGCGGAGGAAAGCAGTCCCGCCTTCTTCAACGGTGCCTTCGATGTCGTCCAATCCATGTGGTTGGATGAACCGAAGATCGCCAATGCCTTCAAGACCGGCAGCGGCCTCGGCTGGCATGAGCATAGCGCCTGCTTGTTCCGCGGCACGGAGCGTTTTTTCCGACCGGGCTACAACAGCCATCTCATTTCGGAATGGATACCCGCGCTGAACGGCGTGCATGAGAAATTGCAGGCCGGCGCGGCTGTCGCCGATGTCGGCTGCGGCCATGGAGCCTCGACCATCCTGATGGCGCAGGCCTATCCGAATTCGACATTCTTCGGCTTCGACTATCACCTGCCGTCGATCGCGCGGGCACGAGCTGCCGCGAAACAGGCGGGCGTCGATGGACGCATCACCTTCGAGCAGGCAAGCGCCAAGGATTTCCCGGCTGCCGGTTACGATCTTGTCGCCATGTTCGATTGCCTGCACGACATGGGCGATCCGGTCGGTGCCGGTAAACATGTCAAGGAAAGCCTTGCCGACGACGGAACCTGGATGATCGTCGAGCCCTTTGCGCATGATTGCCTGAAAGACAATCTCAACCCGGTCGGTCGCGTCTTCTACGGCGCATCGACGATGATCTGCACACCTGCCTCGCTGTCGCAGGAAGTCGGGCTGGGCCTGGGCGCGCAGGCCGGCGAATTGAAGCTGCGCAAGGTTGCCATGGATGCGGGCTATTCACATTTCCGCAAGGCGACCGAAACGCCGTTCAACATGGTCTTCGAAGTCAGGGCATGACCGGTAGGAAGACGCCGGGCCTAACGCGGCCCGGCGTCTTTCGGTGATTAGGCCTTCACGACGCTCGCCTGATAGATTTCGTCGATGGTTTTTGCGAGGCTGGCGTCGAATTCAGCATCGCTCATCGTCACGCGCAGATCCTCGGTCAAAGCACGGGAGAAGCTGGCGATCATTCCATGATTGTGGCTGAGCTTTTCGCAGGCATCCGCACGGCTGTAGCCGCCCGAAAGCGCCACGACGCGCGCCACCGCCTTATGATCGACGAGAGGCTTGTAGAAATCCGGAACCGTCGGGATCGTCAGCTTGAGCATGACTTTCTCGCCGGCCGGCACTGCATCGAGCCTCTGGGCGATCTCGTCCCGCAGAATAGCCTCGGCCTCCTGCTTGGTCGGGCTCTTGATGGAGACTTCCGGTTCGATGATCGGCACGAGACCATGGCCGAGGATCTGGTGTCCGATCTCGAACTGCTGCTTGACCACCGCGGCAATACCAGTCTTGTCGGCGTTGGCAATGACCGAACGCATCTTGGTGCCGAAGATTCCCTTCTTCGCCGCACGTGCAAGCAGAACGTCGAGATCCGGCATCGGCTTCATCACCTGCGCGCCGTTCTCCTCGGCCGCCAGACCCTTGTCGACCTTGAGGAACGGGACGACACCGCGATCGGCCCAAAGATAGGTGGGAACCGGCTTGCCCTTCGCCTCACCATCCATGGTCTTCTCGAAAAGAATGGCGCCGATCACCTTATCTCCGGAAAATGAGGGAGCCGTCATGATGCGCACGCGCATCTCATGCATCAGACGGAACATTTCCTCATCGCCATTATAGTCGGAATCGGCGATCCCATAGAGACGCAGGGCCCCCGGGGTCGAGCCTCCGCTTTGATCCAGGGCAGCGATGAAGCCACCCTTGCCCGACATCTGCGACATCATCTTTTCGTCAGCCATACTATTCTCCCTTATTACGCAACGCCGTGCGGCGCATACGGACTTTCTGGACCGGACAAGCCTTTTGGCATCTCCGGCCGGTTGCAACTATCGACCCCGGCGAACGTTTTCGCCCCTGATCCGGCCCTGCAAGCGACCGATATCTGAGAAACCTAACGGAATTCCGATGGTTATCCAGTCGAAATGCACAGCATTTTCGAGAAATCAATGACCGTGAACTGCGGAGTTTTGGGTGTGACAGCTTGCCAACACGGCTCTTTCCGCGCCAACTCGCCGAATAAACCGATTAAGGCGGTTATTACTGGAAGATGGCGCGCCGGGAACCGGTCGAACAATATTTTAACTTCAGCTTTTCACCATCCGTGTGATTTGAGCCGTTTTGAGCTGATTTGCCTTTGGGTGAGGTTGTGCAGCCCTTTTTCCGGCGCGAAAAGGGGGAAGGACCGACTGCATGGCATCCGCGATTCTGCTCAACTGGCAAACTGCGGCATCATTCAAGCGCGACGAAGTTGTTTATGGTGATCCACGAATTCAGCGCGAACGACTTCCCGCAACTCGGCCGGATCTTCGCCGATGATCGCCCGGTGCAGGAAGGCGGCCTTCCTTGAGAACACGGCTGACCCGATCAAAGGAGGAGGGGGCGTGTCTAGGCTGTCGATCCGATAGTGTCGCGCGACATCGCGGTACAACCTTTAGCATCTATATTCAGCCGGCATTCAGAAAGGCAATTTTAAGATGCATATCGCCAGCCATTCTATTATTAGGGGAATCTCATGGACAAATATAGCAAAACTGTTTTGACAATCATCGCCGTCGCGCTCGCGGCAATCGCCATCCAAAACACAATCACGCCGGCGCAAGCCGTCGGTGGCGGCTGCGGTACCGAGACCTACCGCCCCTGCTATGTAAAACTGGTGAACTAGAGCGGATTCAGATTTTAGGTCGAACAGACCTAAAATCATCCGGCTCTAGCGCAACCACCGCTGCCCGTGGGATACCCCCGGGTAGCTTTATCCCAGCCGATTATGAATCAGCGCCTTTTCGCGCGGCCTGAATGGCCGTACGGGCACCGTTGCGCAGCTGAGCCGTCTCCGTGCCGGCGATGACCAGATCGAGGCCGAGCTTCAGATATTCCCCAGCGCGTGCGCCATCGCCGCCGAAAGCGCAAATGACCTTGCCGTGGGCGCGGCAGCGTGCCAGCGCGGTTGCAAGCGCCTGATCGATCGCGGCGCTATCGGGTGCAAGACGGGCGCCGTTCGAAAGCGCGATGGAAAGATCGGACGGGCCGACGAAGATGCCATCGATGCCGTCGACTGCGAGAATCTCGTCGATGGCATCGAGCGCCATGCGGGTTTCCACCATAGCGATGGTAGCGGTCAGGCTGTTGGCGCTTTTCAGATAGTCTTCGGCCGGCAGACCGAAATGATTGAGTGCGAGCGATGGCCCCCAGCTCCGCTCGCCGAGCGGCGGATACTTCGTCGCTTGCACCAAGGCGCGCGCATCATCGGCGGAATTGATCATCGGCGCGATAATGGCGGAGGCGCCGGCATCGAGAAGGCGCGAGGCAGAAGCAAAATCGCCGACGGGAATGCGGGCAATCGCCGGCTTTCCGGCCAGGCGCACATAGGCGATCCCGTTGGCGGCGGACTCCATGTTCCACATGCCATGCTGCATATCGAGTACAATAGTATCGAAATCTTCCTGAGCCAGATGGTTGACGAGCATCGGATCGGGAATACCGACCCAGCCGGAGATCATGCCGCCATTCTCGCGGCGCTTCAGGCGTCCGGCAAAACCGTTCATGTCAGTCGTCATCGTCTTTCCTCACCTATCAACATCCGGCCCCATTTTGGAGCTCGCCTCAGCCGCCAAATCACGGCAAGCCGTTGCAATCGACAATACTCAATTCCCATTGCCGAGCCACTCGAAAGTGCGCATGCGACTGATACAATCGACAAAGCACGGCTTCGACCATCGTCGGTTGCCGTGCATAAGGATGATTTCAAATCTGCCCGACGACCATGACAAATATGCAGCTATTTGGGTCGGTTCGTCACGCTCGCAAGGCGGCCAAGACGTGACTGAAGACGAGAGATGCCGACAGGCAGACGGCATCTCTCATCCGCGGGATTTCGCCGGCTCCTTATCGCTCAGCGATCAGCAAAACGCTGCTTCGCAAAATCCGTAACAGGCGTATAGAGGCTGATGAGCGTTCCCTCGGGATCGCGGATCTGCCCTGCCCGGTTGCCCCAGGGCATCAGCTTCGGCTCGTGCACGACCTCCACCTTGTCCTTTAGCTTTGCAAATTCGGCATCGACATCACCAACCTGGAATTCGATGATGACAGAGCGATTGGCACAGGGCTCGGCGCTGCCCTCCTTGAACAGGGCGACGGCCTCGGCGCTTCCGATCGCAAGCGTCGCCGCCGGGGTGACGATCTCGGCAAAGACCGGCGCCAGCCACTCGGCCCGGTGGCCGGTGACCATCTCATAAAAGCCGACTACTTTCTTGATGTCTGAAGCGATCAGACGAATGGATGCCAGTTTCATCGCATACTCCTTCAAAAGGCCGGCCGAACATATCGTTGGCGGCTCGAAGGCTCTTGTTGCATAAGGCTGTTGCCACCATACTGGCAGCAGGAGTCAGCAGGAATGCGTCGCGCCGACCGTTTGTTTCAGATCATACAGATATTGCGCCGGTCGAGCCGGCCAGTGACCGCCGCCGCGCTGGCGGATGAGCTCGAAGTCTCCAAGCGCACGGTCTATCGCGATATCGCCGATCTGATGAGTCAACGCGTCCCGATCGAAGGCGAGGCCGGTTTTGGATATCTCCTCTCGCCCGGTTACGAAATGCCACCGCTCATGCTGACGCCCGAGGAGATTGAGGCCGTCGTCCTTGGAGCACAATGGGTTGCGGGCCGTGCCGACAAGACCCTTGCCAATGCCGCACGCGATGTGGTTGCCAAGATCACCGCCATCGTGCCCGAGCACCTGCGCCCCTTCATTCTTGAGCCGAGCGTCGGCGCCAAACCGCTCCTTCAGGAAGCTGAAGAGGAAAACATCGACCTGCCAATGCTGCGGGCCGCAATCCGCGAAGGACGAAAACTTCGCCTGCGTTATCAGTCCTATACGGGGGCGGAAAGCACAAGGATCGCCTGGCCCGTAATCCTTGGC
Organism: Rhizobium sp. No.120; assembly: GCF_054558365.1. Classification (NCBI taxonomy): domain Bacteria; kingdom Pseudomonadati; phylum Pseudomonadota; class Alphaproteobacteria; order Hyphomicrobiales; family Rhizobiaceae; genus Rhizobium; species Rhizobium sp. No.120. The sequence goes on from NZ_BAAJNQ010000005.1 coordinate 274,480, forward strand.
TATTCCGACACCAGCCGCATCCTGGTGGCCTGGTGTGAGCTACGCCAGAGCTTCCGGCATTTCCGCACAGAACGGATTACCGAGGCCGACATGCTCGATGAAGGTCATGGCTTGCGGCCAGGCGAGCTTCGCCGCCGCTGGTCGGCCTGGCGAGAGGCAGAACTCCAGCAATTAGGCCAAGCGCAATAGGCATCAAGTGCCGGCGCCATTTTGTGCCCGCACCCGATAATATCAAATAATCCCGCCGCCGCCGGCAACGGAAGCCGGACGTTCGCCGGCAACCTTGCGGCGATAGCCGCTCGCCCTGTAGGTGGCGACCGGATCGATGGCGCCACCGGCGCGGCGGCGAGCTTCGGCCAGGATCGGTTCGACATCGGCGCGATAGGCGCGCTTCAGCGTTTCCGATGCCATCAGCGCGTCATTCGCATCCTGGTAGCCGTCCAGTGCTTTTCGATCGACAATCAGCGCTTGCGCGTAGGCACGGCGGATTTCATTGGCGCTGGAGATCAGGCTTTCGATCGGGTCCGTGACGTTATGCGACTGGTCGATCATATGCGCCGGATTGAAATCGTTGACCCCGCGCCGTTCGGCATCGACCAGCTCGTTGAAGACGAGGAACAGGCGGTAGGGCTCGATGGCGCCGGCGTCGAGATCGTCGTCGCCATATTTCGAGTCGTTGAAGTGGAAGCCTCCGAGCTTGCCGAACTGGATGAGGCGCGCGACGATCATCTCGATATTGGTATTCGGCGCGTGGTGACCGAGATCGACGAGGCACTGCGCCTTCGGGCCGAGGGTCTGCGCGATCAGATAGTTGGTGCCCCAGTCCTGAACGACCGTCGAATAGAAGGCCGGCTCGTACATCTTATGCTCGGAGAACAGCCGCCAATCGTCCGGGAGTGCCTTGTAGATATCGGCCATGGCGGCGAGATAGCGCTCGAAGGCCTTGGTGAAATTGGTCTGGCCGGGGAAATTCGAGCCGTCGCCGATCCATACCGTCAGCGCCTTCGAGCCGAGCGCCTTGCCGATTTCGATGCATTCGATGTTGTGCTCGACGGCCTGGGCGCGGGTTGCCGCATCGACGTGGCTCAGCGAACCGAACTTATAGGAATGCGCCTGACCGGGCGCATCGGAGAAAGTGTTGGAGTTCATAGCGTCGAAGCCGAGGCCGAGTGCATCGCCTTTCGCCTTCAATTCCCTCGCATCGGCCTTGTCCCAGGGAATATGCAGCGAAACCCTTGGTGTTGCCCGCGTCAGCTGCTGAATAACGGCGCAATCATCGAGCTTGTCGAAGATGCCGCGCGGCTCGCCGGTGCCGGGAAAGCGGGCAAAGCGCGTACCGCCGGTACCGACACCCCAGGAAGGAACTGCAACGAAGAATTCGGAGACCTTCTTGGTCACGGCTTCGATATCGACGCCGCGCCGGGCGAGCGTGGCGCCCAGCGCCTCGTAATCGGAATTCAGCGCGGCGGCGCGCTTGTCATTTTCTGCAGCGACCAGATCGGGCGCGATCCTGTATTCGGCCATTCTTTCCTCCCAAATGCGTCATTCGAAACACTACAGTGCGATAACTCTGCAAGCCATCACCCGCCCACACCCATCGGGGGCCCTACGGGCCAACTCAGGGTGAGGGCTGATCTCCCATTCAGTCGGCGCAAGCGCTGCTCCACCCTCACGGTGAGGTGCGCTGCCGCAAGAGCGAAGCGAGTGCGGTAGAGCCTCGAACCATGAGGATGGCCCCGAGGCTGCCGCTTCCCCCCGCAACTACCGCGTAAAGCTCTGCGCGTTGCCGGCGTCGACGTTGATGATGTTGCCCGTCGACTTGGCGGAAAGGTCCGAGGCCAGGAAGTAGATGGCTTCGGCAATATCCTCAGGGAAGACATTGAGCTTCAGCATCGAGCGCTTGCGGTAATGTTCCTCCAGCTCGTCCACCTCGATCTTCGAAGAGGCAGCGCGCTGCTCGCGCCACTCGCCATTCCAGATCTTCGAGCCGCGCAAGACGGCGTCGGGATTGACCGTGTTCACGCGAATACCGGCTTCCGCACCTTCCAGCGCCAGGCAGCGGGCCAGATGAATCTCGGCAGCCTTTGCCGTGCAATAGGCGGCGGCATTCGGCGAGGATGCAAGACCGTTCTTCGACGCGACGAAGACGACATTGCCGCCGAGATTTTGGCGGCGGAACAGCCGGAAGGCTTCGCGCGAGACGAGGAAATAGCCGGTCGCGAGGATATCGATATTGCGATTCCACATCGAAAGCTCGGTGCTCTCGATCGGCGCGGACGATGCTATACCGGCATTCGAGACCAGAATATCGACGCCGCCAAATTCGACGCAAGCCTCGGCAAAGGAGGAGATGACTGCATCTTCCTTCGTCACGTCGAGCTTGATGCTACGTACCGCATCGGCACCATATCGCTTGGCGAAATCGGCCTGTGTGCTTTCAAGTGCCGCCTGGTCGATGTCAGCCAGAACCACGCAGGCGCCCTCGCCCGCCAGGCGCGCCGCCGTCGCTCGGCCGATGCCGCCGGCGCCGCCGGTGACGAAAGCGACACGGCCGGCAAGGCTCTTCGGCTTCGGCATGCGCTGAAGCTTCGCCTCCTCCAGCAGCCAATATTCGATATCGAAGGCTTCCTGCTCCGGCAGACCCTGATATTCGGAAACCGTAGAGGCGCCACGCATGACGTTGATGGCGTTGACATAGAACTCGCCAGCAATACGGGCAGTCGCCTTGTCCCGGGCAAAGGACAGCATGCCGACGCCGGGCACGAGGAAGATCACCGGGTTCGGGTCGCGCATGGCAGGCGAGTTGTCGTGCTTGCAATCATTGTAGTAGCGCGCGTAATCGGCGCGGTAATCTTCCAGCGCCTTGTCGAGGCCGGCGATGACCGCATCGACATCGGGCTTGGCCGGGTCGAAATCAACGATCAGTGGCCGGATCTTGGTGCGCAGGAAATGATCCGGGCAGCTCGTGCCGAGCGCGCCAAGCGGGCGAAGGTTCTTCGAGTTGACGAATTCGAGCACGGCATCCTGATCATCGAAATCCCCGAGCTTGCGCTCGGTCTTGCCGATGCGGCCGCGGATTTCCGGCATCAGCCGGGCGGCGATCGCACGGCGCTGCGCCTGCGGCAGGCTCTGGGTGATGGCACCGCCAAAAATGGTCTTGCCTGCCGTCTTGGCGGCGAACCATTCGATCGCCTTGTTGATGATCGCGAGCGTCAGCTCGTAGCATTCCTTGGCATCGTTGGCCCAGGTGAAGAGGCCATGGCTTTCGAGCACGACACCCTTCGCATTCGGATGCGCCTTGACGAAGGCTTCGAGATCGAGGCCGAGTTGGAAGCCGGGGCGGCGCCAGGGCAGCCAGCCGATCTTCTCACCGAAGATCTCGCGTGTCAGTTCGCGCGAATTCTTCGACGCGGCGATGGCGATGATGGCATCGGGATGCATGTGGTCGACATGGGTGAACGGCACGAAGCCATGGAGCGGCGTGTCGATGGAAGCGGCCCGCGCATTCAGATTAAAGGTGCAGTGCGGCAGGAAGCCGACCATGCGATCCTCGTCTGAAACGCCCTGATAGATGTTCTTCAGGCTGTCGAGCTTGTCCTGATAGAGCGTTGCGAAACCATCGAGCTTGATGGTGCCGACATCGCCGCCGGAGCCCTTGACCCAGAGCACCCTAACCTTCTCGCCGGAGAGTGGATCGGTTTCCATGACTTTGGCCGACGTGTTGCCGCCGCCGTAGTTGGTGATACGCTTATCGGCACCGAGCAGATTCGACCGATAAAGCAGCTTGCCGGGCTCATCGAGTCCATCAGCATATGCATCATCCCAACGGTTTTCCAGAAGCTGAACGCCAGCCGCCATGTCATCCTCCCTTGAAATCAAGTCTTTCGGGCAGACCGGATCATGATGGAACCGCCCTTTGTGAGCAGGGTATCGCTCACGTATAGTCACCTTGTCAATCGAAAACGGTCAAATTCGATAATGTTGCGATGCAATATGAAAGTTTATGATCGTTTATGATTGACACATTGTCATATTTGCGAAATAACCGCCCTCAAGGAGGAGCCAATGCACGAACGCGAACGCCATCGCATTATTCTGAGCGCCGTACAGGAAAAGTCTGTCGTGACGATTCAGGATATTTCCGAGCTGACCGAGGCTTCGGAAGCGACGATACGCCGTGATATCGCTGCCCTGCACGTGCAGGGAAAGATCCGGCGCGTGCGCGGCGGCGCGGAATCGATCCATCCTCCGCAGCTTGGCAATCTCGTCGGCCGACCCTTCCGCGTCTCAGAATCCGTCAATATCGACAAGAAACGCGCAATAGCGCGCAAGGCGGCAGAATTGTGCAGTCCGGGTGACGCCATCATCATCAATGGCGGCACGACGACATTCCAGCTGGTCCATTATATCTCGGCGTTCCGCCTGCAGGTGATGACCAACTCCTTCGCGATCGCGGAACATCTGGTCAAGCATTCGAAAAATACGGTGACGGTGCCGGGCGGCGCGATCTATCGCGAGCAGAGCCTGATCCTTTCGCCTTTCGACAACGATACCACGCGCAATTTCTACGCACGACGGATGTTTCTCGGCGCGCAAGGCGTCGGCCCTCTTGGAATCATGGAGGCGGATGGACTGCTGATCCAGAGCGAGCAGAAGCTGATGCGGCAGGCGGACGAACTCGTCCTCATGGTCGATTCGAGCAAGTTCCGTCAGCGTTCCAGCCTGATCCTTTGTCCGCTCGAGCAGGTTTCGACCATCATTACCGATGACGGCGTGACCGCCGAGACCGTGCGTATGATCGAGGATGCAGGCGTATCGCTTGTAATAGCGAACGTTTCGGCCGAGGCCGACGAGGAGGATTCCCCGTCGGTCGCATAAAACAAGCGGCGATGGGGTGTGCATAGCCTATCAACTTTGGGAGGAAGTGACATGAATATAGCAAAGAAACTGGCGATCGGCGTCGCGCTCGCCGCCACGCTTTTCGCCGGCGCGGCCAGTGCAAAGGACGTCAAGATCGGTCTCGTTGTGAAGTCGCTGGGCAACGGCTTCTTCGAAGCCGCCAACAAGGGCGCCCAGGAAGCAGCCAAGGATCTCGGCGGCGTGCAGGTGATCTATACCGGCCCGACCTCGACTACGGCCGAAGGCCAGATCGAAGTGATTAACTCGCTGATCGCACAGGGCGTCGATGCCATCGCAATTTCGGCGAACGATCCCGATGCCGTCGTGCCTGCCCTGAAGAAGGCGGCACAGCGCGGCATCAAGGTGATCTCCTGGGATTCCGGTGTCGCAAAGGCCGGCCGCATCCTGCAGCTGAACCCTTCGTCCAACGAGCTGATCGGCAAGATGTGCCTGACGCTCGCCAAGGATCACCTCGATGGCGGCAAGGGCAACTTCGCCATCCTGTCGGCCACGACGACGTCGACGAACCAGAACATCTGGATCGGCGAGATGAAGAAGCAGCTGAAGGACTTCCCGGGCCTCAACCTCGTCACGACCGTCTATGGTGACGATCTCTCCGACAAGAGCTATCGTGAAGCCCAGGGCCTCCTGACCTCGCATCCCGAAGTCAAGGTCATCGTCGCTCCGACGACGGTCGGCGTGCTCGCCGCTTCGCAGGCGGTCAAGGATGCCGGCAAGATCGGCCAGGTCTACGTGACCGGTCTCGGCCTGCCGTCCGAAATGGCCGGCGCCATCAAATCAGGCGCGACGAAGGAATTCGCGATCTGGAATCCGATCGATCTTGGCTATTCCGCCACGCAGATCGCCTATCGCCTCGTCAAGGGCGAAACCGACGGCAAGCCGGGCAGCGAGATCAATGCCGGCCGCATGGGCAAGATCAAGGTTGGCGAAAACGGCGAAGCCGCCATGGCCGATCCGTTCGTCTACAATGCCTCGAACATCGATCAGTTCTCCAAGGTTTTCTGATCGATACCAGCATTCGCAGCACTCCGGCGGCATCAGCCGCCGGACCTGGTTTCAATGATCCGGTACATTGCTGATGACCACAGTCCTTCAACGCTCCATCGCGGACGCACCAGCCGCGGACAATCAGGCCATTCTGGAGATGCGCGGCATTTCCCAGATCTTTCCGGGCGTCAAAGCGCTGGATGGCGTCAGCATTTCGCTTTATCCCGGCAAGGTGACCGCCCTGATCGGCGAAAACGGTGCCGGCAAATCCACCCTCGTCAAGATTTTGACCGGTATCTACCGCCCGAACGAGGGCGAGATTCTCGTCGACGGCAAGCCAACAGCTTTCGCCAACGCGCAGGCAGCCATCGATGCCGGCGTCACGGCCATCCATCAGGAGACGGTGCTCTTCGACGAGCTGACTGTTGCCGAAAACATCTTTCTCGGTCATGCGCCGCGCACATCCTGGCGCACCATCGACTGGAAGAGGATGAACAGCCGATCGAAAGAGCTTCTGCAATCGCTGGAAAGCGCCATCGATCCCACGACCCGATTGAAAGACCTCTCCATTGCGCAGCGCCATCTTGTGGCAATCGCACGCGCCTTGTCGATCGAGGCCCGCATTGTCATCATGGACGAACCCACCGCCGCCCTCTCCCGCAAGGAGATCGACGATCTCTTCCGCATCGTCGAGGGATTGAAGGCAAAGGGCAAGGCGATCCTGTTCATCAGCCACAAGTTTGACGAACTCTACGAGATCGCCGACAATTTCGTCGTCTTTCGCGACGGCCGCGCCGTCGGCCACGGCGAACTGAAGTCGACGCCGCAGGACGAGATCGTCCGCATGATGGTCGGGCGCGACGTCAAGGACGCTTTCCCGAAAGTGCCCGTTACCATCGGCGACACCGTTCTCGAAGTCGACAAATACTGTCACCGCACCGAATTCCGCGATATTTCCTTCAAGCTGCGGCGCGGCGAGATCCTCGGCGTCTACGGGCTGATCGGCGCCGGACGTTCGGAGCTTTGCCAATCGCTCTTCGGCATTACCCGACCGCTCTCCGGACGTCTGACGCTCGACGGACAGGAAATCCAGGTGCACTCGCCGCAGGATGCCATTGCCGCCGGCATCGTCTATGTGCCGGAAGAGCGTGGCCGCCACGGCCTGGCGCTGCCGATGCCGATCTATCAGAACATGTCGCTGCCGTCACTCGGACGCACCTCGCGCAAGGGCTTCCTGAAGGCGGCCAACGAATTCGCTCTCGCCCGCAAATACGCCGAACGGTTGGATCTGCGTGCTGCCGCGCTTTCCGTGCCTGTGGGAACGCTCTCCGGCGGCAACCAGCAGAAGGTGGTCATCGGCAAGTGGCTCGCGACGCAACCGAAGATCATCATTCTGGACGAGCCCACCAAGGGTATCGATATCGGCTCGAAGGCAGCCGTCCACGGCTTCATCAGCGAACTGGCGGCCGAGGGCCTCAGCATCATCATGATCTCCTCCGAACTGCCCGAGATCCTCGGCATGTCGGATCACGTCCTGGTCATGAAGGAAGGCCTGTCCGCTGGCCTTTTCGAGCGCGAGGGGCTGACGCCGGAAACCTTGGTGCGCGCCGCCACGGGAAATGCATAAGGAGAGCCGGATGCCACGCATCCTCAAAAAGCGCGAAACACTGCTCGCCATCATCATCGTCATAATGATCGCCGGCTTCGCAACGCGTGCGGCCGGCTTTGCCGAGCCCACCAATCTCGCCAATATCTTCAACGACACATCGATCCTAATCATCCTGGCCCTTGCCCAGATGACGGTGATCCTGACGAAGTCGATCGATCTCTCCGTCGCCGCCAATCTGGCTTTGACCGGCATGGCGGTTGCGATGCTGAACGCCACCTATCCCGATATTCCGCTGGTCGCACTCGTCATCACGGCGATCCTGATGGGTGCGGTTCTCGGCGCCATCAATGGGTATCTCGTCTGGGCGCTGGAAATCCCGCCGATCGTCGTGACGCTCGGCACCCTGACGATCTATCGCGGCATGGCCTTCGTGCTGTCGGGCGGCGCCTGGGTCAATGCGCATCAGTTCACGCCGATTTTCCTGAACGTGCCGCGCACGCCGCTTCTCGGCCTGCCGGTGCTTGCCTGGATCGGCATCGTGATCGTGCTGATGATGTATCTGGTGCTGCGCTACACGCAGTTCGGCCGCTCGGCCTATGCGAGCGGCGGCAATCCGGTTGCCGCCGTCTATGCCGGCATCGATGTCGGCTGGACGCGCTTCCTCGCCTTCGTCCTCTCCGGCGCGCTCGCGGGGCTGAGCGGCTACCTCTGGGTTTCGCGCTATGCGGTCGCCTATGTCGATATCGCCAATGGGTTCGAACTCGACAGCGTGGCCGCCTGCGTCATCGGCGGCATTTCGATTGCCGGCGGCGTCGGTTCGGTCGCCGGCGCGGTCTTGGGCGCCCTCTTCCTTGGGGTCATTAAGAACGCACTTCCGGTCATCGGCATCTCGCCGTTCACGCAAATGGCGATATCAGGCACCGTCATCATCCTTGCCGTCGTCTTCAACGCCCGGCGCGAACGCAATCGCGGCCGCATCATCCTGCGCGATCAGGCCGCAAAGGACACCGCCAGCCAGGGAGCGCACGCATGAGCAACGGTTCTCAAGCGGCAACCGCGGAAAAGCGCGTCATTCCCGATCGCCTCGGCACTCCTTTCAAGCGCATCCTGTCGAGCTGGGAAACGCTGCTCTTCGGCGTTGCGGTCGCGATTTTCATCTTCAATTCGTTGGCCTCGCCCTATTTCCTCGACCCCTACAATCTCTCTGACGCGACCTTCAATTTCACCGAAAAGGCGATGATCGCCTTTGCGATGGCGCTGCTGGTGATTGCCGGCGAAATCGACCTCTCGGTCGCAGCAATCATAGCGCTGGCGTCGACGGCGATGGGCGCAGCCGCGCAACTGGGCGTCGACACACCTGGCCTCGTCGCGATCTGTATCGGCGTCGGGCTCGTCTGCGGCATCTTCAACGGCTTCCTGGTTTCGGTGCTGAAGCTGCCGTCGATCGTCGTCACCATCGGCACGATGAGCCTGTTTCGCGGCATTTCCTATATCGTTCTCGGGGACCAGGCCTATGGCAACTATCCGGATAGCTTCGCCTATTTCGGCCAGGGCTATGTCGCCTGGGTCTTCTCATTCGAATTCGTGCTCTTCATCGTGCTGGCGGTCGTCTTCGCGATCCTGCTGCATGCGACGAATTTCGGTCGGCAGGTCTATACGATCGGCAACAATGATTTCGCCGCGCGCTTCTCGGGCATTCCGGTTGAGCGGATCAAATTCATCCTATTTCTCCTGACCGGCATCATGAGTGGCATTGCCGCCGTCTGCCTTACCTCCCGCCTCGGCTCGACGCGCCCCTCGATCGCGCTCGGCTGGGAGCTGGAGGTGGTGACAATGGTCGTGCTCGGCGGCGTATCGATCCTCGGCGGCTCGGGCACGATCGGCGGCGTCGTCATCGCCGCCTTCGTCATGGGGCTCGTCACCTTCGGCCTCGGCCTGCTCAACGTACCAGGCATCGTCATGTCGATCTTCATCGGCCTCCTCCTCATCATCACCATCGCGCTGCCGATCATTGCCCGGCGCATCAAGACCATGAGCTCCAAATGACCGCTGCTCTCGAACGCCACGCCTTCAAGATGACGCTCAATCCAGGCATGGAAGCGGAATACCGGAAGCGACATGATGAAATCTGGCCCGAGCTGGTGGATCTGCTGCATCAGGCAGGCGTCAGCGATTATTCGATCCATCTCGACCGCGAGACAAACACGCTCTTCGGCGTGCTGACACGACCGAAGGATCATTCCATGGCAAGCCTGCCCGAACACGCTGTCATGAAGAAATGGTGGGCGCACATGGCCGATATCATGGCGACCAATCCCGACAATTCGCCAGTTCAGAGCGATCTCGTCACGGTCTTCCATCTGCCATGAGCAACGAGACAGCCTACCGCCACATCGCTGTGATCGACATCGGCAAGACCAACGCAAAGGTCGTTGTGCTGGATGCCGCGACCGGTGCCGAGATTGCAGCTGTCAGAACTGCAAACAGCGTTCTGAAGTCGGGTCCTTATCCGCATTACGATACCGAAGGCCTGTGGGATTTCATCATTTCGGCTCTGAAGGGCTTTGCAGCCATGCCCGGCTTCGATGCAATATCAATCACAACGCATGGTGCCTCGGCGGTCCTGTTGGACGCCGACGGCGATCTTGGCTTGCCGGTTCTCGATTACGAACACATCTATCCGCAACCCGTTCAGGAAGCCTATGGGCAACTGCGCCCGACTTTTGCCGAAACCTTTTCGCCGCGGCTATCCGGTGGCCTGAATGTCGGCGCGCAGATCCACTATCAGCAAAGCACCTTCCCGGCGGATTTCGCCCGCATCGCGACGATCCTGACCTATCCGCAATATTGGGCGTTTCGCCTGACCGGCGTTGCCGCCAATGAGGTGACCTCGCTCGGCTGCCACACCGATCTCTGGAATCCGACGGCTGGAACCTATTCGTCGCTCGTCGACAGGCTCGGCATCCGCACGCTGATGGCGCCGGTCCGTTCAGCTTTCGACGCACTTGGACCGGTCCTGCCAGCACTTAGCGAAGAGATCGGACTGACGAAGGCAGTGCTCGTCTATTGTGGCATTCACGACTCCAACGCTTCACTGCTGCCGCATCTGGTCGAGAACGAAGCACCTTTCGTCGTCGTCTCGACGGGAACCTGGGTGATCAGTTTCGGCGTCGGCGGCGATCTCGACCATCTCGATCCCGCCCGCGATACGCTTGCCAATATCGATGCCTATGGCCGCGCCGTGCCGTCTTCCCGCTTCATGGGCGGCCGCGAGTTCGAGATTCTGGCAGCGGAAATCGGTACTGCATCCCATGAAGCAATCGAAGCCGCATTGGAACCAGTGATCGAGAAAGGCCTCATGCTACTGCCCAATGTAGTCGAGGGCTCCGGTCCGTTTCCGGGCAGGAAAATGCGTTGGATCGGCAGTGCGATCAATTCCGCCGAACGCCTTGCCGCCGTCAGCCTCTATCTTGCGCTGATGACCGAAGCCTGCCTCGGTCTGATCAGCGCTAAAGGACCGATCTTCGTCGAAGGTCCCTTTGCGCGCAATCGCGCCTACCTCATCGCCCTCTCTGCCTTGACGAGCACCGATGTCATCGCGCTAGCGGGCTCGACCGGCACCAGCCAGGGTGCCGCCTTGCTGGCGGGGATAAGACCCATCGGTGCGGCGGACAACCCGCCTATTCGCGCCGAACTGCGGGGGATCGCGCGCTATCGGCAGTCCTGGCGCGAGGCCCTGATCTCCTAATCTTCGGTTCTGGCGAGTTCCGCCGCCGCGATTTCGGCAACGCGCAGGGTTGGATCGACGTGTTCATCCTCGCCATCTTCGATCAACCAGCTTGCCGAAAGGCCGGCCCAGGCAATGATCCATCGCAACAGGCGCTCACGCTTCATTCCCGCTGCCTCGGCAACGACCGTCACTTGCCGAGCAAGACGGCCGGGAGATGTGGCGACTGTATTATCGGGATTGCAGAAGAGATTGGCGTAATCAAAGCCGCGCTCGCCCACGAGCCCCTTCGGATCGATCGCGAGCCAACCGCGCTCCGCGAAATCGAGGATATTGCCGTGATGAATGTCGCCATGCAGCGCTACGACATCGCGGGGCTCCGACAACAGCGCGCGGGCGGCAACTGCGGACTGGACAAAGATACCACCTTCACAGTGAGCCATAGTTTCGAGCGAACGAAACCGGTGGACAAGCGGAATCAATCGCGGCAAGGCGCCCCCGCGAGAGGCATGAAGCCCAGCGACGGCCTTGCAGATGATACGGCTTGCCTCGTCGTCCTCGCCATTCCTTGCCATCTCGGCAAGTGAGCGGCTGCCGGTCGCCCGTTCGAGCAGGACAGCATCGTCCTTATGTTCGAGAACGCGCGCGGCACCAATGCCATTCCACCAGACCATAAGCTCGGCCCCCGATTTCTCCTCCGGTGCATCGGCGATCTTCAGCATCGCCGGCTCGCCATCACGACGCACGGGGAAAAGCCGGCTGGAATGCGTCACGATCGGCGCGCCATCAGGGATCAGCTGCCAGAGGTCAAAATAGGCTTTGAAATCGTCACTCTCATTCACGCGAGATCAGTCTCCTTGGCATGCGTTGCGATCGGCGCTGCGGCTTATGTGGATCAGCGGCATGTAGATTTCCACCTCCCGTCTCAACTAACCTTTCTGTCGTATGACCTCGATCCCCGCGGCAGGCAGGCGACAACCATCCCTCGTCAAAATTTTCGAAAAAGCGCTAAAATTGTCTTCGCGACGGTTATTTTCTTGCGGAATCGTCCCAATATTCCTACAGAAAATACCCTTATGAGCGTTTTCGAGATCAAAAAATGTCCGGAGGCGATCATCCGCTTCGATATCAGCTTTGTCTCTTTAAAAAGAACGCTTCACGGCAGTTTGCGCGTCGAGACAGGCGATTGCGAGCGGGTTCAAAGGGCGCTGCCGCGCCCATCCAAGGAGAGCTAACATGAGTCTGAAGACATTGACGGCCGCGACCTTCGTCGCTTCGCTGGCCTTCGCACCTCTCGCGCATGCGGACATCACCATCGGCCTCATCGCGCCGCTGACCGGCCCGGTCGCAGCTTACGGCGAGCAGGTCAAGAATGGCGCGCAAACCGCGATCGAAGAAATCAACAAGAGCGGCGGCGTTCTCGGCCAGAAGCTCGTTCTGAAGCTTGGCGACGACGCCGGCGATCCGAAGCAGGGCGTATCGGTTGCCAACGGCTTCGTCGGCGAGAGCATCCGCTTCGTTGTCGGCCCGGTTACGTCAGGCGTCGCTATTCCGGTTTCAGACGCGTTGGCCGAAAACGGCATTCTGATGGTCACGCCGACCGCGACTGCCCCGGGCCTGACCAATCGCGGCCTGACCAATGTCCTACGCACCTGCGGCCGCGACGACCAGCAGGCCGTCGTTGCCGGCGAATATGTCGTGAAACACTTCAAGGACAAGAAGATCGCGGTCCTCAACGACAAGGGCGCCTATGGCAAGGGCCTCGCAGATGCCTTCAAGGCAGCGATCAACAAGGGCGGTATTACCGAAGTCGTCAACGACTCGCTGACCCCAGGCGAAAAGGACTACAGCGCCCTGACGGCAAAGCTGAAACAGGCCGGCGTCGACGTCATCTACTTCGGTGGTTATCATCCGGAAGCAGGACTACTGGCCCGCCAGCTGCACGACATCTCCGTCAAGGCGCAGATCATCGGCGGCGACGGCCTGTCCAATACCGAATATTGGGCGATCGCCAACGATTCGGCTGCCGGCACGCTCTTCACCAATGCGTCTGACGCGCTGAAGAACCCGGCTTCGCAGAGCGCCGTTGCCGCCCTGAAGGCACGTAACATTCCGGCCGAAGCCTTCACGCTCAACGCCTATGCCGCCGTCGAAGTGCTAAAGGCTGGCATCGAGAAGGCCGGCAAGGCAGATGATGCCGAAGCCGTGGGCGCTGCGCTGAAGAAGGGCGAGCCGATTGACACCGCCATCGGCAAGGTCACCTACGGCGAAACCGGCGACCTGACCTCGCAGAGCTTCTCGCTCTACAAGTGGGAAGGCGGCAAGATCGTTTCGGCCGAATAAGTCGCCACCTCATCGCTTCGAAACAGAGCCGGGCCACTTGCTGGCCCGGTTTTTTGTTGTCGATCCTGGGTACTGCCACTCAGCAAACACTGCGGAAACGCTCGATGCAGGTGGAGAGAACCTCCTCGCCTGGCCGCTTCCACCAATTATTCTGAGAGAATATCTCGACCTCCTGCAAGCCGAAGAAACCGGCTTTCTCGATTTCGGCGCGGATGCGCTTTAAGTCGATAACGCCATCGCCCATCATACCGCGGTCGAGCAGCAGGTCCGTGGTTGGCACGAGCCAGTCGCAGATGTGATGCGCCAGGATGCGGCCACCGGCGCCAGCACGCGCGATCTGCTGATAGAGCTTCGGATCCCACCAGACATGATAGACATCGATCGCGACACCGATGCCTTCGCCGAGGAGATCGCAGATGTCGAGCGCCTGCTCCAGCGTGTTCACACAAGCGCGGTCGGCCGCATACATCGGATGCAGTGGCTCGATCGCGATTGGAATGCCGGCGCTGCGCGCATGCGGCAGGATCGCGGCGATGCCGTCGGCCACCATCTCGCGAGCGTGAACGATATCCTTGGATCCCTCCGGCAAGCCGCCAACAACGAGGACGAGGCAATCGGCATTCAACGCCGCCGCTTCGTCGATCGCCCGCTTGTTGTCGTCGATTGCAGCCGCCCTCCCCTCGGCGCTTGCCGCAGGAAACATGCCGCCGCGGCAAAGCCCGGTCACTTTGAGCTTGTTGTCGGCGACGATACGAACAGCCTCCGAAAGCCCGATCTTGTGCACCTGATCGCGCCAGGGCGCAATCGCGAGGATATCCTGCTTCAAGCAGGCTTCGACCGCCTGGCGCATGTCATATTGCTGGCGCACCGTTGCCAGATTGATGGACAAACCTTCTATGGCCACCGTGATCTCCTTCCCCGATTCTTTTTCGGCTATTCGATGCCGACGGTCGCAAGGATCGTCTTCATGCGATATGTCGCCAGATCCGGATCGCGCAGAACGCGCGCCGTATCCGCCAGACGGAACAACTCCGAAAGATGCTGGATGGAGCGGGCGGTCTGCTGGCCGCCGAGCATCTGGAAATGATCCTGGAAGCCGTTGAGATAGGCGAGGAAGACGACGCCGGTCTTATAAAACCGCGTCGGCGCCTTGAAGATATGGCGTGACAGCGGAACAGTCGGCGCCAAGATCGCATGGAAGGCGTCGAGATCGTTCTGAGCGAGCTTTGCAAGAGCCGCGCTCGCCGCCGGCGCGATGGCATCGAAGATGCCGAGCAAGGCATGCGAATAGCCCTGCTCGTCACCGGCGATCAGTTCCGCGTAGTTGAAATCGTCGCCGGTATACATCTTGACCGACGGAGCGAGCCGACGGCGCATGACGATTTCCTTCTCTGCCGAAAGCAGCGAAATCTTCACGCCATCGACCTTGGCCGCATTCTGATTGATGATCGCTGTCGCGGTCTCCATGGCCAGCATGTCGTCGGCCGAGCCCCAATAGCCCGCCAGTGCCGGATCGAACATGGAGCCGAGCCAATGAATGATGACGGGCTCTTTGACCTGACCGAGGATGCGGTCGTAGACCCTGACATAGTCGTCCGGACTCTTAGCGACTGCCGCCAGCGCCCGGCTCGCCATGAGAATGACGTGACCGCCCTGCCCTTCCACATAGGCGACTTGTTCCTCATAGGCGCGGATGACGTCATCGATCGTGACATTGGGACCGGGCTGCAGATGATCGGTGCCGGCGCCATAGGCGATCACGGCATTCGGCCGGCCGCGGGCGGCCGACTGCGCATGCGTGATCAGCTCCTTTGCGCCGGTCCAGTCGAGCCCCATGCCGCGCTGTGCGGTATCCATTGCTTCCGCGACGCCGAGGCCGAGGCCCCACAGATATTCGCGGAAAGCGATCGTGCGATCCCAGTCGATATTGCGATCAAGCCACGGATCGTTGTCAGCAAGCGCATCGACCACGACATGCGCCGCCGCATAAGCCACACGATTGAAGTGATGGCCATCCGCCGGTTTCACAGGCGCGATCAACGGCTCATTGGCGGGCGAGAAGGCGGTGATCGTGCCGTCCGCCCTTGGCAAGTGAAGGCTTCGCTCCATGAGATCAGCCTCCTAACGGGCCGAAAGGGAGGGAACATCGACCCAGCGACGCTCGGCCCAACTCTTCTGGGCCAGCTCCGCCAGCTGCACACCCTTGGCGCCCTCGCGCAGCGTGAATTTCCACGGCGCATCCTCGGCCACATGGCATAGGAACTGCTCCCATTGCGCCTTGAAGCCGTTGTCGAAGGCCTGCGTGTCCGGCACCTCTTCCCAGGTGTCGAAGAAATTGATGGGCTGCGGCTGATCGGGGTTCCACACCGGTTTCGGCGTATTGACCCGGTGCTGCGTCCAGCAACGCATCAGGCCGCAGACGGCCGAGCCATGAGTGCCATCGACCTGGAAGGTGACGAGATCGTCGCGGCGAACCCTGACCGCCCAGGAGGAGTTGATATGCGCTATAACGCCGCCTTCGAGCTCGAAGGTTGCATAGGCGGCATCGTCGGCATCGGCGACATAGGTGTTGCCGTTCTCGTCGACGCGGCTTGGAATATGCGTCGCGCCGAGGCAGCTGACCGACTTGACCTCACCAAAGAGATTGTCGAGCACATAGCGCCAATGCGGCAGCATATCGAGGATCATGCCGCCGCCATCTTTTTTGCGGTAGTTCCAGGAAGGACGCTGTGCCTTGACGCCCCAATCGCCTTCGAAAACCCAGTAGCCGAACTCGCCGCGAACGGAGAGGATCTTGCCGAAAAAGCCGCTATCGCGCAGCATGGCGATCTTGCGCAGGCCAGGCAGGAACAGCTTGTCCTGGACGACACCATTCTTGACGCCGCGACGCTCTGCGGAAGCGGCAACCGACAACGCTTCCTCCAGCGTCTCGGAGATCGGCTTTTCGCAATAGACATGCTTGCCGGCGGCAATCGCCTTTTCGAGAAGCTCGACGCGCATCTGCGTCGAACCGGCATCGAAGAAGATCGTATTGCTGGGATCGGCAAGAGCGGCATCGAGATCGGTCGTCGTCTTCGAAAGACCGTGCTTGCGGGCAATCGCCTCGATCTTTTCGGCATTGCGGCCGACAAGCACCGGCTCAGGCATCAGCCGGTCGCCGTTCGACAGAAGAACGCCGCCCTGTTCGCGGATCGCCAGGATGGAGCGCACGAGATGCTGGTTGTAGCCCATGCGGCCGGTAATGCCGTGCATGATGATGCCTATCGGCTTCGTTGCCATGAGTTTTCCTCCCGTAAATAACTATATAGTTACATAACTGACACGGCGAAGCCATGCTGTCAACGGCCATAGTCAATGGCCACAGCGGCAATCATCCATCGTTGCTTAGCTTGTTACCCTAAGGATTTTAGGGACGCAGATAGGCGAAAATCACGTCGACGATATGCTCGCCCCAGGCATCGATTTCGCTCTTGTCCGAGAGGTTGCGGCGGAAGATCGTTGAGAGCGTCCAGCGATTGGTCAGGAAGAACGAGCCGAGGGCCGCAATGCTCATATAGATCTTCACTGGATCGCAATCGCTGCGAAATACGCCCGCCGCCGCGCCGCGGTCGAGCAGGCCAGAAATCTCGGAGACCAGCGGCGAGTGCAGCTCGAAAATGCGCGCCGAACGCTTCAGGAAGCGGGCCTTGTGCATGTTTTCCGTGCTGAGAATCCCCAGGAATTCCGGGTGATCCAGGAAATATTGCCAGGTGAAGACGACCAGCTCCCGCATTCCATCGGCAGGTGAGCGATGCGAGAGATCGAGCCGTGCTTCCGCCGAACGAATAGCGATATAGCTGCCTTCGAGAACCGCGACATAGAGCGCATCCTTGCCGCCGAAATAGTGATAGAGCATCCGCTTGTTGATTTTCGCCCGTTCGGCAATGGCGTCGACGCGGGCACCGCCATAGCCGCGCTCGGCAAACTCCTTTGTCGCGGCCGCCAGAATAGCCTTGCTGGTGCGCTCCGCATCCCGAAGACGGGGCCGGTCCGAAGCAGTGCGCGAGGAGGTTTTCTCTGCATTCGCAAGGTCTGCACTCTTTGCGCTGCGCTTCACGGTCTTGGCTTCCGACATCATGGCTCCCGGCGGCATTTCATAAGGCTTATGCGGCTCATCCTCACGCCGATAAGTAACCGATCATCTCATAAGTTGACAGCCCCCGGTGAATCAGAGGCAATAGTAACCATATGGTTATATCGATTTAAATGTGGATATAGCTAAAGATACGAGCGGAAACGTGGGATTTCCGGCGCTGCGGTAACCCGTCTGAACGACAGAGAGATTGGACCGGGACGGCGACTATCTTGCGTTCGGCCCCTATCCGGCCTTAGAGAACGATAGCAAGCGGCACCGGGTGAGCATGACAAAAGCACAAATCGCAATCATTGGCGGCGGCCCTGCGGGATTGATGGCGGCAGAGACCTTGTCGCGGCTTGGCCATCGCATCGTGATCTATGACAGCATGCCGACGGTCGCGCGCAAGTTTCTGCTGGCCGGAAAATCCGGTCTCAACATCACGCATTCGGAGGACTACGGTGTCTTTGCCACCCGCTTCGGCGCTGCCTCGGCCCGATTGCGCGCAGCACTTGACGATTTCCAACCTGATGAGATCAGAGCCTGGGCGAAAGGCCTGGGAACGGAAACCTTCATCGGCTCGTCCGGCCGCGTCTTCCCGAAGGTCATGAAGGCATCGCCGCTGCTGCGTGCCTGGCTGACAAGGCTGCAGGCACTAGGCGTCAGCATCATGACGCGGCATCGCTGGTGCGGCTTCGAGGACGACAGTCTGGTGTTCGAAACAGCAAACGGGCGCGAGCTCGTGCGTCATGACACCGTTCTGCTGGCACTCGGCGGGGCAAGCTATGCCCGGCTCGGATCGGATGCGGCATGGGTCAGTTGGCTTCGCGACAAGGGTATCGACATCGCCGCCTTCCAGCCAGCCAATTGCGGTTTCGACGTCACCTGGAGCTCAACCTTCAGCGAACGCTTTGCCGGCGAGCCGCTGAAAGCCGTCACCGCGACATCGGAAGCGGGGACTTTTCCCGGCGAATTCGTCATCTCGAAAACGGGGATCGAGGGCAGTCTGGTCTATGCCCATGCCGCCTCGCTACGCGACCGGTTGGCAAAAACGGGCGAGGCCTCGCTCATTGTCGATCTGGCGCCCGGACGCAATGAGGAGCGTTTGGCGCGCGATCTGGCGCGGCAGGATCCCAAGGCAAGCTTCTCCAATCGTCTGCGCAAGGGCGCCGACATCGAGGGCGTCAAGGCGGGTCTTTTGCGCGAGCTTGCCGAACCCGCCGTTCTCTCGCATCCAGAAGCGCTTGCCCGCCTGATCAAGGCCCTGCCGATTCCGTTGCTGAAGCCAAGGCCCATTGCCGAGGCCATCTCGTCTGCCGGCGGCATCCGATGGGATGAACTCGACGAGCGATATATGCTGAAGAAGCTCCCCGGCATGTTCGCCGCCGGAGAAATGATCGATTGGGAGGCGCCGACCGGCGGCTATCTTCTGACGGCCTGCTTTGCGACTGGGCATGCGGCGGCGAAAGGCATGGATGCCTGGCTCCAGAACCGTTGACCAGGCTTAAAGCCCGTCTTTCAGCCGATCCGGCCGTTCTCCATCAGCCAGGCGACCGCTTCCTGAACGGCCTCTAGCGATGTGTAGCGCGGCCGATATCCAAGCAGCCGCTCAGCCTTGGCGATCGAGCAATTCGGGCTTCTGGCAATGTGCTCCCACGTCGCCTGCGCGTCTTCCGCCGATTGGCCTTCGGCCCATGCCTCATAGGATAGGAATTCCAGCTTCGGTTCATGTCCGAACCAGCGCGACATTGCTTCGGCATAGCCCCTGAGCGTTAGTGCAGCGCTTGAAACTGCATGGAAAGCCTCTCCCGTCGAAACCCGCCAATTGGCGATAGCGCCCATGAACATTTGCGCGACATCATCGGCATGGACATGATGAACCGTCTCCAGGCCGAAATTCGGCAGGACGATGGTTTCACCCCGCGCCAATGTCGAAAACGCCGACGGGTTGAAGTGGCCGGCGGGATTGAGAGGTTCCCAGCCCGGACCGACGATATGGCCGGGATGGATCAGGGTCGCGGGAAATCCCCTGCGCCGCGCTTCCTCAAGCAGATGCGCTTCGATCGCCGCCTTCTGAATGCCATAGTCGCCGAACGGCCGCTTCGGCGCCTCTTCCGGGGTCGGAACCACGGTCGAAAATCCATGCGTCCAGATCGTGCCGGTATGCAGGAAATGGCCGACATGATCGGTGAGCGCCTCGGTCAGATGCCTTGCGCTGTCGAGCGTGAAACAGATCATGTCGATGACGATATCCGGCTTCAAGGCACGAACGGCCGGGCCGAAGCTGCCATCTTTCTCCATGGCAGCACGATCCATCGCCAGCATTTCGACTTCGCTCCATGCCTTATTCGGCGAATAGGGCTTGGCCTGGCCGCGGCTGATCGCCACCACCTCATGCCCGGCTTCGACCAGCCGCGGCACCAGATAGGTGCCGACATGGCCTGTTGCACCGATTATCACCGTGCGCGTCATGATATCCTCCCAATGTCGAGATCGAACGCCGGCGGGCGCCGACATTCAAGACGTGATCTGGCCGATGAGAATAGGAGAGCAAGCGGTTTTGTCATCCCCTCCGATGATGCAAAAAGACATTCATCGCTGCCTTTGCGGCCATTTCAGATGACGATGATGAATGGACTGGACGAAAGCGGCAAGGATCAACCACCCATCATATCCAACTGCGGTTCGCCAATCTCCACGGCATGGCCGTCCGGATCATAGAAACGGAACACGCGCTGCCCCCATTCCTGCCTCTCGATGAGATGAATGAGATCGACATGCGGTGCTATCGCTTCGAATGCCGCATCGACGTCCTCATGTTCGAAATAGAGGAGGATGTTCCGCCGCCCATAGGGGCCGGATGCTTCACCGTTCGCGCCCCAGACCGTTTTCTCCAGCGACTTTCCGTCATGAATGGCAAAGCCGGTCTCGAACAGTACAAAGTTGCCGAAGTCGTGCAGGATCCTGAGGCCTAGCAGACGGCCATAGAACGCTTTCGAGCGCCCGATATCGCTGACAAAGGGGATTGGATTTACGAAACGCATCGCCGGGACCCGCTTGAATTAGAAAAATGGGCAGGAAGAAACGACCTTTAAAGTGCTTTGCTATATCCCGGAACCGGATGCCGATATCCGGCACATGATTTCATCGTCACCAATCCCGCCGGCATTCAGCATTTCGTGCAGCGCAACGCGGCCTGACTCCCGACCGTTTGCATCAATTGCAACAGCAATAGAATAGCTTCATAAACGCTCCGGCATCTTTGCCGGGTTTCCCAGAGGCTCGCATTATCGGGTCATCATCCAATGTCGCGCATCGCCATCTTGGGAAATGCAGGAGGTGGAAAATCCACCCTCGCCCGCAAATTGGGCGAGCGCCACTCAATTCCCCATTTCGAGATCGACAGGCTGCTCTGGCAGGAGGCCTGGGTTCCGGCACCGCTTGAAACTTATGTCGAGCAACATGAACGGATCCTATCCGGTGAGAATTGGGTCATCGATGGCCTGGGGCACAAGAATTCAATCCCGACGCGGATAGATCGCGCGACCGAGATCATCCTCATCGACATGCCGCTCTGGATACATTTCTGGCTCGCAGCCGAGCGCCAGATCGCATGGCAGTCCGGCAAGCTCGACCATACACCTGGCGGACTGTCGGCCATGCCGCCGACGCGCGATCTGTTTCGGACCATCTGGGAAATCGAACGGGACTGGATGCCGGACATACGCCGCCTGTGTATCGAAGCGCAGGCGACCGGCAAGACGTTAATACGGATAGGCAGCGTCGATGAGTTGGATACGTTTATGCAGAAATTGAGGTGAACTGCGGACTCAATCACTATTCATATTAGCCGCAGTCGCGAGAACGACGGCTGTAAAAACCATTCCAAAAGATCAGCGATCTTTGAGATTATCTTCTTTGCCTTAGTGACGAAGGGCCTCTAGCTTCGTCTCAACCCATAAGGGACGCTTTGCGTCATCACGGCTCGGACACGGCAGGCGATGGCATCACAGCCCGAGAACAAAGACGAGCTTGAAAGAGGAAACCTCATTGACCTCCCATACCGCGCCATCAGACTCCGATACATCACTGCCCACGCTCGATCTCCAGCGCTTCTACGCCTCGCCCTCGGACCGTCAGGCATTCGTCGCGGAGCTTCGCAAAGTGCTCTACGACCATGGTTTCTTCTATCTGACCGGCCATGGCGTCGATCCCAAACTCATTGCGGATGTCGTTGCGACGGCGAAGCGCTTCTTTGCATTGCCGCTCGAAGAAAAGCTCAAGATCGAGATGGTGAAGTCGCCGCATTTTCGCGGCTATAACCGCGCTGGACAAGAGCGGACCCGCGGCGAACAGGATTGGCGCGAGCAGCTCGACATCAACACCGAAAGCGCACCCTTCGAGATTGATCCGGATACGCCGGCATGGCGGCGCCTGCAGGGGCCGAACCAGTGGCCGGAAGCATTGCCGGAGCTCAAGCCGCTGCTGCTTGCCTATCAGGCAGAGGTGACACGCATCGGCATCGATATTCTGAAGGCGATCGCCGCGGCTCTCGGCCAGGCGGAAAACGTCTTTGCCGATATCTATGAGCCGCAGGCCTCGCAGCTTCTGAAGATCATCCGCTATCCGGGCCGCGATGTCGCCAAAACGGATCAGGGCGTCGGCGCTCACAAGGATGGCGGCTTCGTCACTGTGCTGTTGCAGGACACCGTGCCCGGCCTGCGGGTGCGCACGGAAGACGGCGTCTGGATCGATGCACCGCCGGTTCCGGGCACCTTTGTCATCAATACCGGCGAATTGCTCGAGCTTGCGACCAACGGCTTCGTGCGCGCCGACCTGCACGACGTCGTCGCACCGCCTGCCGGCGTCGAGCGTTTCTCCGTTGCCTTCTTTCTGGGCTCCCGTCCGGATGCCATTATCCCCGTCATCGAACTGCCGGATGAGCTGAAGCGATCGGAGCGCGGCATCTCGGTCGATCCCCTGAACCCGATCTTCCGCGAAGTCGGCCAGAACCAGCTGAAGAGCCGGTTGCGCTCCCATCCTGATGTCGCCCGCGCTCACTATGCCGATCTCCTGGCATCGGAACAGTCGGTTTAGGCCGGATCCATCAAGATCGAGGCGAGGTCGCTATATCGGCCACCTCCTCTCGAAGCTAATCCCTAGTGCTGGCTATCGGGCACGATCACCCGCATGCCGTCGACGATGCTGCTGGCAAGGATTTGACAGCTCAACCGGCTGGTCGGCGCCGGCTCCATCACAAATTCGATCATCATCGCTTCCTCCTCGGAAGGCGGTGGCAGACGATCGAGATGGGGTTGCTCGATGTAGCAGTGACAGGTGCCGCAGGCCAAGGCGCCGCCGCATTGCGCCACGATGCCGTCGATGCCGCTCCTGACAGCGATGGCCATCAGCGTCTCGCCCTCCTGTGCCTGGACGCGGGTCTCGCGGCCGGCGGAATCGATGAACACGATTTCACACATTGCATTCTCCATATTTTCGGCAAATCCGTTCATGCGGCGATGAGGCGAATGTCCAGGCGTTTCGGTCCGCGCACGGACAGCCCGCGCTTGTAGGCGGGATTGTCGTCCAGCAGTTCGATCGAGCAGGTGCGCTGCAGGAGTGTCGAGAAAATGATCTCCATATCCAGCCGGGCCAGATGATTGCCGAGACAGAAATGTGCGCCGCCGCCAAACGCCAGATGGCGATTGGGCGTGCGCTCGACATAGAACTCGTCAGGCGACTCGAATTGTTCGGGATCGCGATTGGCTGCGCCATAGAGCAGACCGATCTTCGTACCCTTTGGCAACAGCTTGCCGGCAATCGTCCTTTCCTCGGTCAGATAGCGATGGAAGAATGGCAGCGGCGACTCGAAGCGAAACATTTCCTGGATGGCGGTCGACATCACCGCCGGCTTTTCACGCAACGTCTTCAAAGCATGGGGATATTGCAGCAAAGCATGCATGCCGCTGCCCAGTACATCGATCGTCGAGCCGTGCCCGGCCATCAGGATCAGCATGCAAGTGGAAACGAGTTCGTCTTCGGTAAGCTCGCCGGCGACATGCGCCTCGGTCAGCCGACAGAGAAGATCGTCGCGCGGCGTGCGTATGCGCTCGGCAATGAGCTCCTTGAGGAGTTCGTAAAACTCCGTCGTCGCACGCTCGGCGATCGCCTTGCGCTCCACGCTGCGATCGACGTCGAAATATTGCACGACCTCTTCCGACCACTTGCGCAGTTGCCCGGCATATTCCTCCGGCACGCCCAGCACCGAACCGATGATGTGACCTGGAACCTGCGAAGCTAGATCCTCGACGAAATCGATCATACCTGCCTGCAGGAGACGACCGAGCAGACGGTCGACGAAATCCTGTATCATGCCGCGCTGCCGCGCGACGAGCGCAGGCGTAAATTCACGGAAGACCTTGCGGCGCAGCCGGTCGTGGGTTTCGCCATCCGAATCCAGCAGGCTGAATTGCACGAAACGGGAATGGTTCGGCATGTCATGCCAGTTCTGCCGAACCTTCTGCTCCCGTATTTCCTCCGGAGAGAGAAAGAATTCGAGAGACCGCACTAGCGTCTTGTCGGCCGCAGCGGCAGCCACATCCTGATAGCGCGACAGCAGCCATATGTCGAACTGCTCATAGTAGACCGGACCCGGGCTGGCGCGCAGCACGCGGTAAGACGCATAGGGATCGTCCGTGAACGCCTGCGAGAGCGGATCGAATGCTGGAGTTGCCATCGCCATGATGAAGACCTCATCCAATCTGGTTCATCGGCCATAGAATACAGCGTCAAACGACGAAAGGACATGGATGCGAGCCGCAGCCATATGGATAAAACTCTCATTCCGAAATAGAGTTAGGTCGCCATGACCCATAAAGTGATTTTACCAGAAATCCTCCCTCTCGACTCCGTCTTCTTTCAGACTCCGGGCAAGTTGTCCCGGGCGTTCCCTTACACGCTTCTCGCGGCCGGGCGTCGGGTTTGCACGCCTGCTGAAATGCCGATCGCCCATCGCTTCAACCATCACACCCTGATCCTTACTCTCAGCGGGAAAGGCCTGCTGCACGTCAATGGGGTTTCGAACTTGCTGCATGAAGGGACGATCGCCTGGCTGGATTCCTCGATGCTTTATTCGCATCGCTGCGAGCCGCGTCATTCGCATTGGTCCTATCTATGGCTGGGTTTCACAGGATATGGGCTCGATACCTTGTTCGACAGTCTCGGCGTGATCGGCAATCCGATCTTCGACACGGCCAACACTCGCGATCCAGACGCGCTGTTCGAAGGCATCCTGCGGGAAGTAGAGACGGGCAGCTTTCTTGCTGACAACAGATGCTTTGCCCTGCTGGCACAGTTGATTTCATTCCTGGCATCCGAGCGTGCCGAAAGCAGCAAACTCAGCGCCTCGGTACAACGATTGCAACGGGTCATGGAACTGGTTCGCACCGACCTGACACGCCCCTGGGCGATAGAAGACCTCGCGACCGCCGCCAATCTGAGCCAGGCGCAATTGTTCCGCCGCTTTCGCCAGAGAATGGGAACGACACCTCTGGATTGGCTGCGCCATGAGCGTGTGAATGCCGCAAAGCCGTTGCTGATCGTAACGGATGAGCAGATCAGCCGAATAGCGGCGCGATGCGGCTATCCCGACCCCTTTCACTTTGCCCGCGACTTCAAGAAGCTGGTCGGCGTCACTCCCAGCGAGTTCAGGCGGCAGGGGCAGAACGTGCGGCCGATAGGGATATGAGAGATCAAATACCTCTTGGTTTCTGAGTCAACGATAGAACAGCCGACACAGCAGGCCCCGATTGGCTCGGCGTACATCACGCGCTAAGAGTTGCGGCAGCCTAAGCGCGTCTTTCCGAAACGAACGCCGCGCCTCTGCCGGGGATTGAAAAATGACGACCGAACAAAGCGTTCTGCGCATTTCCATTATCGTGACGTTCGTTCTCGCCGTCGCCGGCATTGTCTTCGGCCTTCTCTCCGGCTCCTACGCAATCGTCTTCGACGGCATCTACGCACTCACGGATGCGAGCATGACGATCGTTGCGCTGGTCGTTTCCAATCTGATCATATCTTCGGCGACAAACACAACCGCCGCCGGCAAATTCGCCAAGCATTTCACCATGGGTTTCTGGCATCTCGAGCCTATGGTACTCGGCCTCAATGGCGTGCTGCTGACGGGAGCAGCCGTCTATGCCTTGATCAACGCCGTCGGCAGCATCATGAGTGGCGGACGGCATCTTTCTTTCGATCAGGCCATTATCTATGCCGTCCTGACCATGATCATCGCCTTCCTGATGGCCGCCTATGCCAGGCGGGCGAACAAGACTATCGGATCCAACTTCATTGCACTGGATGCCAAGGCCTGGGTGATGACCGGCAGCCTCAGCGGCGCATTGCTCCTCGCCTTCATCTTCGGCTTTTTCATCCAGGGGACGAAGCTGGAGTGGATGTCGCCCTATGTCGATCCCGTCGCCCTGGCTCTCGTCTGCCTCATCGTCATTCCCATGCCGGTCGGTACCATCAAGCAGGCATTCGCCGATATCCTGCTCGTGACGCCTTCCGACCTGCGGGACCATGTCGACCGGGTGGCGGCAGAGATCGTTCGGCGCTACAATTTCCTATCCTACCGCTCCTATGTCGCGCGCGTCGGCCGCGGCAGGCAGATCGAGCTTTACTTCATCGTGCCGCCGGATGGACCAGCGAAGAAGCTGGAGGAATGGGACCATATCCGCGACGAGATCGGCGAAGCGATCGGTGGCGAAGGCCCGGACCGCTGGCTGACGATTGCATTTACGACCGATCCGGAATGGGCCGATTGAGCGCCGCCGCACCCACCCTCGATATCGCAGGGCGAAGCCGCTATGCGCAAGATGCTAAGGCAAGTTGGGAAAAGCGCCACCCGAAAGGATCACGCGCGCTCGGTATCAGCTGCCGAAAGAGAGCCGCTCGCTGTCTGCCCGCTTCGGGTAGAAGGAAGCATGCGGCTCTGAACGCGGCGCGTAAGCGGCCTCTCGACATATCTGAAAAGCACCTCGGCAACCATAGCGGCGACGAGCGTCGCGACAACGACGAAGAGTCCGAGAGGAAGCCCTGCCCCGATCACTTTCTCCCAGATCGTGCGCAGCGGCCGCAGGATGAAGGGATGGACAAGATAGAGGCTATAGGAGGCGTCCCCCAGCGCAACGCCCCACAGAACAAGCCGCACTGGGGGCAATACGGGACCGATGGCAGCTGCCAGGACGAATAGAGCGGCAGGCAGGCCGCTTCGCAGGAATTGCGGCAGGGCCGCATCGTTCCAAAGCGTCGAGACGTGTACGAAGCCCAGGAGCCCGATGGCCGCCAGCCCGAGTGCCCAGCCGCCGCCGATCCTTGCTCCGCTGCGGAAAATCAGCGCTACATAGACGCCGAAGAGGAACTCCAGAATGATCGGGTTCGTCCAGAACGATATCTGCACATGGAGGGGGTCGATCAGCCTTCCGACGAGCGCCATTCCGACCATGAGAACCGACAGCCACAAGACGCCCAATCGTATCGGCAGCAGCAGTGCCGCAGCGAAGAAGACGTAGAACAGCATCTCGTAGTTCAGCGTCCAGCCGAGGGCGAGTACCGGCCTGATCTCATCGACGCCGCGCCCGGACGGAATGAAGAAATAGGATGCCAGGACATGCGGTATGGAGCCGATGGGAACAGCAAGAAGCGAGGGGGCTGCAAGCGCGCCAAGCAGCATGAGGCTGGTCAGCAGCCAGTAAAGCGGGATCACACGTGCGCAGCGCCGCAGGAAAAAGCGCAGCGAAGCGCCGCCCTTGCCGAATTCCGACGCGGTCGTGTGGGTCATGATGAAGCCGGAAAGGACGAAGAATATGTCGACACCGAAACCGAGATTCCAAGCGGAGCCGTCGACCGCTGCACGTCCTGTTGCTGCGGCCAGCATGCCCGTCTCGTGCAAGGCATGGGCAACAACCACGGAAGAGGCGGCGAGCGCGCGCAGCACCTGAAGATTTACGAGCGTATGGGCGGATTTGCCGGCAGCGCGGCCAGCATCCCCATCCTCAAGTATTTCGCTATCACGCCCCACCGGAATCTCAGTAAATATCGCCTTGGATCTCCCATTTTCTATCCAAAACGATATAACAACTCATCGCCATGCGCATAATTCGGCGGCGCTGCTTTAAATTATAGTTATTCTTCAGTTAAGCTTCACCCGCGGTCGCCAATATGACATGCGCCTGAATTTTGGCCGCAACTTCGCCGCTGCCATGTCTCGCTTCGATCGCGGCGGCTGCATAGTCGGTCGCGGCCTGCAGCTTCCTCGCTTCCCTGGCCTCGATTTCGTTGCGAAGCAGGGTTCCCTGACAATAGGCGATGGCCGGAATGCGCGGTGAGGACGCGCGGCTGTGCTCTGCCCTCGTTTCGATCACGATTTCGGAGAAACCTGCAGCCTCGAGATCGCTGCGGATCCGGTCCACGTCGTGGTATCCGTGCGGCGTGCGTGCCAGAAAACGTGGCGGATCGTTCGGGAAAATCCGTGCCAGCGCCTTCGTCACGTCGTCGGCGAAAACATTGTCCTCGATGCGATCCCATACGTTGAACAGGAAATGTCCGCCTGATTTCAGAACGCGCTTTGCCTCGCGATAGGCCGAGATGCGATCGGGGAAGAACATCGCGCCGAACTGGCAGACGACGAGATCGAAGGCCGCATTTTCGAACGGCAGCGCCATGGCATCCGCCTGCCGCCAAGCGATGCGCCCGTCCGGCTGATGTCGCGAAGCGGCATAATCCAGCATCGGCTGGTTGAGGTCGGTGACGACGTAGCTTGCATCGGAGGACAGTTTCGGCGCCAGGGCGCGGGTGACAACTCCGGTGCCTGCCGCAATTTCCAACACTGTGCGCGGCCTAAGAGATCCGGCGCGTTGTGCAATGTCTGCCGCATAAGGCGCGAAAATCAACGGCACCATATAGCGGTCGTAATTTTCCGGAATCGAGCCCGCGAATATCTTGTCTGCCTCCAACATCGCCATCACCCGCTGCGCACCTGATAGACCGCAATATTAGCATATCGCGGCAAACGCGTCATTCAGGCTCTGAAGCGGCCCCAAATACCGGAGAGGCTATTCGATCGCGGTGATTTCCAGCTCGTCATTGCCAAGGCTCATGACGTCTCCCACCCCCTTCCCCATCAACAACCGTGCGACAGGCGACACATAGGAAATCGACCCCGCCTTAGGATCGGCTTCATCTTCGCCGACGATACGGTATGTCTGTATGCGACCATCTTCGCGGCTGAAGGTTACCTTGTTTCCGAAGGCAACGATCTCGGTTGAGGTGGGCGTCGCAATGACTTCGGCTGTCCGCAGCCTTTCTGCGAAATAACGGGCATCACGCAAGGGAATGGCCGTCTGCCGGCGGCGCTCGTTGATATCCTCGATGGCGCTTGCCGTTTCATAGGCTTTGCGTGCCTCCTGAAGCTGAAATTCCAGAGCCTTCAACCCCGCTTCCGTGACAAGGTTCGGATGTGGAGAAATGGGCCGGTCGGGCAGCACGGTTTCAGCGGCCGTCTCAGCGCTTTCTTCCTTCATGAACGCAGTGCTCAACTTCAAACTCCATTGCGAAGCGTTACAACCCTGAAAACCCGCCGTCGATGTTCTCTCACTGGACAGTGAGATGATCCGCCTTGCATGACGGTAAGCAAATCAGCCCTATACTATAGACCGGATCGCAATGCCGGAGGAATAGAACAGCCGCTGGAAAGCCAGCGTGCCGAAACAGACCAGAACCCGACATGGCTGTTGCAAGGATCTTCAGATCGATTAATCTTCAAACCAGATAAGAATGGCGATCCCAAATTTCCATGTTGCCGAAGGGATTTGCCGCGGCACCCAACTTCAGAGAGATCGATGGTCAGCCTCGGTGTTTTGACGACTTATACAGTGGTGGTTCTAGGCCTGATGGTCATTCCCGGGCCTGCCACATTGCTCACGCTCGCCAGAGCGGTCAGCGGCGGCAAGCGTGTGGGATTGGCAACCGGCATCGGCATCGCTGCCGGCGATCTTTTCCATACGATGATGGCGACCTTCGGATTGTCGGCCCTGCTCGCTACATCCGCACTGGCCTTCGAGATCGTCAAATATGCCGGCGTCATCTATTTGATCTATCTGGGGTTCAAGGCTTTTGTCGAGAAAAGCGGCAGTTTCGATCTGCCGACTGCGCAGGCGATCGCTCCCATGCGTGCGTTTCGTCAGGGTTTCTTCACCGAAATCCTCAACCCGAAAACCGCGCTCTTCTTCCTGGCCTTCCTGCCGCAATTCATTCATCCGGAAAGTGGGTCCGTCATCGGACAATTCGCGCTGCTGGGAGCGATTTTCGTCATCCTCAGCATCGGCGTGACCTCGCTTCTGGCGGTCGGCGCCGGCTCGATCGGCAGCTGGCTGCGCTGCAACCGCACGATCGGCCGATGGCAGGGAAAGGTCATCGGCACGATCTACATGGCATTGGGTCTGAGGCTCGCGCTGCAGCAGCAGTGACCCGCCTTTACGGCGAAAACCGGAAAATCAAAGCGACTGCCGTCTGACGACCGACAAGTTCATCTCCGAGCGGATGCGGAAACCCATCGCTTCATAGAGAGCGATGGCCGGCGTGTTTGTGGTATAAGCATGCAGATAGGCAGTCTCCCCGCGGGCCGCGATCTCACCAGCCACGAAACGGAAGAGCAAGGTCCCGAGGCCGCGCCCCTGAAAATCTGGATGGGTACAGAGGCCGCTAAGCTCGGCAAATCCCGTCTGGCGCATGCGCTGGCCTGCCATGGCGACAAGGCGTCCATCGACCTTCACGCCCCAGAAGGAGCCGAGGCTTTGGGCGCGCAAGGTGAAGGGGCCAGGCTTCGTCAGCGTGGCAAGCGCCAGCATATCCGCAGCATCGGCCTCCGTCAGCGGCACGACCCGATTATCCGAGATTCGCTCGGGAGGACGCTCCGCCATCATCTGCACGAGCCTGGCATGCGACAGCGTCATCAACCCTTCAGGAACGATAATGGGTTCGGCTTCGACGATCGCCATGACCTCCTCGCCCGAGGGCAGCCTTGCCAGTTCCTACAGACTTTCGGCCGAATTGTCCGCAGACGCCGCAAAGGGCACGATGGAAGGTGGATAGCGGCGGGCAAGCGCATTGCCCTCCGCCAGTGATGCATGGGCGGTTTCAAGAGCGCTCCAAATCGGACGATCGAGGATATGGCTCATCACTGCTGCTCCTTGCCGAGGGTGCCGCGTCGCCTGAGCGGAGCTTCCGCAAGTCCCTGCTCGATCGCGGCGAGTTGTTCCAATAGCGGCCCTGAAAGGTCGCCGCAGAGTTCGCGGACGGCTTGTTCTATGCGCGGCCAGACGAATTTTTTCGAATAGTCGACGAGCCCCTGCCCCTTCGAAGTCAGCGAGATCAGGCGGCGGCGCTGGTCTTCAGCCGAGGCCTGCATATCGACATAGCCCGCTTCCAGAAGCTGTGAGACAGTGCGCGTAGCGCCCGGCTGGCTAATGCCGACCGCCTGCGCAAGTTCTCCGATTGTCAGCGGGCCGGCTCGGTCGATAGCTGCGAGAAACGGATACTGGGCAGACTGCAAAGAGACGTCCAGCTCCTCCATGATCTGCTGGGTATCGGCCTGCAGACGCTCGCCGATACGACGGAACCGGCTGCCTAGACAAAGAAAACCCAGCGATCTCACGATATCTTCAGTCAAAGCACCCTCCACGCCAAATTACATAACAATTTATATAACGTCTTATGCAATGACAATCAAGCGCTATTGCTCGCCGCGCGAATGGAATTACTTGCGATCGGTCAAGCCTCTGAAATCATACCAGAAATATTCTCTTCCTCTCAGGAAATTCGAGCTTGCAAGAAGTTCATCTTATGCGAATATTATTTATTTAGAACTTTACATATTAACTGAATACTAATAAACGCCTTAACTTTCCGACTAATATTAGCTACCCATTACGCAATCGGAGGTAATGGATGTGCAAGATATTGGTACAGACTCTCAAAATTATTCAGGAAGAGCTTACTCAATCAAAAATGGCACCGAGGAATCAAACCTCAGCGAGGCAGAGGCCGCTCGCGCGCATCTTGTTTCCGAAAAGCAGATTTCAAATCAGGAGAGCCAAATGCAGCCGGCCGACGCGCCCGAACACGCAGCCGCCATTCCCGCTCAAGATTATCCGCTTGCGCTTCCAAGCGTGCTGATCGGCGGATTGCCGATTACTGTCGTCAATCGGCGCAACGCCGCTTCCTTCATGATCGATGTGGCACGCCACCGCCGCCGTGACAGCCGGCCTTATTACTTTACGTCGGCCAATGGCGAGGTCGTCGCACGCGTTCATGCGGACGCCAATATCGCCAAACTCTTCCAGGAAGCCGATCAGATCTTGGCCGATGGCCAACCACTCGTTATGGCCTCGCGCCTGCTCTGCCGGGTGCAGCTTCCCGAGCGGGTGGCGACGACCGACCTGTTCCATGATGTTGCCGAACTGGCCGAAAGGGAGGGCGTAAGCTTCTATCTCCTGGGTGCGAGCGAGACGGCCAACCATCAGGCCGTCGCCGCCGTGCAAACCCGCTATCCCGGCCTGCGCATCGTCGGTCATTGCCACGGTTATCTTGCGGGGGAAGCCCTGGAGCAGAAGCTTGACGAAATCAACGCGCTTGCCCCTGACATATTATGGATCGGCCTTGGTGTTCCGCGCGAGCAGATCTTCGTGCACGATTTTGCTGCAAGGCTTGCCAATGTCGGCGTTATCAAGACTTCGGGCGGGCTCTTCGATCATTTGGCGGAGAAAACGAAGAGGGCGCCCATCTGGATCCAACGAGCCGGCTTCGAGTGGTTCTGGCGCATGCTGATGGAGCCCCGCCGTCTCTTCTGGCGCTACCTGACAACCAACCCCTACGCCATCTATGCGATCCTGAGGTACTCGAAATGATGAACAGGCGATATCTCGAGCAGCCGGCAAACGAAACGGACACAGACATAGCCATCGTCGGCGGCGGGCTTTCCGGCACGCTTACCGCCTGCCTGCTCGGCCGTGCGGGATATAGGGTGACGCTCATCGACCGTCACCGCATCTTTCCGCAGGAATTCCGCGTTGAGAAAGTCCGTCATGAAGAGATCGAAAAACTCGAGCGTATTCAATTGCTCGCGCCCCTGTTCAAGGTTGCTGCGCCTTTCGACGACATCGTCAATCTGCACGGGGCGCGCGTATTGGATTGGACACATGGACAGCATTATGGCTTCTTCTACAACAAGCTCATTGGCGCGATGCGCTCCGCATTGCCGGAAACAGTGGATTTCATCGTCGGTCAGGTCACCGGCTTGCGGACGAGCGCCAAGCAGCAGCGGATTTCAATTCTGGGCAAGGATGAACTGACTGCCCGGCTGTTGGTTCTCGCAACCGGCATGGGCGATATGCTGCACCGAGATCTAGGCATTTCGCATAAATCGATCGGCGAAAGGCGCTCTCTCGCATTCGGCTTCAATATTCGTCCGCTTCGATCCAACAGATTTAATCATACAGCCCTGACCTATCATGGCGACGGTGACGGCATCGACCGTCTCGATCTATTTCCGGTCCTCGGCGCAACACGCGCCAACCTTTTCCTGTTCCGCGATCCGCGGGATTCCTGGGTCAGGTCGCTGCATGATGATCCGAAACAGGCGTTGATCGCCGCCTTCCCGTCGCTTGTCGATCATTTTGGCGATTTCGAGATTGCCAGCCGGATCGATAGCTGGCTCACCGAGATCACACTGGCCGAGAATTGCAGGCAAGACGGTGTAGTGCTCATCGGAGACGCCTATTTGACCTCCTGCCCGGCGACCGGACTCGGCGTCAGCCGGCTTCTGACCGATGTTGAGCGCCTGTGCCGCGCATACATCCCGCAATGGATGACAGAAACCGCTATCGATCACACCAAGATCACCGCCTATTATGACGATCTAGAAAAGGTTGATATGGACCTCCGTTCGGTGCAGATGGCCCGTCGCCACTTCAATCTGACCGCGAAAGTCAATGTCGGATGGCGTCTGCGCCGCCAGCTCCATATCACGCGGCGACGCATCCTATATGGCATTGAAAGCATAAGCCCTGCTCTCGCCGCAAAACTTCATCAGCTCAAGACGATGCGCACTAGGTCTGGGCTGCGATCCGCTGTGTTGAACACCAAACCCGTGGCATAGCCGGACTGACAAGCGCGAAATACTGTTTCCGGGAATATTACCCAGTAGAATCGGTGTATACCGCGAACAATACAGTTCTGTATCGATAATAGTACGGAGTTCATCATGGCAGTTTTAGGCGCATTTCCTCCTGGACTTACTTGCCGGCCAATCGAAGAGAGCGATTGGGATGGTATCATCGATTGCCTCCGCAGAAATTTTCCAACGCGTGATCGAAGCTATTGGGAGCGCGCCGTTACGCGGATGGAAAAGCGGCCTTTCGTGCCCGATCTGCCGAAATACGGCTTCGTTCTGGATATGTCCGGACGCATCGTCGGCGTCTTGCTGGCACTTTATTTTCGGCATGAAGGACTGGAAGGAGAAGAGCTCCGCTGCAACTTGTCGAGCTGGTCCGTCGATCCGGAATATCGCGCTTTTGCCGGCAAGATGGTGATCGCGGCGCTCAGACGAAAGAATGTGACCTTCATCAACGTTTCTCCGGCGCCAGGGACGATAAAGGTCAATGAAGCGCTCGGCTTTCGCCGCTATGCAGACGGGCAGCTCGCTTTTCTGCCGAGGCTGAGTGCTATGAGGCGGTCTTATCGGGTGCTCGAAGCTCGCGCTGATCTTCCGGAAATGTCGATGCTCTCGGAGGGCGATAGGGAAATTCTTCTCCAGCATGCAGTACTCGGATGTCTGTCATTCATTTGCGTCGACGGTGACGAAGCCTTTCCCTTCGTTTTCAAGACACGCCGCATCTTCCACGGCATTGTTCCAAGTGCCCAGGTGATTTACTGCCGCACGCCCGAGGAGCTTAGCCAGTGCGCAGGTGCACTTGGTCGCCATCTCTTGCGAAAAGGCATATTTCTCTGCGTCGTCGATGCGAACGGGCCGGTACCCGGTCTCGTCGGACGTTACTTTGCCGGAAGCGGGACGAAATATTTCAAAGGTCCGAAACCTCCCGCGCTGGGAGACCTGACATTTACCGAACTCGTCATCTTCGGCTCTTGATTGCTATTCGTTGAATTTAACGAATAGCGCGATGGAAGATAAACCGCGTTACAGCGAGGGCGCTGGCATGTGTTCGTCCGATCGACTGGCCATACCTCGCGAAATGCCGAGCAAGCGCCATCGCGTGCCAAAGGAAACCCCGACAAGCAGAAGACAAAAGCCGAGCGCAAGCGGCGAGAAGAATGCCTCCTCCTGCAATACGGCATTGGACGCAATGGTGATGATCGCGACGAAGGCAAAGAGGAAATCCGGCTCGCCGGTGGCGAGCAGCTGCTTGCGGGCCGACAGCGCCAATGCGGCAAGAAAGCCGAAGAAGACAAAACTGCCCACGCCCATCTGATAGAGCATGACGCCGACGGCGCTTTCGACAGGGACGGAGGCGACGCCCTCGTCCTGCGCCCGATCCCAATCCAGATTGAGGCTCATACTCGAAAGATTGCCGCCGATGCCGAGGCCCTGCCCGAACGGATTGTGCAGGAATTCGCGAACGCCCGCGATCAGGCCGAGAACGTGGTAATCGCCATGGGTGGCGCCGAAGAGGATAGCGGCGGCCGTCCAGACGACGGCAAGTGCGATGACGGCAAGTAGCGTCAGTTCGGCGCGCGATGGACGATAGATCAGCCGGGCGCCGATCGCCACCAGCAACATGAACGTCGCTCCCTTGGAACCGATGACGAGCAGCAGCGGCAGCGCGGCAATCGGCAGCAGCCAGCGTCCTCTGAAGAGGAGCCAGGCCGACATGATGCTCAGGCCGTAGGCATAGCTGATGGGGTGAAAGTTCGGACCGCCATTGCGGAAGATCGGCGGAAACAGGTCGCTGAACAGCTTAATGTTGAAGAAGGTCGTCATCATCGTGTCTTCGATGCCTCGAAGGACGAAGCCGGTCTCCCTCAGCTTCTTTTCCCATACACCGGCCTCGATTTGCGCCTTCAGACCGCGGTGAATATAGAGGTCGCCGTGAAACAAGCTCAGGAAATCCATCCTGAAGATCTGTTCCAGATAGCCATAAAGGATGGCAACGGCACAGAGCCAAAAGATACCCTTGCGCAGATCAACGGGATAGAGGCTGGTTGCGAGAATTGCGATGTGGAAACATGCAAGCGGTGTGATCGTATTGCGGAAATAGATGACGGCATCCTTCGGCCCGCCGTGAACAGCGCCGAGCGCTAGATAGAAACAAACAATGCCGCACAGCATGAAGCTGAACATCAACCAGGGCCGCAATTCCGTCAGAGTCCGCACGCGGTATTGGAAAGAAGCCATGACGAAAGCGCCGAACGCCGTCATCAGGATGACGAAATTGGCGCCGCGCAGTGCATCGAACGTATTGTGATCGGGCACAAAGGGGGTGAACCAGGCGACCACGAGGTTTTGGTAGAGGAAGGAGCAGGCAATGACGATCGGGATGCAGCCGGGCTGAGCAACAGACAGGACGAGCGTCAACGCGAATGTCGCGGCAACCCCGAACGGCGTCCAGACAGCGAAGGCAGAGACAGAAGCGATAACCGCGAGGATGGCGATGCAAAGATGGAACATCGCGTCCGAACGCAGCGAACTAACGCCTCCCGCCCCGAAGCCGGCGCGATGTCCCGTAATGCTCATCACCAAACTCCATTCGTCCGCATCAGTTGTCGTTCCGTATTGCCATTTTCTCCCGCTTCTCAGCCCCCATTACTGCCCCCCAGAAGGGCTGCGATCATGGCGTCATCGAAGCCCTCAATGCTGTTTCTGCTGCTGATGATGCCAAAGCCTTGATCGAGCTCCCAATAGGCCCAGCCGATCTTATTGCTCTCCGCCGCCTGTCGCACGGCCCGAACCCAGAAACGACGGCTTTCGGCATCGACGCAGAAGTTGAGGACGCCGAATTCGTTCATCATGACTGGGCAGTCATATGTCTCGGACCAGCGCCTCAACTTCACGAATTCGGCGGCAATCGCGGCCTCCGTCCAGGGCGTCGCCAATTGTTCCTCGATAAGGCTTGCCGCCTGTTCGTCTCCGGCCGCGCGCAGCTTTTGGATGCTCTGCTGTACCGACGGCGTCTCGATGGTCGCCGGCAAGGGCAAATTCGAAATCCGCGCCAGTGGTGACGCGTCCCAGGTCTCGCATTGGTGGGTGAAGGCCGTGGGTGAATAGAAATGAACGGCAGCGATCTGATTATCGTCGGCAAGAGGCGGCGTTTCGCCTATTTCCCAGATGCCCTGAGAGGGAGATGGGCCCCAGATCAGCGTATGGTTCGGGCATTTGGATCGCACGACCTCGGCAAGCCGTTGCCTTAGTTGAAGCCACGCGTCATTCCCCAGAGGCGGCTCGTTCAACAATTCTGCATAGACCGTCTCATTCGGGAGGTTCGCAAGGACGCTGCCTAGCGCCATCCATGCAGCGGCCGCCCTTTGCGAACCGGCCTGGAAATCCTGGCGGAGAGCCGTGTGCAGACTTTCGGAAGGATGCATGTCCGCAAGAACCGAGAAGCCCAGCCGATTGAGGTCGGCCACGCCAGCCTCGATGCGATGGAGCGCGGTCGTATCACCTGCCGACAAGAGATCGCCATTGATCGGCAAGCGGATGGTTTGAAAGCCCAGTTGGCGAAGCTTTTCGAGCACAGGCTCGCTTGGCGCCACGCCATCGCTGCGATCGAACCATCCGGGCAGATTGACGCCGCGCGAAGGTACGATGGGCGTGGCCGCCGCACGCACAGCGCCGGCAGCCGGAAGAGCCGCCAGAATGGAGCCGCCTGCCAGCTTGAGAGCGCTTCGGCGTGACATCAGCGTCGATCGCAAGCTGCTCCCCACGGTCACCCCCTCGCAGAGATTCGGCCGCCCTGCTCTCCATCGTCAGCCGATCGGATCGCTCGCACCACCTCGCTATCTTGCGTGTCTGTGTGCTCGGGTGCAATTGTCAACGTAGCGCTGCGCCCGATCTGATCTCCATCGAGGCGCTGACGAAGCAAGTTGGTGATTTTCCCCGCTTCCTCGCCCGGGCTGAGCGCAAAAAGCATGAGATCCGCTTCGGCAAAAAGCGCCGGATCCCAACTGCCGGCGACGGAAGGTCCCATCAGAAGAATGAAATCGAAGGAGCCCGCAGTAGCCAAAATATCGTCGAGGCCGAGGCTTGGCAGCGGCTTCCCATTCTCGGCAACTGGCCTGTTGTACACGACCGTTCGCAGACCGCTCGCACCGCTCACGAAGACGCTGTTACCGCTACGCGCTACCGCACCCGACTGATCGCCAAACTCGACCACAAGCACATTCTGTTCGGCCTGCTGGAGACCGATGCCGACCATTGCCCCCGCAAGTCTTGCCGCAACCGGCGTATGAAGCGATGAAACCAGCAGCACGTAAGGCTTCGGATGCTCGGTCAGATGCAGAATGATGCGTCGCATGAGCTGCAGCACATCCCGTGAAAAGGCTTCGTTTCCGGCCTGGAAAAAGCGTCTTCGCATCGCGCGGATGCTGAGATAGGCGCCGGAGCCGGCAAGACCAGGCAGCCGATACTCACCAAGATTGACCGGCGTCGGCACCAGCTCCGGTTTTGCGGTCTCCTTCATGGCATCCCGATGAGGCTCGACGCCGAGGAGGCTGCCTCTTATGGGGCTCGTCGGATCTTGCTCCGGCTGATGTTTGGGGCCGCGCACCAGAGCAAGACCGCAGCCGATGATAAGGCCAAGCGCAGCACTGACCGGTAAGAGCAGCAGCGGCTTGGGCCAGGTCGGCTGCACCGGCGGAGCGGCAGCGCTGATTACCCGCGCCTCCTGCAGCTGTAGGCCCTGCATCTGCGATGTTTCCTCGGCGCGCTTCAGGAAATCTTCAAGCACCGTACGCGCCGCCTTGGTCTTCGCCTCCAGCTGCCGCAATTGCACCTGCGCGGCATTCGAACTGTCCAGCTTCTGGCGGAGATCATCGAGCTTTGCCTGGAGTGCTGCGACATTCTGCCCGGCGAGGTCGGACTTTGCCTTCAATTCCCGCGTAATCCGCTGCGCCTCCACGGTCATGAGGCCCTGCATCCTGTCCAGCTCGGATCGCAGTCTTTTAACGATCGGATGGCGCGGCTGATACATGGCTTCATAATTGGCGAGGTCGGCCGCTCGCTGATTGTAGTTTTCGCGAAGTTTGACGGTCGCCTCGGACGACAGGATTTCCGACAGCCGGGCAAGACCGGCCGGCGAGGTACCTACAGCGACGGCCTGAGTATACTTATCCTTAGCCTGATCGGCCTCGCTTCGCGCTCCGATCAGCTGATCCGTAAGCTTGTCGATCTGGGACTGCAGCGTGCCCCCGGCGGAAGCATCCAGAATCTGATGCGAGACCTTGAAATCTCCGACTTCCTGCTCGGCATCGCTGACGTTCTTCTGGAGATTGCCGATCCGGTTTGCAAGCAGGGAATTAACGTCGCTGTTTGCAGTCTCCCGCTCACCCGACAGACCGGCCCTATAGCGATTGACGATGGCATTGGCGATCCGCGCCGCCTTGTCGGAATAGCGGGATGCGAAACTGACATCGATGACATAGGTGAGCCCGGCGCGCTCTACGGTAACGGCGCGTTGGAAATTCTTGAAGATCGAATCCTTCGTAGGATGCGAAGCCAGACCGACACGCGCGAGGAGACCGCCGTTTGCAAACTCGGGATCGCTCTCGATGTTTTCGCTTTCGAAGACCTTCATCAGCAGGTCGCGCGATTCAATGACGAAGACCTGGCTTGCAATAGCCGCACTATCGCTGCCGATGCCGGGCAGAACATTGTTGAGATTTGTGGTGCGCGGATCGCGCGGATCGATCATGACGGACGCTGTCGCGGTATAGCTCGGCTTTGCCACGGCAAGGTAAGCCAGCGCCAGCAGGAGCACGGCCAAGATGCTTGCCAGCACGGTCTGCCAGCGTTGGCCCAGGATGGTCCACACGGCACCGACATCGAACAGCGGCGGAAGCGAGCGCTCGTCAATGTTAAACGGCTTCATCCAGTTCCTCTCCGCGGCCGCGGGTCTCCGGCTCATCGCACATCACTAAATTCAGTATTAGTGAATAATGTTAATCATCCGTTGAGTTTACACCGGAGCGTGTGATCAACTTCAGACATCGCAAGTAACCATGTTGCGACTTCGTTCTGGCGCGACCATCAGTACTTACGATATTAGAGATACATTCTATTTCAGGCGCTGCAGGCCACGCGATCGGCAGCGATCAACACGGGACCAGGGCGGTGAGCGACAAAGCTGGCAGCAGCGATACTTTATCGGCCGAAACGCCGCCGCCTGCGAGCAACCTGCGCTTGTCGATCGGTGCGCTTGCCAGGAGCGGCGCCGTTGCCGGTGCCATCAAGCTCGCCAGTGCCGGCCTTTCGTTCCTGATGTTCGTTGCCGTCGCCATGACGACCGATCAACGGCAATTCGGCCTTTATAGTGCCGCCTATGCCGGAGCGAGCCTGGTTTCCTTCTTCGCCATCGTCGGCCAACAAAGCGCCGTACTCAGGTTCTGGCCGCAATATGCCGGCAACAACGATCTGAAATCCGCGAACGGCATGATGGCTCGCTCAATCCTTGTCGCACTCATAGGGCTTGTGAGCTTCAGCCTGCTCATTCTCGTCATCGGCTTCTTGCCATTCGTCGGTACACAAACGCCCGAATGGCTCGCGATCTGCGTGGCGACCATGGTGTTGGCTTTCGCGCTCGGCTGGTCGGAATTCGTCGCTTGCGCTCTTCGCGCCAAGAATGCGCTCATCTTTGCGCTGCTGCCGCGTGATGTCATTTGGCGGGCAGTGGCAATCCCGGTTTTTGTGCTCGCCCATTTCATGCAGATGAAGATGAGCGCGGTTGCCGCAACCTACCTCACGGCCGGATTGCTGCTCCTCATGATCGCACCTCAGACATTCGTGCTTTTTCGCGACACGATCCGCGACCCGCGCGGCCCGCTGACGACAGAACAGAAGGATGAATTCAAGACGGTGACGCTCGGGCTCTGGGGCGTCACGGCGCTGCCGCCGGCGCTCAGCCAGGCAAGCACCTTGCTGGTCGCGGCCATTCTCGGCCCCGAGGCCGCCGGCGCGATTTTTGTCGCCGATCGAACGATGCGACTGGTCGTATTGGCACTCAACGGCATCAATCAGGCGCTTGCGCCACAGATCTCCGCCGCCTTCTACACCGGGGACAAGGCGCATGTACAGCGTATCACCAGCCTTGCCGCTCTGGGTGGCTTCATCATCGCCTTGTGCGTGCTGGTATCCTTCCTGGTCTTCGGCGACCTGATCCTGTCGATCTTCAATCACGCCTATGCCACGCCGACGATGCAGGTAACGCTGATTATCTTTGGCATCGGCGCGACCATCGGCACCGCCTGCGGGCCGACCGAAATCCTCATGCAGCTGACGGGCCTCCAGCACGCGCTTTTCAAGCTGCTTGTTATCGTCAACACCTTCGGGCTCTGTGCAACGGCGGTGCTGACCTATTGGCTCGGCCCGATCGGCGCAGCGCTCGCCATCGCCGGCACGATCATCGTTTGGTGCGTGACCGCCGTGTTCATCGCGCGCCGCACCATCGGCATCAACCCATCGATCCTCGGCTTCCTTGCCGGAGAAGACGCGCTCGCCGCCCGCTCATTCCTCAAAGGCCGTTCATGAAAATCATCCAGGTACAGACTCAGGCGGAAGCGGGCGGCGCACAGCGGATCTCCGATATGGTCGGCGAGGGACTGCGCGCGCATGGCCATGAGGTGCGGACAGTCTTCATGTATCGAAAAACCGAGGTCTACGACGGCGATCCGCACGCCGATTTCATTCTCACCACGCCGCCGCGCGGCCTGCCAGGCCAGATGCGGGCCGCCATCGGGCTTGCCGGTTATCTACGCAAGGCGCGGCCGGATGCGGTCATTACCTTCCAGCACTATGGCAATATTTTCGGCACCATCGGCGCCCGGCTCGCCGGCACGAATCTCATCATCGCAAACCAGA
Source organism: Rhizobium sp. No.120 (assembly GCF_054558365.1). Taxonomy (NCBI): domain Bacteria; kingdom Pseudomonadati; phylum Pseudomonadota; class Alphaproteobacteria; order Hyphomicrobiales; family Rhizobiaceae; genus Rhizobium; species Rhizobium sp. No.120. The sequence goes on from NZ_BAAJNQ010000005.1 coordinate 316,322, forward strand.
GCGGTGCGCCGCAGACAAGTGGCGTTAGGGGGATTCTGACCCAGATCGACAAGCTGATGGGTGCCTTCGGCGCCTATCACGCCAACGTCGTCAATTCGCGCTGGACGGAAACGCAGTTCGACAGCTTTCCGAAAGCCTATCGCCGCCGGACGTTACGCATAGACCATGGCGTTTCTGCGCCCTCGGTCGCCTTCGATAAGGCGGCGGCGCGGGCGGCTTTCGGCCTTCCCCGAGAGGCTTGGCTCGCCGTCTCTTCCGGCCGCATGGCGCCATCGAAAAACCAGATCGCGCTCGTCGGTGCCCTCACCCATCTGCGCGACATTCATATCGCCATAGCCGGTACCGGCCCGGAGCGGGATGCGATCGTCGCTTTTGCCGAAGCCAACGGCGTCACCGACAGGCTGCATCTCGTCGGCGAAGTGCCCCCCTCGCGCATCTTCGAATTCCTCGCGGCGGGAGACGCTTATGCTTTTTCCTCATTGACGGAAACCTTTGGCCTTGCCGCCGTCGAGGCAGCCATTTCCGGGCTGCCAGTGGTCACAAGCAAGCTCAATGTCCTGCGGGAGGTCCTGACGACGGATGAGGGCGAAGCCGCAGCACTCTTTGTCGAAGCCGATGCCAAGGGCATGGCCGAAGGACTTGCCCAACTCATTGCCAGGCCCGAGCTTGCAACTCGACTTGCCACAGCTGGTCGGCAGCTGAAGGAACAATATTCGCCGGCACGCATGTGCGCCGGCTACGAAGCCCTGCTTCTGTCGCGCTCACTTCCGCACGGCTGCAATCCCGTCGATAACCTCCAGTCGGCCTGAACGATTGAGCGTATGGATTTTCGGATAGGGCCAATCACCATGCGCCGCAATCGGCCGGGGCGGCGTCAGCCGAACCGTCTTTTCATCCAGCTCCAGCAATTGCGAGATACCGAGCCCGCCACCGTAGCCGAGCGTTCCGTCCTGGACCGGTAGATAGATGCCACCCCGCTCGCGGACGAAAGCGCCGCCCGGGCGAGCCATGCGGCGATCGATGAGTATCGGATTCAGCACATGCGGCGTCCAAGGGCCGACAAGCCGGGGCGCGTGGAAGACCACGAGCGTATCGGACGTACTGCCGTGACCATCGCGATTGGTTGCAAACAACCACAGCTGCCCACCATGTTCGAGGAGCGTCGCATCGGAAATTTCGCCTTCGATGAGCACAGCCTCGGGAGCCCAGCGATCCGGAAATTCTATCGAACGATAGAGGACAAGTTTTCCGCCCGAACTTGCTTCAGGAAGCATCCAGATTGCGCCGTCGCGCTCGAAGACTTGCGGATAAGACAGATGGTAAGGCTCTTCCAGCACGCATCGCGGCTCTCCGGGCTTCCCCGTGGCATCGAACGGCACGACGGAAATGACAGCCTTGCCGGTCGCATGCGGATAATCTTCCACGAACAGGAAGGAACGATCCTGCCATTGAAATGGAAAGGGATCGGCATAGAAACGATCCCCCTGATCCGGCAGTACCGACCAGCCTTCGCCGAGTTCATAGGTACTCGCCACACCCGGCCCATCTTTGAAGCGATAGCCGACACGCCAATGCGCATGGCGAAAGCGCACGCGGCGCATCGCTTCTCGGCCCAGGCGCGGCAAGGCGTCAGTCAGACAAGCGGATGCAAAGCCCAACGTTCCAGCGATGGAATTCTCTCGCGCTATGAGCACCGGTTCGTTCATAGCGAGCCGGCTTTCGGCAAAAGCACGAACCGTGGAAACAGAAAGCGTGATGGCGCGTGCGAGCACATCCTCTACGCCAAGCGACACGGTTTCCCGCCGATCGATCATCGGCCAGGCTCGACCCACCACCGTTTTTCCGTCCAGGACGGCATCAATAACAGGCAAAGCGCCAGCGGCGACCGACATCGCGACCGACAAGTCCGATCGCAATCCGTCGAACTGCAATGTGATGGTCGGAACATCCGAACGCGCCGCGCCGCCGGAAAGATCCAGCCGAAATGCTGCAGCCCTATTGCGACTGCTGGCTGGGATTTCCGATAGAGGAGCAGCAAGAGCCGGATCGCGCCGGCGGAAGATTATTCGCTCCAGAGCCAAAGCTGTATTGATGGCGGCCGGCCACGCATTCGACCCGGATTCATGCACGACAGCGATATCGTGGCCCTCGGCCTGCAGACGCGCGACCACGAGTTCCTGCCATCGGCGCGGAGCGGACTTCGGAACGATGATATCGATCGATGGCATGGCGTTACCCATCCGCAGCAGCCTCGGTGAGCCTCGGAGACCTGGAAACTATATTTATTCGGGAAAGCTTACTTTCCGGTTATTCTGCAGTTGTATTGCAGAATAGAGCTTTGCTGCTACCGTTCAGCCGCCTTTTGATCAGCCGAGTTCTTCGCTCGATGAGTTCCAAAGGGTCTTCATTTGCAAGCTGATCGCCGCGCAAACGATCTCAGCTATCGGAGGTTGCCGCCGATTTTATCGGGAACGATGCCAAAATAGAGCAAGCTTCGGTGAAGGCGCCATCCAGAATGCGTAGTTTGCGGGCGTGCGCATGCGCATATTCCTGGTAGAAGCCAGACGAGATCCAGATGTGTGAACGCCCTCGCCGACCGCTCCAGCCGACGGCACCGATCGATTCAGCTGCTGCAAGCTTGCCGCTGATATGGGCGCGCGAAAGGCTGAACGATGAGGCGAGAGACGAAATCGAGCTGACATTCGTCAGGAGCCGTCCCTGTCCCACCACAGTTTCCGGATCTATTCCGGCGATGAGGCGATCCATCAGAAATCCCCCCGCATCGCCGCTGGTAAAGATGGCGTGAAGCGGCCCAGGGCTGCGTACCTCCCGGCTTGTTAACAAGGCATGTGCCGCAAGCGGTTCGATGAGTATCAGCATGCGCTGCGGCTCCGTAAGGAACCGAGCCGCCCTGCCTCCTCCGTCTATAAGGTCGAGCGCCTGGAAATGCAGATTGTACCAACGGATCAGCATCGACAGTGTCGAGTGCGTAGGCCCGACCTCATCCGAAGGACCACCTCTGGAGCCCGCGACCGGACGAATGACATTGTATCGCAACGCTTCGTCGAAAAATGCATAGGCCGTATTGCGGCTGGCAATCCCGTACTGCCGGGCGAGATTTCCTAGACCACCTCTGGTCAATCCTGGTCCAACCCTGCGAACGGCCAGAAAATAGTCGCTCAATGCGGCGTGACACAGGAGCCCGCGTTGTTGGGTGGCAAAAAGCGCAGCAGTCCAGGGTAGGGATTCGTAAGCAACGGCGAAGCTGCGCGCCAAATAAGAAATGACGGGAAAAAATCCCCTCGTTTCGATCAATTCGCTCGGCTTGCGGGGAGGCTGTGTCCCAACTGCACGTGAAGGAGGCGCCGGTTGACGAGGGGGGAAATCAAGTACTCTTCCCATAACAGTTCTTTCAACGTTGTCGGCTGAGGGACGTCCAGCGCATCGGTGCTCACTTTGAACTCGCTGGAGATCTCGCGATTACTGGCTCGAGAAAAACATAGAACAATCGAAAGCCTGCTTCGTTCCCTCTTTTTCAAACACTAAGCATCCGGCACCCTGCGGCTGCCGAAAATCTCTAAAATATCGCTCCATGGTAGTTGAAGATATATATGCGCGTCCTGACGAGACCTCGGTAGAATTCTGATATTTTCTGATATTTTTCTGAATCATCGACTTCGCTAAACCGAATGAGCACCGATCTGTCGCAGCGGAGCCCTCACACTATCCGAGCAAGTCACGATTTGTTTTGGCTTGAGCCGATATCCACGCGTTGACTGCCGAGTTGGGGCCTCTCTATACTCACCGTATTTTCGATACCTCAGATGACGATCGGTGGTCGTAGGTGTTTTGTTTTGCGGGGTTCGTCCTCGATCCAGATCGCGCCGAGCTTCACGGACCCGACGGCTCGGCAATCAAGCTGCGCCCTAAAGCTTTTGAATTGCTGAAATTCCTCGTCGCGAACAACAGGCGTGCCGTCAGCAAGCAGGAACTGATGGATACTGTCTGGCCCGGGATTCATGTCGGGGAAGACAGCCTTTTTCAATGTATTCGCGAAATACGCACCGCTTTGGGTGACACGGAACGGCACATGATCAAGCTTGTGTCGGGCCGCGGTTATGTGTTTACCGAGGAGGTATCCACGAGACAGGAAGGCCCGGACCCGCGACCGGCGCTGAGCAACACGCCGATTGCCGATGCTCCGGCAACTGACCCTATCGCACCGCGCCATTGGCTAGGTTCGCGTGAAGCCTTGGTTCTCGGCGTAGTCGCACTTCTTTGCATGCTTGCCATCACTTTCGGTGTCGCTTTCTTTTCTTCGGGATTTGGCGGCATTTCGGGAAACGGTGGACCTGTCATCGAAGTCCTGCCGATCGTCGATACCGTTGGCGATACCCAAAGTGCCGCTCTTGCACAAAGCGTTGCTGCGGAACTAATCAATGGCCTTGCAATGATCGATGGTCTCCGCCTCGTCCTTCCCAAGGAACGCGAGCCAGCGGCGTCCAACAAGCTCATCTCCAATCGCTCCGATGGGGCCAATTTCCTTTTGCAGGGAGAACTGCAAAGAAGTCCCCAGGCATGGATCTTCCAAACACGCTTTATCAATGCGAGCAGCCGGGAAGTCGTATCAATCGCCGAAGTCAAGCTGGACGCCAGCGAGCCCGACCAACAGCTTCTCGCATCCCGGCTCGCGGCCGGGGTTGGCTATGACCTTGCCGTTCGCCTGAACAAATTCGGTCAAACCGACAGCGCCCCTCAGGCTGGCGCAGCCAGCGTCGCGATACAGCAGGCCTCCGCCTCGATCAATGAGACGACGCATGAGCGGTTTGCGACGGCTCGATCGATACTGGAAAAATATCTCGCGGAACAACCGGATAATGTCGATCTGCAGATTGCATTGGCTGCGCTGCACCTGCGCGGAATTCAGCTTGCCTGGTACAATCCTGCCGAAAGCAGGGCTGCGGAGAACGACGCGAGATCTCTGTTGGAACGAGCTTTGAAAGCCCGGCCAAACTTCCTTTCGGTGCTTGGAACCTATTGCCGCTTTCTGACCGCCACCAACCAGTTTGCCGAAAGCCTTGTGGCTTGTGCGAGGGCATTGAGCCTCAACCCGTGGGATGGCACGGCCCTGTTCCATCTCGGCTTGACACAAGTTCAGCTGGGCCGGTTCGAGGATGCACTTGCAACATTCGAACAGGCCGATCGCTTCGATACGCCCGATGTCTCGCGCTGGACTTGGTTGCTGGGAGCGGGTTTTGCAGATCTGCTTTTGAACCGGAATGAAGACGCCGTACGATGGCTGCAACGCTCCATTTCGATTACACCGGGAACGGGGCGCACGCATATGCTTCTGGCAACGGCTTATCAACGACTGGGCCGGACGGATGAAGCAAGACAGGCTTTCGGGACGGCGCTGCAATTGAGACCAGGCTCAACGGCCGTCAATCTTGCCTTGCCATCCCTTAACGCCAGCCCGATCTATCTCGAAGCGAGCAAAAAACTCGTCCACACGCTTGTCGAGATGGGGTTGCCGGCCGACGATGATGAGCAAAAGCAGGACGGCAAAGGACAGTGAAAGCTCTTCGCCGGCGCTATGGCGCTCGCCGGCGAAAGACCTGGCAGCAAGGAGACGCAGCTATCCGGAGGGGCGCCTAGCTCAACGGCGCGAACCGAAAGGACGCAGCGCCATGTGGCGATTGACATCCTTGTAGAGCAGATAGCGGAACGGACCGGGGCCTCCCGCGTAACAAGCCTGCGGGCAAAAGGCGCGCAACCACATGAAGTCGCCGGCTTCCACCTCGACCCAATCCTGGTTAAGGCGGTAGACGGCCTTGCCTTCCAGCACATAGAGGCCGTGTTCCATAACATGAGTTTCCGCAAAAGGAATGACGGCACCCGGCTGCAGGGTGACGATCGTCACATGCATGTCGTGCCGGAGGTCGGACGGATCGACGAAGCGGGTCGTTGCCCAGCCGCCTTCCGTGCCCGGCATGGCGGATGGCGTGATATCCTTCTCGTTCAAGATGAGCGGCTCCGGATGGGCCAGCCCCTCGACGGCCTCATAGGCCTTGCGGATCCAGTGGAAGCGGGCATGGGCGCCAGAGCAATTGTGCAGCGACCATTTCAACGCTGGCGGCAAAAACGCATATCCGCCTGGCCGGAGAACATGCTTGCCTGAAGGCAGCGTCAACTCGATCTCTCCGTCGACGACGAATAGCACGCCTTCGGCCTCGGCATCCTGCTCCGGACGATCACTGCCGCCACCCGGCGCCACTTCCATGACATACTGTGAAAAGGTCTCGGCAAAACCCGAAAGCGGCCTTGCGATCACCCAGCAGCGCGTATCGTTCCAGAAGGGCAGATAGCTGGTGACGATGTCCTGCATCACGCCCTTGGGGATGACCGCATAGGCTTCCGTGAACACAGCGCGTCCCGTCAACAGATCGCTTTGCGGCGGATGGCCACCCAGAGAGGAGTAGTATTTTCTTTCCATTATCGAAGCCCTTCATTCTCATCATTCAGAAGGCCGAGGCATGTGCCTTCCGCCTTATTACATAGCGTTTGAAATCCAAATGCTGCGTTACATCGCCCTCGCTGTCTCCGACAATTTCACGATCTCAGCCTAAGCGCGACCGCGCGCATGCTGCAGCAATGTCACGCTATCATTGTCCCCTAGATAGACGTTTGCGCCCGCATCTATCAACAAGCTGATGATCTCAATATGGCGTGAACCGCCGTCATCGAGAATGACCCTATCCCGTTGGAACCTCCGCCGACCCTATCAGGCAACCCGGCTTCGGAAAATCGACTATCCGAGTCCTCACCGCTGAGAGAATGAAAACAGCTTCAGGATTTTGCACGGCCATACCGAGCATATGCCGTATCAGCCTGGCACTTGCGGCTTCTGCCGCCAACCCCGATCCTCGGCTACGACGGTGGGGGAGATGGAACCGATCTGCAGGCGCACACAAAAACCGCGACCAGTGTCCAGGAACGAAACTCGCCCGCCGTGGAGCTCAGCCGCCTTCTTGATGAGGTTCAATCCCAGACCAGCACCGGACGAGCTGGCGTTGATACGGCGAAACGGCTCGAAGACGCGATCGCGCTCCGCCAGTGGTATGCCAGGACCTTCGTCGCAGACATCGATCGTACCGCCAGCGCCGACACGAACGATGATCAGGCCCCTGCCTCCGGCATGATCGATCGCATTCCGGATCAGGTTGACGACCGCCATTTCGATCGTCGAGGTCTGGATCATGAAGATCGCTTCCTTCGGGCTTGGCTCGAAATCGAAATCGTAACCCGCATCCATCGCAATCGGGGCAAGATCGGCGGCGATGTTTTCGACGAGCACATTCAGATCTTTCTTCTCGGCGCGCAGTTCGACCACTCCGATCGCCTGCATTTCCAGAAGCTGGTGGGCAACGCGGGACAAGCGGTCGATATCGCCCCGCAGCTGACGGCTGACTTCGGCCTCTGGAAGAAGGTCCGCTCGCGTCCGTGCGATCGCAATCGGCGTCCGCAGCTCATGCGCGGCATCGGCAAGAAAGCGATTGTGCCTGTTATATCCCTCGTCCAGCTTCGAAAGGGCATGGTTGAAGGCATCTACCAGAGGGATGATCTCGGTCGGCACCTTGGAACGATCGAGGCGAGCCGAGCGTGTGTCGAAATCGATCGCCTGCGCCTGCGTCGCCGTTTCCACAAGCCCGCTCAGCGACCGGCCGACGGCACGCGGGGTAACGAGCAGCGTCGCCACGCCGGTCACCGCCAGTATAGGAAAGACGCCGATGAAGATCACGAATGCCAGCGCCGGCAAGACGTTGAGCCAATGGATTTCGCCATTGGGACCTTTGGCAACGTCGACCCGCATATTGATCCACACGTTCAAACCGTCATTGTCAAAGCTACGCTCCGTGGCAGCGACAATCTGCAACTTGCCAACCGAGGTCTCCCGGTTCTCCACCGTGGCATGCGCTCCATTGCCAGCCTCCACCCTTGCCCGGTCGATCGTCCACGGGAAGTTCTCATTCAGCGCGACAGCCGGTATCTCTCCATATTGAAAGAGTATTCCCTTGTGATCCCGGATCATGAACCAGAGTTCGGGATAGCGTCGCTTCAGCTCTGCTACCTCCTGCGTCTCCGCCACCTGCAGCTGTCCGTCATCGTCTCTGGTCACCTGCTGAGCGACGACCCGGACCGCCTCTTCATTGGCATCTTCCAGTTCGGGATTGATGATCCAGATCCAGCCAACGAGAAGGACGAAGAAGAGAACGAGAAGGAAGGCCTGCAAGGCGATCAGGCGCCTTATCAGCCCCCAGCGTAACGATCGACTGCGCTCCGGGTTCATGCCTTAGCCCGGATCAGATAGCCGATATTGCGCACAGCTCTTATCTCGACCGTAGCCTCAGCCAGAAGCAGCTTCTTTCGAATGCGTGAAATATGCGCATCCAGGGCATTTGAGCCGATCTCATCCTCAAGGGCGTACACGGCTTCAACCAGGCTGGGCCGCGTGACGATACGGTTCGGGCGGCGCATCAGCGTCTCCAGCACCAGATATTCACGGCGCGGAAATTCGACCAGAGATCCACCGACGAAGATTTCATTGGTTGCCGGATCGACACTCAGATTGCCGAAATTCAGATAACGATCAGAGATCGTCGGCCCCCTCCTCTGGAGCGCTCTCAGGCGGGCAAGCAGCTCCTCGATGGCGAATGGCTTGGCAAGGTAGTCGTCGGCGCCGCTATCGAGCCCATCGACGCGATGGTCGACGCTACCGAGCGCAGTCAGCACCAGGATTGGCACAGGATGCTTGCGTTGGCGCAGTGCGGCCACAAGATCCAGCCCCTCGCCGTCAGGCAGACGGCGGTCGAGCACAAGGACATCATAGCTTCCGACACGGGCCATGGCGTCGGCATCCGCAATGGTGCGGACATGATCTGCGAGCACATCGCGGCGGCGCAGCGCTTCAAGCAGCGCGCGCGCCATTTCCGGCTCATCCTCAAGAAGCAGAATTCGCAATGACCTTTCCTCGAAGGACGGCCATTGCCATCCTTCGCCCCCACTGACAGCCAAAGATTGCGGCTACATTACATGCAGATTGCGAAGGTGGCACCAGGACGAGACCAACTCGTCACAGTAAACGGAGGCGACCGCTCTATTTCGAGCAGAAAACCCCCAGCGGATCAGCGATCAGGGCGCTATCCTTGCAGCATGCGCACCAGCATTCGCTTGATGTGATCCTGCCCGCCAAAGAAAATCGCCGCAACGACGATCGTTTTGTGTTCCTCGATCGGCAGAAACCAGACGGCCGTCTTGTCGCGCCGCAGGAAACGGATGCCAGGATATATATCCGGCCGCAATGTTCCGATGTATGGGGTCTCGACCAACCGATCGATTTCCAGACGGAGTTCGCGAATACGGCTGCCCGCGCGCTCCAGAGCTTCCTCAGCCGAGTCTCCAAGATCGAGATAGGATGCAAACAGATGATCGAAGGTCAGTTCGAAATCGAGATCGGCATCCTTGGAATATTCAAGACTCCACACGAAGAGCTCGCTGTTTGCGCTCGATCATGCTCTCGATCCGTTCTTCCATCTCCTGAGCAGAGATCTTCGGTCCATCAACGCGACGCTGGATGAGCCTACGCAGCCCTTCCGTCTCGGCCGCTTCGGCTTCCGTTTTCTGTCGCAGCAGTTCCAGACCTTGCTGGAGAACCGAGCTCAAGCTGGAATAGCGGCCGGTCTCGACAAGCGAGCGGGCGAACGCATCCTGCTGATCGGTCAACGATATCGACGACTTGATGCTCACGAGACAATCTCCTTTAGACGCTAAAGTGCTACTCAGTCGCACACATGTCAAGATTTCGTACCGCACTACATCGCCCCGAAACATAGACTCCCTGCGCCAAGGGAGCCGATTTCGCTCAGGCAGAAACCGCTTTGCTTTGAAGCGGCGACTGGTAAACCACGATCCGTGCGTGATAGGGGATGCGTTCATAGAGGTCGATGACATCTTGATTGATCAGGCGAACGCAGCCTGATGAGGCTGCCTTGCCGATCGAGCGCCATTCCGGCGAGCCATGCAGACGGTAGAGCGTATCCTTGCCATTCTGGAAGATATAGAGCGCACGGGCACCCAGCGGGTTCTTGATGCCCGGATCCATACCGCCATTAGCGACGGAATATTTCGCGAGTTCCGGTTTGCGGGCGATCATATCGCCCGGCGGCTTCCAGCGCGGCCAATGCTGGCGCCAATGAATAATCCCCTCGCCCTGCCATGCAAAGCCGTCGCGGCCGATGCCGACACCATAGCGCATAGCCGTGCCGCCGCGCTCCACGACATAGAGAAATCTCGATGCCGTATCGACGACGACCGTGCCGGGCGCCTCGCCGGTCGGATCGGGAACGCGCTGACGATAGAATTTGGGGTCCAGCTTTCGATAGGGAACAGCCGGAATGACATGGCCCCCATCCACGACGGATCCATAGCGCGCTTCGAGCTCGGGATCCGGCGTGATGACGCTCTGAGGCTCTGACGCCATGGGAACGACGGGCGGCACGCGAGCCGGGGCTGCAATCGGAGTTGGAACAGGGGCTGTGGTGGCACAGCCAGCAAGCGCTGCCGTCGCGGAGATCGACCCCAGCATGAAAGCCCGCCGCGAAAGAGTCTTTTCAGTCTTAATTGAGCGCATTCCTGTCCTAACAAACCCCGCACATTGATATCGCTCTTTGACGGATGAAGCCGAAGAAACGATATGTCTCATCATTGAGTGGTGATGACCTCATATCCACTTGGGACCCGTGATGACAAGTTTACCAATAGCATGGCCATGCAAACTCAATCGGCGAGTGTGTGCCAGAAGCCACAGGGCCTCGCCTCTCCGCGAGCATGTCGAGCACTCGCAGCCGCCTCGACGTTTAACGCTTTGATTGCAGGCGCCGCAAAAAAGGCCGGGCAAGATATCGTGCTCCATGCCCGGCCAAATTCTATATGCCCGCTGCAGGCTTTAGAGGTTCCGCGAGGACTCCGCGCCGGATTGATTTTGCTGACGGGACTTGCGCTCGTCGTGCAAGGTCAGATCCCGCCTTGCCCGCGCGCTCGCGGCCTCGATCGGCCCCATCCTTCCCTGCTCGGCAATCGCCGCCCGGGCCCGCTCGATATCAACCATATAATCGCGTGCCAGCGGCAGGGCTGAAACATTCTTCGTCAGCTGCAATTGCCAGTTCATGTGCCCCATGCGACGGAAGGCGAGTTCGGACCCGACGAGGTAGAATTCGAACATGCGACAGAACCGCTCGTCATAGAGTTTTACCAGCGTGCTCCTGTTCTTCATGAAGCGGTCGCGCCATTGCTCGAGCGTCTTGGCATAATGGAGCCGCAGGATTTCGATGTCGGTCGTCCAGAGACCGGATTTCTCGACCACGGACAGGACTTCGGACACTGCCGGCGAATAGCCGCCAGGGAAGATATATTTCGCGATCCACGGATTGGTGCTGCCGGGACCGTCGGCCCGGCCGATTGCGTGGATCAGCGCGACCCCGTCTTCCTTGAGCACGGAGCGGATTTTGTCGAAGAAGGTCTTGTAGTGGTTGATGCCCACATGCTCGAACATACCGACCGAGACGATGCGGTCGACGGGACGTGTCCAAGAGCGATAATCCAGCAGTTCGAACGTGACCATATGCTCCAGCCCGGCGTCCTTCGCGCGAGCTTTTGCGGCCAGCAATTGCTCCTCCGAAAGCGTCAGGCCCGTGACCCGCGCGCCGAATTCCCGCGCAAGGTAGAGTGCCATGCCGCCCCATCCGCAGCCGATGTCCAGAACCTCAAGGCCCGGACGATCCAGCATCAACTTCGATGCGATATGCCGCTTCTTCTTGAGCTGTGCTTCTTCCAGCGTTTCATCACCGACCGGAAAATAGGCGCAGGAATATTGCCGATCCTCATCCAGCATCAAAGAGTAGAGCCGAGCGTCGAGATCGTAGTGATGCGCGACATTGCGCTTCGAGCGACCGGCGAAGTTCAATTGATCGAGACTTCGGCGCAGCCAGCGGACCTTTTCCATCAGTTTCTCAAAAGGATGGCTCCCCCCCTCCATCAAGTTGAGGGCTAGCAGGTCCACCATCTCATAGAGATCGCCGGATCCCGGCTCGACTTCGCCGTCCATATAGGCCTCGCCCAGCGCCAGGGCCGGATTGAGGAGCAGGCGCCGCTTTGCGCGGGTGGTATTTATTTTCATTGCTGCACGCGGTTCCGATCCCGTACCGAAACTGCGCGTGGAACCGTCCGGAAAAGTAACCGTAAGCGTTCCGATTTTGATCAAGCGAGAAAGAGCTGCTTCTAGGAACATGACAACTACCTGTTTATCGTTTCCTCGACGGTAATCTTCTGGCCTGAGGGGGCGCGAAGAATGCCGTACCGGTACCGAAAGCGTACTACTTAATCTGGTAAAATATCCAGACCATTTGCGACATCAAGGTTGAGTAAACTCAATCGCGATTACAAAGGTGTTCGCCATCCGCAGGATCAATGCTCGACTATATATGTGGGCGGCCCTGTGAATGTGAGACATCCGCCGGCGGCAAACGAAAATCTTCTGGGCATCAGTTTCGCCAAGCCCGGTCGCAAAGACGCACTCGCCGTCGGTGGAATTTTCCTGCCAACCTATGCTTCGCTCCTCAAATGTCGAAAGCGCTCGGCAGAACCACAACGTCGCGAATCGTGACGTTGCGCGGTCGCGTCAGCATGAACATGATGGCATCGGCGACCTCTTTCGGCTCGATCAGGGCGCCGGCTTCCTTGGCCTTACGCAGGTTTTCCTCCGGCCAATCGGCAAGCAGGGCGCTGATGACCGGGCCTGGAGAAACAGAGCCTACACGAACACCGCTCTTCAGAAGCTGGCGCCGCATGGCCTGAACAAAGCTGGTCATGGCCCATTTCGAGGGCGAATAGACAGGCTCCCAAGGGATCGCCGAATGCCCAGCAACCGAGCTCGTGACGATGATATCGCCCGTTCCTCGGCCGATCATATGCGGCGCGACGGTGCGAACATTTTTGATGACGGCATTAACGTTCAGGTTGAGCATTCTGTCTATGGCGTCGAGACTGGCCTCCACCAAGTCGCCGCCGATATAGGTGCCCGCATTCGCATGAAAGATGTCGAGACGATCGACCTTGGCAAGGATGCCATCCAGCAGCCCGGCGCACTGCTCCGGATCCAGCAGATCGACAACAAGCGGAATGGCAAAGTCGCCCAGGCGCTCGCACACCGAAGCCAATGCTCTCTGATCCCTATCGATGAGGACGACCTTCGCTCCCGCCGCAATTATGGCCTCGCTCGAGGCCAGGCCGATCCCCGATGCCGCGCCGGTTACCGCGGCGATCTTCCCTTTCAGTTCCTCCATGCTCTCCTCCTTCGATAAGCTAGCTATGTTAAATGGCTCCGCAGGCTGCGTGATAATCCGTAAGGCTTCGGGTGACACGCCATAGCAAAACCTGCTCCGGCTCTATCACCGACCGTCGTGGCAAAGATTTCCCCAACGCAAATCGTCGGGCCAAGGTGATCGGGAGCCACTGTTTGTTGTTTTCAATCCGCCGCTGCGCGCTGTTCGGCGCCATCCTCACCGCAACACCCATCATTTTCCTGAAAAAGAAATGCTGCAGCAACATATGTTGCTTCAGCCCGACGATGATTCTCCTGCCTCCCACGCCAGCTTCAGGATTCACATACATTCAAGCATGATTCCCTAGCGCACCGCACGCGGCCCTTCGCCGCGCAATCTGCAGCGGATGCCGGCTCAACCCTTTACATTGCCACGGATTACCTTCGTCCAACCGGCATTTAGCGGCTGGCTTACAACAGGGACAAATAATTAGTGAATGGCGGCTGAAGTGGGCGCGTTGATCTTTGTAGACCAGATGCCGACATAGGTTCCGATCAACATCACGGCTAGGTCCTCTGCCGTGTGATAGCCGTCATGAAAGAAATCGAGAGCCGCCCCGACGAGAGTGCTCGAAGCCTTGTCATCCGGCAACACGTCATAGAAGCTATACCATTGCAATACAGCTTCAGCGAGCATTCGGCATTCGCTTCCTGTGGGACCGCGATGAGGCATGGCAATCTCCTCCGAATCTTATGAAACCGCATGTAGCGGACCATCGCAGCAAATCAAGAAGCGGGCAGCTTCCGTCATGTGGTGGACAGAAATTCCTCGACCTGCATGATTTCGGATTGAACGGAGAACCGTCGTTCCAGCAGCGTGAGCGCAGCGTCATGGGCATCGTCATCGCCGCTGCAAACGGCGTCTCTCAAAACGATGATCCCATATCCAAGCTCGATTGCACCCAAGGCTGCGGCTAAAACGCAGACATCTGTCTCACCACCGCTGATCACCAGGGTATTGATGCCTTCCCGAGCGAGATTTTGATGAAGGCGGCCATCGGTCCAAGGCGAATAAGTGAGCTTGTCGAAGATGCGGGCCGGCGGAACGAGACGCTGAAGCGGATCGATAAGCCGCATCAACTCGGCGGGAAGCCGGGCGGCGGTCATCATCTCCCATTTTTCATAGTAATCCCGCCACTTCCCCGGCATAGCGTCCGCCCGCACCGGAGGAATGAAGCGGGTAAAGAGCGTACGTTCGGGAAATCGCCCGGCGACCTCGACCACCTGATCCAGAGTGCGCGCCATCCAGGGCACATGCCATGGCGTTTGTTCGAAGAACATGCGTTGCATATCGATACAAAGATGCAGCCAGGTCCTCATCCCGATACCATTTTATCGATCACGGCGAACATGCTTCAGCCGCGATATTTGCCCTCGTTCATCTCACGCGGATCATAGTTGATATCCCAATCCTTCTCGGGCTTGGTCTTTCCAGGCGGCTTTTCGTTCATGGTTGCGTCATCCGATCCGGTGATCACCTTCGGCTTGGCGCTTGCCACGCCATTATTGCGGCTGCTTTTCACCAGCCGGCGGGTTTGGCCCTTCGCATCCTCAGCAGGATCACCCGCGCCCGCGCTCTTTTCACCCGGATTATTCGACTTAGGCATGGCGTTATTCCCGTTTTCTCCGATATCGGATCCTGCGCCGAACAGCCGACATGCGGCAATGTTCCTAAAACATCGGAATTTGTCGATCGCATCATGAAATGATGTGGATCGCGCGACCGCTCACGGGGGCGGGAACCTTGAGGCGCCGCCGATGTTGGGACGCGGACACGTAGATCGCAGAGGAAGAACGACAATGCCAGCGTCTGATAACGGCAAATACAATGCATTGACCGTGTACATTATCTTGATCGTGGTGGTGGCGTGTGTGCTGACTATCGGCGGCATAGCCTTTTATCGCGGCGAACCTCAAAGGCCCGGCCAGACGTCCCCGCATGCTCTCGATCAAACTCAATGAAAGCCGAGACTTCGGCCAAGGCAACTTCGCGTCTGGAATCCGAGGCCGTCTATTCATCGGTTGGCTTGTCGTCAACGCGTGACTCCAAAAACAAATCCGATAGCCGCGGCCGCCAAGAGCGCAGCGATCGGCCTTTCGCGAATTCGCCGCTCGACTGCGAAGGCTGCAAGTTTGTTGTTCGATTGTTCTTGAGAGCCGGACCGGTCCTCCTCAAGGCCGGTGCCGCCAGCGACGGCGGTATGCGTCAGGGAAGCAGGATCCGAGGCTGGAAACGTATCCGCAAGCGCTTTGTCCAGTTCGTTTGCCGGCTTGCTTCTTTGCTGCTTCTGTTCCATCAGCAAGGATTGAACCGCTGGTGACTTATTTTGCTCGGGCATTTTTCGCTCCATTCACAACAGATCAAATCGGAATATGCTCAATGAGTGCCGGCCGCCGGCTAGAAGGCTCCTAGCTGACGCAACGGCTCTTCGGAAGATTTGTTCCAACAGCTCGATCGCGCCACCGGAGCTCCCTATATACAACGAATGGCAAGTCCGTTTGCCGATCCGATGTAGCGCGACAACACACCGTTCCTCATGGCGGGAGTAAGGGCATGCGCCGTTACCATCATCTCGTCGAAGGCATTCTCCAGCCGGAGGAGATCGATCGGCTGCAACGGATTTTCGACGTTGTGATCGCTCAACCATGGTTCGATTTGAATGATTTCAACCGCGAGGCCTTTGCCCTCGAGCTCATCAAGCTTTATCGCAGCGGGGTGGTCGATTTCACCAATCTTCATCAGCTCGGCGCTTTAACTGCCATTGCTTCTTTCAGCCGAGACATGCCGGATGAAGAACGCCAAGCGCTCAATCTTCTATACCGCGCAGGCTGATTGGAAGGTGCCTCGAAGCTGACGGAAGACACGCCGGGTGCAGCACACCGCTCTTTTCGCAGCGCGCTCCGCCTGCTGACTTCAGATCGAGTGATCAGCGGTCGACTTGCGTGGGAAGGATAGTGTCGACGGACACCTCGCCCTCCAGTACGCCCCGTTTCAAGTCGGTTCGGCCGCGAGCGATCTCGATCACGGTGTAGAGCTTGTCGTCGCGAAACGCACTCGCGTTACTGGTAGTAACATCTTCGGCGGGGGCGGCATCGACCTCCATAAAGTCGAGCTCCCTGCCAGTGGCCACGATGCGCGCGTCACCCGAACTTCTGGCAGCCACGATGATCGTGCCCTGATTGGGAGCATTGTCCCAGCGCGGATCGTCCGGGGCAGCGATGGGCTCCAAGCGATAGATATTCAGCGTCTCCATACCGTCGGCTGATGAGGAGAGCGCCGCCGCATCCCGCAACTGAGCCTTGCTCTCGACGGAACGCCCGAAAGTTGTCCGGCTGGTTGCATTGTTGACATCGTCAGTTCCAGTTCGCGAAACATTCGACATGGTGTTCTCCTTTTTCTTTCCCGCCTCTGTTTTCTAACTGCCTCGCAATCGAATTGGTTCCTGACCCCCCAGGTTTATGGCCATGACGAAGATCCTCATTCCTGCAAAGAACAAGCGACAAGCCTTTCTGTTTCCAGTCGCCAAGATCGGATGCCACGGACATGACATCCGCCGAGGCGGCGAGAGCGCAAATGAATTGGGCGAGCGCTCAAATTTCGACGGCGGACGCTGCTTGCCGCATTCTTCCTTGCCCGCGAGCCTGTCGCCGTGTCCCGCAGTTGGGCAGCTGCTCAACTCACCGCCGTCCATTCCGATCTTCGCAAGCGCTTCCTCATTGTTGCCGGTCGTCCGGGCTCTGATCAGCCGGACCCAGGCGCCACCGTCTGCTCCTGCTTTTCGGTCGGCATCAACAGCATCGTCTCCGCTATCCGCAATGGATGTCACAGCGTCGAGGCTGTCGGTGCAATAACGAATGCCGGGACCAATTGCGGCTCCTGCCGTGCGGAAATCAGAGGGATCATCGATGGATGTCTTGCCGCGGCGGCGAAGTGATATGCCATGGCAACCGGTCTCCCTCCCCAGATTTTGACGACCTGAAACATGATTGAGGTCGCGGTGCGGCTCGTCTTTCGGCATGATCGGCTGGAGATACAGTCAGGTCCTGCTCCTAACGATCAATGATTTTCATTCCGCTTCCATTCGTCGTCGCAATTTTGCTCGTCATTCTTTTCGTTGTGGTCCGGAGCCGTGACGATAGCCCCTCACCCAATCTCCCTTTCCAGGCGCTCATCCTGGTGAGTACGTTTCAGGCCGTGCTTTCCGGATTGCGCTGGGGCTATGCCATTCTACCTGTCATGTACGTCATGCCGGTCGCGGCTGCGATGGTGCCGCCGCTTGCCTATCTCGGCGTCGCCAGGCTGGCACGCAAAAGCACGCTTTCCATGGTTCAGCAGATCTGCCTGCATGCGTTTCCAGCGGGGCTCGTTATCGTGCTGATGGCAATATGGCGCGACGCTATCGATATCGTTATCATTCTTACCGAGTTCGGCTATGCAGCGGCAATCCTGCTTCTCATGCGATCGGGCGCGGATGCGCTGCGCCTCGCTCCGTTCGAAAACGCTGGCCCGACCTACAGAGCCATCCTCTTTGCCGCCGGTGCTCTCCTCCTCCTGGCCGCGATCGATATCTTCATCTGGCTGAACCTTGCCTGGACCGATGGCGAATATACGGTAAAGGTCATCAACCTCGGAAATCTTCTGGGATTGGCAGCACTGGCCGCCGCTGTGGCGGCAAGCAGCCGCAGCCATGCGCCAGCCGAGAAGGCTGAGAACGTACGTCCGCCTGAACTCGTTGAAGACGCGCAGACGCTCTCTGCCGTTCAGACATTGATGAAAGACAGGCACGCCTATCGCGATGTCGATCTCAATCTGGACCGGTTGGCGCGCAAGCTTGCGATTCCCGCCCGGCAGATTTCCGCAGCCATCAACCGCGCAACCGGCAAGAACGTCTCGCAATATGTCAATGAGCACCGGATCGCCGAAGCCTGCTTGCTGCTGGCGGAAACCGAAAAGCCGGTGACGGAAATCATGTTCGATGTCGGTTTTCAGACCAAATCGAATTTCAATCGCGAGTTCCGGCGGGTAACAGATACGACGCCGCTAGAATGGCGCGACAGGTCGCGCAGACCTTCCGGTTGATTTCGGCCACATCAAAGGCTGACTTAATCGCGATTAAGCACGATCCGGATCATGTTCGAGGTCTCCGTTTCCCCGTCGGATGGCCATGCTCTTTCTCATGAGCACCGTCACCGATCACGACCAAAGACTTGCCGCCACGCTGACCACCCTCTCCCTGGAGCGGCGGCACATAACACAGGATCCGCCGCGCGCTCCAAGGCGGCGGGCCATTCCCCTCCTGAGCCTGGCATTGGTTGCGGCGGCCACTGGCCTGATCATCGTCGTCTATCGTCCCAACATATTCCATCCATCGGGAACGCCTCTCTCTTCCATACCGGCCTTGCGGAGCGAGCCACGCGCAACGGAAACCTCCCGAGCTGAGGACACAAATGAAAGGGACAGCAAGCTGGATGTCATAAACAAACGGGTCGGCGAGATAACCGGTGCCGGGATTGTCGTTGCTCCGCGCAGCACGACGATCTTTTCCAAATATGAGGCCAGAATTACCGATGTCGCCGTCGAGCTCGGCGACCGGGTCGAAGCCGGCCAGCGCCTGATTGTACTCGATGATGCAGTCGCTCACATCGCGCTAGAAAAGGCTGAAGCCGCGCGGGCCGCTGCCGATCTGGCTCTCAAGTTGCGTGATATCGATCTCGTGCAGGCGCGTGCATCCCTCACCCGCCTTGAAAGCCTTGCCAGCCGCGATGTAGCCTCACGACAACAACTGGAAGAATCGAGAACCGCCTTTGCGCGTGCATCCAACGGCGTAGCGCAGGCCCGACAGGATCTCGCCACGGCCGAACTCGGTATTCGCTCCGCCGAGGAGCCACTGACGGAACTGACGGTGCGCGCGCCATTTGCCGGGACGGTGACACGGCTCAACGCCCATGTCGGTGACAGTGTGCTTGCCCGTGCTGACAGCGTGCGCGAAAACCAGAGCCTGCTCGTCATTACCGATACCGCCAGCATGGCGATCGACGCCGACGTAGCGGAAACCAACATTGCATTGCTCAGACCGGGCCTGCGGGGCGAAGCCGTGCTCGACGGATTTCCCGATCGAGCCTTTGCAGTCGAGGTGATGCGGCTCGCGCCCATTGCCTCGGTCGAAAAGGGCACGATCACGGTTCGCCTTTCCCTCATCGATCCGCCGAAAGGCATTCGGCCGAACATGGCCGCCCGCATCCGTATTCCCCTTGCAGACACGATCGCTGAGAATGGAGACAGCAAGCCATGACCCAGGACGCCTATATCGAGCTTAAAGAGGTGCGAAAGGCCTATCGTATCGGCAAGGAGGATATCTCCATTTTCTCGGGCCTGGACCTTGCCATTCCGCAGGGCGATTTCGTCGCGATCATGGGACCATCGGGATCGGGCAAATCGACGCTGCTCAACATGCTGGCCGGCATTGATCGGCCGGACGCCGGAAGTCTCAGCATCGGTGACTATCGACTCGACTGGATGGGCGAACGCGCGCTCTCTTCCTGGCGAGCGCACAATATCGGCATCGTCTTCCAGTTCTACAATCTGCTGCCGATGCTGACCGCGGCAGAGAATGTCGAGCTGCCGCTCCTCCTGAAGCCCCTGAGCGCAAAGGAGCGGCGTGACCGGGTCGGCACGGTCCTCGATCTCGTCGGCCTTGCCGGCAGGGAAAAGCAATATCCTTCTTCCATGTCCGGCGGGCAGCAGCAGCGCGTCGGTATTGCGCGCGCGATCGTTTCCGATCCTGGCCTGCTGCTCTGCGACGAGCCTACCGGCGATCTCGATCGGGCCTCCGCCGACGATGCGCTGCAGATGCTCGCCTTCCTCAATCGCGAACTGGGAAAGACCGTCATCATGGTAACCCACGACCCACAGGCCGCAGGCGCCGCGAGACGGACGCTGCATCTCGACAAGGGGCAATTCATCGAAGCGGAGAAAACTGCCTGATGACCTTCCTCGACCTCGCTCGAAAGAATGCCTGGCGAAAACCGCTGCGCACCATTCTCCTCATTGTCTGCATCGCCGTCGCCTTTCTGATCCATGGGTTGACCGCCAGCTTCCTGGCTGGATCGCAGGGCGTCTCGGCCGCCAGCGACAATATTCTCGGCGTCATGAGTGCCGGCGGGCGCGGGCAGCCATTGCCTATGGCCCACCGCGCCCGCATCGCAGCCGATCCCGATGTTGCAGCGGTCGGTTATATGACGCGCCTGCGCGGCTACATCGATGTCGAAAAGAACGTCGTACCCATCAGCGCCGTCGATCCGGCGCTAATGATGGAAACCAACGGTCGGGAACTCGCCCTTACGCCCGATCTGCTCGAGGCGATCGGCCAGGGTCGCGACCGCGTGCTGGTCGGACGGGCGCTCGCCGAAGCCGAAGGCTGGTCTGTTGGCCAAAACATCACCGTCACCGCCTTTCAGATGGCGAAGCAGGGCGGCGGCCGCGACTGGCGCTTCGAGATTGCCGGGATTTTCGAGGGCGAAAGCGCCAGCACCGACACCTATTTCACCATCGCGCGCTACGATTACGTCAATGCAGCACGCGCGAGAGACAGGGACACGGCGGATGCATTCATCGTCAAGCCACGCTACGGCGTTTCGCCGGGAGTTCTGGCCGCCCATATCGACGCGCTCTTCGCCAACTCTGCGGCACCCACGCGCACTCAGTCCGAAAAGCAGTTTCTCGAAGCCTTCCTGCGCCAGTATGCCGATATCGGCCTCATCGTCGATCTGGTCACGGGGGCTGCCTTCGCCACGCTGCTGATGATCGTCATCAACACCATGGTCTTCGCCGTGCGCGAACAGACATTCGAAATCGCCGTCCTGAAAACGCTGGGCATCTCGCGCATGACGATCCTCACCCTCGTCCTCGGCGAAACACTGTTCATGTTCATCATCGGCGAAGCCATCGGGCTGGCTCTGGCCAGAGCCGGAGCGATATTTGCTGGCCCATCGCTCGGTCTTGTCTTCTCTCCGGTCGTGCTGCTGCATGCAACGGCGATCATGCTTGTCCTTGGACTTGCAACCGGCCTCGTGCCGGCCGTCAACGCCATGCGAACCCCCATCATGAAAGCCTTCCGAACGAGGTAACCGATATGTTCATCCAAATCAGACAGATCATCGTTGCGGTAAGAACCGCGCTCGGCAGCATGAAGCGACGCGTGGCAATTTCGCTCTCCATGGCATTGTCGGTATCGCTCGTCGTCATCGTGCTCATAGGCTTCCTAGCAATGGCGAGCGGCTTCGAGAAAGCCCTCACCGGCGCGGGTTCGCCGCTGGTCGCCGTCGTGCTCGGCGGCGGCACAAACCAGGAGACCGGCTCCGATATATCAGCCGATGCGATCCGTAACCTCAAGGCCAGCGGCGGCGATATCGGGGTCCTTCGGGATTCGGCCGGAAATCTTGTTGCATCCCGCGAACTCGCGATCCCCGTCGATGTCGCCAGCAAAGGAGATAGAAGCTCAAGGACCCTTGCCCTGCGTGGCATGGATGGCAGCGGTCTTTCGATCCGGAGCGGTATCGTCCTTTCGCAGGGAAGGTTGTTTGCGCCCGGTGCCAGAGAGATCGTCGTCGGAGCGGGCATCGCCCGCGATTATCCCGGCTTCGGCCTCGGCGCCAAGGTGCGGCTCGGCACCGTCGACTGGACCGTGGTCGGACACTTCACTGCCAATGGCAGCGCATTCGAATCGGAAATCTGGGGCGATATCGATGCGGTGCGTGCCGCCTTCGACAGGCAGGGCGAGGTGCAAAGCCTGCGATTGCGACTTGCCGATCCATCCTCCCTTGCCAAGTTGAACGCCAGGCTGACGACGATTACGGAGACGCCGCTGACGGCAGTTTCCGAGGCTGGACTTAATGCATCGCAGGCTGGGCGCATGGCCGATCTCATACGCCTGTTCGGCTGGCCGATCGCCCTGCTGATGGCGATCGGGGCAACCACCGGAGCACTCAATACGATGATGAGCTCCATCTCGGACAGAACGGTCGAGATCGCGACCATGCGCGCACTCGGCTTCAGCCGGCTATCCGCTTTTCTCGCAACGTGGTTCGAGGCCGCGCTCTTGGCTGGGGCCGGAGCGGGCATCGGCGTCTTTGCATCGCGGCTTGTCTTCGAAGGGTGGCGCGCCAGCACCATAGGCGCTAATGATGCCATCATGGCTTTTCACCTTACCGTCACGCCGCAAGTCATGCTGACCGGCGGTATACTTGGCCTTTCGATCGGACTCCTTGGCGGCGCGCTTCCCGCACTGGCCGCAAGCCGGTTGCCGCTGATCGCTGCCTTGAGAGCCCGTGGATAGGCTGATTGTCCGGAGCGTGGCTGTTCTCAGATCACCAAACTCGCCGCGGCCGTCATACCCTTAACCAGTTTTTAATCATCAAGTTGAAGCAGCAACTATCCTCGGATAAGGGAGGGGATCGCCCCTCTGTCGCTGCATGGATAGCAAATTGGGAATGGAAAATTTACCTCAATTGCTTAAATTCATGGAGGATTATGCCGATCGCATCGTTCCGGTCGCGTTGCTGTTGCTTGCCGCCGAGATTATCTTTCCGAAATCCCGCAACAGCTATGCATCGAAACTTCGCGGAATAATCTTCTGCGTGACGAACATCCTCATAACCAAGGCAAGCCTGACCCTATTCAACTGGTTTTGGGCTGGCATCGGCATAAAGCCGTTGTTTGCGATAGACCTGACGTTCCTCTCGAAGTTTTCGACCGCATGGCCGCTGCACCTGCTAGGCGCCATAGCTGCATCATTTATCGTTCTGCAGGTCAGCGAGTTCTTCTACTACTGGTTCCATCGGCTACAGCATAGCAACAGCTTCTTCTGGCGCTTCCATGCCGAGCATCATTCGCTCGAGGAAATGAGCGCCTTCAACAGCAATCATCATTTCAGTGAGGAGATCTTCAGAATTCCGTTCCTGATTATTCCCGTCTCGCTGCTCTTCGATTTCAAGCAGGATTATGTTCCCTGGATCTGGGTGTTCTTCGTTCGGTGGCAAGGTTATTTCGAACATAGCTCGACGCGTCTGAATCTGGGCTGGGTTCGCTACATCTTTCCCGACAACCGGTTTCATCGTATTCACCATTCGATCGAACGCCGGCATTTCAACAGGAATTTCGGCAGCGGCTCCGCGATCTGGGACACTCTGTTCGGGACGGCATACTATCCGAAAGCCCAGGAATGGCCCGATGTCGGCCTACCCAATATCCGGGAGCCACAGAACTTGACCGAATTTCTCGTTCGTCCCTTTCGAAGCGGCAGACACAGCTAGAATGCCGTTGCTTTGCACAATCGTACTCAGATTTTAGCCTCACCTTGTTCCAAAAGCGGATCGTCATTAGAATTTTAGGCAAACCTAAAAGCAGTCATCAAGACAATCGTTCTACCTTGGGTATGTCTGGCCGAACGCAGCTCGGCGGCACCATGACAGTGCCAAGGCATCCTCCCCAGCCGGGTTTCGCCTCAGACGTTTGCACTTTTGAACGGGGAGTCCCTGAAGGGACAAAGTGCTCAATGCCTCTATCAGCATTTCTTCGCCGCGGCACAATGGCGGTCCGCGTGCACGATACCTTATGCACGTTCCTTGACGGAACAATCGTCGCACGGGCAGATAATTGGCGCCCCCTTCGCGACAGCGACAATACACGCCGCGCGCTCGGTCATACCTCATATCGCGGCGAATTGGTGCCGGTTTACGATTTGGCCGCCCACATGGGCAACAAGCCCTCACGGAGCTGCGAACTTGCCATCGTCAGGACGACTGGAGGCTATGTGGCATTCCTGATTGACGAATTCATCGGCAGCACGTCGGCAGCGAGCGAAGCCATAAACCTTTCGCAGCTCCACATTTTCGATCGCGACCGCGTGGCTGTATAGTGACGTTTTCTCCGCGCCAAGGAATGCTGCGTCTCCCACGGTACAATGTCTGGCGATCGTTCTTCTGTTATTTCGTCTTCTGCCTGCGTTTCGCCGAGGGTTTGATCGGCTCTGCCTCGGGCTGAGCCAATCGAAGCGCGCGGAGCTTCTCGGTCTTTTTCTCGCGATCGGCAGTTTCGGCTGCGGTGATCTGCCTCGCCGCCATATCCGTTGCCGATGCCTTGTCTTGAAGAGTTTGCTTACCCTGTTTGAAAAACTTCTCTTTTGTGGCGGCCATGATGTCTCCTGGCGAAAGGTAAGAGGGTACGATCAGCGCGACCGTGCAACCTTCTTTTTGGGCGCGGGAAGCAGGCCTTCGCGCTGGGCCTGTTTACGAGCGAGCTTACGACCCCGCCGGAGGGCATCTGCTTTTTCCCGAACCCGCTTTTCTGAAGGCTTTTCGTAGGATTGGCGAGCCCTCATTTCCCTGAAGAGCCCCTCGCGCTGCATCTTCTTCTTCAAAACCCGCAGCGCCTGATCGACGTTGTTGTCTCTGACATCTACTTGCAAAGTTGCTCCTTCAATCACCGCCTTCTGACGGTGATCATCGTTGAATTGATCCAGCTGGAAGACTTTGATTCTGCTTCGAAGCCAATAGTACGGGCTTTTGATGTCGACGCTTGAACGTCAATATCCGGCTGGAGAATACGGCGCTCAAAATTCTCGCCCTCAAACTGCACTCGGTATTGGGCGGCACCATCGGCCTCAGGCAAGCACGATACGATGCGACACATGCCAGAAGGGCCGGTATTTCCCATAATACCACGTTTCAAGACGATCGTGTCGCCAATCTGGTAGCGCAGGCCCTGCATATCGTTCTCCCATGGCCAAAATAAAAGGCCGGGCGTTACCCCGACCTCTCAGCATCATCCGTCCGCACTGCCAGTACATCCGTGGTCAGCGCGTCTGAATGACAAAATCAAGCCGCCTGCAGATTATCAGCGGAGCTCTTGCCGGACCTACGGTCCTGCACGATGTCATAGCGAATTTTCTGTCCATCGCTCAGCGAACGCATTCCAGCTCGCTCGACGGCAGAAACATGCACGAAGACGTCTGCATCGCCGTTATCGGGCTGAATGAAGCCGAAGCCCTTGGTGGAGTTAAACCACTTAACTGTGCCAGTGTTCATAACGATTTCCTTTCATAGCAATCGTTGTTGCTCCCGCGATACCTTGCGGGATTAGATCGATTTTTGAGAGGGAATCCGAGGAAGAGCACTGCGCCCTTGAGCGACGTCACAAGCAATGGTCGATAAGCCTAACATAGACTCTATTTCAGATTTTGCAATAAGAGCTTTGGAAATATTACCTCAGCGGCATTTCGGACTGTCTGCGCAAGATTGTTCGACGTAACACAGAACCGATGGAACCACGCCAATCCCGTCCATTTCTCTGTTGTTCAGAGGATTTCGAACAGCTCGTATTTTACGCCGCCCGGAAAGCGGCCGCCCTTCCCAACGGAAACGATCGCGTTGATCCATGCATAGGCGGGCGAGGCGGTTTCGAAATAGGGGGTTGTTCGAAGATAGTATTCCGAAGGGTCGACGGGTTCGCCGCGTCCCAAGCGCTCGGACACTTCGGCCGATGCATGGCGGACACCACGATAGGTCATCAGAATATGGGCGCCATCCTCAACCTCGAGCAGAACGCGCACATTCTGCTGGAATGTTCCGTCCTGTCGAGTGACCAGCAGATCCGATCCGATCAACGGTGAGACCCTGCCCCTGAGGCGCTCTCCCCCGAAACGGCCGCCCGAAACCGGAAAGATGCGGCGTGCGCCTGCGGGACATGGACCGATATCGATCGTTGGATGAAGTTCAAGATACAGCGTAAATAGAGGACGCGATTGCAGCTCCATGACAGACTCCCCATTTATGGAGCGCGTGATCGCCTCCACTTCTGGGGAGCATCAAACTACGATAATCTCGACACGCAAAACGGGCATTCCTTACTGTTATCATAAGTGAAACTACATATGCGCCCTTCACTCGACTCCCTGAAAGTCCTTGAGATCTGCGTCGCTTCCGGCAGTTTCGCCCGTGCGGCCGAGCGTTTGTTTCTCACCCCTACAGCAGTCAGTCTGCGCATTCGCATCCTTGAGGAAGCGCTGGGTGAGCCACTTTTCATTCGGCGAGGACCACGTGTAGCGCCCACCCCGAAAGCTATGTTGCTTGCGAAAGGCGTACGACGTGGCTTGGATGAAATTGCCGCCGCATTGACCGCTTTCGGAGCGGCATCCCCTCCTCTGCGGATAACCGCACCCCCCACCCTCGCAAGCCGCTGGCTTGCACCGCGCCTTTCCAGCTATCAGCGCTGCGAAATCGAACTCGACGTTTCGACCGAAATTCGTGACCCTTCAGATTTCGACGTTGCCATCCGCACTGGAGCCGGCGACTGGCCGGGTCTGCGGGGCTTTAGATTGTTTCCCGTACAATTGGCACCGCTACTGGCTCCTTCCCTTGCCGCAATGCTGGAACCTCTCACACCCGAGACACTGGCAACTCTGCCACTCTTGCCGCACCCAGATTGGGAAAGATGGTTTGTGAGCGCAATCGGCCATGTCCCGCCCGGGTTGAACTTCACTCGAGTCGAATATCCGAATCATGAGCTCAATGTGAACGCCGCCTGTGCGGGTGAAGGCGTTGCGCTCGTGCCGCCCGGTTTCTTCGAGCCCATCGTCAAATCGGGCGCACTGATGGCGCCCTTCGACAAGGTGCTTGAAGGTCCCGACTGGCACTTCGCACTTATACGCAATGACGATGGCAGACCAGGGCCGAAGGAATTCTGTGACTGGCTTTACGAGCACAGTCGCAGAATGTCCGCCGCACTTGAGATACATGGCGCTGGGGTGAAGGCTTGAATGAAATCAGGAACTTCCGACCGTCGGATTGCGACTGCCTCATCCGGCATTCCGGGAAATATTTTCTCTATAATCCGGTTATTTTGGCAACCCTGGCGATCGCCAGGGTCTCCGTTACCAGATATTGTCGATCAAGGTACTAGACAATCGAATTTCGACGGACGTAGATTAGCCGGATGAACGCGCAGCGGATAATAAAGGCGATCACAGGCTTGATCTCCTCCACCGGAACGTCAACGCCGACGGCCTTCCAACGGGTGTGGAACTGATGAATGCGGTATGATCCGAATATATCCCGATCGCGCTGGCCGCTCCCATTTCGTCAGCAATCATGGGAGACATTGATCGCTCTGGTATCCGTCATCCTGCTGGTCGGGATCGTATGTGCCAACCTGCCTAGCACTTGGACAGCAGAGCGAAACGCATCGGCGTCTTCTTCGAACCAGGCTCGACATTGACCGATTGAAATTGCTGCACTGCTCATACGAAGCGATGGGAATTCTTTGACGGATCGACCTGCTGCATCCCATAGCCGCTTCCGACGGTTACGAAGGCGCGAGCTGCGTTAGCTCAATCCCTGCCTTCCATCACGGAACTCAACCTTCAGGGCGACGGATCCTCCATGTTCCCGATTGAAGCCGCGCGCCTAGGACTTTGGTCTGATATTAATCGCGACCCATGTCCTAAACGTACACGACTGAAGCCTAAGGAAAGGAACAGACTGCGGCGAAGCTCTGTTTTACCGACAGCTCCGTCAATGACGGACGAATAAAAGGTGAAAGGAGATTCTGATGAAAACGAAGGTACTTAGTGTTGCGGCACTCGCGCTTGGCCTGACCGCCGGATGTGCTTTTGCCCAATCGTCGACCGTCACCGGCGCCGCAGGTGGCGCGGTTACCGGAGCCGTTGTTGGTGGCCCGGTCGGGGCCGCCGTAGGCGGCGTTGCTGGCGCCATAGCCGGCACGGCGATCGATCCGCCGCCGCAGAAGGTCGTCACCTACGTCCGCGAACAGCCCCTGCCCGAAGATGAAACGGTTGTCCGCGAACGTGTAGTGGTCGGCCGGCCTTTGCCGGAAACGATCGTCGTGCGAACAGTTCCGCAAAATCCGAAATATGCCTATGCGATCGTCAATCACGAACGCGTGATTGTCGAACCTTCCTCCCGCAAGGTCATCAAGATTCTGAACTAACGATCGTGGAGAGCGGGAAGCCGCTCTCCACCCCTCCTCCTACCGGGGATGGCTATATCATTTCCAATGAGAGAGTGGCCTGCTTGCCTGCTTCCGATTGTCCCGAAACCATGAACTTCCTCGCAGTGGTTTGCACAGCAAATTGCCTATCGCCGGATCGAACAGCGTCTGGGGCGGAAGGTCCGACCCGGCGATAGAGCCGGTGGGCGGACCGGCTAGCGAATGGCACGCGTGCGCGCCAAACTCATAAATCGAAGCTCATAAGAGGTAGTCGCAGACGACCCCCACCACATGCCCGTTGATAGCCACCTTTACCCAAGCACTGTAAGGCGGCGCCTCAATCGTCGGTTAATTGCGTGCTCTCAGATGGTGCCGTATTTCCCGATTGCTTTTCCAATGCATCGCGGACTTCCGCGATTTTTCCGGTATTCGTTCCAACTCCGAGGATGCTCTTTGCTTCCGCAAGCGTCTCGTTCGTTACCGGCTTGTTGGACAGCTGCGCCAGCGCAGAACGCAAGGCATTGTCACTGAGGGCCGGATCCGTGGGCACAGCCGTCGTTCCATACTGGATTTCGAACTCCGCATATGCCTTCACATAAGCCGAAAGCGCCGCCATCTTCGGATCTTTCGCGTTCAAGTAGGCGTGATAGTCTCGCTTGAGCGAGCTCAGGCTGCCTGCACCGGGTTTTGAGACATGGCTCTTGGAACTTGCACTATGGGATTTGGAGTGCTTGTCCGCATGGTGCCCCAGCACCGACGATGAGGCGCCTTGTGCTGTCGCCGAATTCGTCGAAGAGCTGCTTGCATCGTCGCCCCCAGACTTTTCATGGCCGGAATTTCCCTCACCATGGCCGCCGTTACCATTGCCATGACCGCCGCCGTCTCCGCCCTTCGCGAATGCCGTCTGCACGAAACCGACGGCAGCTCCTCCGATGGGAACGAATGCGAGCACCAGGCCGATGCTTGTCGCACCAATTATGGAATGGATCTTCATGCACATTTCCTTCGTAAGATGTCCGCCCGTCGAGCGGTCATATCCACCAAATCATGCGCACTAGAATATTGCCGAAATCCAAGCTTTCTACATCAGTCCGACCTATGCCTTTGATGTTAAGACCATGGTCTGATTGATCCTGCCCTATGGTCGCTTAGATTGGCGGCCGGCGATACCTCTTGGGATAACCCAACCGTTGACACTCCATTCCACTGGGATAGCTATAGAGGGTTGGGAGATCAGTGCCGGTTATGCCAGTGTCACGAGCGAATCATAAATACAAACTCTCGCCAGCAAGCCTTATCGAACGCTGGAATTCCCAATCCTTGGCCAGGCAGTTCCTGTTCGCCGGTGGCTTCGTCGCTCTCTGTGCGATGCTCGTTGTCGGCTCCTTCGTTGCCAATCTGATCGAGAATGCGGTGACACGCAATTCCGCGGCAACGACTGCCCTCTATGTCGACAGCGTCATTGCTCCACTCCTGCCCGATATGCAAACCACTCAGGTTTTGGACGATACGGTAACGCGCGCCCTTGATGAGACCCTGGGCCAAGGCGCGCTTGGCACACGGCTGTTTTCTTTCCGGCTCTGGCGCGACGATGGGACGATCCTCTATTCCAATAACAAGGATCTTTCCGGCAAGCGATTTCCGCTCTCGGATAGTCTTCACAAGGCTTTTTCGGGCCGAATGGTCGCTAAATTCAACCAGATCGACGATGTAGAAAGCGTCGCCGAACGCAATAGCGGCAAACCGCTTCTGGAAATCTACAATCCGGTGCTTCAACCATGGTCGGGCAAGGTCGTGGCCGTCTCCGAGTTCTACGAGGTCGCCAACGATTTCGAGGGGAGCCTTACGCAGGCCCGCCTGTTAAGCTGGCTTGTCGTTGCCTTGTTCACACTGACATTCTTCGCCCTTCTATCGATCATCGTCCTGCGCGGCAGCCGCACCATCGACAATCAGCGCAAGGCGCTCAATGGCCGCATCGGCGAATTGTCGGCGCTTCTTCGACAGAATGAGGCGTTGCGTGCGCGCGTTCAACGCGCGACCCAGCGCTCCGCTGCACTGAACGAGAGCTATTTGCGCCGCATCGGCGCCGATCTGCATGATGGCCCCGCCCAATTGGTCGCTTATGCCTCCTTGCGGCTGGACAGCCAGACCCTCATCAGCCCCACCGCCTCGCCAGAGGAGCGCGAGGCATCGCTGCAGACAATCAAATCCAGCCTTGACGACGCCATGACCGAAATCCGGGGCATCTGCAGTGGACTGATGCTACCGCACATCGAGACGGACAATCTGACAGATCTTTTGAAACGGGCAATTCGAGCCCATGAGCAACGTACAGGTGTCGCCGTCGCGCTGATGGTCGGGGCAACGCCGGCAGACCTTTCGACGTCCGCAAAAATATGCGTCTATCGCTTTGTGCAGGAAGCCTTGAACAACGGCTATCGCCACGCAGGCGGAATCGGGCAAAAGGTCGTGCAGACCTTCAAAGACGGTCAGGTCGTGATCGAGGTTGCCGATGAGGGACCGGGATTTGATTCGAAGGAGGTCGGCCCGCAAAAGCTTGGGCTTGCTGGCCTTAGAGATCGGGTCGAAAGCCTCGGCGGCACGTTTCAGCTTTTGTCGTCGGGCCGAGGTACCATCGTCCGCATGTCCCTGAGCATCGAGGAAATGGAGCAGACATGACAGCAGCAATCACTTTGGCGGTTGTAGACGACCACCCTCTCTTCAGGGAGGGCGTTATCCGCAGCCTGACCGAAATGGATGGATTCAGCATCGTCGGTGAGGGCAGCAGCAAGGATGATGCGTTGCGCATAGCGCTGCAACAACGTCCGGACATCCTATTGCTCGACATTTCTATGCCGGGAGGAGGACTGGATGCCCTCTCTCTTATCCTCGGCCAGATACCCGATCAGAAGATCGTGATGCTGACAGTCTCCGAGGCAAGCGACGATGTGATGGCGGCGCTCAAGAGCGGTGCGAAGGGCTATGTTCTGAAAGGCGTCGGATCACGGACACTCGCCGATATCCTTCGCGGTATCGCTGCCGGCGACAGTTATGTCGCCCCGACTCTATCAGCGCGTCTGATTTCGGAAAACGGAACCAGTTCCCGGGCCAATCCCTTCAGCGCATTGACGGATCGCGAGCGGGAAGTACTGGAACTGGCTTCCGCCGGATTGAGCAACAAACATATTGGCCTGAAGCTCGATCTGCACGAAAAAACCATCAAGCATCATATGACGCAGATCTTTGCCAAGCTCGAAGTGAGCAATAGAACGGAAGCTGCGATGGCATTCCGGGATGAACTCGAAAGGCGGCGTCAGTGAAGGAACGATTTGAGCCGCTGCTCATCGGCGGTTGTCGCGTTGCGATTGATGATGGTGCGGCCCTTTGAATCCTTCATCACATAACGTCCGCTCTGTATATTTTCGCTCATGCCGTCCTTGTGTTGAACGCTAATCGAGCCCCCGCCATCATCGGAAGATTGGTCGGAATCGACCTGGCTTTGCGTAGCGCTCTTGGTTGCGGATGATCGGCCATTGGCATTGCCGTTTCCATTATTGCCATTCCCGTTCCCGCTATTGCCGTTTCCGCCTCCATTGCCGCTGTTGCCACCACCGTTCCCGTTACCTCCTCCGTTCCCGTTACCTCCCCCATTACCATTTCCGCCGCCGTTACCACCACCATTGCCGTTGCCACCTTTGGCCTCGGCTATCTGCTGCGCGAATATCGCAGAAGCACCATGAATTTTGACGGTATAGGGAAGTGCCGTGTTGACCAGTGTCAGCAACAGACATGGTAAGGCAGCAATAAGCTTCCGACGCAACAACACCACCTAAAGCCTCCTGAGGCTCCTACGACGAGCGCCACCGTTCCATGGGCTCGAAACGCCTCGGCTATCGCCGATTGGCAAGGGTCTGATCCATATCAAATCGCCGCTACGTCGCGAAGGGTCAAGTCTTATCGCATGGAAAATACGGCATTTGGACTTCAGTAATCCACGCCATGACCTTCCGCCGTGGCGTCATCAGACCAAGGTCGGAGAAAGCACCGGACCGAAGCCCAATTGCATGATCGTCTTATTGAAACTGACATCAGCTAGTCAATATGACTGCGAGCAAACCAAAGCCTCATCGGCGCAAAATAAGCCGGTCGAGAACCAACAGCGTATCTGTAAATGCAGCACACCATGCGTCGATGCTCGCGCAATCCATCCGACAAAAGGGGGTAATGCGATGACCCAATACTGGAGGATATATCTGGCACGGGTCATCCCGCCGGGAGCAATATTGGATTTCTCGGCCGCCGAATTCGCAGTCCAGGTTGCGATCAATTTGCGGTATTGCCTGAATCTCGTCCGCCCGACGTCTGAATGCATCGAATTGGTCGAACTCGTGCTGCTGCGCGCCGAAAATTACGGCGAGGCCAGAATGGGCCATAGTCCACGGTCGTTCGCCGAGGCAGAGGAAGCACTTGCCAATGCAACGAGACTACTTGAGATTGAACTTGAATATTGCGCGAAACGAGGCAAGAGAGACCGCCGCGATCAAGCCGCCTAAATCTCAGTCACGCTACCTGGTGAATAACAGCAGGAAAACTGCGCCGATCGTCAGGTTGGGGGCGACCAATGACGCTACGCGCGGCATCTATCGGCTATGACTTTGTCGCAGAACGCTAGCGACATCACTGGCCCAACAGTTCCTGCGGCGGCGCATACCCTCAAGGTATGCGCGCGAAAGGAAGGCTTAGTTGCCGCGAGCTCCTTTGACGGCGAACGGAATGTGCGAGCGGGAAATGCCGAGATCACGAAGAACATAATCGTCCAGGGCGGAAA
This sequence comes from Rhizobium sp. No.120, assembly GCF_054558365.1. Taxonomy (NCBI): domain Bacteria; kingdom Pseudomonadati; phylum Pseudomonadota; class Alphaproteobacteria; order Hyphomicrobiales; family Rhizobiaceae; genus Rhizobium; species Rhizobium sp. No.120. The sequence continues at coordinate 349,589 of NZ_BAAJNQ010000005.1, forward strand.
GCTCGCGCATTGCTCTGCGCTGTTCGCTAAAGCGTTTAATCTTCTCTAATACTTTCATTTTGCCATCTCCTTTGTTTGCGCGGAAGAGATAGGCATTTACCCGCCTAAATAAAATGCATATGCCTGCAAGTTAGCCATGCTGCTTTTGCAAGGCTCATATCACCGGCCACGACCAAAGCGCCTGCACGCCACGAACTTAAAGAACCCGTCCCAGATTCGCGCGCAATGTGGCAGCACGCTCCTGCGATATCACCGCCCGTCGCGGATATGCGGCGTTACGCCACGACGCCAGTACGGCCAAGTCGCGTCTGCGGGCTTAGGCGTCCTTCCAGTTAGAAAATGTCGCGGCCTGGCCGCGCAAATTGCCTTCGCGATCTACAAGTTGCCAGACGATACCCTCCTCGATCCAAAACCGCCGTCCGGATTTAGCAATCCTCAGACCGCGATAGTCAGAGATGAAACCATTGCGCGTTACGGCATCCAGCAGTTGCTGGCGCTCTGCCCGGTTGGGAAGCTCCGCCGAAAGCCGCGAGGGAAGCGTTACGAACTCATCCCAGGGATATTCGAAACAATTCTGGGCGGCCTTGTTGGCATAGACGAAACGCGGATCAGCATCCGTATTATGGGCAAGGACCACGAAAGGCGCCTCGTTATACAGCCAAACAGGCCCTGCTTGCGGATTGACAAGCGGAATGCCGACAATGCGTTGAAAACTGCCGGTCAGAAGTTCGAAAAAGGCTTCGTCAACCGATAAGTCGACGGCGTTGCTTTCAGGCCTGTCAGTCATCTGTTTTCTTCCCGCAGTCATGTCATCGACCGGAGCGACATCTATCAAATCGCGCTAAGGATCAAAAGCAGGGCGGGCGGGAAGATACGAGCATCCGTGATCAACTTTTCCGCGAAGCCGCAGTTGCGAGTGCCGGCCAATAAACAGATCGCGGCCGCTCGCCAGCCGCTAAGGACGCCCGCTTCTCTCAGCCTACCCGCCGACAGCGCGTCGACAGAACTCGGTCACGGCTGCGACAAGCCTGGGCCGATCGACTTCGGAGCCATCGGCCAGACAGTCATCTACAGCACCATGCATGGCATTGAACAGCATGACCGCCGTAAGCCTGGCATCGACGAACGAGAATGCGCCGGCGGCATGGCCCTCGCTAAGAAAAGCGGCAAGTCGGCTGACGAGAGGATTGGCGCGTTTCATATCCCGCTTCACGGGCTGGAACTGATGAAACACCAGATCATGGAGCTTGAACTCATCAAGATAGCCGAGCACGCAGGCCTGCATCCAGACATCAAGCCTTTGCATCCAGTCCTTGCTGGCAGCCGCACGGGCCGCAGCGTCGATTCTTTCGCAAAAGAGTTCGACGAAACGTACCTTTAAGGCTTTGAGGACATCATCCTTGGTTTGAAAATAAAGATAGAAAGTCCCCTTGGCGACGTCAGCGGCATCGACTATTTCCGCGACGCTGGTCGCGGCAAACCCTTTCGCTAGAAACAGTCGCTGTGCGGCGTCCATCAATTCCTCACGGCGGATTTCCGGTGGCTTTGTGCGCGGACGCGGACGATCTGCAACGGTCACTGGCTCTCCTCGCTGTTTATTGGCTGTCGATGGTGAGACCCGCTGGAGAGAGAACGGTTGCACACAACCATCTGACCGCAAGCGAGCCTTTTTCAAAGACTTCTAATGGCATACCGAGCGGGAGATGAGCAAGGCTGCGCTGCACGGCGCCGACCGTCGGCATAGGGGCGACGATCGCGACGCCGAGAAGGGAGCGGCAGAGCGCTTCGCGAACAAGATCTATACGCAGCGTCAGCGTGGGCAGCGCAGCCGCGTCGTTTGGAGACGCAAATCCGCAAGTTGCTATCAAAAGGAGGGCAAACGGCTTTTCGCGCCTCAGCCAATGCTCAATCATATCCAGCCCTGCGCGTAGGCCATCCGCATCGAGCGGCGCTTCCGCGACCAGTATCGCCAGCGGCCAATGGGTCTCATCTCTCTCGGGTAACATGGGCACATCCACGATCACGACAATCCGCGCAAAGCAGTCAGACCTCGCAACGCTGTTCCGATGTGCAGTTGCTTTCCCTGCATTGCCGAAAGACAAGCAAGCCACATCGCGGCCTCGTTGGCGTCATCGAAAATCTGCGCGGGAACCCCGAATAGCTTTTCGGCATTCATGCGGCCCATGTCCTCAAGAGCTTCCGACGGCACTACGGTTGCGATGCCGATGACGAACCGCCTTATCCGGTCGCCATTGGTCTGAAGCCAGACCTTTGCATCTCTCGCACTGCTCTCGGGTCGTTGGAGCGCGTCGATATCCATGAAGACACGCAATGTCGAAAAGGATTCGCCACGGTCGAGCCAGGCGTTCCAGTCAGAGAAGAAGGTCATCTGCTCGCCGAACGAGATCGTGCCGCGAGCGGCCGTAAGCACGAGAGGCCAACGGCTGAGATCATGACGGATCATGGTCGGATATCCACCGTTACGACCGGATGGCAATAGCCTGCTCTATGCACTGCGATTTCCAACCTACTGGTACCGACGAACATTGCAGCCTCCTCAAACCTTGATGGCGACAATCAATATATGACTGACCGTCGGTCATTTGTAAAGAGAGCTGTGCCTGCGGCTCGGGCGTCGTAATAAACGTTCCATGATATACTCAACGCCCGACGTGGCTCAGGCGATCCAGCTGGGCGGAAGAATGATATCGACACGTCGGCGAGCGTCGTCGCCCGCTCGATGCGCCGCATG